>NZ_CP174164.1:0-876322 GCF_045276885.1 Mycoplasmopsis hyopharyngis | reverse complement strand
CACAACAAGTATTTTTTATTGTTAATAAAGGTCTAATAACTGGTGGGCAATTGTTAAAGAAAAAGTTTTTAAGTAAATTATTTTAAAATAAGAAAACAATCAAGGAAAATAAAATGGATAAAATAGATAATAAGATTAAATATACTGGTAAATTTTCTCGAATATTATCGGGTGGCGCCCCTACTTGAAAATATACAGTAGCTTTATTTCGAACAGAAAATTATTCTCAAATCAAAATCTTCTTTACCGATTTGGAAATTAATTTTAATGACACTTATGAAATTACTGTTTTTTTAAAAGAAAACTCCAAATATCCTGATACATATTACCTTGATGAATTGAAAATAGTTAAACCACAAACTAATGATGAATTATGTAAATTATTGCAAAATCTTAAAATTGGTATTGGACAAAAAACAATAGAAAAGATAGAAAAGCAAACTAATAAAGCTGTTATAGATTTAATAAGAGAAGACAAAGAAGCATTTTTAAACTTTTTTGCACATTCATCTAATAAAGAAAAAATTCACAACTTTATAGAAGATTTTTTAAATGATGATATGAGTTTTTTTGTTGAAAATAAACTAACCAGTTTATATAAAAGACTTTGCAAAATCTTTCCTGTAAGAGAAAACTTTGTTGAAAAATTCAAACAAGAAAATCCATACAACTTGTATTTAAAATATAATGTTCCTTTTGATTTAGTTGATGAATTCGCATTGAAGTTAGATGATGAAAATACTTTGTATGGTTTTAATAGATCAGAAGCAGTAGTTATTTTTTCATTTAATGAGTTATGAATGAATAACAGCACTTTATTAGGCATAAATGAAATTAAAAATATTTATAAAAGAAAATACCCAAAGTTTTCTGATGATTTGTTTATTAAAACAATCAAAGATATGATTACAAGAAAACTAATTATTTTTTCAGAAGAAGAAAGATTATTAACCTTAACATCTATTTTCGAAAAAGAAGAATATATTCTTAAAAGATTAAAACAACTTAGTGAAAAGAAAGTAATAAATAATAAAAAAAGTAATATTCAAGAATTATCTCTTTTACAAAGACAAGCTTTTGAAAACGCGATAAATAAACCGGTATCTATAATTTCTGGATTTCCAGGAACAGGAAAAACACATTTAGTCAAATATATTTATGATGAGTTACTTTTAGAATATAAATCAAGCCAAATTGAAATCCTAACCCCAACAGGAAGAGCAGCAACTATTTTATCTTCAAAAATAAATGTTAATGCTAGAACAATTCATAGCTTTTTAAAAATAAGTGATGAAGATGAAGGAATATTAAGTGTTTATAATTCAAATTCACCAGATACAAAAGTTTTAATCATTGATGAGTTTTCAATGGTTAATGTAAATATTTTTTATTTATTATTAACTACTTGCCAAAATTTAGAAAAAATAATTATTGTAGGAGATTATAATCAATTACCTTGTATAGGACCAGGAAATATTTTGCAAGATTTATGTGATTCAAAAATGTTTAGCACAACTTTTTTAACTGAAAATTTTAGAACCGAAAATCCAGATTTGGTTGAGCATTATCTTTCAATTTTAAATCAACAAATACCTAACTTTCAAGCTAATTCAGTTAAAAACTTTAATGTAATTCCAGAAAGTTTTATACCTAAAATTAAAAATATTTATTATCAGTTAATTCAAGAATATAGCGTTGATGACATTATTGTTTTAATTCCTACATACAAAGGGAATAAAGGAATCTTTGCTGTTAATAGTGCAATTCAACAAATGTTGATGCAAAATCAAAAACCTATTTTTGAAATTAATTTCAAAGACATAAAAATTAATTATTACTTAGGTGATAAAATAATTCAACTTAAAAATATTTCTGAAAAAAATGTTTTTAATGGCGAAATTGGTTACATTGTTTCTTTTGAAAAAAATATTTTTACAATTGAATTTCCAAACAATAAATTCATTGAATATACAAAAGAAGAATTTAGAGAATACATTAGTTTAGCTTATGCGGTTACTGTTCATAAGTTTCAAGGTTCAGAATCAAAAGCAGTAATCTTGCCAATTTATAAAGATTTTGAATTTATGCTTACAAGAAAATTGTTATATACAGCAGTTTCAAGAGCAAAAGATCAACTAATTTTGCTTGGAGATATGTCAGTTTATATGTATCAAATTGTGTATGGACAGAATGAAAACAAAATTTTGACAAATTTACAGAACTTAATAATAAAATTAAAATGTAAAGAGAATTCATAAATAAAGGAGCAAAATGTATAAGACAAAAAGATCTGGTTTAATAGCATTTCTTTTAAACCTTATTACTTTTGGGATTTTTGGATTTGTTCAATTATTCTTTTTGGTTAAAGAAACAAACCAAATTTGTAAAGATCATGGCAAAAAAGTAATGAATCCACTTTTAGCTTTAATATTTACATTATTAACTTTTGGAATTTTTGGAATTATTTGAGGTTATATTTTGTTTAACAAAATGAATTCATATGTAATAGCACAACAAGAAAAACCTCGTTTAAGTCCTTTGAGTTGATTGTTATCACAATTCTTTGGAGCATTTACATTATTTATTTGAAATATTATTCTTTATTTCAAAAAATATGCTTTATGAAACCAAATGAATAGATTAGCAAACGAAAAAGCAGCAAAACAAGAAAATAAAGAATAACAAAGTATAAGAAAAATAGATTTAGACACTGTTTAAATCTATTTTTTATTTTCGAAAATCGCAAGTGTTTTGTTAGCAATTAATCATTCTTCATTAGTTCTAATTACAAAAACTTTGACTTTTGATTTTTTGTCACTAATCATTTTATAATCATCATAAGCTAAATTAAATGATGATTTATCTAATAAAATATCATTAAATTTTAATTTGTTAATAACTTGTTCTCAAACTTGACTTTGATTTTCACCAATTCCAGCAGTAAAAACTAAAGCATCAAGTTTGTTTTCTAATTTGTTAGCATACATTGCTACATAATCAACAATTTTAGAAATATAAATATCAAATGCTAATTGTGCTTGCACATTATTTGCTTGACATTGTTCAATTATGTCTCTCATATCTGAAGATACATTAGAAAGCCCTAATAAACCAGATTTGGTATTTAAAATATCAGTTAATTCATCAATACTAATATTCATTTGTTTAATTAAAAATTGATGAATAGAAGGATCTATGTCCCCACTTCTTGTTCCCATAGCAATACCAGCTAAAGGAGTCAAACCCATAGAAGTATCAAAAGATTTTGAATCTTTAACTGCACAAATTGAAGCACCGTTTCCAATGTGCATATTAACAAAATTAACTGTTTGTTTCTTTAAAATTTCTTGTAATTTTAAAGTGATATATTCATGACTAATCCCATGAGCACCATACTTTTTAACATGGTACTTTTGGCTCAATTCATAAGGGATTGGATATAGATTATTAATTGTAGGAATACTTGAATGAAATGAAGTATCAAATTCCAAACACATTTTTGCGAAAGGCATAACTTTTTTAAAACTCTTAATTGCTTGAATAGCACCAGGATTATGTAAAGGTGCATAAATAATTAAGTCATTCATATGTTCAATAATTTCATCTGTCAATTTAGTAGTTTGTTTAAAAAATGGCCCACCATTAACAATTCTAAAACCAATGTATTCAATTTCTTCTGGTTTTTCAATAATGTTATGTTGTTCAATTAATTTTAAAATTTCTTTAATTGCAACTTCGTGGTTTAATAAATCAACTTTATTAGTAAATTCTTGACCATTAGATTTAATGACTATTGAACCACCTTTTAAGGTAATTTTTTCAGCAGCTCCTTTTGCAATTAAACTTAAATCATCTTTGTTAAAAAGTGATAATTTGATAGAACTACTACCAGCATTAATGACAAGGATTTTAGATTTTGACATGATGTTCTTCTCCAAAAAATGTGTATAAAAAAATGGCGATCACGAGAGGATTCGAACCTCTGACAACAAGCTTAGAAGGCTTGTGCTCTATCCTACTGAGCTACGCGACCACACACATATATATTTTAATACAAAAACAAAAAGAATTACAAAAAAATATTTTTAAGTTTTAAAATATATTTTTTCTTATTAACCTATAAAATAGCAAGATACAAAAAAATATTCTTATTGGTTAAAAACAAAAAAAGAATATTTTTTCTAAAAATTAAGTAAGATTATATAAATGCTGATTTCGCTTAGTGGTAAGGCAATTGACTCGTAATCAATAGACATGAGTTCGATCCTCATAATCAGCACCATATAAAAACAAGGTTGTTTAAGCAGCCTTGTTTTTATTTTAGCGAGTCTAAGATTTTGTCAATTCTTGATGCTTTATCTGGTAGTTCATCATAAACAAAATTTAAATCAGGAACTTTTCTTCATTGTAGCATTTTAGCTAATTTGGTTTTAATAAAACCTTTAGCATTTGTTAATGCTTCGATACCAAGTTTAGGTTTAGAAATAAAGACTACAAAAATTTTGGCATAACTTAAATCAGCACTTAATTTAACTTCTACAATTGTAGGACCAACAACATTTGAATTAGTTATATGGTTGTTTACAATGTAAGCTAATGCTTCGTGTAATTCTTGTGTTTTTCTTTCTAAATTAATGTTATTCATCTTCTTTTTCTTGTTCCGTTTCTATGTTGATTGTTCTTTTATAAACTAATAAGTATTCTTTAAAAGTAATTTGTTCGCCAGTGTCAACTTTATAAGCGCTTAATGTTTCTAAGTCAACTACATAGCAATCTTTTTTAGGAGTAACTTTTCAATTTCTAAACACATAAATAAAGAAGTCTTTGGTCTTGAACTGTGAAACCATATTTTCTGCATATTGTGGATATGAAGAAAAAGGTCAAGAACCTTTATCATAATAAGCTTCTTTTAGTTTCTTCATTTCCATTTCATTAACAAAAGTTGCTTTATTGTTGATTCTGATATTTTCGTTAGTTACTTCTAAAATTTTAACTTCTTCAAAATTGTGATTTTTGATTCCATAAACATTGTTTAAATTAATTTCGATAAAAGTATCTTTATAAACAGGTAGGGTTGAAAACTGTTCAACACCTTCTAAATCTTTTTCATTTTTTAATCCATTAATGATAGTAGCAGTGTTAGCATCTTTTAGGATAAATCAAATTTTGGTAAAAGATCTATTTAATGGATGGTAAAGCAAAAACTTAGTCTTGTCAAAATTTAAAATTTTTATTTTCAGAAATTCTTTTGTAGCAATATCAAATAGAATTTCATCATTCTTAGTTATTTTCTTGAGCTCTATCATTTTTTACCTTATACTTTTTACTTTTTTCAATGTTTTCTAAAAAATCAACAATTTTTAAAGCTAGGTTCTTAACTCCAAAACCTTTTCTTTTATATACTTCTAAACCATCTGCTGAGTATCCAAAAGTTAATGCTAAATGAGTATATAACTTATTATACTTAGCTAATTTGAATCAAGTACTATCAGAAGTTGCTTCGATTACAAAAATTGGTTTTTTATTTATTTTTAATTCTCTAATTAACTTGTCATTATTAATAAATTCTTGTAAGCAAGGTACAGAAATTATTTGACTTTTAATATTATTATGTTTTAATAAATAAGATTCGATTTTTAATGCTAAATCTACTTCTGAACCAGAAGCAAGAATTGTAACATCAAAATCTTGGTGTTGTAAATATTGTCCATAACCTTTTTCGTTATTGAAAACAATTTTTTTATCAGTTTCTACTGCTTGTCTAGTTCCAACAATAATACTTTGGTTTGCTAAATCACTAAAAGCTTTAGTAAATGAATAATGTACTTCATCTAAATTGCAAGGTCTATAAACTCTAACATTAGCCGTTGCTCTCAACATTGGAATTTGATCAAAAGGTTGATGAGTAGGACCATCTCCACCAATTAAATATGAATCATGAGTGTAAAAATGAATTGCAGGAATATGCATCATTGCACCTAAACGAATTGCTGCTTTAGCATAATCAGCAAATGCTAAGAATGTAGAATCTACTGTTCTCAAATTATTGTCTAAATAAATACCATTATTAATAGCACTCATTGCGAATTCTCTAATTCCATAATGAATTCCTTGTCCATTTTCAGTTATGGCTTTAGAAAAATTAATTTTAGTAGCAGAAGCTAAATCTGCTGAACCACCAACAACATTTCAATAATTATTTTCAATGTGTTTAATATAAGGTTCGAAATAATCTCTAATTGCTAGATTGTCATTTTTTATATTAGTTTTTACTTGTTCAAAATCATATTGGAATTTATTTTCGCTCAATGCTTGTAATTTTTTAAACTCTTGTGGAAAGTCTTTTTGATATTTATCAAACATTGTTTTTCAAGTTTTATAAACTTCATTTTTTTGTTTTCATGATTCTTGTACAAAAGAATAAACATTTTTATCATAAACAAAAGGAGTTAATTCTTCAAGATTCATTTTCTTTTTAAAGGTAATAGTTTGTTCTGGATTTAAAGTTCCGTTATGACCTTTTGGTGAATTTTCCATTGGAGTAAATTCAGCAATCTTGGTATGAACCTTTATATAAGAAGGTTTTTTAGATGCTTTTGCTTTATTGATAGCTTCAACAATATTTTCAACAGTAGGTTCTTTAACTTCAAAGGTAGCAAAGTTAAATGCTTCAAAGTATTTTAAAGTGTCAATATTGTTAACCACTTCACTTTTAGTATCAATTTGAGCATTGTTGAAATCGTGAATAATGATTAATTTATCTAATTTTAAAGTTCCAGCAAGTTGTAATGCTTCTGCTGAAACACCTTCTTGAATACATCCATCACCATGTAAAGCATAAACATAATGATCGAAAATAGGATAATTAGGCTTGTTAAATTGATTAGCTAAATACTTTTGACTAATTGCCATTCCAACACTCATTGCAATCCCTTGACCTAAAGGACCTGTGCTAGCTTCAATGAATGAATTTTCTATTTCTGGATGTGAAGGGGTTTTTGAACCAAAAGTTTTATGTTTTTTTAAATCATCTATTGAAAGGATACCTAACAAGTTCATAATTGAATAAATTGACATAGAACCATGACCTGCGGAAAGAACAAATCTATCTCTATTTATTCATTTTGGTTGTTCAAGATTTAAATTCAAAATCTTTGTATATAAAGAATAAGTAATAGGTGCAGCACCAATAGCCATTCCTAAATGGCCACCTTTAGCCATATTAATTGAATCTATTGCTAAACCACGCATTGTAGCAATAGCTTTTTTATCTAAATTATTCATTTTGCTCCATAATTGTTTTATTTTTACTATTTAATTTTACATTTTTTAGAAAATAAGGAATTTTATTTTTTAGTATTTAATTTATCAGAAATTTTTTTAGCAGCAATTGCTCCATCATTTGCAGCAGTTACAATTTGCCTAATTTCTTTTTGTCTTATATCTCCAATTGCAAAAATTCCGGGAACTTTTGTTTCCATTTCTTCATTTGTAACAATAAAACCTTTTTGGTCAAAAATAGCAAAATCTTTAGCAAAATCAGCAACTGGTACAAGACCAATAAAAGGGAATAGAGCACTAACTTGTAATTCAATTTTTTTATTATTTTTATCTTCTATTAAGGCTTTTTCTAGAAAATCACTACCTTGAAGTTCTAAAATTTTTGCCCCATCAAGCAAAGTAATATTTTTCTTTACTAAAAAGTCATCAACAATTTTCTTTTCAGCACTAAAGTTTTGATCTTTAGTAATTAATGTAACGTGAGAAACAAAATTTGATAAATAAGTAGCTTCTTCGAACGCAGAATTACCACTACCTAAAACTAACACCGGTTTATCTTTAAATAAAGGACCATCACAGACAGCACAAAAACTAACTCCTTTATTTACAAAGTTTTGATAGTTTTTGATAAAAATAGGTTCTCTATTTTTCATTCCAGTAGCAATAATTACGGTTTTTGCTTCAATTGTGCTTTTGTCTTCTAAAATAACTTGTTGTTCCAAATCATTAATATGTTTAATATTAATTACATTCCCGCTAATATATTCTGTTCCAAAAGACATAGCATGTTTAAACATTTGATTTGCTAATTCAAAACCATCAATAGTTGTAGACCCTAATCAGTTTTCTACTTTAGCAGTTTGACTAATTTTACCTCCAGGCATATATTTTTCAATTATGGCTACTTTTAAATTTGCTCTAGAAGCATATAAAGCAGCATTTAAACCAGCAGGTCCAGCACCTATAATTACTACGTCATAACTTTGTTTTTTATTCATTGTTGCTCACTTTCTTAATACATATATTGTATAAAATAAAAAAGTGTTCTTTGCCAAAAAGTCAAAAAACACCCAAAATTAAATCGATTTTTCTATTTTTTTGTTTTTTCTCTCATGTATTTTAAATAAATTATTTAGGCTAGTTCTATTTACATATGCATAGTATTGTTCAGGATGTGCATATTGATAAACAAATCTGCCTTTTCTTCATTCTCTAACATAGTGAACTTTGTTCAAGAATTCAAAAGCAATAAGTAAGAAGGTACCAATGATAACAAAGACAATTGAGGTTATTACATACAAGTTAAATGCTTCTTGTCTGAATGGTTCCATTGTGAAACGAACCACCCCATATCAAATAAAGTATAAACCAACAGAAGAACCAGGTTTTAGTAATCCAAGTCAGTTAACTACTCAAACAATGATGATATATCCGATTAAGTTTGCTATTCCTTCATATAAGAACAATGGATATCTGTATGCTCCAACTAATCCTAATTCAGTAGAAAGTTCATCAGTAATGAACATATTTGAAGCAAAAGTTTTTCCAAAAATTAATGATGATTTTCCTGTTCAGTCAATCTTTCCATAAAGCTCATGGTTAGCAAAGTTACCTCAACGACCAATTACTTGTCCAATTAAAATGGTAGGAATAATAATTGAAGCGGCTTTTCTAACATCAATATTTTTTCTTTGAGTATAAGCATAAATCAAATCACAAGCGGTAGCAAAAAGAACACCACCTTGGATACTTAATCCCCCTTCTCATGATTTATATCAGTTGCTTCATGAAATAGCACTTGGGTTATATAAAAGTGCTTCTATAACATAACCTAAACGAGCCCCGATCATAGCGGTAGGAATAGTTATTAAAATAAAGCCTAATAAAATTTCGAATTTATACTTTTCTCTTTTTCAAAAAATAAAAACAGTAGTAATTGCTGCTATCATCCCTAAAAATAACATTAATGAATAAGTTTGAACTTCAAATTTACCAATGTTAAATAAAGGTTTTTGATAACCTGAAGGAATTCCAGCTTCTGGCACTCATGCAGGTTTAATCATTGTTTCCTCCTTTTGGTTCTTGATTTCTAATTGAAAGTTCTTTTAATATATCTACTCCATCTTTTCTAGATAAGAATGTACTTACAGCTGCTTCAATTAACGAACCAACAGAAGAACCGTCTTTAACAGGAATTTGAATCATATTAACATAACCATCTAATATTTTATATTTTAAATAATTCATACCAATTCTGTCTAAGGTATTTAATTTTTCTTTATTTACTAATTCAATAACCAAATCAACTCTTGCAGTATCAATAACCGATCTAATTCCGTAAGTATATTTAACATCAATGATTCCGATACCTCTAACCTCTAGAAAGTTTTTGGTTATTTCAGGTGACCTACCTAAAAAACTAGCACCTGAATGTCTAATTAAAACTGCATCATCAGCAACAAATAAATGACCTTTTTGGATTAATTCCAAAGTAGCTTCAGATTTACCAACACCTGATTCACCAACAATTAATACCCCAACTCCACCAACAATAGTTAAACAACCATGAATTTGTTCTTCTATTGAAAATGAATCACTTAAATATGTACCAATTGTAGTTGAAATCTGAGCAGTTGAATTGTTAGCAAAAACCAAAGGAATTCTATATTTATCAGCAACAGATAAAATTCATTTTTTAGGTAAAGCATCCATACCATTTGACAAAATCAATAAAGGAGGTTTAATTGATAAAACTCTTTCTAAGGTTTGGATAGATTTTTCTTTCCCTAATTTTCCAAAGTATTTAGATTCACTAGTTCCTCAACAAACTATGTTTTGTGTATACCTATCATTTTCAATAGCGTTTGCCAATTCCAAACCTAAACGCTTAATCGCTGGCATCTTAATATCTTTGTAATCTAAATTTTCAATGTCAGTGTTAACTAATTCCAAATCAAATTTAGAAATTATTTTCTTAACATTTATCTTGTTTTTTTGTGATTTCATTTTATCCTTTTGACTTTGCTTTTACTAAACTTTATAATTATAAAATAATAATGTTGTTTATTTCTTGTATAATAAATAATGCAAATCACGAGCATCGTTAGCTCAGTCGGTAGAGCAGCTGGCTCTTAACCAGCGGGTCACAGGTTCGAACCCTGCACGATGTACCATATCATTTTTGATCTGAAAAATTTTTGAAAAATTAAATGAGGTTCAAATGCAATAAAATTGGATAAATTTCTGGTTTGAATGTATTTGAACTTTTTTAATAATTTTGTTTCGTTCCGCAATACCTTATTTAATATCGATTCTGCTAAAAAACGCAATGAAAGAAAGAACAAATTAGAGGAAGCAATCATTAAACATTTTGAAATGTATACAGAATAAAATTAATGTGCATTTAACTTATTTATAGTTAAATAAGTAAAAATAATGGAATTAAAATTAATAAATTTTCTTAACTATATTTAAAATTCTTTTATAATAGTAAAGTAAATTTATGTGGCGGTTGTGGTGAAGCGGTCTAACACATCGGGTTGTGGTCCCGACATTCGCGGGTTCGAACCCCGTCAACCGCCCCATTTTTTTTATTACTTTTTTTGGTTCCTAAGGTTTAAAAAATTAATAAAAAAAATGGCAGGAGTAGCAGGACTCGAACCCACAACACACGGGGTTGAAGCCCGTTGTTCTACCATTGAACTATACTCCTAGTCATTAAAAATAATTATAATATAAAAACTTTTAATTTAAAAACTAATATAATCATTAATTATTAGCAAAGCTTATAATATTTTTTTCATTATTAGAAAGAGGAAAAATGTTTATTAAAAATATTACCACTTCAAAAACCAAAGAAGTTGTTTTAAAAGGTATATACAAACAAGAAAAATTACCA
This sequence comes from Mycoplasmopsis hyopharyngis, assembly GCF_045276885.1. NCBI lineage: Bacteria > Bacillati > Mycoplasmatota > Mycoplasmoidales > Metamycoplasmataceae > Mycoplasmopsis > Mycoplasmopsis hyopharyngis. Next base: position 865,143 of record NZ_CP174164.1, on the reverse strand, counting down.
GCTAATTTGATTGAAAAAGCAAATAAAATCACAGAATTTTTGGACAAAAACGAAGCATATGTGTTTTTAGACAAAGAAGAAAAATTTGGCTATGATGAATTTTATGCATTAGTTAAAAAACTTGTTGTAGAAGCACCAAGAAATTATTTAGTTGATTTAAAAACTTTTGTAAATAAAAAACTTACATTAACAGAAGTTATTGATGCTTTTGTTAAGGCTTACAACTTTGTAAATGCTGATATTTATGATGCAAAAACAGAAGAAAAAGAACAAAGATTTGAATTAGTTCCTTATGTAGAAAAATTAACTGATGAATTAACTTCAGCTTTCGAAAAAGCAAAAATCATTTCAGAAGCACAAAATTTTGCTAGAAACTTACAAGTTACCCCCCCAAACATTTGTAATTCAGAATACTTAGCAGAACAAATTGTTAAAGATTTTTCAAAAGTTAAAGGATTAAAAGTTACTGTATTAGATAAAGCAGCCATTGAAAAAGAAAAAATGGGATTATTACTATCTGTAAATAGAGGTAGTGTTTATGAACCAAGAGTTGTTATAGTTGAATATAATGGAAATCCTTCTTCAAAAGAAAAAACCGTTTATGTTGGAAAAGGTATAACTTTTGATTCAGGTGGTTATTCACTAAAACCTTCTAGATCAATGTTAGGTATGAAATTTGACATGTCAGGTTCAGTAATTGTAGCTTCTGCTGTAAAAGCAATTGCTCAATTAAAAGGAAAACAAAATGTTGCAGCTATTATGTGTATTACAGATAATAGAGTTAATGGAGATGCTTCATTACCTGATTCAGTTTGAAAATCAATGAGTGGCAAAACAGTTGAAATTAATAACACCGATGCTGAAGGTAGATTAGTTTTAGCTGATGGACTTTACTATGGAGCTACCAAATTACATGCTACTAGATTAGTTGATGTCGCAACTTTAACAGGTGCTATTGTTTCTGCATTAGGTCAAACCTACACAGGAATTTGAGCTACATCAGACAAAGCGTGAAAAGATATTTTAGCTGCTTCAGAAGCACAACATGAATTATTATGAAGAATGCCTTTTGATGATGCTTTTATGAAAAATATTAAAGACTCAAAAGTTGCAGATATGAAAAACACTGATCTTTCAGGTCAAGCAGGTTCTTGTTCAGCAGCAATGTTCTTAAAAGAATTTACTAATGATGTTGAATATGTTCATTGTGATATTGCTGGAACCGCAGATATTGATGAAGTTCCTCAAGGTGTATTAGTTAAAACCTTAACCGAAATGGGTCTATAAAATTCTTAAAAGACTTTCTTAATTGCGAGAAGTCTTTTTTTAATTTTTATAGCTCGCTATAAAATGGGTTAAAAACGTTTAATAATATAATTAAGATATAAAACAAAAAGGAGTCAAAATGAAAAAAAGAATACTTTATAGTTTTTTATCATTATGTCCTTTAGTCATTTTTCCATTAATATCTGCTAGCTGCTCAAAAACAAGAACAAAAGAAGAATTAAGAAAAGAAATTATTTCTAATCTAAATAGTTATTCATTATTTGATGAACAGCTAATTTTCCATCAAGATAATTCATCCAAAAATGTAAATATCAAAGTTATTGATGATGATTTTTTAAAACAAGAAATTTCACCTGAAAAAACAATAGAATCTGAAATCATATATTTTGAAAGAACAAATTCATGACCTATTGAATTTAATGACAACAAAAATATAAATTCATATGACAAAAATGTTGAAGGAGAACCAAAACGAATTATTGGTCTAGATGAAAAACAACAAACAATTCAAGATTCTAAGTATTCTTGATTTAAGTATTATCTTTCTTCTTACAAAGATCCTTTTTTGTTTAACTTTAAACCTGATTTGTTGCAAGGAAACATAAACGAATTTCAACCAAAATTTCAAGATTTTGCTAAATTATTACCTGATAAAGATTATGAAGGAAAAGATTTTGATTTTGATAATTTTTCTTCATTTAACCATTACAATCTTTTCAAAAATGTCAAGCAATTTTCGCAAAATCATTTTTTAGATGAGAATAAAAAATATTTATTTTTTACAGGAACAAATTTAGTCGGTGGTTTTGAAAAACAAGATGAATATGGTGTGCCAATATATGAAGACTCGAAAGACAATATTTTCTATTGAATGCCATACATTAAAAACAATAAGCTCCATTTTTCAAGAATTATAAAAAACAAGAAAGTAGATTTTTTACATTCTAAAACTTCTACAAGAACAATAAGTTTAAACACAATGTTATTTAATATTGAAAAACTAAAAGGAATGTTGAATCTTTCTGAAAAAGAAGAATTTGATTTTTCTAAACATATAGTTATTGAAAACGACACTTATTATCAAAATTTTTCTAATGAATACAAGAAAAATATGATTTGAACCAAAGAACAATTATTAAAAAAATATTCATCAAACAAAAAAGAAAAACAATGTGTTGAAGAGATTATTTCAAATGCACAAATACCACCAAGAATACCTAATTCTACAAAATAATTAATAATGTAATAAATTGCCTTTCAATGTTAATTTAATATTGAAAGGTTTTTAATTCCTATTGCTTGCTATAAAACATATTTTGTTTTATAAACTATAATTTTAAATATGGAAAAAACCAAGTATACAAAAAATGATATTGACTTTGCTTGTAGTATTTTAGATTCGTGAATAAAATATAATCAATATAATCCTGTCCCAGTTGTTAAAACTTCAAATAAAAAAGAATTGAGCAATGAATTTTCAAATTTCAATTTTGAAAATTTTAAAGAAAAAGTTACTATAGCAAAAGAAAATTTATATATTGAATTTGTTTTAGGTAATGTACCAATAAATGGTTATGTTAAAAATAAAAATGAAAATGAATATTTAGGAGAAATGGAAAAAACATTTGTTCTTAGTTTTATTTTAGAAATCGATAAAAATAAAAAAGTGTGTATAAAAAACCAAGTATATTCTCCAATAATTTTTAGCCCCATAAGTACAGATACATTTGATAATAGACATAAAGAAAACAATAATGAAAAAATTAATCAATCTATTATAGATATACTTAATAATGTGCAAGACTTTGAATTAGAAAACATTGATAGTCTTTTAACATCTATTGAAAAAGAATTTGAAAAAATTAATGATGAAATTTTCAAAATAAAAAAAGACGATAGCGAAAACAATAATAGACACTGATACATTAGAATTGTTTATCCTGAAAAAGATCAAGAGAAAATTTTTCATCCTTGTTTTTTTATGGACACAGATTTTTATAGTAATGATATTTTAAAAATTAAAAATAGACTAAATAGTAACAAAAATATTGAAGATGACAAAATTTTAGATTTAATTTTAGGTAAAAAAGATAGAGAAGGAATAGATATCACTAAATTTAAAAACATTTTGAAGTTATCAAATTGTATAGAAAGACCTTTTGTTAAATGACCCAGCAAATATAATTTATCATTAATGCAAGATGTGGCGGTTAATGCATTTTTAAAAGAAACAAATGAAAAAATTTTTTCGGTTAATGGCCCCCCAGGAACTGGAAAAACTACATTATTAAAAGAAATTGCTGCTGGTGTTATATTTGAAAAAGCATGATTGATTCATACAAAAAATGAATGAAGAAACAAGCTAAAAACAATACAGATAGGCAAGAACGAATATGAAATTTTACCTGATGAATTAAAAAGTTTAGGTATTCTCGTCGCCAGCAATAACAATAAAGCGGTAGAAAATATTTCAAAAGAATGACCAAAACCTTTTGATTTAAAAGAACAAGAATGACCCAACTTATTCTCTAATAATGAAAATGACGTCTATTTTTCAAGATTGATAAAAGAAATTTATGAAATATTAGAAAGTAATAATCAAGAAAAAAATAATTTTTGAGGATCTATTTCATTACCTTGAGGAAACAAGCAAAACAGAGAACCAATAAATGCTTTTTTTGCTAATGAAAAAAATAAAAAACTTTTTGATCCAGAATTAAAAGTTGATCCAGAATTAAAAGACGATAACAATGAAATTTTTTGAAAATTTTGAGAAACTTATTCTTCAATTAATGCAGAAAAAGAAAAACAAAAATGAGTGTTTGAAGCAATTAAATCACCTACTAGCTCATTAGAAAAAAATAGAAGAGAGGAGAAAAAGATTCCCAAATTTATAAAGTTAAATGAAAAATGAATAAAACTTTCAAATGATTTGCGAATTGCAAACCAAATGAAAGATGTTGATAGTTATTTTTTTAAGTATTTTATAGAGCAATTTAAAAATAAAAATGACAAAAAAATTGAAAACATTAAATATTTTGGTGAAAAAATTACTTTTCTTTTAGAAAAAATTAAAAAGCAATATTCTAAAAAAACCTTAAAACTTGAAAAAAAATTAAAAAAAATAATAGATAAAATTGAGATTAGTTCATCAAGTAAATTCTCAAATTTATGAAATATAAAAGAAGAAGATATTAATAAAAAAGAAGTTCAAGAAAAAGAGTTTCTTCCTTACACTAAAAATACAGAAAAGGAAAGAATTTCTCTTTTCTATTTATCATTGCAAATTATTAAGCAATTTATTTTGCAACATAATTTGTATCAAATACTTTTTATAAGTCATGAAGAAACTAAAACATTAGAACCTTCAAAACAAATAACTTTAAAGAAAGAGCAATTTTATATATTAAATTTTATATTCCCGGTCATTTCTACCACTTTTGCATCTTTTGGAAACAATTTTAAAGAATTTGATAATGATTCTTTAGGTATTGGTATTATAGATGAAGCAGGTCAAGCTTCACCTTTTGCAGCATTAGGTTTTATAGAAAGAAACAAAAGAAATTTAATTGTTGGAGATCCATTTCAAGTTAAACCAGTAGTTTCATTACCAAAGTCAATTATTAATTTAGTTAAAGAGGTACAAGGCGAAAAAGTTGCTAATAAAAAAGCAGATGAATTATTAAGAATTGATTTATCAATTCAAGAATTAGCCGATTCTATAACTAAATATTACGCAAAAATTAATAAAAAAAGAGTTGGTTGTCCTTTAAAGATACATAGACGTTGTCAATCACCAATGTTTGAGATTTCAAACAAAATTTCTTATGATGAAACAATGATAAACGCTAATTCTAGCACCATCAAAAATGCAAACACTCGTTTCATAGATGTAAAAAATTCTTCAAATAATGGTAATAGCAATGACGAAGAGAATCGTCAAGCCATTATGTTGATAGAAAAAATCATCGCAGAAACCAATGAAGAAGATTTACCATTCATTATTTCACCATTTAAACAGGTTATTGAAAATATTAAAAGCATAATTAGAAAACAACAAGAAAAAGCTGAAAAAGATGCAATAATCAAAAATAAATGAGAAATTCTAAAGACAAAAAATGTTGGTACAGTTCATACATTTCAAGGAAGAGAAGCAAATACCGTATTTTTTGTTCTTGGTGGTAATTCAAATAATAAAGCAGCAATTCGTTGAGCTTTATCAGAACCAAATATTATTAATGTAGCAGTTACTAGAGCTAAAAAGGAATTGATTGTTATTGGAAATAAAGAATTATGACAAGAAGTTAGCGATAAAAACAATGGTTGTTTTAATGTCTTAGTAGAAGAAATTGAAAAAATAAAAAAGGAAGAATCATGTGAAAATTCATCAAATCAGGTAGCTCAATAGAATCGTTTTTAGAACACAACGAAAATGAAATTTGTTTTTGAGGTAGATCAAATGTAGGAAAATCTACTTTGATAAATGCTTTAACAAATCAAAAAATCTCAAGAGTTTCTAAAACCCCAGGTAGAACAAGATTAATCAATTATTTTGCTGACAACAATCAAAAAGTAATAGTTGATCTTCCAGGCTACGGATATGCTGAAATGTCAAAAAGTGAACAACAAAAAATGTTGGATACAACTATTTCTTATTTAAGTGTTTCTAAAAATTTAAAACAAATTTTCTTGTTAATTGATAGCAGAATTGGAATTACTAAAATAGACTTAGAAATGATTAATTTGTTAAAACAAATGAATAAAACAATAGCGTTGGTTTACACAAAAATTGACAAACTAAACCAAAGTGAACGTCAAAAAATCAAAAAAGATTATGAAAAACACGATTTAAAAAATGTCTCCGAATTATTTTATATCTCTTCAAACACAGGTGCTGGAGTTGATAATTTGGTACAGTACATAATTAAATTACTTTATAATTAAAATATTATTTTTATACTTTTATATGGAGTAAAAATGAATAAACCTAAAATTGCTTTTTTAATTACAGCTAATCTATGTGCTTTGTCAGTAGTTGGTTTTGCAACTGCTTTGTTAGTTAATTCAAAGACTTCTAATAAATTTAATGCTGATAATGATATTGAATCTTTCGCTTTACACGTTAATAAAAACGAATTAGATATTTCTAAACATTATTCTAGTGATTTTATTTTTAGTGACGAAGACGATGTTTTAAACAACTTAGATTTAACTCACGCGGAAAGAGAAGAATCAAAGAAATTCTGAGCAGATCAATTACTTAAATTTAGCTATGGTGATGGATTTAAAAACAAGAAATTCTTTATTCAAAATAAAAAAGGAACTCCATTAAGTCTTTTCAATAAACAAAACGTTAAATATGTTTATAACTTTTCATCTTTTGCAAATGAAATAACTGGCGAACTCTTTTTAAGAGTTAGATACTATGATGAGCAATATAAAGGTTTAACTGATTCTGAAAAACTATCTAAAAAAGTTTATAAATACAAGATTTTTAAAATTTCAGGGTTCAAAAAAATAACCAAAGCAGACATAGAAAATAAATATAAAGATTCATTAATTAATGAATGACCATTTGAAGAAAATGGATTTTTACATGATAAATTTATTGAAACCTCAGCAGTTTTAGATTCAAGCACTTTGTTTAAAACCTATGATGAATTTTATCAAGCATATGTTAATGAAAAGGATAATAAATTACAAAACTTTATAGAAAAATACTTTTCATTCCCTCAATATGAAAAAAAATATTATGAAAGAAGATCATTATTTAAACTTGACAAAAATTCAATTACTTTTTCAAAAATTGAAGGTAAAGAAAATGAATTTCGTTTTTCATATAAATTAAAATATAATGCTAAAGCAGCATTCATCGATAAAGAAGCAAGTGTTATTGGTTTATTTAGAAATGATGAAAGCTTTTTAACTTTTGACAAAGTATTAACTTCTAATAAGAAATTAAACTTTTTAGAACTTAAAAAATATTCAGAAAATATTGAAGTAGTTCCTGCTAGTTCAACACCTAATGCTTTAAGTCAAATTGATCCTAGAAGTTTATCATTAGTAAGTATCAATTCAAATGACCAATTACACAAATTCCAAAAAGAAAAAGTTTTTACTGATTTTGTTTTAACTTATAAAAAAGATACATTAGATCCTACTAAATATTTACCATTTAATGGTACAGATTTAAAACCTGAAGATTTTAAATTAGAATATGACCAATATGCTCCAATTGACACCAGTAATTCAGATTATGATGAAGGTGAAATTATCTTAAAATATAAATTCCAAATCAAACCTGAAAGAGAAGATTTAATTAAAAAATATGGTAGTTCATTCTTTAATGGGAAATATGTTTTAAAAGGATTTAAACAAAAACCAAGTGAAGAATTGTTTAAAAAACAATTAGATAAAATAATTGCTGATGTAGAAAACAAAAAAGATAAATTAGTTACTGAAGTACAAGATAATGACATTAAATTTTCTAACTACAAATCAGAAAGTTATGAAGTTGATGGATTAACCATTAAAGAACAAAAAGATGATTACATTCAAATTGCTTTTAAACTAAAAAGAAAATCAGATAACGCAACCAGTGAAGAAAAAACCATCAAGATTTCAGGCTTCAAAAAAGCATAAAACTAATTCTTTTAGGAGAATTTATATGACTGAAAAATATGTTTATAAAAATCAGCAAATTCAAGAGTTAATGAATGAAATCCATTTTTTAACAGGTTCAATAGTTCATAGTGTACAAAAGTTAGAATACAAATTAGCGTTATTAGTTTCTTTAAAACGTATAACTCATTGATACAAAAAGAATGAAGATACAATTGATCACAAAGAGTTGTTGAATAAAGCTATAAGAAAGTCTGAAAAATTGTTTGCTAATTTAAACCATCAGTCTTTTGGTATTCTAGTTAGAAACGCAATTATTGCTAATATTTTAGACAAAAGCGAACAAAGAGAACTTCATGAATTAGTTGAAAAAAGAAATTTTTTGGTTCATAACTATTACAAAAAATTAATTTTTGATATGGAAGACAAGAACATTATTCAAATCCTTAAAAAGGACTTAATTTCTTTAAAAAATGTTTTTTCTTTATCAAGAAGATGATATTTAAGAATCAAAGAAAAGTGAATTGATGCTACTCAACAATATTCACAAGAAATAAAATAACAAAAAATGTCTTAATCCCTGAGGAAAAGGCATTTTTTATTGCTTTGCAGGCTTGATGTTAATCTTTGCTAGTTAATTATGTAATATAATTAAAACACTATGAACAAAATTGAGATTAAGAAAAAAATTATTATTGCATTAGAAAAGATTGCTAAAAAATTAAAACTATTTAAAAGCCCATTTTTAATTGAACCTAAGACACATGCTGATTTTGCTACTAACTTCGCAATTATCAACAAAAGTGAAAACAAAACCCCAATGCAATTAGCAGAAGAAATTGTTAAGTTATTATTAAAAGATAAAAAAGAATTATTTATCTCTAATATTGAAATTGCAATGCCAGGTTTTATTAACATCTTTTTAGATAAACAATATTTTGTAGATTCTGTAAATGACATTATTAAATTAGGTTCAAACTACGGAAAAGGTAAAAAAGGTGGAGAATTAAACATTGAGTGAGTTTCAGCTAACCCAACCGGATACTTGCATGTTGGTCACGCTAGAAATGCTGCTATTGGTTCAGTGGTAGCAAACATTTGTGAATTTGCAGGTGTTCACGTAACTCGTGAATATTACATCAATGATGCTGGTAACCAAATCAATATGTTAGCAGAAAGTATTTTTGCAAGATATCAACAAATCTTTAACAAAAAATTCCCAATGCCAGAAGAATCATATAAAGGTTCAGATATTGTTTGAGCCGCTGAAGAATTTCATAAAAGATATGGTGACAAATACAAAGATGCAAAATTAGAAGGTGAAATTTTAGAATTTTTCAAAACTGAAGGAACTAATTTATTCCTTGAAGAAATTAGAAAAGATTTAGAAAACTTTGGAATGAAATTTGACATCTGATTTAGTGAAAAATCACTATATGCTAACGATAGAGAAGTTATTAAACAAACAATTAAAAACTTAAAAAACACATACGAAAAAGATGGTGCTACTTGATTAAAAACTACCATTCATGGAGACGATAAAGACCGTGTTTTAGTAAAAAGCGATGGTGACTTAACTTACTTTATGCCAGATATTGCTTACCACAACATTAAATTTAGTAGAACAAAAGAAACCCCAGTTTTAATTAATGTTTGAGGTGCTGACCACTCAGGATACATTAAGAGAATGAAATGTGCAATGGAAGACTTAGGTTGAGATCCAAACAGATTGATTGTTTTATGTATGCAATTAGTACGTTTGGTTAAAAATGGTGAAGAATACAAGATGTCAAAAAGAAAAGGAACTAGCTTCTACTTGAGAGAATTTGTTGATTTAGTAGGTGTTGATAATGCTAGATTTATTCTTTTAGATAGAACCTATAATTCAAAATTAGATTTTGATATTGATATTGCAACCAAAAAAACCAATGACAACCCAGTTATCTTAATCCAATATGCAAATGCTAGAGCTAATGCTTTATTAAATAAAGCTAACATCAAAGATTTAACTAAACTTAAAGCAGTTAAATTTGACAATGAAAATGACTATAAATTGATTTCTGTATTAATGGAATTCCCAGAAATCATTGATAGATCAGCAGATTTATATTTAACTAATTTATTAACTCAATATATGATTAAATTAGCAAAAGAATTTAACTCATGATATTCAAACACACCAAAAACCATCGGTAGTGAAAACGAAACTAGCTTACTTTCATTAGTTTATGCTACTTCTACAATTTTAGAAACCGGAATGAGACTTTTAGGTTTAACAATTACTAAAAAGATGTAATCTTTAAGCAAATAAGATCCACCAATGGGTCTTATTTTTTATTAAAAATTGAATTACTTGACCATTAAAGAATCAAAGCAAATTAAACATTTTTTATATCTTTTCATATAGTAAATATCTAATAATATATAATAATAAACAATATGAATAAAGAAGCAAAACCAATTATTATTTTTACTGGCCCAAGTGGAGTTGGCAAAGGAACAATTGAGCAACTTCTTTTTACCTATCCGGAGTTAAAATTAATGTTTTCTTGTTCAGCAACAACAAGAAAACCACGTGAAGGTGAAAAAGACGGGGAGCACTATCACTTTATTTCTAAAAAGCAATTTGAGCAAAGAATTCAAAACAATGAATTTTTAGAATATAGTTATCATTTTGATAACTACTATGGTACTTTGTATTCAGAAATTGACAAAATTCATAGTCAAAACGGAGTTCCATTTTTAGAAATTGAAACCAATGGTGCTAAACAAGTTTTAGAAAAAAACGCTATTAATTCACAGTACAAATTAATAACTATTTTTGTTTTGCCTCCTAGCATAAGTGAACTTAAAAAACGAATTATTAAAAGAAATTCAGAATCAGAAGATTCTTTAACTAAAAGAATTCACCGTGCTGAAGAAGAAATTAAGGATTCACATCTTTTTAAATATAGAGTAATTAGCGATGATGTAGAAAGGTCGGCATTAGAAATCAAAGACATTATTCTTAAGGAAATTTAGTTATATGGAATTTAATACAGACACCAACGTAGGAAGATATAGGAAAGAAAATCAAGATCGTGTTGAAATTTTTCATAATCAACACTTTCATTTTTTAATTTTATGTGATGGTATGGGTGGTCACTACGGTGGTTCATTAGCTTCAAGTATAACTATTAAAACCTTTGACAAGGAAATGAAAGGACCAAATTTTCCAATTGATTCAGACCAATTCGAAGATTATGTTCAATGATTTAAAAACACTATCAAAAAAGCAATTGAAGAAATGATTAATAAAGCCAATGGTGATGAAGCAAAACTAGATATGGGAACCACAGTTACTGCTGCATTAATCAACACCAAAGCCCAAAATATGTCAATATTTAACATTGGTGATTCTCGTACTTATGTGCTTTCTGTTGATGGTGATTTGCGTCAAGTTACTACCGATCAAAATTTGTTAAATAACTTAATTAAAGAAGGAGTTAGTGAAGTTGAGGCTAAAAAAGTAAAAAACCATATGGCTTTAGTTTCTGCTTTAGGTCCTTACAAAAGAAGATCAATTGCTGTTTACAATATTGAACCCAAGTGATACAAAAAAATTTATTTGGTTTTATCAACTTGCGATGGAATTCATGACTTTGTTAAAAAACCAGAAATAGAAAACATTCTGAACAATAATTTATATTCCACTATGAGTGAACGAATTCAAACCTTAATCAATGTTGCTTTAGATAACGATTCTACTGACAACGTTTCAGCAGGTGTAATTGTTTTAGATAATAAGAAAAATTTAAAGGGGTAAAAAAATGATTATTAGAAGAGATAGTGAGGTTTTTAAAAAATATAAAATCGATTCTAGAATTGGAATTGGTGGTTTTTCTGAAGTATATAAAGTTGAAGAAAAAGATGACCCAAACCATAAAACTTATGCCCTTAAATATTTAAAACTTACTCAAGACAAAGAAAAAAACGATGTTTTGATCAAGCGTTTTATTCAAGAAATCGAACTATATAAATCAATTAACTCAAAAAGTGTAATTAGTTATCGCGATTCTTTTATTTCTGAAAAAGAGCAATATTTAGTTACCGAATTAGTTAAAGGAACTTCAATTGCTGACTTTTTGAAAAAAGAAGGAAGAATTGTTCCTAAAAAAGCTGTTATGCTCGCTATCCAAATTGCTGAAGGTTTTCAAGAACTTCATAACAATAAAATTATTCACCGAGATCTAAAATCAAACAACATCTTAATTAATGAAACCTACAACATCAAAATTATTGACTTAGGAATTGCTTTAGGTGAAGACAGTCAAAGATTTACTAGAGATAACACTGTTATCGGAACTTGCTATTATATGGCACCAGAATTAGTAGATACTAAAAATAAATTTTCTATTTCTTACAAAGTTGATATTTATGCGTTAGGTATTTTACTATACGAAATGATTGCTGGTGAGTATCCTTTTAATGGAAAAGAAGCCAAAGAAACTTTAAAAATGCACATTCACAAACCAATGCCTGACATTAGACAAATAATTAATGTCCCTCAAGCATTAGCGAATGTAATTACTAAAGCAACTGCTAAAGATCCAATGAAAAGATATGCTAATATGTGAGAAATGGCAAGAGATTTAAAAACTTGCTTAGATGAAAAAAGATATTATGAAAAACCTTTGGATTTAAACAAAATTAAACCAAAGAAAACTTTCGCTGATATTATCAATTCTAGAGCCTTTTTATGAAGTTCACTTATTGTCATTAGTATTGCTATTTTAATTATTATCATTGTTGCTATCTTTGTTAAAGGTAAATAATGAAAGGTAAAATCTATTCAATTATTTCAGGTAAATATCACATTTATTGTAAGGAAGATGATTCCTTGCATATTTTGCCTGCACTAGGAGTATTTAGACACAAAGAAATCACCCCGTTAGTAGGTGATCAAGTTGAATTTATTAACAATGAATATTTAACCAAAATTTATCCTCGAAAAAACCAATTAGTTAGACCAAAAGTTGCTAACGTTGACCAAGGAATTATTGTAATGTCAGTACTCCAACCTACTTTTTCTAGCTATTTAGTTGATAAATATTTAGCAATTTTAGAAACCAATGATATTCAACCAATTATTATTTTTTCTAAAACTGATTTACTTTCTGAAGCAAATGTATGGAAAAAAGAATATCAGCAGCTAGGTTATGATGTTTTCGAAATCAATCAAGACCAAATTGATAAAGAACAATGACAGCATATTTTTTATCAAAAAACAAGTGTACTTATTGGTCAAAGTGGAGTAGGAAAGACTACCTTTTTAAACAAACTAGGTAATTTTAATTTTGATACTGCTGAAATTTCATTCGCTTTAAATCGAGGTAAGCACACCACAAGAGTGGTTAAAATCGTACCTTTTTTAGGTGGAGAAATTATTGATACTCCTGGGTTTTCATCTATTGATTTAAAAATGTATGAAATTTCAAAGCAGGATTTAGCAAAAAGTTTTAAAATCTTTAAGCAAGCCAGTTCAAAATGTAATTTCACCTCGTGTTTACATTTTAAAGAACCGGAACATTTGTGTTATGTTAAACAATTGGTAAAAGAAAACAAAATACCTGAATTTAGATATTTAAATTATCTAAAAATGTTAAAGGAGATTGAATAATGAAAAAAGAAAAGTTTATTACCCCTTCTTTATTAAATGTTGAAAAAGAAAAAAGATTACAAATGATTAATCATTTGGTTGACAATGGAATTAAGTGATTTCACTATGATGTAATGGATGGTAAATTTGTACCTAATTTAGCAATTGAATTAGATGAAATTAAAGACTTTAGACAAAATGCTAAACAACATTTTTCAGATACTCATTTAATGATTGAAGAACCTTTAAAAGTTATTGATGATTATAAAGACTCTACCGACATAATTACTTTACATTATGAAGCAATCAAACCAAAAGAATTATTAGCTTTTTTAAAAGAAAAACATCACGAATACAAAATTGGTTTAGCAATTAAACCAAATACTAAAGTTGAAGAAATTAAATCCTTTTTACCCTATTTAGCATTAGTGTTAGTAATGTCAGTAGAACCAGGAAAAGGTGGTCAACAATTTATTCCTAGTGCATTAGACAAAATTGCTTTGCTTAAACAATGACGTATCGAAAACGCTTATACATATTTAATTCAAGTTGATGGAGGAATTAATTCAGAAACTGGTAAACAAGCATTTAAAGCAGGTGTAGATGCTTGTGTGGCAGGAACTTATTTGGTTAAAGAACCAACCAAAGAAAGAATTAATTCAATGCTTCCTACTTTATACAAAATTCATTAAAACTCATAGGTCAAAAAGCCAATGAGTTTTTTTTGCACTTTAAAAGCGAACTTTTAAAAGTTTATAATTTAATACATAGTAATAAATTAACTTTACTACAAGGAATATTAATGAAAAAATATCTATATAGCTTGTTAACTGTTTCTAGTTTATCTGTTCCTATTTTTGTATCTGCTAAATGTTCAAGAACAAAAGAAGAATTGGAAAAAGAAATTATTTCTAATCTTAATTCATATTCATTGTATGATGAACAGCTTATTTTTAAACAAGATAATTCACCACAAAATATAAATATTAAAGTTATTAATGATGAATTTCTAAAACAAGAAATTTCTGCTAATAACACAATTGAATCTAACATAATAATTTTCGAAAAATGAAAAGCATTTCCTTTCGATTTTTCAGATGATCCATTACGTTTTGAAAATAATGAAGTTTATACTAACAAAACAGAAGTAAAGCATTTTAGATATATCTTTCATGAAAATATATTTTTATCTTTTAAAAGATATTCCGGATCATACAGAGACAATTTTTTGTTTGATTTTAAAACCAATGTTTTTCAAGGAAATGTCAAAGAATTTCAACCAAAATTTGACGATTTTAAAAAATTTTTACCAAGTCTAGATTATAAAAAAAGACCATTTAATTTTGATACCATAGAAAACTTCAACCACTATGGTTTTTACAAAGATGTGGATAAGTATTCAAGTAAGCATTCTTTTGATATTGCTAAAAAATATTTATTTTTTACTGGAACAAATTTATCTGATAAAAATAATGATGATGTTTTTTATTGAATGCCACATATTAAAAACAATAAAATGGTTTTTTCTAGAGTTATAAAAAATGAAAAATTAAAATCGTTTTTTTCAAACGATGCAGAATTAATAAGAACTATAAAATTAAAAACTTGAATGTTTGATATAGAAAAGATTAAACAGCTTTTAAAATTACCAAATGATCAGGAACTTATTTTTGAAAAGCATGTTCAAATAGAAGATAACGTTTATTATCAAAACTTTTCTAACGAATACAAGAAAAATATGATTTGAACCAAAGAAGATTTTCTTAATAAATATTCTTTAAATAAAAAAGAAAGAAAATTACTACAAGAAATACTTGAAAGAAAAGTAGATAACCCACCTGCTATCCCCCATACATTTAGAAGTTAAAAAAATTGTATTAAAAACTCATAACCAATAATTATTCATAAGTTCCTAAAATGATGCCATGGTTCATTTCTATAAATTACAATATTAAATCATTTTGCTAATATACATATTTTAAATTCAATTCCGTTGTCAATTATTATTGTTTTATTTTTTAGATTTAGATTGTTAAATGATTATATTTTTGAGTTATATAACTCATATGAAGGTTCCTCGCCGCAATGGGGGGGAGCTTTTTTAATTTAAAAAGGTTCAAGTGCTCTCACAATTTAATTGTATTGCCTTGAACTTGCGATTGAAGACTTACTACTATGTAGTAGGTTTATAAAATGTTATCAATTTTGGCAATTAATTTTGAAATGCGAGAGAAGTAATTGATTCAATACTTCCATTTTGTGCAAAATTCATCAAAAACTGATGGCGAAAAATAAACTAGGACAAAAAAGACTCGCAATTTTTCAATTACGAGTCCAATTTTTTTGTCCGGGTTTATAGATGTTTATGAGTTTTTTTGCTTGATTTTATTTAGTTTTGTTAGCTTCTGCCTTAGTTGATTTTTTGGTGGTTTTTTCAACTTTTTCTGTTCTTTCTTTTTCTTCTTTTTTGTTTAATTTTTCTAATAAATTATGTAATTTAGTGTTGTTTGCTTCAATACTTTTCTTGTATTTTTCAAAGCCTTCTTTATCAAAACCTTTAACTATAGCTTCTGTAAATGCTTCATAATATAAATCATTAGAAATACGTTCTTTTGGTAAGAATGTTTTTAATTGCTCAATTTCAATATTTCATTCCTTAGAAATTTCTACATATTTTGCTTCAATTTTCTCATCAGAAATTTCAATTTTGTGTTTTTCTCTTAAAGCATATGTTACTAATTCAGTTGAGAAAGTTTTTTCAGAAGTTTGAATTAATTCTTCTTGTAACTCTTTTTCAGTTTTACCTAATAATTCTAAGTATTCTGATTTTTTAACGCCTTGTTCTTTCAATTTCTTTTCTAATTCTTTTTCGTTGAATTCAATAATGTTTTTGATTTGTTCAGCGTGAATTACAAATTTATTTTTAGCAATTACTTCTTCAATATATTGATTTACAGTAGTATTAAGTGAATCAATTAATTTTTCTTTTTCTAGTTCAATTTTGAAATATTCTTTCAATTGTTCTACTGTAGTAGCACCTTTTAATATTGAACCAATTACTTCTTCATTAACTGAAAGTTCTCTTCTTTTAGCAGAATTAATAGTAATTTCAAAAACAGCTTCTTTATCTTTTAAATGGTTTGAGAAATAATTTTTAGGAAACTTAACTTTGATATCACCTTTTCAACCTACTTTTTTTCCTACTAATTGATCTTCAAACCCAGGAATGAACGAATTAGAACCTAATTCTAAATCGTACCCTTCTGCTTCTCCACCTTCAAATGCTTCATCATTAACAAAACCTTTAAAGTCAATATTAACAATATCTTGTAATTGAGTTAATTCTTTTTCTTTTAAAGGAACTAAAAGAGCATATTCTTTAAGTTTGGTGTCTAATCTTGCTTCTACTTCTTTTGAACTTACTTTAACTTCTGGCATTTTGATTTCGGTTTTGCCTAATTTAACATTTTCTGCATAAGTAAATACTGGGAAAGTAAAAGTAAGTAATAACTTATCTGAACCTTCATCTTTTTTATTTAATGAAGCATCAATAATGATAGGTTGAACATATTCATTTTCTTTTTTAGCTTCTTCAAATGCTGGATTTGAATATTTATTAAATATTTCACGATTAGCTTGTTCATTTACTTTTTCAAAGTTTAAATATTTAATTAATTTTTCTCTTGGTGCTTTTCCAGGTCTAAAACCAGGCACAATGATTTTAGTCATTTCTTTTTCAGTAAATTTTTCAATTAGTTTTTGATATTCTTTACTTTCAACTTCGGTAGAAACTAAAATTTCAGCCTTTGTTTTATCAAATTTAACAGTCATTTTTCTCCTTAACACAATTAAAAAGTGTCTTTTTTATTAGTCATAATAAAATAAATTTAACAATTTAATAAATATTATATATAAAAATATTTTTAACTAAATATAATATACATTATGAATAATAAAATTACTACTAAACCAAAAATCGTATTTATTGATTTAGATGGCACTGCTTTAGATATTAAAATCAAAGGCAGGAAGTCTTGAATTAGTCAAGAAAACATAGATGCTATTAAAAAACTACAAAAAAATAACATTAATGTTGTTGTTTCTTCAGGTAGAGGAGCATATTCTAATACTTGAAAATTAATGGAAGTTATGAACATTACTGATGGAATCTTATGAAATGGAACCAAAATTGTTCATAATGGAACCGAAATTTTTTCTCAAGCTATTGATAGTTCGATTACACAAGAATTATTCAATGATATGACCAAATTTAAATTAAATCTTTTATACAACTCTAACGTAAATGGAAACGCTTATTCTTGCAATTTATTATTTAGATTAGTTGTTAGAGCGGCGAGAAAAAAATGTCAAAAGTATTCTGATTACAAGAATGATTTTGACCAATTCAAAATTATTTTATGACATCCAAGTAGAAGACATTTATATAAAGCAATGGACTTTTTACAAGAAAAATACAAAGATAAAATTTTAGTTACTATTTCTGGCGAAAAAGATGAACTGCTAGAAGTTACAGCAGCAAATTGTTCAAAAGGTGATGCTGATTTATTCTATGCTAACTTTATGACCATCGATCCAAAAGAATGCGTACACATTGGTGATGGTTTAAATGATGCTTGAGCTTCTAAAAAAGTTGGAACATTAGTTGCGATGGGCAATTCATCAAACAAACTAAAAGAAATTGCTGACATAGTAAGTCCATATGGTCATAAAAATGGTGGTTTAGCAAAAACATTTGACTTCTTATTCAAAGAATTTTTAATAAATGAATAATGAAATCATTGTCTAAGGAGGAATTATGTTTTCTTATTTCCGCATGCAATTAAGAATTCATTTTAGACAATTATCTTCATATCTTTTCCCTTTAATAATGGGACTTTTTTATATTATTATAGTCCTAGCAACCAAAATGACAGTTAAGGATCAAGATAATGTTATAGGAATATTAACCTCATCAGTTTTCCACAACGGAATTATTAATCTTTCCTTATTTATTTCATTTATGATTTCTACTTTTGTTGCTCAAACAATTTATTACAAATATAAAAACGAAGGGGTAGAAATCTTACTTTATTCAAAACCCTTATCAAGAACAAACATTTATATCGCTAATATTTTAGCTGCTATTATTTGTATTTTATTTTCAATGTTTATCATAACATTGGGTTTTTTTATTTCTTTATTATGTTATCCAACATCAATAATCAATGCTGAATTGATTGCTAAAAAAACAGGTTCATTTTTACTAGCTATGCTTTTTTCAAGTATTTTGATTCTAGCAGTTGGTTCAGTTATTCAATCATTTGTAGAAATGAAAGTTTATTTAGTAATTGCTGGTATTATTCCTTTTATCATTGTTTTAGTTTTAAGTTTTATCAAATCACCTGGTCAAGTTGATAATGTTTCAGTAATCAATGAGGGTTATAAAAAAATGTCCTTATTAATTAATAAGAAACCACAACCACAAAATCAAGAAATAAACAGGATCAAAGATAGTGTTGAAGAAGGAAACAACGTTTTAGTTCATAATCAAATTGATAAAGAAATTTATACTTTTTTAGATTCGAATGCTAATCCTAAAAAACCAAAACTTGACTTTTTACAAACCGCTGCAAAAGCACAAAATAGTTTGTATAGAAAAATCTTTTGATTAAATGTTGAAGAATACTTTTTACCTTTATTTTCTGCTTACAACTTAGATTTGATTAAAAGCTCTAACTTTGTTAAAGTAAGCCCAATTGAAGTTTTTGATAAAAAAGGTGAATTTTTAAAAAACAATAATGATCCAAACGTCAAAGCGTTAGATCTTGATTCAAGAGTATTTTTTAGAATTGAAGACGATCAAACTAAAAAGATTAACTATGTTGCTCTATGCTATGACCAAAACACCATCAATGAATATTTCCGTACTAAAAAAGGAATAGACATTGAAGAAATTCAAAGTTTAATTTTTAGTGGTGCTAGTTCATTAAACATTAACAAATTATTTTCTGCTTTTAAAAACTTCAATAATTTGTACATTGATGAAATTTGAAATTATTGAAGTTCTGATGAATATGTTTTAAAAGACTTTTTTAAAAATCCAGAAAACAAATTCAAAGACTACGAAATTGATAAACTTAAGTTTCAAAAAATTCTTTTACTTTTATCTAGTGATCCAAGATTAGCCAGCATATCTGCTAATGTAATTGATGCTATTTTACCTCCATTAGATGAAAATGCTAGCAACTCGGACAAGATTGCTTACAACACTAAAAAAGAAAAGATTAAAGATGGATTGTTTAAAGCTTCAATTTTCTTGTTAATTTCAAGAGAAATTTCTGAACAAAAAGTTAAGTTCAAAAAATCACAAATCGAAGCATTTTTAAAAGAAGAAAGCAATTCAGATTTAATAAACACTTACAAAATGAGTTTTATTAAGTTTATTCCTTTATCTTATTATGATAAAGAAACAAAACAATTTAAATCTAATTTTGTTGTTTTTAATAGATATATGCTAGTTACTCCAACATTTTCAGTTATTTTTCATATAGTACTATCAATTACTTTATTTGCTATAGGTTTAGAAATTGTCAAAAGAAAGAATTACAAATAGTTATGAAGAAAAAAGATATTAATGTTTCAAACGAGCAACAACAAACTAAAAAAGCAAAAAGTAAATGAACATTTTTTAAAAAAATAGCTCAAAAGTTTAAAACCTACAAAACAATGAAAAAAGATATAGCAACTCGTAAATCAAATGCTAATACCAATAATATAAAACCTGCTGATGATGTTGCTATTTCTATTCAAAACCTAAGTATGATTTTCAAAAACACTTTAGGTCAATACAAAATTGCTGTTGATGATGTTTCTTTTGAAGTTAAAAAAGGACAATTTCATGGTTTTATAGGAGACAATGGTGCTGGTAAAACTACCACCATTAGATCGATATTAGGATTTTATCCTAACCACATTGGTAATATTTATTTAAATGGTTTTAATGCTGAAAGTAAAAAAGCAAAAAACACCATTGGTTATATTCCTGAAGTAGCAATCTTCCCTAGAAAATTAACTGTTAGAGAATACTTGATTCATTTTGCTTTAATGTCAAATATCAAAAAAAATGTTGCTATCAAAAGAGTCGATGAATTACTAAAGCATTATCATTTTGATTCAAAAGAAATGAACAAGTCTGCTGTTTATATGTCTTCAGGACAAAAGAAAACTGTATTGTTAATGCAAGCCTTATTAAATGATCCTGATATTTTAATTATGGATGAACCAGCAGCTAATTTAGATCCAACCGCCAGATTAAACTTCTTTGAAGCAATCAAGGAATTAAATGAACAAGGTAAAACCATCTTCATTTCTTCACATATACTTTTAGAGTTAGAAAGATACATTGATAGTTATACAGTCTTACAAGATGGTAAATTAATTGATACTGGATTAACCAAAGATAAAATAAAAATTGGTAAGTTTAACTATATTATCAACACTGATAATAATGAACTTTTTATAGATATTGTTAAAAAACTAGATATTAATTATGAAATAAAAGATGGATATATTTACTGTGTTTTAGACTACGAAACACAACAAAAATTATTTCAAAATTGTTTTACCGAAAACATTAAATTTATTCTTTTTAAAGAAAACAGAATGAGTTTAAATGAAATGTATTTCAATGTTCCGAAAGCAAATTAGTAATGGTCTAATTTGCTTTTTTATACTATAAATAAGCGGAAAACAAAAAACATTCAAGGCAATTTTCTTGAATGTTTTTCATAATTATTAAGGTTGACTAGGTTCGGTTTCAGTTTCACCATCTTCAGCACCAGGTGTAGGTTCTTCTGTTTCATTTCCAGTTTCACCTTCATCTTCACCTTCGTTAGGTTCAGTTCCATTACCGCCGGGTTCATTAGGTTCTTCTTCCTCTTCACCAGGATTTGAGTTCCCACCATTATTGTTTCCTGGTTCTTCAGGATCTTCTTCCCCGGGTTCGGTTTCTTCTCCACCTTCACTACCAGGTTGGTTAGGAGTATTAGGTGCTCCAGGGTTAGGTTGTTCAGGTTGTTCTTCACCACCTTGTCCAGGTTCACCTTCATCTTCGTCTTCACCTGGTTCAGTTTCATTACCACCACCAGGTTGTTCAGGGTCAGCGGGTTCTTCCTCTTCTTCCCCAGGGATTTCTTCTTCATCACCTATTTCTTCATCTTCTTCGTATTCGCCATCTTCTTCATCATTAGGATCAAATTCATCATCTTCAGTACCAATGAAAGGTTTAATAGTTTCTTTTAAAGTGGTGATGATTGTTTTGTATTTAGCTATTTCTTCACTTACTTTTTCAAATTCAATTGTTTCAATTACATCCAACAATTTTTTTGCTTCATCTTTAGCTTTTTTAATCGCTTCATCAAATTTAGTTTTATCTTCTTCTTTTTTGATGTCAGCTTTTCTTGGTTCATATGCTTCAATTATTTTGTTGAATTTTTCTTTAATTTCTTCTTTAAAAATAGCAACTGTTTTGTCTTTAATTTGTTTTTCTTGTTCTTTAATTTTTTTCTTTTGTTCTTCAGAAAATGAATCGCCAGAAATTAATTCTTTAACTTCAAAAAGTTTTTCAAGCTCTTCTTTACTTGTTTCTTTTATGTCACCAGTTACTTTTTCTAATTCTTCAATTATTTTTTTAGAATTTTCAATAGTAGCCATTAAAGATTTAAATTCTTCAGAATCTAATTGTGCTTTAGCAATAAGCGCTTCTTCTAATGCTTCTTTAGATTCTTCTAATGCTGATTGGATATCTTCTTTAATAGCACCGGCTTTTTCAACTTCTTTTTTAGCAGCTTCGAATTTCTTTTCTAATTCTTTTTTAATGTTTTCATATTTAGGATCAGAAAGTTTTTGTACTAATTCTTTTACTTTGTTTTCAACTTCAGCAAATTGTTTTTTAAGTTTATCAACTTCAATTTTTTCTAATGCTTTTTGAAGTTCTTCTTCTAAAGTATTTAATTCTTTTTCAGAACTTTCTTTAAGCTTGTTAATTTCTTCTAAATTAGTTTTGTGTTTTTCTAATTCTTCTTGTGTTTTTTTAATTAAAGCTTCAAATTTTGCTTTAATTTGTTTAATTACTTCTTCTGAATCTTCTTTAATTTCTTTTATATTTTCTTGTGCTTTTTTAATTAATTCTTCAACACTTTTAACTGCAGCGCCAAGTTCTATTTCTTTTTGTTTATCTTTAGCTTCTGCAAATTTCTTTGTTAATGCGTCTTTATATGAAGTTATTTTTTCTACTTCTCTAATTTCTTTTTTCAATTCTTCTTCAGCAGCAGTTAGGTCTGTAGATAAAATTTTGTCAATTTCTTCACTTGCATAGTCTTCTAATCAAGTTTTTATTTCTTTAACTAGAGTTAACAATTCTTTAATTACAGGAAAATCAATTTCTTGTTTTTCTTGTTTAAATTTAGAAAATTGTCTTTCTAAATCACTTAATGCTTTAGCAAGAGTTTTAGAACTTGCTTTTTCATAAGATTGTTCAACTTTTTGAATTGTTGTGTTAATTTTCTTTACTAATTCTGCATATTTAGGATCAGAAACAGTTTTAACAAATTCAGCAATTTCTTTAACTTTTGCTTTTAATGGTTCCAACATCTTTTGGATGTTTTCTTGGATCTTTTTAATTTCTTGAACCTTAGCTTCTAAACTCTTTTTAGCTTGTTCAGATTTTTGAGAAATATTGTCATTTTCTTCTTTTGATAATTTATTTCCTGAATTAACTTTAGTTTCCAATTGCTTTAATTCAGTAATTGTCTTACTTAAATCACTAGCAATTGTTTTAAAATCTTCTTTGCCTTGGATTGTTTTTAACTCTTGTTCACATTTAGCAATAATGTCTTTCAATGTTGCTGAAAGAGCAGAAGTACCACTTGGAACACAATTTTTTGCTGATAATGGTACCATAGCAGCGGTTGTAGCCACTAAACCTAAACCAACAAATAATTTAGTTTTTTTTGACATTTAATATACTTTTCTCCCTATAAAAATAAATGTATATGTTAATTAATTATTAACCACATAATAATAACAAAATGTTTAAAAAAAGACCACCCAAAAAATTAGGGGTCTTTTTTTCTTAATTAACTATTTTATAGGGAAATAGGAAAGAAAACAAATATGCAAAATTTACTTATTTGTTATTTCTTTTTTAATTTTTTTATTTTATTTTTCTAATTTTTCTTTTGCATCTAAAGTATCTTCATTACTTGAAGTTTCACCATTTTCATTATTATGTGTTGTGCTTTCAGTGCTTGTTGGAGAACTGTTTTCAGGATTAGTATTTTGATCTTTTTCAGTAGAGGTTTTATCTTTTAATTCCGATTGATTTTTCTCGTTAGTTGTTTTTGGTGTTTCTATTTTTTCTTCTTTATTTGGTTCATTTTTTTCACTATTAGAAATTGTTGAATCGTTTGAATTTTCATCATTTGTTGCATTGGGTTCTTTTTGTTCTGAGACTGAACTAGATTTTCCATCATTAGAATTTACTTCTGGTTGTTTTTCTTTTGGTTGTTCATTATCAATGACAGAAGTTTCATTTTCTTTTTTAGGTTCTTCTTTTTCTGTAGTGTTTCCTTGATCAATATTTTCTTCACCGTTTTTCGGATTATTAGAAGGTTCCTTGTTTACTTCAGATGAATTTTCTTTTCCATCTTCTTGTTCTTTACGTGGTTGATCACCTTGTGGTAAATCTTTATTTTCTTCTTCTTTTTTATTTTCGTTTGAAGAATTTTTTTCTACATCTTCTTTTTTAGAATCTTCTTTTTCTTTTTTGTCTGTAGATTGATCACCTTGTGGTAAATCTTTTTGTTTATCAGAAGTAATATTTTCTTCTTTCTTATTTTCAATTGTTTTTGTATTTTCTTCTATTTGTTGTTTAGCATCAGTAGTTGCTTTTTTAATTGAATCAATTTCTTCTTTTGATAAAGTTTTACCTGAAGCCACTTTAGATTCCATTTCTTTTAGTTTAGAAATAGTTTCAGTTAATTTAGTACTAATATCTTTAAAATTATCTTTTTCGTTTACATTTTTCAATTGTGCTTCGGCTTTAGCGATCACATCTTTAAGACTTGCTGAAAGTTCTGTGTTTTGTTGAGTGTTGTTTTTTACACAATTTTTAGCTGACATAGGAGCAATAGCAATAGTAGCTGCTACAAGTCCTAATCCCATAAATAATTTAGATTTTTTTATCATCAAATATCGATTTCTCCTTTGTGTTTTTTCTATATTTTATTAATATTATTCATACTAACGAAAAGCATAATAACAACAAAACAAAAATAAAAATTAAAGAAAAATATTTTTTTTGATTTTGACCAAAAACGCTATTTTATAGGTGAATTCATTAAAAAAATAAGGTCATTTTGACAAAACAAGGAAAAATTAAATATTTTTTTGACCTAAATTTTCCAAAATAAATAAAAAACCCTTTTTTGAGCGAAAAAAGGGTTTGAATATAAGTTTTTGGTTTTTTAGAAATTAATAATCTTCGTTTTCCATATTTTCATCTTCATATGAATCATCATATGAGTTGTTTAAATGGTATTGCATTGTATCTTCTTCATCTAAAGCAAAGTTATCTGATATTTCATATCCGTAAATGTCATCACCAGAAACAGGGAAGTTTTCTTCGTTGTTTTCTAATGATTTTTTAGAAGCTTTACCAAAGAAGTAATTTTTAGGATCACGAATATCGTATTTACCTTTTGCTTCGTAATCGGTGTTTGTACCAGCAGGAATCTTGTGTCCTAAAATAATGTTTTCTTTTAATCCTTCAAGGTAATCGGTTCTACCTGAGATAGAAGAATTAACTAAAATTTTAGGAGTTTCTTGGTATGAAGCAGCAGCTAAGAATGAGCTTGAAAGTAAAGGAATTTGTTTTGCTCCTTTAACTTTGATTTCTCCGTAAGGAGGACGAAGTCCTTGAGCAAGCAATTTAGCTGATTCATTTTGATAGGTTAAGATATCAATTAATGAACCAGAGAAGAATTTAGAATCACCAGGGTCAGTAATTAATATTTTTGATAATAATTGACGAATAATAATTTCAATATATTTATCAGAAATAGTAATACCTTGTAAACGGTAAAGTCTTTGAATTTCTTTTAATAAGTAGTTTTGAACTGCTCTAGCATCAGCTACTTTTAATAATTCATTAAGGATAATTGGTCCATTAACAATTTTTTGTCCAGGAACAACTTTGTCACCTTCTTTAACTCTAGCACGACGATCAGCCTTAAATACATATTCTTTGTTTTTAGGTTGATTGTTGTCATCCATGTACTCAATAGTAACTCTTGTATGTTCTGAATGAGCAGCGCTAGGAGAAATAATTGAAGAAATTGATTTTACTTTTCCGTAATGTTCAGAAATAATAGCAGGTTTACCTCAAGGTGCATCGTAGGCATCGATTAACTCGATTAAACGACCAAAACCACCAGTAATATCTTCAACACCAGCAACCCCTCCGGTATGGAAGGTACGCATGGTAAGCTGAGTACCAGGTTCACCAATTGATTGGGCAGCCACAATACCAACTGCTTCACCAATGTTAACTACTCTGTTTGATGCTAAATCTTTTCCGTAACATTTCTTACATACACCATTTCTAGTATGACAAGATAAAACAGAACGAATTTCAACTTCTTTGATATTGCTTTCAGTAATTTTGTTAGCAATTTCAGAAGTAATAAGTTCATCAGCTTTTACTATTAATTTATTTTTAATATAAATATCTTTATTAGCAAAACGTCCTTCAATTCTTTCTCTTAAAGTTTCAATTACTGAATTAGTTTTAGTATCAGTAATATCTTTAACTTTAAATCCAAAGTCAGTTCCACAATCTTCTTCTCTAACTACAATCCCTTGAGCAACGTCAACTAAACGACGAGTTAAATAACCAGATTTTGCAGTGTTTAAAGCAGTATCGGTAAGACCTTTACGAGCCCCGTGAGTTGATGAATAAAATTCGTAAGCAGTAAGTCCGTCAAGGAATGAAGACTTAACAGGAATTTCAACAGTGGAACGAACAACACGATCGTTAGAAGCATCGGCTTTTAAAGTTTTGGTGTTGTTGTTCATCAAACCACGCATACCAGCTAACTGAACGAAGTTAGATGAATTACCACGCGCACCAGAGGTGAACATCATAAATAATGGGTTATCTAAGTTAGTTTTGGTAGTAGTTTTTAAAGATGATTCAATACTATCTTTAATAGATGACCATTTATTAATGGTTAAAGTATATCTTTCATCATCGGTTAATCAACCTTTGTCAAAGTATTTCTTTAATTGTTCAATATATTGATCACCAGTTTTAATTTTTTCTTTGGTTTCGGTTGAATCCACATTAATATCATAAATAGAAATAGTAGTACCTGATCTAGTTGAAAATTCATAACCTAAATCTTTAATTTGGTCAAGAATGTTTGCTACGATGTGAGTATATCTAAATCAAACATTTTCTAATAATTCTGCATAATCTTCAATAAATCAATCAACATCTTTTTCAGTAGCATTCTTTTCTTTCATTATCTTAGCTAAGATTTTTTCGAATTCTTCAGTTAAGATTTTGTTTAAGATGATTTTGTGTGAATAAGTAATTTTATTACCAGCGTAATCTAACAATTTAGCACAAGCTTCTTCTTGCTTGGTGTAATTGGTATGATCCATGTGGTAAATAATTTTAGCAATATCTTCTTTGGTGATTACTGCTACGTATTTGTCATAAACTTCACGAATAATTTTAGCAACGTCTTTTTTAGTAAGTGCTAAATTTAAAGGCATATTAGCAATATGTTTAGGGAAATCTACCCCCCATTGGTAACAAGTAGTTTTCTGCTTGTTTTTTATCGCCTGAAGTGTGGATAATTTCTTTTTCCACAACTTTTTCAATATTACCTTCATTATCAGTTTTGATAGTTTTTTCTACATATTTACCAAAAATAAAGTCAAAGGTATTTGGAAAGACATTATTCAAGATAAATTTACCAGGAGTAGAAATAATGTACTTGTGTTCAGGACTAATTAATGCGGTTAAATTAGTTTTATTAACTGCGCTAATAGGTAAAACAACTCTAGTATGTAAAGTAATGATGTTTTCTTCATATGCTCTTAACATTTCATCATATGAAGCAAAATATCTTCCTTCACCCTTAGCACCTTGCTCTGCATTTTTTTCCATGGTTAAGTAGTAAATACCAAGGATCATATCTTGTGAAGGGTTAATAATAGGGTCACCATCTTTAGGCCCTAAAATGTTTTTAGAAGCTAACATTAATTCTCTTGCTTCTCTAACTGCTTCATCACTAATAGGAACGTGGATAGCCATTTGGTCCCCATCGAAGTCAGCGTTAAACGCGGTACATACTAATGGGTGTAATTTAATAGCTTTACCTCTAATTAATACAGGTTCAAAAGCTTGAATTGATAAACGGTGTAATGTAGGAGCACGGTTTAATAATACTGGTCTAGTTTTGATTGCTTCTTCTACATAAGGTCAAATTAATGGGTCAAGATTTTCAATTGCTTTTTTACCAGCTTTAATTGAATTAATATTATTGTTAGGTGCTTCAACTAGGGCTTTAATAATTCATGGTTCGAATAATTTAGCAGCCATTTCTCTAGGAACACCAACTTGGTGCATTTTAAGTTTTGGTCCAACAACAATAACTGAACGACCTGAATAATCAACACGTTTTCCTAAAAGGTTTTGACGGAATCTACCTTTTTTACCGGTTAATGCGTCAGAAATTGATTTTAATAAACGCGAGTCTTTTGAAGTAACTGGATTAGGTTTTTTTCTAGCATTATCAATTAATGAATCAACTGCTTCTTGAATCATACGAAACTCGTTTTGTTTAATTAACATCGGAGCATCGTTCTCATCTCATTTACTTGCACGGTTGTTTCTAATGATAATACGACGGTAAAGTTCGTTAATATCACTAGTTGAGTGTCTTCCACCATCTAGTTGTACTAATGGACGTAAGTCAGCGGGAATAACTGGCAAGTCATAAATCAACATATCGGTTGGTGATTGTTTTGATTTAATAAAAGCATTAATAACTGCTAAACGTTTGTATAGCTTAGTTCTTTCTTGTGTTTTAGAAGCAGATAAATTTTCTTCAGCATTTTTAACTGTTCTGTTAACTGAATCAATTTCTTCTTGAACTAATTTTGCTTCTTGTTCTAAGTCAATGTGTTTTAATAAGTATTCAATAGCTTCAGAACCGGTTGAAATTTTAGCATCTGAATATTCGTGAATAATTTCATTGTATTCATAAAAGTCAATTCCATAATCTTTACCCATTTTAGAAGTTGCATATTCTTGCAATTCGGTTAAAGCTTCAGAAATAACTTCATATTCTTCAGTGCTTGAATCAAAACGATTTCTTAATTCGATTAAAGCATCTTGGTAAATAACCCCAGCTTCAGAAATATCAATAATTGAGTTTTTAGCAAGTGATTTTAAACCACCATTTTCTAAAACGATGTGACTTTTGTAGTAAATTAATTTTTCTAAATCTGCCTTAGTAACAGTTTTGTTTGAATTTGCAACTTTAAGTCCTAATAATTTAGAAATAATAGAGTGATCTATTTTAAAGAATCAGAAATGAACAACAGGATGTTTTAAATGAATGTGTCCCATTCTACTACGACGAGCAATCTTTGGTAAAATGACTGCATCATTTTGTGCACAAGCATATGTTTTTACACATTTAATGTTTTCGTCACTTCTTTTATATTTTGTACCACAAACTGGACATTTGTAATCAGTTGTAGGCCCAAAGATTAATTCATCAAATAAACCTTCTTTTTCAGGTTTATAGCTTTTATAGTTAATGGTTTCAGGTTTAGTAACTTCACCAGAAGATCATTCACGCACATCTTTTTGTGTGGCTAGCAATAAAGTTATTTTGTTAATAATTTTATTGTTTTTTTCTTCATTATTCTTCATCCATACCTCCATCTTTTACATTATCAAAGTATTGTTCATCTTCTTCTTTTTGAACGTTTTCTTCTTCAACTTCTTCGGTAATTAATTTCATACCTAAACCTTTAAGTTCATAACTTAAAACGTTAAATGATTCAGGAATACCAGGTTTTGGTAATTCTTTACCAGAAGCTAATGCAGAATAAAGTTTGTTTCTTCCTTCAATATCGTCAGATTTGTAAGTTAGAATTTCTTGTAAAACGTTTGTAGCACCATAAGATTCCAATGCTCAAGTTTCCATTTCCCCAAATCTTTGTCCACCATTTTGTGATTTACCACCTAATGGTTGTTGAGTAATTAATGAGTAAGGACCAACAGAACGAGCATGCATTTTATCATCAACCATATGGTTAAGTTTTAGCATGTACATAACCCCAATTGAAACCGGTTTATCAAATTTTCTACCGGTAATAGGATCAATTAGATATTGTTTTCCAGAAGGATCGATACCTGCTTCTTGTAAAGCATCAGCAATTTCTTCTTTTTTAACCCCGTCAAATACAGGAGTAACGTATTTACAATTTAATTTTTTAGCAGCCATTCCTAAATGTAATTCAAGAATTTGACCAATGTTCATCCGAGAAGGAACCCCTTGTGGGTTTAACATAACATCAACTGGTGTTCCATCTTCTAAGTATGGCATATCTTCTTCAGGCAATACGATTGAAACAACACCTTTGTTTCCGTGTCTTCCTGACATTTTATCCCCAACTTTGATTTTTCTTTTTTGAGCAATGAAAACTTTAACAATTTTGTCAATGTCATCTTCTAGAACATCACCATTTTCTCTGCTTAAGATTTCAATGTTAATAACAGTTCCATTATGACCGTTTTTAACTTTTAATGAAGTATCTTTAGCATTCATTGGTCTTTGTTGTAAGATTGCTGAAAGTAATTTTTCTTCTTGTGAAGGGTTTTCATCACCTTTTGGTGAAGTACGACCTACCAAAACATCACCAGGAACAACTTCTGAACCAATTCTTACAATTCCGTGTTCATCTAAATTACGAATTGCATATTTAGAAACGTTAGGAATATCAGCAGTTAGTTTGTCATCTCCAGCTCTTGAAGTTCTAAATTGAATAATTTGTTCTTCAATGTGAATTGAGGTAAACACATCGTCTTTAACTAATCTTTCGTTTAAGATAACAGCATCCTCATAGTTGTATCCGTGGTAAGTAGTAAAGGCAACTAAAACATTTTTACCTAATGCTAATTCTCCATCTTTAAATGAAGGACCATCAACAAGTAAGTCACCTTTTTCAACTCTTTGACCTACTTTAACAATAGGCTTTTGTGAAATAACTGTACCTTGGTTTGAACGTTGGAAAATTCTTAATTTGTATGTAGTTACTACATCATTTTCTTTTCTAATTTTGATCTTTTGACCATCTACATATTCAACCACACCAGCGGTTTCAGCACTAATATTTGCTGATGAATATTTAGCAATATCTGCTTCAATTCCAGTAGCAACAAAAGGTGCTTCAGTAGTAATTAAAGGAACAGCTTGACGTTGCATGTTAGCACCCATAAGTGCCCGGTTAGCATCATCATTTTCTAAGAAAGGAATAGCACCAGCAGCAATAGAAGTCATTTGTTTAGAAGCAACTTCAATATAATCTACATCTTTTGAAAAAGCAACAACATAGTTGTAATTTTGTCTAACAGTTAATTTTTCATCAATAATTTTGTTATTTTTATCAACTCTAGCAGTTGATTGAGCAATATTAAATCCAATTTCTTCAGCAGCAGTTAAATAACGAACATCTTCGTAATCAACTACTCCTTTGTTAACTTTGTAATATGGAGTTTGCAATAAACCATATTTATTAACTTTGGTGTAAGTAGCAAAGTTTAAAATCAAACCAATGTTTTGACCTTCAGGAGTTTCAATAGGACAAATTCTTCCATAGTGAGTAGCATGAACATCCCGAACTTCAAATTGTGCGGTATCTCTATTTAAACCACCAGGCCCTAAAGAAGTAATTCTTCTTTCATTTGAAATTTCAGCAAGTGGATTAATTTGATCCATAAATTGTGACAATTTTGAAGAGTTAAAGAATGTTTTCATTTGGTTTGAAATCATTTTGTTGTTGATAACATTTTTAGGTGTAATTTTTTCTGGTTCTTTAGAACCCATTCTTTCACGAGTAGTTTTTTCTAATTTATTAACACCTAAAACAAATTGGTTTTGAATTAATTCTCCAACAGAAACGATACGTTTGTTTACTAATGAATCAGGATCATCATCTTGACCAATACCATCTAACAAGTTAAAGTAGTAGTTAATAGTTGCGATAATATCTGAAATAACTAAGTGAAGTTCTTTAGCTTTTGGATCATTACCAATAACTAAAACTGGTTCTTTATCAGATTCCATTCATTTTCTGTTTGGATAAACTTTTATTTTGATGATTTTGTTACGTTTTTTAAGTTCTTTGTTGGTTTCATCTTCTAAAAGTTTTCCGTACACAACATTGATATCAATTCCATCGATAGTATCAGGAGAAAGAATTCCTTCATTGAATAGTCTTTGAATTTCTAAAGCAGTAACATGGTCAATAAACTTACCTTTTTCAAAAAAGGTTTGTTCTTTGTTTTTAAGATCTTCTGCTAAATAAGTTCCTGAAATACGATCAACTAAATTAAGTTTGTTGTTAAGCATATGTCTACCAGTTAATGATAGATCGTATCTTTTCTTGTGGAATAGCATTCCTGAAATTAAGTTTGAAACCGCTTCGTCAGTTAAACGATCACCACGACGTAAGGTTCTAAATAAATCTTCTTGACAGTATTTAATGAATTCAGCTTTGCTATTTTTAAAGTTTTCAGTTTTCTTTTCACTTCCAATAGTTTTGATTAAAACTTCTGAATTACCAAATAATTTTCTAGCATCGTCTGCGTTAAAACCTAATGCACCTAAAAAAGTCATTAAGTTAACGTTTTTGTTTTTGTCAATTTTGATTTTTACCTTGTCAACATTTTGAGTAGTAACTTTATGGTAGATTTCTACTCATGAACCTAAACGAGGTAAGATTTCAACCTTGTTAAATAAGTCATCTGATTGTTTATTACGAACATTGGTTCCAAAATATGCGCCAGGTGAACGAATTAATTGTGAAACAATAACTTTTTCACTACCGTTGATAATGAAACTTGCGCCAGAAGTAATTAAAGGAATTTCACCAAGTAAAACAGTATCTGATTTTTGTTCTCCTGTTTCAATAACTTCGGTATAAAAATCTGCTTTTAATTTCGCAGAGTAGTTTGTTCCCTTAGATCTTGCTAATTTAATTTGGTCAAACTCATTCTTGTCATATTCCAATACAAAAGAGTGAGGTTTATAGTTTAACGAAACTTTTTTGTTGGTTGAAATAATTGGAAAATGTTCTTTTAGAACTTCTTCAATACCTTCTTTGATGAATCACTTAAAAGAATTTTTTGGGGTTTCCAAAAAATCAGAAACTGGTAAAGTATTCTTGGTAACAGAATAATCTCTTCGTTCTGTTATAGGACCATATTTACTAATTCTGTATGGGTATTTGTTAATATATGCCATTCCCTTGTCCTTTCTTTAGATTTGTATTTTTTCAAAAATAATGTAAAATATTGCTAAAAGCATTGCTTTAAAACTTAACTAAAAAAGCATTAATATTAATTTTGAATTAATACTAATTTTAATAAAGCATTATAAATTGTACCAAAAACATTTCTTTTTTGGTGCGCTATTTATAGCACAAAATTAAAAAAATAAATAAAATTATTTTTCTGAAAAAAGCACAATTTTTGCTCTTTTTGACCAGAAAAATGATTTTTTTAATTTTCGCATGAATACCGGTTAATTTTTTGCTGTAAAAAATTTTAAAAACACAAAAAATATTCTAAATTTTTTAAGTAATTTTTGTTTCAACTTTTGGGTTAAAAAAAAGCAAAAGAACACCTCATTTTTTCACTTTTAAGCTACTAAATTGACACACATTACATATGGAAACAAAAGCCCGTGATAACATAGTTATGCAAGCAAAGTTTTATAATTAATTCACTGATATTGGCGAATATCAAAGTAAGGTATAAGGAAGGAAAAATGAAGAAGAATAAGAAATGATTGTCAATTTTGTCAATCCCCTTTGTATTAGCACCAACAGCATTGGTTTTTGCTAGTGCAACATGTGTACCAAAACCAGCACCCAAACCCGTGGTTCCAGTAATTGACGAACAAAAAATTAAAAAAGAAATGGGTACAGCATTTTACAAAGTTGAATTGTCTGTAGCTGACAAAAATAAACAAGCTGCTGATGTTAAAGATGCAGATATTACTATTGATAAATATGACAAATCTATCTATGAAATAGTGATAAAAAGTAAAAATGTAGATCCAATTGATGAAACAATTTTAAAAGTAGAAATTGGAATCCAACACAAAGAAAGCAAGATAGTTTATTCAAAAACTAGAACATTTACTTTAAATGGATTTAAACCTAAAGAAATTACAGATCCAAATGAAAAAGCATTTTATGATTTTGTTGCAACTCTAAAGTATAAATATGCTGAAGATTTAACAAAACTTGATGCTGATGAAATCGAATTAAGCAAGGTAACTATCACTGATAAAGATGGTGGAGCTTTATCAAATGAATACAAAGTGTCTAACTTAATTTTTGAAAATGAAAAAGCAAAAGAAGATGATTACAACAAAGGAAAAAGATCAATAATTTTTGAAGTTTCTAAAGACAAATTTACTAAGAAAACAAGAATAACTTTAGAATGTCATAAGAGTAACTTTAACGCAATTATTAATCAAAGAGAAACAGCAAAGACAGACTGAACTTTTATTAATGATCAAAAAGCATTAGATGCTATTCAAGTATTATCATTGGAAGCACCTTTATTCTGAGATTTTAAAGAAAAGGCTATCTTTGACAAAGTTCACACAGATAACACAAGAGTTAAATTATTTACTCACGCAGATTTTGCTTTTGGTACAAGATTCTATGATCTTAAATTAAATAAAAAAGATGGTGAATTACAATTTTCATTTGTTTTAGGTTTTTACAATAAAAACAAACAAACAGGTGTTGTAACTGATGTTAGAGATTTAAAAACTACAACTATTAATCCAATAAAGATTAATGAAATAGTTACAAAAGAAAAACTTAATGCTTATGCAGAATCGATTAAAAATCAAATTAAATATAAAAATGTTTCAGAAGTTGAGTTAAAAGACGCAACTCAAGAAGGAGTTGAATTACCTCAGAATCCTAAATATGAAATTGAAATTAAAAAAGTAGAGCCTAAATTGAGTGAAGGAAAACTAGTTGTTTCTTATGTATGTAAGGCAAGTAATTTAACTTCTAATGTTTATAAAGCAGATATTACTGGATTTAAAGCAAATGCATTAACTGATGAATTTACTAAATTTGAAGTTAAATTTGTTGGAGATATAGCTGGTGTTTTAGCATCAAGTGTAACAGACGTAAATAAATTTAAACTTGTTAAAAAAGATGGCGCTCAAGATTATACATTTGAAAATGGAATTACTGCTACAAAGAAAATAGTAGAAGGCTCTGCTAATGACATTATTGGTTCAATTTCTATTGAAGTTACTCTTACAAAAGGTTCAGATACTGTAAAACACATATATGAAGTAAAAGGATTTCAAAATACAACCACTAATGTTGACTCATTAGCAAATAAAGTTATTATCAATCTTAAAGATCATGAAGAACTTAAAAAATCATTAGCTTCTGCTGTTCAGGGGGAAAGCGTTCAGTTTACAGGCCTTTCTGAAGATGAAGAAGCATTAGTAACAATCAATCTTAAAGATTTAAAAGCAAATGACCCAGAAGGAAAATTAACAGTTACTGCTATTGTTACACTAAAAAGTGATTCAACTTTTAAAGAAATTACAAAAGAATTTGAAGGTTTCAAAAAAGATTCTGCTGTAGCACCAGCAAATATTAAATCTGAAGAATTGTGAAACGCATCTAGAACTGGCAAATTATTAAAAGTTACAGGAACTCAAGAAGAACTTAAAAAAGAAATTGAAGATTTTTTAAGCGGAAGCGGGAATAAAATTATTGCTGCTGTTGGTGGAAAATTATTAAAAGGAAAGAAAAACGGCCCATTATTTAAAGGAGTAGAAATTTTACCAGAATGTAAAAGTTTTACTCTTACACACTCTAACAAAAAAACTTTAGGGAATTACGAAGGTACATATAATTCAAAAACATATGGTTTCACAATTGTGAAAGAAAATAATAAATATTATTTTGGTTGAAGATGTTTAGACATTAATAACAACCCAATTGATGAGGCACAATTCAAATTTGAAATTTGTAACGCTTAATTTTTTCTAAAAATTGTACAAATTTAAAAGCAAAGGCATTATAAATGTGTCTTTGTTTTTTTTGTGAAAAAATATGTAAAAATGTTTTCACAAAACGCTCCTAAATATATAAAAATATAATTTACTTTGTATAAATTCATTTAAAAAAGGATAACAAAAAACGAACATGAAGAAAAAAGGGAGAATTATTCTACCATTAGGTGGAGTAGTAATATCTTTAACAGCTGTATCAGCACTTTCAGCTAGTTGTGCAGGTCTTACACAACAACAAGTTGAAAATCAAACTGAAATATTATTTACAAAAACCATTGACAAATTAGCACAATTACCAAGTGCTATCACAAAAGAAACATTAAAACCAAAAGTTAATATTGAAAATGGAAAAGTAAAAGAATACTCAATTACCACAAATGATGCTGAGGGTAAAATCATTGTTAAAGTAGTAGTTGAAGTAAAAGGGAAGACTTTTACAATTCAAAAAGTATTAGAAGGATTTAAGAAAAATTCAAATCCTGCTGATGAACCTATTGTAGGTGAAAATGATGATGAAAAATTAGCAAATCTTTTAAAGAAAGTTTCACTTAACGTTTCAGAAGGTTCTTACTATGAAACTGTAGCAAAAGGAAAAACCAAAGTTAAACAAGGTAATAAATGAAATGAAGTAGAAAACAAAACATTTGTTCACTTAATTATTAAAGGTACAAACAACAAATTTGACCAAGCATATTTAACTTCTGCTAACATAAAATTAACTGTTAAAACAAACATTACTTTTGATGACGATTCAAATACAATTTTTGCTTCTATTGAATATAAAACCTCTACTGGTGAAGATAAAAAAGAAGAAATTAAAGTTGTTTTACAAAAAGCATTTACAGATGAAATAAAAGAAAAAATCGCTAATTCAATTGAACCAAAAGTAAGTAAAGATAAATCTTGTTGAACAATTACAGAAAAAGAAATTGAAGTTCCTGAATTTGAAATTGAAAACAAAAACTTAGAATACACCGGTTTCTTTATTGGTTATGAGAAAAAAGAAGGTAAACCAAAATATCAAGAATCATTAGAATTAGCTAAAAAAGGTGAAATGCCTTTAGTGTTCAAATTTAAAGACAAAGCTATTTCCGATATTACATATTATGTAACTAAAACAATAAAAGGTTTAAAAGCGTACCAAGAAGCTCAACCTGGTGAAGAAAATTCACTTGAAGGATTGGCAAAAGCTAATAATTTATTTGTTTTAGACAAAAATGATGATTCATATAATGAAGCATTACAAACAATAAAGAGTAAACTATCTGATAAAAAGAAAAAATGAGGTTATATAATAATTTCAAAAGAAGGAATTAAATTTGCGGGAAAAAGAGCAGATGCTGAAGCAGCTCCTGTACAAAAATTCCTAAAAATTAATGATAAAGCACCAGATAACTTTGTTCAAAAAATCAAAGCATACACCAAAAAAAGTTCACAGACCGCTTTATATTTTGAATTAGAAGAAGGCAAAGTTGTTATTAATTTTTCAATCACTGGAAAACCAAATGATGGCGACAAATACACCTGTAAATTAGAAGAATAATCACTCCAAAAAAGAAAAAAGGCCATTTTTTGGTCTTTTTTTAATAAAAAATTAACTTTTTGCTATAATCATAACAATATGTCTTATATGTGAAAGGATAAAAAATAATGTTACAAGATGTAAATAAAAAGTATGTTTTTGAAAATATCGAAAACAAAAAAGGTGTATATCTTTTAGTGTTTCATGCTTTATGATGTGGTCCATGTAGAATGTTCAAAGAATCATTAACTGAATTAAATGAAAAAGAAGGTATTGAAGTATTAAGGGTAAACATTGACGAAGAACAAGAATTAGCAAGTGAATTCAAAGTTAAGTCAATTCCAACTTGATTTATTTTTAAAGATGGAAAAATAGTTGAAAAAGCTATGGGTTACCTAACATATCCAGAGTTAAAAAAGAAAGTTTCTAAATATTTATAGTTAAATATTAAACAACACTAGTTAAATTAAATTAGCTAGGTTGTTTTTTTATTGTTGTAAAGTTTTCTTTTTATATAATTAAGTTAATATGGAAACCAAAGAAAGACTAACGTATTTTTTAGATTTAGATGGAACACTTTTAGATAAAAGAAATAGTCAAATCATTAGTTATAAAAATATAGAAACAATTAGATTTTTACAACAATATGCTAATGTAGTTATTTCAACAGGTAGAAATTACACTGACCCCAAAGTGCAAGCAATTATTAAATTATTAAACATTAAAGATGTAATTGCTTCTTCAGGTGCAGAAATTTATATTGATGGAACATTAGTTAAAAAGTATTCTATTGATGAAAAAACAATTAGACAAATTAGAATTTTTGCTTCTGCAGCAAAAATCAGTTTTGTTAGTTTTCACAATCAAGGTGATAGTTTTTATTCATCTAATCCTTTCTTTTTGGCATTAGCAAGAAGATTTGCTAAAAAGAAATTCTTTGAAATCAAACACCATAATGATTATGAAGAAAATGAAGAGGTGTGAAAAATTTCTTTTGTTATTTCTAAGTTATTTACAGCAAAATCTTTATTAAAAAAAATGAAATTGTTTTTTGATGATAAACTAAATTTAAATTTAGCTTCTAATAATTTTGTTTTAGAAATTACAAACATCAAAGCAGATAAAGGTTTAGCTGCTTCTACATATTGCAAATTTAAAGGTATCAATTTAAGAAATACAATCCACATTGGCGATTCAATGTCTGATTTATCTACTAAAGGCTATGTTGGCAAACTAATAGCAATGGGTAATTCTTCAAAAGAATTAAAAAACAATGCTGATTTTGTAGGACCAAAGTTTTCTAAAGCAGGTATTGCTAAAATCATTCAATGAAGTTTAAATATTCCTTTTAAAAAAGAATTCAAACAAGATAAAAAAGATTTGAAAAAAATCAAAAGTACTCTTTAATTAACAAAAAAGCACAATTGAGTTTGTGCTTTTATTATTGATATTCTTTGGTAAAGTCAAGAATTAAATTAGCATCTTTATTTCTATATAAGATTTCAATAATGCTATTGATAAATGGCATTTCTTTTGCTAGATTGTTCGCTTGAATAATTTCATTAATTATTTGAGCGGCATGATAACCTTCAACAGTGTTTTTGTTATCTTGTAAAGCTTTTGTTAATCCTTTTTCAGCAACTTGTAATCCAAAGGTATAGTTTCTACTTTTAGTTGAAGAACAGGTTAAAAAGATATCGCCAATTCCAGCTAATTGGAAACCAATGTTATCAGCATCATTTTTTTCTTTGTGAAAAATGTTTTTGTATAAAAAAGCAATTTCTTTAACACCAATAGATAATGAAGCAGCAATAGTATTAGAAAAAGGGAAAAAATAACTAACAATACCAATTCCTAAAGCCAAGACATTTTTTAAAGCAGCAAATAATTCTGCTCCTTTTTCATTATTGGTTATTACCAATCTAAAAGTATCATTATTAAAAATTGAACAAATTCTTTCAAGAAATTTTTTGTTTGGACCAACCACATTAATCATGGTTAATTTATTATGAAAAACTTCAATAGCGAAAGAAGGACCAATTAAAGTACAATAATTATCTAATTTTTCTTGTAATTCATCTTTGATAATATCAGAAAAGAATTTTTTGCTTTTAGCTTCAATTCCTTTAGCAACGTTGATGATGTTAATTTTTTTATTGTTAGGAACTAAATTTTTTACTAAATTTAACACTTCAACCACTGCTGAAGAAGGAACAGCAAGTAAAATATCATTGGTTTGAGATATTACTTGTTCAAGATTGTTAGTAGCACTTATATTACGATGGTTAATAAAGTTAGTATCTTCGAAATATCTAGTATTTTTACCCATATTGATATCATCAATTTCGCTTTGGTTAATTCCTCACATAATAACTTTATAATTATTTTTAGATAAAACATTTGCTAGTGCTGATCCTCATGCACCAGTACCTAAAATGGCAATTGTTTTTTGTTCTTGACCAGAGAATTTTTTATTCATAATATTCTATTATAAACATACTAATAAAAATACAATACAAAAAGCACCAAAGTAGGCAAAAAAGAATAAAAAAATGTCAACAGACACAACACTTCTCAATGTGGCTGCTGTATTTCTACCCTGACCAGGTTATGAGGTTTTTGTTCTATTGACATTTTGATTATATCAAAATAATATATTACCAATTTTATTAATTTAATATAATATACCTTATATGAATACCAGCGAAAATAATGTTGATAAATTAGATAAACCATTAAAGACCAAAAAAGCAGTTACATATAAAGATATCGTTTCTAGAACAGGTGCTTCAATTGGGACTGTTTCTAGATACTTTAATGGTGGATATGTAAGCAAAACAAAGAAAGCATTGATTGAGCAAGTTGTTAAAGATTTAAATTACTACCCTAATCATGGTGCAAGATTAATTAGAGGTAGAGATACCACAATTTTTGTAATTGTGCCTGAATGATTTGAAAATTCATTTACTCAAATAATGAACGGTATCGACTCAGATGCTAGAAAAAAGAGTTTAAAAGTAGTAACCACTTATTCAACTAATGATCCAAACAATTACATTGATACTATTAAATATGTACAATCTTGAAAACCAAATTCTATTGTATTGTTCTTGCCTAAAAATTATTATCTAGTAGAAGAATATTTAAAAAATAACCCAATGGAAATTCCAACCATTATTTATGGACACCAAATTGAAGGTTATAGTAGTATTACTATCGATTTAGAGAAATCATTCTATGATTTAACCAAAGAATTTATTCCTTTTGTGGAAGAAAAACAAAAAATATTGATGATCTTAGATACTAAATTAGATAGTGATAGTATGAACATTAGAAAAAAAGGTTTTCTAAAAGCTTGTTTAGAACACAATATGGATTATGAAATCTATACTTTAAATAGTAAAAATTCACTAGAATGTAATTATTTATTTAAAAAAATAACCAATGAAAAAATTACCAACATTGTTTGTTCAACTCATGATACCTATATTAATTTAGCTTCTTCAGGAATGAAGAACTTAAGATTGACTGATATTGGTTTTGCTTCAGTATATGATAGAACTCATAGATACAAAGCAAAAATCTTTATTGATTATGCTCTAATTGGTTTCTATGTTCATAGAATGATTCAAACCTATCAAAAAGAAAAAATTACTGAAAATAAAGTAGTTAAGCCAGAAATTATTGTAAATAATTAAACATAGTTGATAAACACTATGTTTATTTTATTATTTGAAAATAAGGAGACAAAATGATTAAACTAGGTTCACACATTTCTTTTAAAGCGCCCAATTATTTATATGATTCAGTCAAAGAATCAATTGCCAACAAAGCCAACACTTTAATGGTTTATTTAGGTGCTCCACAAAATACCAATCGCGTTAGTGTTGATTTATACAAATATAATGAATATAAACAAGCTTTTGGTAACATCATACCTGAACAAGATATCATTGTTCATGCTCCTTATATTGTTAATCCCGCTAATCCTGAAAAACAACAATTTGCTATTGATTTTTTAATCGCTGAAATTAAAAGAATGAATTACATTAAAGCTAAATATTTAGTTCTACATCCAGGTTCATTTACTAAATGAAGCCCACAAGTTGCTTTAGATACCTTGGTTTCAACCTTAAAAGCAATTTTAAAAAACACACAAGATGTAGTTATTTGTATTGAAACAATGGCAGGTAAAGGTTCAGAAATTGGTATTAACTTTGATCAATTAAAATACATTTTAAATAATGTTAATGACCCTAGAATTCAAATTTGTTTAGACACTTGTCATCTTTGAGATGCTGGTTATGACTTAAAACAATATGAACAATTTAAAAAACAACTAATTGAATTTGACTTATTAAAAAATGTTAAAGTTATTCATTTAAATGATTCTAAAAATGAATTAAATTCACACAAAGATAGACACGCAAATATTGATCAAGGTTTTATAGGTTTAAAAACTTTACAACTTTTTGTTCATGATCCAGACTTTGATAACATTCCTATTATCTTAGAAACTCCAATTCCTGAACAAGGTCCAATATACGACCAAGAGATCCAAATGTTATTAAAAAAGTAGATTTAAGCGTCCTTAAATCTACTTTAATTAATGTTTCTTTAAAGTCTTTGCTGCTTTAGCACTTACTCTAAGTTTTGTTTTAACACCATTAATATTAATGGTAATTTTTTGTAAATTAACATTAAATTTTCTTCTTGAAGCATTTAATGCGTGTGAACGGGTATTTCCAAATTGAGGGCCCTTACCTGTTAATTGGCATATTCTTGACATTTGGTTCTCCTTTCATAATATAAGCTTATAAAATAATGTTTTAATTATATATAAAAAAATAAAAACCAATATGACTTTAAAAACTATTAATTGTTAATATATGAATTCTCAAACAAAATGTCACACCTTCAGGTTGAAACTTTAAACAAAAAAAGAGCAAACCTGTTCGCTTTTGCTCTTCTTACTAATTATTTAATAATTAGATTTATTATTCTAATGAATAGGTAAATATGACATTTTAAATTTAAAAAGGAGTAATAAAATACCAAAGTTTCGATAAAAGATTTTCAAAATAACAAAGTTGATTGTGGTGATTATCTTATTTTTCAAAAACAACCACCATATTAATATGTACGTTTTTTGTCAAAAAAC
The DNA here is from genome assembly GCF_045276885.1 of Mycoplasmopsis hyopharyngis. NCBI lineage: Bacteria > Bacillati > Mycoplasmatota > Mycoplasmoidales > Metamycoplasmataceae > Mycoplasmopsis > Mycoplasmopsis hyopharyngis. The sequence goes on along the minus strand of NZ_CP174164.1, from coordinate 822,484 downwards.
AAAAAATTTTTTAAATATTTTTTTTATTTGTTATTCTCAAACAAAATGTCACTTTAAAAAATATCTAAATTTACTACTATAAATTGCTTATCTTGTTTAATTTTTTGAATATAAAAAACAATATGCTAAATATTGAAATTGTCTTTAATTAATAATGTTGTATTGATATAATTAAAAATATGAAAGTAGCCATTGTTGTTGATTCTGCTTGCGGGTTATCAAAAGAACAAGCAGAGATGTTAGGTTGAAATTTATTACCATTAAATATTGATATTGATGGTAAAAATTTTGCTGATGGAGTTGAAATTACTTCAAAGAATTTTTTTGAATTTTACAAGAAAGAATCTAAAGCCAAAACTTCTGCTTTTACATTAGGATATGCCGAAGAATTATTTACTAAATTGTCACAAGAGTATGACAAAGTTTTAGTTTATCCAATTTCGAAATACTTATCAAGTGCTTATTCAATGTTAAAAGTAGTTGCTGAAAATTTTCCTAAATTAAGGATTGTTGAATCGATTCAAGTTGCTCAATTAATGGTTTTTGATTTGCTTCAATTTGAAAACAAAAAAATTACTAATGAAGTTGAATTTGAACAAGCGGTTAAAGAAATGGAAAAAGGAGTTAGAAAGCAATCTATAACTTTAATTCCAAAATATAATGATTGTTTAGTAAAAGGAGGAAGATTACATCCAGCAGCTGCTTTAGTTGCTAAATTATTAAAAATTGTTCCTTTAATCAAATTCGAAGATGGACAATTATTAAAAGAAGGAAAAGGTTTAGTATTTACTAAATCAGTTAAAAAGATGCTTGAAAGTAAATTAGAATTATTTTCAACATTAAACGACAACAAAGTTGTAGTTATTTTACATTCTGAACCTACAGAAATACAAGAATTTGTTAATCATACAAAAAAAGTATTTAATTGTGAACCATTAATGTCTTATATCCCTTCTGTTGTTGCTATTCACACTGGTCCAGAAGCTTTTGTATGTATAGTTACTGAACTAGAGAAAGAAGTACAAGAAAAACTAAAATCAATATTTTAGGTTTTTCTTATTTTTTTAATCTTTTTTAAATGGAATACAAAATTGAAAATTCAAAGTTTATTGGATATAAATTTGAGAATATTGACAAAGATTTTATTAAAGAAAAATATAATGAATTTCTAAAAATTCATAAAAAAGCAAGACATATTTGCTATGCTGCGGTTTTAAAAAACAATAATGACATTCAAAGTGTTACTTCAAATGACGAAGAACCTAAAGGAACATCTGCTGCTAAAATCAGAGAAGTTCTTTTATTAAAAAATGTTTTTAATACAGTCATTTTCATAATTAGATATTATGGTGGCGTTAAGCTAGGTGCGAGCAGACTAGCAAGAGTTTATAAAAATGTTGCACAATGAACATTGGAGGAATAATGAAAAAAAGTATAAAAAAGTATTTAGGCGTAGGTACACTAGTTTCAATATTAGCTATACCTACCATTTCTATATCAGCATCATGTAAAAGAAAAAAAACAGACAATTTAGTTAATGCTAATATCAAAAAAGCAGAAGAATTGTTAAAAATTATTAAAGAAAAAAATAACACTGAATTAAATGTAGTACTTAATGACATTCAAGAATCTATAGGCGAATGAGAAAAATTCAGTTTCTTAGCAGAAACAGAAAAAGTAAAAGTTGACCAAAGATATAACAATCTTTATGGCGAATATTTTAACTACCGTTGATTCTATATGAATGAACCTAAAGAAAATCAACTTAAACAAATTGATAAAGTAACTGATTTTGCTAGCTATACAAAATATAAGATAATATTTTGAGAATACTCAATTGCAAAAATTAGTTCACAAAACTTCCCACAAGATAATTCATTAAGTGTAACTAAAGAATATTTAAATTACAAAAAGAATTTTTTAAATCACTTAATTGAAAAAGTTGAAATCAAATTGCAAGACTTTGAAAAAGTTCATCATGACATTTGAGAAATTAGACATTTCAAAAGAAATGATATCTATGATGTAAAAAACTTACCTGCTAGATATGGTTATAATGTTTTAGATGTTTATTACAATGACAATTCAAAAATAGAAGTTTCTTATTATATTTTTGATAAAAATAATGAAGAAATTAAGTCAAAAATAAAAACATTCGTTCTTCCTGACGATATTGAAAAAAAATATAAACCTGAATATCTAAAAATAGATTTTACATACAAGGGAAAAATGAAAGAAGTTTTCGACATTATTAGTAGTGTTGATTATCAATATGAAAAAGACAACTTTGCTCCTAATACAGAATTGAAAAAATATTATTACACTTTAGATATTAATCAAATTGTTGGATCAAAGAAATTTTACGTTTTAAGAGCAAACTTTTTCAATTATGAAACTAATGAATTAGTATACACAAGAAAATTCTTAAAATCATTAGATCCAACAAGTGAAACAACATTAAATGATTTAAAGACAAATACCGAAAACATTTTAAGAGCAATCGGTTTTGCAACTAAAAATCTAGAAAAAACTGACTTTGAATACAATTTTTACACCCCTTTATTTAAAGGTGAGTTAATTGAAACTGGTAAGCCAACAATTAAAGTAAAAGTTCATACAGAAGCTTTATTAGATGAAGATTGAAGATTTGAGACCCAATATATAGATGGTTGAAAATTTAGATTAACTTGAAGAGGAACACCTGTAGAAGGTTGAAATTCATTAGTTTACTAATATGCGTATAAATTCAAAATTTGAAGCTTGAAATGAATTATTAGCTATTCTTGAAGAGAATAAAATTAATTATTCCCTTTCAAAATATTCATTGTCATTTTTAAAACAAACAAATATTGCTTTCGAGAATAATTTTCAAATTTGCCTTTGATGAAAAGATTATCTTTTTTTAAAGAAAAAATTTCCTGCTTTATTTATTGATAATTCAATCGACAAATATCAAAACTCAATTCCAATTTTTAAGTTTAATAATGCCAAAATAATTATTCAAATCATTGTTGGCACTAGTGAAGAAAAAATATCTAAACTAAAACTAGCAAAACTATTTTCTAATGATTTAAAAGTTTTAGAAAACAAAAAAATACTTAAATGAAAATTTAATTCATTTATCAAAAAGCACAATATCAACGAAATTGTTGCTAATTTTAATCAAGAAGAATATAACTTCTTTATTTCAATTGGTGAAACTATAAATCATTGCTATTTATCAAAAAACTTACTATGAGGTGATGTTTCTGAAATTGAATATAACGGAATGCGTTTTAAAGTTTTTAACGATTATTTAAAATAAGGAGACCTATGATTAAAGAATTTTTAACCAAGAAAAATGACAAAATGTTGCTAAAAGCAACTTATGATAAAAAAGACAAAATAGTTGCTCATAAACACGGTTTTATTACTGAATTTTTTGACAAAAATGAGGCTATCATTTATTTGGATTCAAAAAAAGTAAAAGATTATTATTCATTTGCTAACGAAATTGAAAAACTAATTAAAAATTTACAAAGATCATATTTAGTTGATGTTGAAACATTTGTAAATGAAAAATTATCAATCCAAGAAGTAATTAGAGCATTTGTTTTAAAAGAAAAGTTTTTAACCTTTAATTTGTTCAATAAAAAGAAAGAACAAAAAGAAAACAAAGAAACCATTGATTTATTGATTAAAGACGAAAAACAAAAAGCATTATTTGAAAAATTATTAATTGTTGCTGATAACATTAATGAAACAAGAAATTTACAAATTATGCCTGAAAACTTTTGTAACTCAGAATACTTAGCAAATTTCATTGAAACTGAATTTAAAAAAGTTAAAGAATTAAAAGTTACTGTTTTAGACAAGAAAGCAATTGAAAAAGAACAAATGGGACTTTTATTGTCAGTTAACAAAGGTTCAACATATGAACCAAGAGTAGTTGTAATCGAATACAATGGTGATCCAGAATCAAAAGAGAAATTAGTTTATGTAGGTAAAGGAATTACTTTTGACACTGGAGGAGTAAATACCAAAGGATATCAAATGGAAGGAATGAAATTTGATATGTCGGGTTCAGTAATTGTTGCTCATGCTGTTAAAGCAATTGCTCAATTAAAACTTAAAAAGAATGTAGCAGCAATTATGATGATTACAGATAACAGACTAGATGGAGATGCTTCATTACCTGAAAACGTTTATACTTCTATGGCTGGTATTTCTGTTGAAGTAACCGATACTGATGCTGAAGGTAGATTAGTTTTAGCGGATGGGCTTTACTATGGAGCAACAAAATTAAATGCCACTTTATTAGTTGATGTTGCCACTTTAACTGGCTCAATGGTTAGAGCATTAGGTTCATATTATTCTGGTATTTATTCAACAAATGATAAGGCTTGAAAATCATTTGAACAAGCAGCACAAAGAGCATATGAAAAAGTTTGAAGAATGCCAATGCATGAAGATTTTCACGAACCTAACAAAGCTTCATTAGTTGCCGATTTAAATAACTACAACAATTCAGAAAAATCAGATTGTAATACTGCTGCAATGTTCTTAAAAGAATTTACAAATGACGTTGATTTCATCCATTGTGACGTCGCGGGAACCGCAGATATCAAGGGACACCCACAAGGAGTTTTAGTTTCAACACTAGTTGAACTAGCTTCAAAATAATATTTCAAATAACATATTTGGTTGTAAATGTGTTATTTTTTTATTTAATAAGGGGGGTCAAAACATTGGAAAACCACATATTTTGAACACATTTTTTATTGGAAAACCACATATTTTACTCTGAGATTTATTTGCAAAACACATTTTTTATAGTTATTTTTTATTTACAAAGTACATATTTTACTCTGAGATTTATTTGCAAAACACATTTTTTATAGTTATTTTTTATTTGCAAAGTACATATTTTACTCTGAGATTTATTTGCAAAACACATTTTTTATAGTTATTTTTATTTGCAAAACACATATTTTGATACAATCAATATATAGAAGTTTTTTACAAACACAAGGAAAATTAAAATGTTTAAGAGGAAAATAGAAACAAAATTATATGAATACTACAATAGCGATGATCAAAGGATACCCATTATTAAAGGTGCTCGTCAAATAGGAAAAAGCTATATTATTCGTGCCACAGCAAAAAAATATTATAAAAATTATATTGAAATAGATTTAAAATCTGATTTCGAAGACCAAAAATTATTTTTAAATATTAAAAGTACAAAAGACTTTTATATATTGTTAAGTTCTTTATGTGGACAAAAATTAAACACATATAAAGATACAATAGTTTTTTTAGATGAAATACAATTTTATCCCCATTTAATTACCCTATTCAAAGATTTAAAAGCTGAAAAACGTTTTAAGTTTATAGCTAGTGGTTCACTTTTAGGTATTACTCTTAAAAATATTTTTGTTCCTATGGGATCTATTAATGAAATCAGTATGTTTCCAATGGATTTTGAAGAGTTTCTTTGGGCTAATAATGTAAATGAAGAAGTTACAAAATATTTATATGAATGTTTTCAATCTTTAAACCAAATTAATGAATCCATTCATCAAAGAATTTTAGGTTTGTTTCAGGATTATCTTATTGCTGGTGGTTTACCAGCGGCTGTTACAGAGTATGTTATTAATAAAAATGTAAAGAAAACAAGAGAAATTCAAGAAGAAATTTTTAATTATTATTTAAATGATTGTTCTCAATATGATATTGAAAACAAATTAAAGATTAGCAATATATATAGTATGTTATTGTCTCAAATGTCAAACAAAGTTAAAAGAATTCAATTTAAGAAAATTGATAATAAAAAAAATGCAGATTTATCAAAATATAGTGATGAGTTTGATTATTTAGTTGCTTCTGGAATATCTTTAAAAAGTAAATCTATTAGCAATCCAACATTTCCATTAGCTGAAACAAGCAGCAAAAATTTAATTAAATTTTATTACAATGATGTAGGAATTTTAACTAACTTACTATATAGAAATAACATTGATGCCCTTTTGAAGAAAGATAAAGGAATTAACTTGGGTTCTTTTTATGAAACTGTTGTTGCAATGGAATTAAATGCGCATGGTAATGATCTATTTTATTTTGATAGTAGAAAAATAGGGGAGGTTGATTTTTTAGTAAATGATTATGATTCTTTATCAGTAATACCAATTGAAGTAAAATCGGGAAACGATCAAAATAACTTTAGAGCAATACCAAAATTAGTTGATGAAAAGATGTACAAATTACCTTTTGGTTACATTTTTGGAAATAAAAATATAGTTTCTAAAGAAGGGAAATTAATAACTTTACCAATTTATATGATTATGTTCATAAATAATAATTAAAATGCAAAAATCTGCTAATTGAATTTAACTTCTACTTTCCAAGTTTCGCAATAAAAAATTTCGTATTCGCCTATAAAAAAGACAAATACGAAATTTTTATTGGTTAAATTATAGTTCTAAAGCATCTCTTTCATCTTTTCTTGAAAAGACATAACGACCATTTTTAACAACTAAAACATCGTCTTCAATTCTTGCTCCACCAATACCTTCGATGTAAATTCCGGGTTCAACAGTGATTACCATTCCAGGTTCTAAAATGGTTTCGTTGTTTGCTCTTACATAAGGTAATTCATGAACATCTATTCCAAGACCATGACCAGTTGAGTGTAAGAAGAATTTTTCATAGCCAGCATTTTTGATATATTCTCTACAAATTTTATCAATTTCACCAACTTTAATTCCAGGTCTAACAGCATCACGGCCTGCTTTAGCAGCTTCTTTAACAATGTTTAATATTTTTAATGCTTCAGGGTTTTTAACTTTTTCTTCACCACCAAAAATACATGTTCTAGTAATATCAGCAGTAAATCCTTTATATTGAGCTCCAAAGTCAATTTTTAATAATTGTCCTTCTTCAACTTTTTTATCTTCTAAAGGATGATGATGTGGTTCAGCAGAAGATTCGAAAGCAGCAACGATTTCATAAAATCCTTCTTTTTCCGCTCCTTTTTGTTTCATTATGTAGTTTAACAATGAAGCAACTTCAACTTCTGATTGACCCGCTTTAATTTGAAGCATTAGGTCTTGATAAGAAGATAATGAAATATCAACTGCTTTTTGTAATTTCATTACTTCATCAATACTTTTGCAAATTCTTAATTCTTGTCCTGCTATTCATTGAATTTTATTTTCTGGTAAATTCAACATAGCTTTAATTTTTAAATAGTCTTCATAAATTAAGTAATCTTTTTCTAAGGCAACTTGCTTGTATTTCTTTTGTTCTAAGAATTTGGTTAATGAATCTTTAGTCAACAATATTACTTCAACATTTTTAGCATTATTTTGGCAGTATTCAATGTATCTTCCATCTACAAATAAGTATGCTTGTTTTGGTTCAATAATAATATAACCATCAGTTGTTTGAATTTCAGAATATCACAATCTAGTTTGTGGTGCTTGAGAAATAATTGCATCTACTTTTAGTTCTTTAAATTTTTTATCTAATATTTTTCTATTCATATTTTCCTTTCTTAAAGAAGTGATTGAATATTTGAGTTGTAAAAAGTAGGTATAGTTTCTATATAAGCTTTTCCTATGTTTTTACCTTCTTTGTTTTTTACTATACCAAATTGGTATCTATTTGATAAAACTTGAGTTTGTGCTTCAATGTAAAATTCGTCAATACCTTCGATAATAATGATTCATTTAATAGCGTATTTATTTTTGTTAGAAACAAAAAAATCCATTGGTGAAACTTCAACATTTAAATTTTTAACTTCATTGTTTTCTATTAAACAAGATTTTGTTTGGTTAAAATCTATAAATTGTTTAACTTCATAATGTTTATTTTCAATTCACATATCAATTTTTTGATAATGTGTTTTAATTTTGGTTTCTGAAAATTGACCAAAACCACGAGAATAAAAGCTAGTTCCCTTAACATTGAAGTCATAACCTTTAATTCTTAAAACTCCAGAAGTTTTTAAATTACTGTTGCTAGCAAAAATGTTTTTAAGGCTTTTATTTTTACCAACCATTAAATTAACTTCGTCATTATACATTCAAAGAAATTTATTGTTTTCAAAATGTAAATCAACATTTATACAAAAATCAGGATTTTTAAAATCAATATTGAAATAATCAGGATATTTAGTAATTTGTAATTCTTTATTGAATCTTATTTTTCCTTCATCAGAAATGATACTTTTCGCTCCAAAAGAATAATTATCAAAAACAAAATTTGTTCCTGTATTTGTATTGATTAAATTAACCACTAATTTATAGATTGGAATATTAAAAAAAGAAAAATTTTTAATTATGCTAATTTGATAAGCAATTGTTTGTTGCTTTTCTGTTTCTAATCATCCGAAAAAGTTAAACGAATCATTCAAACGGTGATGAATTAATCAACCAAAATCATCATCATTTTTTAATTGAAGTTCCTTCTTCATTTTTACTCCTCAAATACTTAATAAAAAAATTATATAAAATAAAAAATAATATTAAGTAAAGTCTTAAAACCTATTTATAAAAATCATATTTTATTTTTTGCTTAATACTATAATTATGATTATGAAAAATCAAGAAAAATGTTTAAAAAATAAAATATTAGAATTGCCATTGATTAAAAAATTTAACCAATGGAATCCTAAATACAAAGCAATGTTTATTGTTGGATTAATTATGGCAGCAATTAATCTTTCAAGTCTAATTGTTTATTTTTGATGAAGTATAGAAAAAAATATCAATAGCTTAAAGCAAGACAATTTTTATACTTTATTGCCAAAATGAACCAAAGAAAATCCAACCTTTAGACCAGACGCACTTGCGTTAATGTGAAGCAATACTTTAACCTTTACAATGATAAGTAATTGAATCTTAACTATCAATTTAATTGTGTTTCCATTTTTACAAAATTCACAAAAAGCAAAAGTTTGATTCTTTACTGCGAATGTTTTAATTACTATCACCTTTTCAATCTATTGAAGTTTAATTTTTCCTACATACTTTAAAGGAAAAGCTGCTATTTTAGAAAAGTGATATTTAGCATTTTATAGCACCATTTTACATGCAGTTAATCCTGCAATTGGTTTTGTTTTTTTAGGTCTAGTTAAAAAAGATATTAAGTTAAGAACTATCGATCTTTGAAAGACAAATATCTTTGTAATTTGTTACTTTACTTTTGCTTTAATCACGTTTTTTATAGGCGAAAAAATCAAAAATGTAGCACCTAATGCAGACGAAAATGTATACAAATCTTTCCATATAACTATTTATGATTTTCTAAACTTTAAACACCCATTATTTTATGGTTTAGGTTGAGCTAAAAAATCATATAATCTTCCACTAGTGGTTGTCTTAGATATAGTTATGTTTTTAGTAGCATTCTTTTTAACCCCAGCATTAGCTTACTTATGAAAAGCAATATATAAAATTGAAATTATTAAATGTAATAAAACCAAAGTAGAACAAAGTCAACCAATGGTTCAAGAATAAAATAAGCTGTTTAAAACAGCTTTTTATTTTGCTAATTTAGCTTATGAAAAACATTTTGAATGTTCTCTTTTCAAAAACCAATTTTGTGTCTTTTAGCATATTTTTCTAGCTCATCTAATTGGTAATAATAGTCTTTTTGAAATAAAGTTCGTGCTCCATATAATTTAAAATTAGCTTCATTTTTATTGATGCTAATATATGCTTTTCTAGCTAATCCCCTTTTAAGCAGTTCTTTTGATATATCAATTTGTCCTATTTTTAATACCGCTACCAAACGGTTATATTTATCAACAGTTTGTACATTTAGTTCAATTTTCTTGTTTTTATTTTGTTTGATTATTTCAGTAACAAAGCTTTTAGCTAAAAGAGCATAATGATTTTCTAAAATCGCTACATTGGTATTAGCCTTTTTAGTTTCTGGTGTATCTATTCCATAAAGTCTAATTTTTTCTCTTTTGTTTTTAGAAACAATTTCAAAAGTATCTCCGTCAAAAATTTTAGTTATTCTAACATCTTGATATTCTTTGTTAAAAATACAAGATGAACTTAAAGTGCTAAAAGCGGTTGTTAAAGCAAAAGCACCTAAAAATAAAAGTTTTTTTCTCATACTTATATATGTACGTTTTTTTGAAAAAAAGTATAAAAAAATATCCAACAAAGGATATTTGGCATTTTCATGATATGGCGCGCCCAGCAGGAGTCGAACCCGCAACCTTTTGGTCCGTAGCCAAACACTCTGTCCAATTGAGCTATGGGCGCATTTTGGAGGCACCAACGGGATTCGAACCCGTAATCAGAGTTTTGCAGACTCGTGCCTTGGCCATTTGGCTATGGTGCCGTTTATGGCTAATGATTAAATGCTTCATTAATGATATAACATTTTTTTATTTTTTGAATACAAAACAATAAAAAATATTATATAATGAACTTAATGCGTTTATAAATAAACGGTTATTGCTCCCATAGGGACAGTTGCTTAAGAGCTTAACGCTCCTTTCTTGTATATGATTTAAGAGCACTTGTGCGCAAGTACTTTTAGTTTTAATATTAAAAGCGGAGAATTGTCTCCGCTTTTGTTTTATATTATGCTTTGGAATATAGGTTTTCTTTTAAAGCTGAATTTAACATATTTTTTAACTAGCTTCATAATCTCTTGATCAAATTGATCATTAATTTCAGTGTCTTCATTGTTTGGATCTTTTCTCATAAACTTTTTAGTTGCCAATAATAAATAAACATTAATTATTCCGTTGTATAAGAAAAAACCACTAAAAAGTATCATCGCACTAGAAAAGATAAATAATGAAACTAATTTATTACCAGAAGATTTTAATTCATTTCATTTAGTTGACAATTGAATAATAACGAAGATAACAACAGCAATTGTAAAAATATTAACCATAAAAGCCATATTAATATTACTATTTGCTCTTCTGTAATAATATTCTTTATTTATTTTGATATGGTTGTATCAAAGCTCATTTTTATTCATTTTTGCCAATTTTTCTTTGTCTTCATTGTTCTTTTTTTCTAATTCAGCAACGATTGGATTTTTTTCTTCACTTGCTTCAATAACTTCATTAACAAAATCATTTGTTTTAGTTTCTTTAACTTCTTTAACTTCTTGTTGTTCTTCAACAGGTTGATTTATTTGTTCATTTTTTTCTTCTTGTTGATTCATTTTTCTCCTTTTATTCGTAAGTAATATTTTTTAAGTCTTTAATTCAATTTTCAACATATGAGTATGTTCGATTGTAATCTATTTGTAATTTTTGATTTATAAATTTTCTATCAGTAGCAATTTTATCAATTAAAACTTTTGCTTCATCATCATTTGTGATTTGATTAGAAAAATTAAATTCTTTTTCAAGTAACTTTGGATAATACTTGTATATTAATTTTAAAAAATTTATAACTAAAAAATGCTTAGGAAAAATATTTGAATTAATTGAATTAATAGCCACTAACTTAATCCCAGTTTCTAAATCATCAATTTTAGGTAATAAAATCCCCGGTGTATCCATTAAAAATAAATTTCCAATTGATACTCAATTTTTAATTCTAGTTACCCCTGGAAAATTTGCAACCTTTAAAGATTTTTTTTGTGTTAATAAGTTAATTAAACTTGATTTACCAACATTAGGTATACCCACAACAAAAACTTTAATTCTAGGTTTTAATAAACCTTTTTTTAAATCTCTTTGTTGCTTTTCAAAAGTGATTTGATTAATTTTGTCTTCAATAATCTTTTTTGAATTAGGTTTTCTTAAATCTAATCAAAGAAGATGTTTATCTTTGAATTTTTCATTAATCATTGTTTTTTTGCTAGGATCCATCAAATCACTTTTAGTGATAATAAACAATCTAGGCTTGGTTGGCGCGATTTGATCAAAATCTTTGTTGTAGCTACTAATTGGACATCTAGCATCTAAAATGACAATGATTAAATCAACTAAATGAGAATTTTCTTTGATTTCTCTCATTCCTTTTGCCATATGTCCGGGATATCAATTGATTAAGTTCTTTTGTTCTATATCTTGTTGATTCATTTATTTTTCAACCTTTGAAGATTGTTTTAATCTTTTTATTGTTTTTTCTAAACTTTCAATTTTAGATTTTTGTTTGCTATTTATAGTTAGTTCATTATTTAATTGCTTTTCTAAGTATTCCAATGAACCTTTTAACTCTTCAATATTTTTAGTTAAAGCATCTAAAAATGAATCTACTTCCATAGGTGAATAACCATTTATGTAATGTGAAAATTTTTTATTTCTAATTTTTTCATTTATTTCATCAAAGTCAGATTCTGTCATGTTTGCTCCTTTATTTATTATAAATTTTATCCAAAATAATTGCACCAGCACAAGCAACATTTATGCTTTCAAAATTACAAGGTATATAAATTTTAACATCTGCTAATTCAAGAATTTCTTTATCAATTCCTTTGCCTTCATTCCCAAGTATGACCACTATTTTTTGATTTAAATTAGTACTTAAATTGCTTAATGGAATTGAATTTTTATCCAAACAAGTAGCAATTATTTGATAACCACTTTCCTTTAATTTTTGGATTCTTGTTTTATTTTCACTGTTGTTTATTTGTTCTAGATCAACATTAAATATTGCGCCTTGCGATGATCTAATGATTTTTGAATTGTTAAAAGCAATATTACCAATAACTTTATCAAAACCAAAAGCAGCACAAAGTCTAATGATAGTTCCTACATTTCCAGGTTCTTGAACATTGTCTAAAAAAACTATTTTGTCTTGTTTACTATTTGTGTTATTTTTTGAACACAAACCAACAACTCCTTGTGGATGTTGGGTGTCAGTTATTACTTTTAAAATTTGATAACTAACATTAAAGTATTGAATATTTTTATTAGTTTTTAAATGACTTAATTTGTTTTGTTCATCTATTTCAAAAACTTTTAAAAGACAATTATTTTTAAGTGCTTCTTGAACTAAGTGGTAACCTTCAACTACAAACAAATTGGTTTTAGAATCACCTTTTTTTAAGCTTTTTAGAAGTTTAATTTCTTGGTTATTTAAACTAATGATTTTGTTATTTTCCATCTTTATTTTCTTCTTCAATTCATACTTTGGACTTAAGATAATTTTTTCCTTTTTGGACTTCAAACTTGCTTAATCCGTCAAAATTTAATTGTCTTAAAACTTCAAAACCAAGTATAGCAACACAATTAGCTAAATAGATTGAACGCATAGTTTCAAACATTGGAATCCGCAAGCATTTATCCAAATTGTTGAATAAAATATTTTTATCAATTCCTGTCGATTCACGACCAAACATCAATCAAATATCATTAGTTTTATTTTGTTTCATTGAAGCAACAAAATCAACATCTGAATAAGTTTTAGTACCGTATCTTGTTAAATAAAAAATATTTACTTTTGGATATTTTTTATAAAAATCTTCATAGCTTTCATGAACTTCATGTTGAATATCGCTTAATAATCTACCTGCCCCAGAACGAGCCATATGTATAGGATTTAAATCAAAACTAATAGGTTTAATAATATGCAATTTAGCATTTAAAGCAACACAAGTTCTAATAATATTACCTGTGTTAGGTGGAATTTCTGGTTGAAAAAGTACAATGTTTAACATCTTTTTTACCTCGTTATTTTGTATTTTATTAGTATAGCAAAATAATAAAAGCAGGAAAGAGTTCCTGCTTAAAATAATTAACTTCTTTTAGTTTGAGGGATATAAATATTTCCATCAACATTAGTAATGTTATTAATTGCTATAAATGCTTTTGGATCTACTTTTCTAACTTTATAAATTAATCTTGGGATTTGGTTATAAAGTGTAATTGATGAAATAATACTTAAAGGTCTTCCTGAGTATCCGCCAATTCCTTCTGTAATAGAAAAGCTGTTCATAGCTTTTTCATCTTCGTTCAATTCAACTTTAATTTCTTCAACATGGTGGGTATAAACTTTACATTGAACAAGTTTGTATCTTGGGAATAATTTATCAAGATAAATTGAAAATACAATGTTGCAAATGTAAGTAGAAATAAAGTTAGGTGAAAAGTATAATGAAGGTTTTCAAGTTAAATTTTGTAAGTATTTAATTTCATCAGCCATACCAGTTAATTCAACTGGTAAATGTGCAACATCGATTTTCTTAATGTCAGTTAATAAAATTGAAGCAGGCAAGTAATTACCAATAATTACTGAAACTAAGATAATGATTAAATTGATGTATGCGTTAATAGCACCAAAGTTTTTTTGTTTATAAACTGAGTAATATTCGCCAATAATTCCAGTAACACCAGCAGAACCACCGATGATAGCAATAATAGCAAAGAAGTATGCTAATAAAACTCCATAAACAACTGCTAATAAAATTTGAGCAATTATATTTCCACCACTTTTATTTCAATCAAGAGGAATTTGAGATCACATATCTTTTCCTCCTCATTTATTGTTAATTAAGTAGTTTTTAATTGCTTGAGGAACTTCAGGGTGATTAAAATCACCAATGATATATAACTTATTAACACCTGGAATTTGTCCTAATAAGAAGGAAACAACACTAGAAACTACTAAGAATAGTAAAGTTAGTAAGGTGAATTTTCTTCCTAATTTCTTTCATCCAAAAACAAATATTGGAATACTTAAAACCAAATACATAATTCAGAATAATGCGTGGTCAATAATGTTTGAAATGGTTGGTGTAATAACCTTAACATTTCTTAACAAAACAACAGTTAATTTTGAAATAGCTTGACCAAAGGCTGCTAAACCAAAGTTATAAATACCAGGATTTTTAACTAAGAAAACACCTATAACCCCAAAAAGAATTGCTAAACCTGAAGTTATTAACATCAGTTTTCAAAAAGGCATAGGGCCATAAAAATGTGAAAGTTTGAGAATAAAATTTGACATTTTAGTGTACTTGTAATTTACATTCTTTTTCGACACTAATCTAGGTCTTGTTGTTGAACTAGCATTATTGTTGCCTTCATTAACATCGCCTACAAAAACAACATCATTATCGTTTGCATGATTATGTTCATCTTTATTCTCGATATTTTGATTGTCTTTTTCTTCTTTTGACATTTAAACTCCTTTCATAAATTATTTAAATAAAAAAAGTAAGCCTCAAAAACTCACCATAAGATTATATATGAAAAATAAAATTAAATCAAAATTAGCAAAATAAGCATTATTTCACTTTGATTTCTAAAACAAAATGTCACTTTGATATTTAAGATTAAAACAAACTTTTTAGTAGTACATCAAGCAATACTAATAATAAATTATTATTAATGTAAAATTTATTGATAAAAAATTTATTACTTAATTTACGAGGAATTTAATGAAAAACAAAATTATCAAAACAATATCACTTTTTATTTCGTCCTTGTTTTTATCTTTGCCATTAATTAGTTCTAGTTGTTGGTTTTCTAATAAAGCAACAAGCAAATTTGTATTACAAGATATGAGTCAAAACCCAGTAAGCATTTACAAAAAACCAGAAAAAATTGCTTGCCAATCTCGTTCTGCTTTCGATATGCTTCTAGCTTTTGGACTTAAAGATAAAATTGATGGAATATACAATAAAACATTAGGCAACAAATGATTAACAACCTTTTTTAAAGACGAGATAAAAAACTATTATCCATATTCATATAATGAAACAATAGAAACCTATTTTAGTAGAAAAGTAGATTTAGTAATTGTTTTTGAAGAAAGCATTAAGAAAAATCTATTGGATAAAAAAATCGATGCAATTACCATCAATCAGTATGATCAAGGTAAATTTAATGAAGAATCTTTATATGTTTTTCCAAAACTTTTAGCTAATTTATTTGAAGGAAAAACCAAAGAGTTGGCGAAAAAATGAATTGATGAAACAAAACAACTTTTAGCAGAAATTAAAAGCAAAATTGCTAATCTTTCTTTTGACAAGAAAATGTTTTATTTAAGATCAGATCAACAAAAGAAACAAATTAGAACTGAATCTTCAGGTTCATTATTAAATTTCATTTTTAAATTTTTACATTTTAGTGCATCAGAAATCACAAATGACAAACCTTCTGAAGAAGAGTTTATTAAAGTTAATCCTGACTACTTATTGTTAGGCGGCCAATATCAAGATTATATGAAGGACTGAGTTAATAAAGATCCAAAATTTTCTAGTTTAAATTTTGCTAAAAATAACTCATTTATTAATATCCCAATTGGTGTAAGTGCTTTTGAACAATTGAGTGTGGAAACACCTATTTTAATCGCTCACTTAGCAAATGTTGCTTACCCAAGTCTTTTTAACTTTGATATTAAACAAATGATAAAAGATTGTTATAAAACTTATTTCAATTTTGATTTAACCAACGAACAAATTGATTTGATTTACAATGGAAAAACAGAAAACTAAAAACAAATACGTAATCCCTATTTCTTTTTGAATAGGAATAGTACTAGTATTTTTAAGTTTTTTAGCAAGTCTTTCGATCGGTAGGATTTATATTTCACCCAAAATCCTTTGAGAAGTTTTAATAGAACACAACAAGGAAGAATATTTGACATATTACAATGTTGTTATGTTTTTAAGATTACCTAGAACATTAGCAGCACTTTTAGTAGGAATATCTTTAACATTAACCGGTGTAATATACCAACAATTGTTTAATAACAATTTAGTTTCTTCAAGTACATTGGGTGTTTCTAATGGAGCATCAGTTGGTGCGGCACTTTGTATAGTGTTAGGAATGACAGGACTAGGAGGTAATTTAGTTTTATTTTTTATGTCTTTTGTCATGGGAATTTTGACTTTGGCTTTAAATGTCTTTTTATCTAAATCATTTAAACAAGGGAATGCCAAAATTAATCTACTTTTATCAGGGATGTTAATTGCTGGAATAATGACTTCAATCGTTAGTTTGATAAAAACTTTTGCTAATCCTGATACTACTTTACCTTCAATTATCTTTTGAACTATGGGTTCATTTTCAAGAGCAGATATGATGCAAGTTGTGATATTAGCTTTATTAGTTGTTCCTTGTTTTATTATTATTTTCATACTAAGGTGAAGAATTTCATTGTTGGGTTTAGGAAGAAAGCAAGCACAAACAAGAGGTTTAAATTACAATTTTTACAAATGATTATTAATCATTATAGGCGGAGTTTTAATTAGTGCTTCGGTAGCTGTTTCAGGTGTAATTTCTTGAGTTGGATTAGTGTTACCTAACTTTTTAAAATTGATTTTTAAAAATAACAATGAAAAAACAATTTATTTTTCAATTCCTATTGGTGCAATTTTTATGATTTGAGTTGACATTTTGTCAAGAAGTATAACTAGCAATGAAATTCCAATATCTGCTATTTCAGGAATTCTTTGTTTAGTCCCAATGATTGTTGTTTATTTATTTAGGTTCAAAAGAGGTAAATAATGATAAAAATCAAAAATCTAACTTTTAGATATGCAAAGCATAAAGAACCAATATTGCAGGATATTAATTTTAATTTTGAGAAAAATAAAGTGTATGCAATTTTAGGTATCAATGGTTCTGGTAAAACAACATTGCTTAATTTGTTAAATGGTTTTTTAGAACCAGACAAAGGAAGCCAAATCTTTTTACAAGACCAATTGTTAAAAAATATCAAACATAAAGATAGAGCAAAAATCTTTTGTTATGTACCTCAAAAAATAGATTTATATTTTAAAGACACAGTTGAGCAATATTTAGCTTTTAGTTTTTTACACAACAAGAAAATTTTTGAAAATAAAATAACAGATGAAGAACAAGAAAAAATAAAAGATGTTTTAGAAAAATTTAACATTTTAGATTTACATAACAAACCAATGGATCATTTGTCCGGTGGCCAAAGACAAATGGTTGCTTTTTGTGCTGCAATTTTACAAGATGCAAATATTTTATTTTTAGACGAACCAATGTCTGCTATGGATTTAGCAAACCAAAGTAAAGTTTTACAAGTAATTAACACTTTAGAAAACAAAACAGTTGTTTTTACAACTCACAATCCTAATCATGCTTTAAAACTAAATTGTGAGGTTCTTCTTTTGAATGACAAAAATATAGAAATGTCCGGACAAGCAAAAGAAGTAATTAAAATTGAAAATTTAAAACATATTTTTGGAGAAGAAATTAAAAATTCTAAAGATTTAGATTATAGTGAAATCACTATCTAAGGTAAAAAAAGTAGGTTTTGTACTTACTTTATAAGACATTAGACTTTATTTTAATTTATAATTAAAGAATCATATTTTAATTGTTGAAGAAGGTTATATGAAGAATTATGACATTATGCTTTTTGGGATGTCAAACTCACTAAATTTGGCACAAAAAATTGCTAAAAAATTGAAAATTGAATTAACTCCAATTACTAAAACGGTTTTTGCTGATGGTGAAATGATGTTAGTTAGTGAACAAACTGTTAGAAATAAAGATTGCTACATTGTTGCAAGTACATCAACACCTGTTAATGACAACATTATGCAATTGCTTCTTTTTATTGATTCATTAAAAAGAGTAAGCGCTAAATCGATTACTATTTTACTTTCATACTATGGGTATGCAAGACAAGATAGAAAAGCAGCAGCAAGACAACCAATTGGTGCAAAATTAGTTGCTGAATTATTACAAACTGCAGGAGCAACAAAAATTATCGCTGTTGATTTACATAACCCAGCAATCCAAGGGTTCTTTGATATTCCAATTGATGACATAAGAGGTCAATATACATTAGCAAAAGCTATTAAGAAATATGCTGACAATTTTACAGTTGTTTCTCCAGACCACGGTGGAACTGTTAGAGCAAGAAAATTAGCTGAATTAATTTCAGATGATTTAAAAATTTGTATTGTAGATAAAAGAAGAATCGGTACTAACCAAACCGAAGTTATGGGTCTAATTGGTGATATCAATGACCAAAATGCAGTTATTATTGATGACATCATTGATACAGGTGGGACAATTTTAAAAGCAGCTGATACCTTAAAAAAACATGGTGCTAAGAAAATTGTTATAGCAGCTACTCATGGAATTTTTACCAAAGGCTTTGATAGTTTTGAAAACAATCCAATTATTGACAAAGTATTTATAACTGATTCAATTGACAATAGTGCTTGAACTTCTAAGTATAAGAAAATTCAAATTGTAAGTTTAGATGAAATATTATCTAAAGTTATTGAGTATTCAACAAAGAGTGAATCAATTTCTCAATTATATGTGAACTTAAAAGATGAAATCATCAAAACAAATAATTAAAGATTATTGCCAAGAACAAAATTTAAATTTTTCATTAATTGAAGAGTATGTGCAACTTTTATTAGAAAAGAATAAAGTTATTAATTTAATTGGTTTTAACGAGGAAGAATTATGGAAAGAAGGAATTCTTTCTTCTTTACAATGCTTAATAGAGATAAACAAATACAAAGAAATTGATAATAAAACCAAAATTTTAGACATTGGCGCAGGTTCTGGATTGCCTTCAATTCCTTATATGTTATTATTTCCTAATATCAATTTAACAATTTATGAACCTATTAGAAAAAGATTTGATTTTCTTGTTGAAATCAAAAATCATTTTAAATTAACTAATTTAACAATTAAATGTTTAAGAGCAGAGGAAGCAAAAGAAGACACTGCTAATTTTGATTTAATTACAGCACGCGCAGTTTCAGAACTAAAAAATTTAATTTTTGCATCCTATCATTTGCTTAAAACAAATGGTTCTTTTGTCTTTATTAAAGGGAAAAATTACAATGAAGAAGTATTAAATGCCCAAAAAAAAGTTACCGATATTTCAATTAATTTTAAAATTCAAAAGGTAGCTAAAATTGAAGAAAACGACACTTATGATAACTATTTAGTTATTTGTAAGAAACAAGATAAGACCCCAAATAATTGACCATTAACTTGAAATCAAATTTTAAAAAAGTAAATTTTGATATTTTTAAGCACATAGCAATCTATTAAATATTAATATATATGCTTTTTTAATATAATTGAAATTATGAATACAACTAATAAAAAAACTTTTAAGAGAATAATTTTTAGTGATGTAGACGGAACTATTTATCCATTCCCAGGAAAAGTTTTGCATCCTAAAACCAAAGATTATTTACAGCATTTAAAAGAAAAACATGATGCTGAATTTATTCTTAATACAGGAAATGGACCATTTGAAAAAATAAAAAGGTTAGCTAGAGCAATAAATTGTAGATATTTAGTAACTGGTGGCGGTTCATCAGCATATGATGTACTTGAAAATAAATATTTAAATGTTGTGTATATGGATAAAAAAGAAGCTCAAAAAGTTTTTGATGTTGCAAAAGAACTCAACGGAAGAATGTATCTTTTTGGAGTTGACCAATATTATTTAAATAACGCTAATAAGGAAATGAAAGATTTTCTTTCAAGTTTTTGTGAATATTATGATTGAGATGAATCGGGAAAAATGCCAGAGGATTTAAATAAAATCGAATTTTATGGTACCGAAGAAGAAATAAAAAACATTTATCAAAAGTTAATTTCTTCAAATATTAATTTGAAAATAATTAATTTAAACTCACACATTGAAATCACCCCTATTGGAGTTGATAAAGGTTCTGGAATTAAATGATATTGTGAAAAGTTTTTTAATGCAGATGTTCAAAAAGTAATGGCTATTGGTGATAGTCAAAATGACATTCCAATGTTTCAAACTGCCGGTTTTTCTTACGCAATGGCAAATGCTGATGAAGAAACTAGACCTAATGCAAAATATCATACTTCTGCAGTTGATCAATTAGGTTTAATTGAAGCTATCGAAGATTATATTTATAGAACTAAATTTGATTATGAGATGCAACAAAAGCAAGACCAAATGGAAAAAAGAAAAGCCAAAAGAGGATAAATTATGTTTAGAAGTTTTAACGAAAAATTTATAAAAGCAAAAAATGCAAAAGAATTTTGAAAATATGAAAAAACGCATTTTAGACCATTTTTCATTGTTTTTGCTATTTTAATGCTTATATTAACTGGATTATTGTTGTCTCAATTCTTGTGATTAGTTTCTGATAAGAATATTAAAAAAATTATTCTTGACAAGTTTCATGAATTTAATTCTAACAGTTCGCAACCCTTTAGTGATCCTGAAGTAGAAACAAACGCTAATGGATTTTTCTCGGTTTTCACAATTGTGATAGGCTTGATTTTAACATTTAATTTAGTATTTACGATCATATTTATTATTAGTTGAACTAGAATATACAATTTAAAAAGCTTGCTACATATGAATAAGAGTTCATTTGTCTTTATTTCTACAATGAATTTTATTGGAGTTGTATACTTTATAGCCTTTTTAGCAACTATTATAAATAGAAAAAATGTTTTATTTGCAGATTGACACTTATTCTTAATTCCAGTTATATATTTTGCAATCAATTTTGTTTTTGATCTAACTGTTAATAGACAAATTAAGATTTTTATTATGGCAAATGAACAAATTGCTAGATTAGAAATCCTTAAAAAGAATTCACACTTATTCAATGATTTATTAAGTGAAACCAAAGAGTTTAATTTTGGTGAGTTTATGAAAAAAGTAAACGAAATGAACGACAAAGATAAAACTCAAAATATAGATGATAAAGATGAATTTTCAGATTATAAATCTACAGAAGAAGAAGCACAACTTGTAGATTCAGAGCAAGAAAAAGAAGTTGTGGATTCAAAACTCGTCCAACGAATGGAATACTACAATAAGTTAGTACAGTTACCAAATGAAAAATTATTATTAATTGCTAAAAAAATGAATATTTTTGCCGCTGAAGAAATGGATAAGGAAGAATTAATATCGCTAATATTGGATATTAATGACCAAACCAAAAAATAATTTTAAAGGAAATGTTTATGAAAACGTTAATGAAAATTCAAACAAAAATCTTTTTAAGGACCAAAGCATCATATATTATTATTTCTATTTTTTCTGTGCTATTGCTTACGCTTAGTATTTTTGGTGCGGTTTTAGTTTATGATACTACTTATCGTCATGGAGTAAAAATACCTTCAGAATTACCGATTCAAATAATTAAGTATGTATTCTATGTTTTTATTCTAATCATTATTTCATATATTGCTGCAACGATTTTATATAGGTATAAAAATGAGGGAGTTGAATTAATACTTTTAACAAAATCGATTAAAAGAAGTACCATTTTCTTTGCCAACTTGTTATTAGTATTTTCATTATCTTTAATTTACATTTTTATTCTTTGACTTTCTTTCTTTGTTCCTTTCTTATTTATTTTTAATTATTTGGAAACAAATTCAAAGATTTCATTTTTCACTTTTTTATTAGCATCAATTATATTTGCGATTTTTTTAAGTAGTCTTTCATCATTAGTTTCAATTTCAATTGATAGTAAAATGTTTGCTTTCTTATTAGGTTCAATGCCCTTAATAGCATTAACTCCATTTTTCATCGTTCAAGTTGCTTATCGTTTTTACTATGAAAGCATTACATCGGGTGGAATAAAAAATAACTTTCTAATAAGTAAAGATATG
Organism: Mycoplasmopsis hyopharyngis; assembly: GCF_045276885.1. Classification (NCBI taxonomy): domain Bacteria; kingdom Bacillati; phylum Mycoplasmatota; order Mycoplasmoidales; family Metamycoplasmataceae; genus Mycoplasmopsis; species Mycoplasmopsis hyopharyngis. The sequence continues at coordinate 799,941 of NZ_CP174164.1, read as the reverse complement.
AAATCAAATAAAAAAATCATTAATCAACAGCCAAACACTCAATTTGATTCAACAATTGAACAAAATCATACAATACACAGATATGATGAATTTGGAAATGTTAAGAAAGAACACGAATTAACTGAATATGACAATTTAAAAAATCCTAAAAATTTCAGTTTTGCAAAAATACATAATGTAATTTACCCATTTAATTTATTCGAATATTTTGATAGCATCGTAAAATTACATTCTAATAGTATTTACAACAAAAATGACATTAATTACAATTACATAGCACACATTTCTAGGGCTGATTTATCTAATGCTGATAAAAAATCAATATCTTTTACTTCTGCATTCCCAAAAAATAATCAAAAGAAAATTAAAATAGCTTTAGCAACTTCAAAACAAGAAATGTTAAATTTCATTTTTCCTACTGTTTATTATCAATCTTTAATTGAATGAAGTAATAAATATATGTGACGTATGGAAAGAAAAGAAGACCAAGAAAAAAGTAAAGAAAATGTTAATAAATTTTTAGATTTTCTTTCAAACTTTTATTCAAACACTTTTCTTAAAACAATAGTTCAAGAAACTGAAATAAACAACCATATTGAAGTAGCAAAAAGCAAAAAAGAAATATATTTTGCGAAATTATATTCAAACAAAACATTCCAAAAAGAAGTGATTGATTTTTTAGTAAAAGAAAAAATGTTCCAAATTAAATCACTAAATGGTGAAACTTTGAAGTGAGTAATTGACTTAGAAAAATCAAAAGATGATTTTTCAGCTTACTTAAATGAAATGAAAACCAATATAAAAACAACTGATTTTGAAAACTGACGAATTTTGATTGACTATTACAAACGTTTAAAAATATTTTTTGAAATGACAGCAACATATTCATTCTTTAGATATGTTGGTGAAAACAATATAACTTTTGCTGACGTTTTTTCACTTGTTAATTCAGAAGAAGATAACATTTTCTCTATACCTTCTTTATCTATTAGTAAGTGAGAACATCCTTCATTACCTAAAGTAAAAAGCCCATTTACATTACAAGAAATTAGTAAAGATTCACATTATAAAGTTTCTGTATGAGTTGCTATACCTTGATATATTTCAATCACAGTATTACTTTCACTTTCTGCCGGATTTATCGCCTTAGGAAATTGAAAACACAACAAAAAAACATTCCACATATAAAACCAAGGAGCATAAAATGGAAAACGCTATTGAAATTAAAAATTTAACCAAAATCTTTAATGAAAAATCGAAAAAAAGACAAAAAATAGCTTTAAACAGCATTTCTTTCAATGTCCCCAAAGGTTCATTCCACGGTTTTATAGGAAACAACGGTTCGGGGAAAACCACAACTTTTCGTTCAATTTTAGGTCTATATCCAGATGTTAAAGGTGAAATTTACATTAACGGAATTTCTTTTAAAAATGAAAAGTCAAGAGAAAAAATTGGCTATATTCCTGAAATTGCAATTTTTCCTAAAAACTTAACCATCAAAGAGTATGTTCAATATTTTGCTGAATTATCAGGAATGAAAAAGGCTGCTGCTCAAGAAAAAGCAAATGATTTATTGAAAAAATTCAATTTCAATTCCAAAGAATTTAACAAATCTGCAACCAAGTTATCATCTGGTCAAAAGAAAAAGGTTTTACTAATGCAAGCATTAGTTAATGACCCTGAAATATTAATTTTAGATGAACCTGCTGCTAATTTAGACCCTTCTGCTAGAATCGAACTTTACAAAGAATTAAAAGAGCTTTCAAACGAAGGAAAAACCATTTTTCTTTCTTCACACATTTTACTTGAACTAGAACAATACATTGATTCTTATACTATTTTAGCTGATGGTCAAGTTATCGATAGTGGCAAAATTGATGAAAAATTATCAACTCAAAAATTGACCAAGAAAATCATTATGACCAATGTTTTAGAACAACAAAAAGAAGAAATTAAAAAGATTTTTGAAAAACATGCATCTGAATTCGAAATCAAAGAAAAAGAAAATGAATATTGAGTTCTTTTCAGTTTAAAAAAACCAAATGAAACCAACAAATTATTAAATGATTTACTTAAAAAAGAATTAAATATTAAACAAATTGCGGATAACAAAGTAAGTCTAAATGAACTTTATTTTTCACAAGAAGGCATGGAATAAGATTAACAAAGAGCATAAAAACCTCTTTGTTTTTTATGTTTGAAAAATATGTTAAAAACTTATAATAAATATACATTTATTAAATATGACATTTTGTTTCATAAATATTAAGTTTTACTAGATGTTAAGAAACAAAACAAAAACGAATTTAAAAGGAGTTTTTATGAAAGCGATAATGAAAATCCAAGCAAAAATATTTTTTAAGACCAAAGCATCATATGCTATTCTTTCTATTTTTACTACTATCTTGCTTACTCTTAGTATTTTAGCTTCATATTTTGTTCATACTGCTCAAGTAGATGAAGTACAAAAATTGTCATCATCTATAGCAATAAACATAGTTAAATATTTATTTTATGTTCTTATGGTTATGTCTATAGCTTATGTAGCAGCGACGATTCAATATAAATATAAAAACGAAGGGATAGAATTATTGCTTTTAACAAAATCAATAAAAAGAAGAACGATTTACTTTGCAAACCTATTATTAGTATTTTTATTATCTTTAGCATTTGTATTTATTCTTTGACTTTGCTTTTTTATTCCTTTTTTATTTGTTTTCAAATATTTTGATAATAATGTAAGAACAACATTTTTTACTATTTTATTAGCATCGTCATTAATAACAATCTTTTTATCAAGTCTTTCATCATTGGTTTCAATTTCAGTTGATGGTAAATTATTTTCATTTTTACTTGGTTCAATGCCCTTGATTGCTTTAACTCCATTTTTCATCGCTCAAGTTTTTTATGGTACCTTTTATAGACAAATTGCAAATGATGGACTAAAAAAAATTCTCATTTTAAGTAAGGATTCTAAAGCTAACAACAAAATTATTAATCAAGAAAAAACCCAATGAGACACAATAATAAGACCAAATTATTCATTAGAACGAAGATATGATGAAAGAGGTTCTATTAGACCAGATAGCGAATTAGAATATAAACTTTTAACTAATAATTCTTATTATACTTTTGCTAATGTATATAAATCTTTTTATCCATTAAACTTATTTGAATACTTTGACACCATTTCTAAACTACACACAAATAATATTTATAATTCAGAAGAATTAAGCTACAGTTATATAGCGCATGTTACAAAATTTGATATTAGTAAACATGATAAAAGTCTAGTAACTTTTGATGTTGAATTCCCAAAAGAAAATGTTGGAAAAATCAAATTAGTTTTAGCAACTTCAAAAGAACAAATAACCAAAAGAATTGCTCCCGTTACTTATTACCTTAAAAAAAATAGTGATCTTAGTTATGAAAAAGAAATAAAAATTGGTAAAGATCTTAAAGAAAACAAAGCATTAGTTAACAAGTATTTCGATTTTCTTTCAAACTTTTATACTAATGTTTTTGCCAAAACAGTAGCAAAAGAAATTGAATTAGACAAACACGGTCAAGTAGCAAAAGAGAAAAAAGAAGTCTATTTTGCAAAAATGTATGAAAATAAAGATTTTCAAAAAGAAGTAGTTGACTTCTTGGTTAAGGAAAAAGTCTTTAGAGTTGATACTCATAACACTACTTTTAAATGAGTAAGTGAATTAGAAAAAAACAAAAATGATTTTGCAACATTTTTAAATCGAACTTTAGAAGAGTGAAAAGAATTAAAATGAGATACTCCTCATAAATACTTATTAGCTGATTTTTATAAACAATTAGAATTATTTTTCAAAATGACAGCAATGTATTCATTCTATAGATATGCTGGTGAAAACAATATAATTTTTGAAAATTTTTATCACATTATGTGAGAAGAACACATTAAAAATATATTTAGTTTTAACCAAATTGATCAACTAAATATAGACAATAAATCAATCCCATTTGAATTACAAGAAATTAGCAATGATTCACATTACAAAGTTTCTGTGTGAGTTTCTATACCTTGATATATTTCAATCATAGTATTACTTTCATTTTCTACCGGATTTGTCTTTTTAGGAAATTGAAAACACAACAAAAAAACATTCCACATATAAAACCAAGGAGCATAAAATGGAAAACGCTATTGAAATTAAAAATTTAACCAAAATCTTTAATGAAAAATCGAAAAAAAGACAAAAAATAGCTTTAAACAGCATTTCTTTCAATGTCCCCAAAGGTTCATTCCACGGTTTTATAGGAAACAACGGTTCGGGGAAAACCACAACTTTTCGTTCAATTTTAGGTCTATATCCAGATGTTAAAGGTGAAATTTACATTAACGGAATTTCTTTTAAAAATGAAAAGTCAAGAGAAAAAATTGGCTATATTCCTGAAATTGCAATTTTTCCTAAAAACTTAACCATCAAAGAGTATGTTCAATATTTTGCTGAATTATCAGGAATGAAAAAGGCTGCTGCTCAAGAAAAAGCAAATGATTTATTGAAAAAATTCAATTTCGATTCCAAAGAATTTAACAAATCTGCAACCAAGTTATCATCTGGTCAAAAGAAAAAGGTTTTACTAATGCAAGCATTAGTTAATGACCCTGAAATATTAATTTTAGATGAACCTGCTGCTAATTTAGACCCTTCTGCTAGAATCGAACTTTACAAAGAATTAAAAGAGCTTTCAAACGAAGGAAAAACCATTTTTCTTTCTTCACACATTTTATTAGAACTAGAACAATACATTGATTCTTATACTATTTTAGCTGATGGTCAAGTTATCGATAGTGGCAAAATTGATGAAAAATTATCAGATCAAAAATTAAACAAGAAAATCATTATGACTAATGTTTTAGAAGAACAAAAAGACGAAATCAAAAAGATTTTTGAAAAACACGCATCTGAATTCGAAATCAAAGAAAAAGAAAATGAATATTGGGTTCTTTTCAGTTTAAAAAAACCAAATGAAACCAACAAATTATTAAATGATTTACTTAAAAAAGAATTAAATATTAAGCAAATCGCAGACAACAAAGTAAGTTTAAATGAACTTTATTTTTCACAAGAAGGTATGGAATAAGATTAACAAAGAGAAAAACCTCTTTGTTTTTTATTTATAAAATGAAAAATTACATAAAAATAAGCGAAAAGTGGAATCTTTACCATAGCAATTTGTTCTTATTTATATAATTATTAATAAGATAAATTAATAAATTATTGATAAATATATTAATAGTAAGTTAGTTTATCTGAAAATTATATTTTGAAAGGTTAGACATGAACAAGATAAATGTTTATAGTGAAATAGGAAAACTAAAAGAAGTCCTAGTTCACACCCCTGGCGATGAAATAAGGCGGGTTGCGCCGGCACGTTTAGAAGAATTATTGTTTTCAGCTATTCTTGAACCGGATGAAGCTATTGAAGAACATAAAAGATTCTTAAAAATCTTAACTGATAGAGGAATCAAAGTTATTCAACTAGATGACTTGGTTACTGAAACCTGAAAACACGCTTCAGCTGATCAAAGAGATGCTTTCATTGAAAAATGATTGAATGAAGCTGAACCAATTTTAACCAAAGAATTACGTGAAAAAGTAAAAGCATATTTACTATCACAAAAAGAAGTTAAAAGAATGATCAGAATCATGATGGCTGGTGTTGAAAAAACTGAATTAGGTATCGAATTAGATCGTGATTTAGTTGTTGACCCAATGCCAAACTTGTATTTTACTCGTGATCCTTTTGCTTCTGTTGGAAATGGTATTTCATTAAACAATATGAAATACGTAACTCGTAAAAGAGAAACTATATTCTCAGAATTTGTATTCAAAATACATCCTGATTATAAAGACACACCTCATTGATTTGACAGATTAGATGAAGGAAACATTGAAGGTGGAGATGTATTTATCTACAACAAAAAAACATTAGTTTTAGGTGTTAGTGAAAGAACAAATAAAGAAGCTATTTTAACAATTGCTAAAAAGATCAAAAAAGATCCACAAGCAAAATTTGAAAGAATAGTTGCTATTAATGTTCCTCCAATGCCAAACTTAATGCACTTAGATACTTGATTGACAATGATGGATAAAGATAAATTCTTATATTCACCAAACATGATGAAAGTATTAAAATTCTGAGAAATTGATTTAACCAAAGATATCAAAATGGTTGAATGTGAAAAAACCTTACCAGAAATGTTAAAAGACATTACAGGATTAGATCCAATTTTAATTCCAATCGCTGGTAAAGGTGCTTCACAATTAAGCATCGATATTGAAACACACTTTGATGGTACCAATTACTTAACAATTGAACCAGGTGTTGTTGTTGGTTATTCAAGAAATGTACTTACAGAAAAAGCTCTTGAAAAAGCTGGTGTAAAAGTTCTTTCTTTTAAAGGTAATCAACTTTCTCTAGGAATGGGTTCTGCAAGATGTATGTCAATGCCCCTTGTAAGAGAAGACCTTAAATAAATTTAAATTTCGAAAAAATAAAAATTTTAAAAAAGGAGAATTATATGCCAAGAAATTTAAAAGGACGTAGTTTAGATTCAGCATTAAATTTTACAACTGATGAAATAAACTATTTAATTGATTTAGCTTTAGATCTTAAAAAATCAAAAATGCAAGGTTTACATGTAAATAACCGTCCATTGGTTGGAAAAAATATTGCAATTATGTTTCAAAAAGATTCAACAAGAACACGTTGTGCTTTCGAAGTAGCAGCTGCTGATTTAGGAGCAGGTTGTACTTACATCGGGCCAGCTGGTTCAAACTTCGGTAAAAAAGAATCTATCGAAGATACCGCAATGGTTTTAGGCCAATTCTATGACGGAATTGAATTTAGAGGATTTAAACAATCTGATGTTGATGCATTAGTAAAATATTCAGGTGTTAGTGTTTGAAACGGATTAACCGATGATGAACACCCAACCCAAATGTTAGCTGATTACATTACAATCAAAGAATTCAAAGGTGACCTAAAAGGTAAGAAAATCGTTTTTGCTGGTGACATTAAAAACAATGTTGCTCGTTCAATAATGATTGGTGCTGCCTTTGTAGGAATGCATGTAGTACTTTGTGGACCAAAAGCACAAGCAGAATTAGTTAAAACTGGAAAAGGTTATAAAGAAGTTTATGATGCTTGTCAAAAACTATTTAAACAAAATGGTGGTTCTGTAAGTTTCAGCGATGATAAAATCAAAGCTGCTAAAGATGCTGATGTTATTTATACAGACGTATGAGTATCTTTAGGTGAAGACTTTTCTCTATTCGAACCTAGAATTAAAGAATTAGGTTCATTCCAAGTTGATATGAATATGATTAAAGCTGCTAAGGAAGATGTAATTTTCTTACATTGCTTACCAGCCTTCCACGATGACCATACCCAATTTTCTGCAGAAATTAAAGAACAATTTGGTAAAAAATACCCAGTAGTTGCTACTGGTGCGATGGAAGTTACTGATGAAGTATTTCAATCAAAATATAATAAATCAATCGAACAAGCAGGGAACAGAATGCATTCAATTAAGGCTGTTATCTTGGCTACTTTAGGATACTAAAGGCGGGATATATGGCAAAAATTGTTGTTGCTTTAGGTGGAAATGCATTAGGCAATAATCCACAAGAACAAAAAGAACTAGTAAAATTACCTGCACAAAAAATAGCTCAATTAGTTAAAGAAGGACATGAAGTTTTAGTAGGTCATGGTAATGGACCACAAGTCGGAATGATTTACAACGCATTCGCTGACGCTAAAAAAGTAAATGCTAAAACTCCAATGGTACCTTTTGCTGAAGCTGGTGGAATGTCACAAGGATATATTGGCTACCATATGCTTACTGCTTTAACAAATGAGTTTAGTAATAATAAAATTAATAAAGATGTTATTTATTTATTAACACAAACAATTGTTGATAAAAATGACAAAGCGTTTAAAAACCCTACTAAACCTGTTGGACCATTTTACACTACAAAAGAAGAAGCAGAATTAAATAACCCAAATTCTACAATCATCGAAGATGCTGGTAGAGGTTATAGAAAAGTTGTTCCTTCTCCATTACCATTAGATTTTGTTGGTATCAAAACTATTAAACAAAATTTCGATAATGGTACTGTAGTTATTGTAGGAGGTGGTGGAGGTATTCCTACCATTGAAGAAAAAGGTCAAATTACAGGTGTTGATGGAGTTATCGATAAAGATTTTGCTTTATCAAAACTTGCTTCTAAAGTTAATGCGAACATTTTTATAGTTTTAACTGCTGTTGATTATGCTTTTGTTAACTACAACAAACCAGATCAAAAGAAGTTAGAAACTGTTACTATTAAAGAACTTGAACAATACATTGAAGAAAAACAATTTGCACCTGGAAGTATGTTACCAAAAGTGCAAGCTGCTATAAACTTCGTTAAAGAAAATCCTAAAAATATAGCAATCATTGCTAGTTTAGACAAACTAGCAGAAGCTGTTGCTGGAAAAAGTGGAACAAGAGTTGTTGCAAAATAACTTTAAAATTAAATTTTCAAAAAGGAAATCTACTAAAAATGAATGAAGAATCAAAACAAGTTCAAGCTAATGTAGACTCAAAGAAGAAAATTTCCTTCATTTCTGCCTTATTAATCGTTATTGGTGGATCTATTGGGGCTGGTATTTTCTTCAAAGCAAAAAGCGTTGCTGAAAGTTCACACTCAAGTATGATTTTAGCTGCTTTATGTTGAGTTATTTCTGCTGTTGCAGTTATTGCTATGGCATTAGCACTTATCGAAATTTCATCTGTACGTAATGACAACTTGTCATTAATTGGATGAAACAAAGTTTTTAATAGCCGTTTCATAGCTAAGGCTTCTAAAAACTTTATGGTATATGTATACCTTCCATTAACCTACTTATTTATGCCACTTTATGTAATTATGTCGCTACAAGATGCTTTAGCCTCATTAGCAGGCAAAAATACCTTTGGTGTAATATTAGGTGGTAAAAATATAGATTGAATAATCTGATCTGCAATTTGTTTAGCTATGACAATATACTTTTTAACAGTTCCTACTTTATGATCAAAAGTAGGAGATATCCAAAACAAAGTAGTTTTAGGAATTAAATTCATTCCTATTGTTGCTGTTATTGTTTTAGGTTTAGCAATTGCTTTTGCTGGAAAAAGTAATGCGAGTGAATTAACTTGAAAAACCACAGGTTCTAAGAGTTTTCAAGAAGCTATTTTTAATGATAAAGGAATTGCTAGTGTTACTGGTCTTGGTGCTGGTCTTGGTATGTTCTTAGCTATTGCTGCTATCTTCTTTGCTTATGATGGATTCTATGTTGCTTCTGGAATTCAATCAGAAATGAAAGAACCTAAGAAAACTCCTTTAGCATTATTTATTGGTTTAGGAATTACCACAATTATCTACTTATTAATCGCTATCTCATTAACACTTAATGGTGGTGACGTATTTGGAATGTCAGCAAACCTTGAAAAACTATTCGGAAACAAAAAAGCTGCTGATATTGTTTTAGGAATTATGAACTTAATGATTGCTATCGGTGTATTAGGAATTATTAACGGATTCTCAATGTGAGCTCCTAGATATGTTGAAGACTTATTAGCAGAAGGTGAATTACCATTTTGAAGAAAAGCAAAAGGTAAATTAAACCCTAACTTCCCTATCTTTGGTGTTATTTACTCATTAATAATCACTATCCCAGTTGTTATTGTATTTACAATCATTGGTGCTCTAGGATACCTAGATATCAAAGATTATGAAGGAAGTTATGCTGGAATGGGAAAACTATATAGTTTCGCTGATTTAATGGCAAACTGAACTGCTGTGTTCACCTTTGGATTTATTGCTCTTGCTATCCTTGGTGGAATTATCAACAGAAAGAAAAACTTTGTTGAAATCAAAGACAAAAAACGTTACTTCTTACCAATGGCATGAATTGCTGTTATTACCGTATTCTTGTCAATGGCTATTACTATTTTAGTTCCTGTTGTTGACATATTCTTGTTGTTTGGATTGATTGGAAATTCAAAAGTTATTAAAAACGAAATAATCGTTTCACGGGTAATGTTAATTGTTGCTTTATTCTTATTTGCTGGATTAACATTCTTACCAACTGTATTCGAAGATCTATACGCTAAAAAGAAATTTGGATCAGTACAAAAATACGAAGATTACATTAAACAAGAATTAGCTAAATAGTTAAAAATCGAACAAAAAAATTAGGCTTTCAACTTAGGTTGAATAGTCTAATTTTTTTATTTTATTGTGAATTAACAATTTGATAAAAGTCCAAGTAGTCTTTATTAAGTTGTTTACGTTGTAAATGTAATTTTAAGTATGTTGGGTTAATATTTCTACTATTTGCAAATGTTTTTCAAGGGACCAAAAGGAATTGATTTCTATAAGGTGTTATACTTTTATGCTCAATATCGTTTTCTTTAATAGTTTTATCAACAATTGGATCATCTCAAGTACAATCAACAAACAAGTATTCATTGTTAATTTTAACCATATTTCAAGCATGACCTTCAACTTGATTAGCAGGATTTACTGCATCACCAGTTAAATATCATGAAGGAATGTTTAAGAAAGTCATAAACTTTTGAAACATTCGAGCATAACCTTCACAAACCACACCAAATTTACGATGTACAAAAGCATATGGACTTCTAATTTTGAATTTCATTTCTTCAGTTTCATCTGGTTCATAAAAATCTACATTTTGTACAATTCAATTATGTACTGCTCTAACTTGTTGCTTTTGGTCAAAGTTTTTGCTAATGATTTTTGGGATAGTTGATAAAACTAATTTATCAACTTCTAATTCTTCTTGCGGAGAATCAGTTCGATACGCAAAGTTAAATGAATAGGAAACATTATTTAAGTTTTTGGTATATTTGAAAAAAGCAACATCATTATAGTAATTAGACCCACCAGTTAAATCATAAATAAGGTCTAAAACATTAATAATATCATTAGGTTCATTTTCACCATTAAATGCAAAAGGTGGTGTATGTGCTATGTTTTTAACTTCTGCTGTTCCTCTTAAAAGCAAACTTTTTCTAATTGCTCTAATGTATCCAGCACTTAATAAATTAGTTTCTTTAACATTTTCTTGTCAAGCTAATTTATCTTTATTAAGATAAAGTGCATCTTCAACATTGAAAAACAAATCAAAATTATTTTCCATATTTTTCAAATAATTATGAATCTTATTTGATATTGAAATATAACTATCAAAATTAACTAAGATATGTTCATATTTTTTATCATTGTACAACTTAATCACTTCTTTAATAATTGGCTTTTTATGAGCCATTGGACCAGAACTAGGTTTTTCTGGATTATAAAAAGCTAAATATTTTGTTAAAAAGTTAATGTAGCTTATTAATTCTTTTCTATATCTTGATTCACTAAAATAATAATTATTAAACACAAAATCATTTACTTTAAATAATGATTGGTAAATTGAATTGGTTATTGCTGCTAACTCTTGTAATTTTCTTTTGTTATTTTGGTTTGGACTTACATAGGCAAAGTTGGTAGAAACAACATCAGATAATTTATTTACTTCTTGCAAAGCAACAAAGGAAATTTCTTCTTTACCTGCTAGACGTTCTATTAAAGTTTTATATTGATTTCTTTTTTCAAGAAACTCTTGATTTTCTTGTTCAGTAGGAACTTGCTTTTGAATATAAAAAGGAATGTTATTATCAGAAATAACGTCAGTTTTATCCTTATTAGAATGATTAGGATTTTGATCTGTGTTTTCCTGTTCTTTTTTCTCTTTTTCTTCTTTTTCCTTCTTTTCTTTTTCTTGCTTTTCCTTTTCAAGTTCATTATCTTGAATTGAACCTTTTACTCAAGTAAAAAACTTTCTTAAATTACAAGAAACAGCTAAAACAGGGATAGCTAAAATGCTAGAAGAAACTGCTAAATTAAGTAAAATTTTCCTCTTTGTTTTCATATGTTTAATTATTATAAGATAAAAAACTTTTATTACTCAACTTATTAAAAATAAAATCTTGCTATAAGAACTAATCTTTCAATTTTTTCAATTAAAGGACTTAAAAAACAAATTAAAGAATGACGTGAAACAGGAAAAGAAATTTATTAGTTATAAAAATATTAACAATAAAAATATACAAAAATATGATGATAAATATATTAAAGAATTAGGTGAAATGTATGAAAGAAAAAAATACAAATGGTGTTGCATTTTATCAAGGTAATTGATATTCTCCTGTAGATAAAGACAAAAAAGAAGATTTGTATGATGAAATATTAGAGACTTTAAAAGAAGAATGAAAGTATTTAAGTGAAATAATCAATTTCTAAAATTATTTTAATTAGCTTTTGAAATATATTTTAGCTTTTAAATAAGAAATAAAAAAATGTTTCAGATATAACTGAAACAAATTTTTGAATAAGCGACTATTCATATTTATTCAAAAAAATTTTAATATTTAGATATGAGCAGCGACAATAATGTAAACAACAGTCTTATCATCACTAGTACCATAACTAATATTTTTTAAGGAAATATTCCTTCCCCAATTGCCATAGATATTTATCAAGTTCCTTGAAATTATATTTTTTTAATTTATAAAACTCTTTAAATTTTATAAGAATGTTTTTGAATTTTGGATATACTCATAGATCATTCTCTTCGAAGTCATAGAATCTATTTACGTCACGATAATATTTTAAGACCTTATGAACATACGAATCATAGATTGGGAAATCTTGTTCATTATGATGAGAGCAGAACTTAGATGCAAAAGAATAGAAGTTCTTTGTTTTGCCTCCAATTGTAATCTTTGCTATTTCATTAACCAATGTAGGATCTCCGTCTTTAAGTCTAGTATCAATCTTTAAATTTCGGATATGTTTCGCAACTGGATATATCTTGAAGATATTAGTGCTATAGAAATCATTAAGAACGCTGCATTTAATCAAGATGTTAACTAATTCTTCATTGGATGAATAATCTCCAAAGACCTTATTCAGAGCATCTTCATGTGATGAATAAACTTCTAGTTCATTCCATTTCTTTAAATATTTCTCCACTTGTTCAACTGAAGGTTCAGGCACATTATCCTTTCTTTTATATGTCTTGGTTCTTGGTTTATTGCTAACAACCTTAGTTTTAACGGTCACATCTCCTTCGCGAATTAATCTTAATCTTTTATTTCTTAAATTAGGACTGACTCTAAAGCCACATTCAAGAATCAAATTAGCAAAATAATGCGTATCACTTGGATGCCAATATGCAGAATATTGATAAGCTGACTTTGATAAAGTTTTACCTATTATTTCTTCGATTTTAGATAAATCTAAATAGAAATCATCTCTGGTTTCTCTTTTTAAATATTTAGCTAAATCAGCGTACTTATACATATCAATCATCCTCCATTATTTCAAAAAACTCTTCATCAGATAAATCCTTATCAAAATTACATTCTTCCCTATATGGAACATGCTTTTTCTTTTTATCTGACTGCTTTTTGGAATAAATATTCAAAAATTAAAAAGGAATTTTATAAAATTATTTGTTTAATAAAGCATTAATAATTTTAAACATTGAAGGTTTTTCTTCATTAAATCTAAAGTTAGAAACTCTATAAATTGGATAACCTTTAACAGTCATAAAATCAATTTTGATTTTGTTTTCAATAAATTCATCAATATTGATTTCATCTGCTGCCGAATCTAAATTAAGACCAACAATAAAATTATTTTTATTATCTAATATTGCCATATCAATGTTATATGAACCAACACAATATTCCAAACTAGTTTTAATGTCATTAGCAAAACTTTGTTCTTTTAATCAAGAATTGATTTCAAAAATAAATTGAGATTTTTTGATTTTGTTTTCTTCTGAAATAGGAACGTCAGTATAAGATTTTTGCTTTTCACTTGACAATTGAATGTAGTTTAATCATTTTTTAAAAGTAAGTAAATTTTCATTTTTAGGATCAATTTCTGTATTTTTAATACTTTTAATGATAATCATTTTATCTTTTGCTCTGGTAATAGCAACATTTAAAGCATTTCTACCCTTTTTAGAACCAATGTAAGTTGCATGTAATGAAGTTGCCCCAGTATAACCAATTGAAGCAATAACTAATTCTGCTTCATCACCCTGAATATTTTCAATATTTCTTAATATAACTTTGTCTTCTAAAACTGCGAAAATTTTAGGTGATGATAAAGCAATTTGTTCATAAATATAATCTTGTTGTTTTCTATTAAATGCTAAAAGAATAATAGAATTGTATTTGTTTAAGTTCTTTTCACAAATTTGAATCATTTTGTCACATTCAATAGCATTTTTATTATCTTCTCAAATTCCAGGAACATCTATGACTTCTAAACTAGTTTTATTACGTTTAATAAAGTTATCTAAACCTTTAAGTTTAGAATCGTAAAATTCCTTGCTTGAAAATAATACTAGTTCACTAGAATTTGAACGATAGTTCATTTCTAAAACATATTTTGGTAAGTGATTGTGAATAGCTCAATCTAGTAATGAAGTTATTTCCTCTTCAGCATATTCATCTTCAGTTTCATCTCTGGTAGTAAATCAATTAGTGGGTTGCATTTGTTGACTATCACCTGCTACAACTACATTTTTACTAATCGAAATAAAAGGAATAGCTTTTTCAATAAATATCTGACTTGCCTCATCAAAGATTACATAATCAAATCTATCTTTTTCAAAATCAATAAAGTTTCCTAATATTTCAGGTGTCCCTACAAAGATGTTATAAACTTGTTTAATTATGTCATCAAAAAGAGAAGTGATTATGTATGGAGGTGTTATTTTTCTTTCTAATCTCCCAAAAAATTTGTTTAATTTTTGTAATTTTTTATCACTTAAAGTTCGATAATTATTTAATTTCTTTTTACTTAATAACGCACAATTATTGTAAATATCTTCTAATAATTCCGGAGTAGTATTATTTATATTTTTAAAGTCTAAAAATTTTGCATATTCTTGTTCTTGATTGTCGAATTGAATAAACGAATTTAATCTTATGAAATTAGATAGTTGTATTAAATCTAATATTTCATAATTAGATAAATACTTTTTGTGAAAATTAATTATTTTTCTAGTTAAAGCATAATTAACATTAAATTCACCAGTATATGCATTGAATAAGGATTTGTTTTCTGAAATTTTTAATTTTTGAGCAATTTTACGTTTAGATATTTTTTTAAAGTACTTAAGGATTTTTAAAAAATCATTCTTTGATTTAAATTTATTATAAAGTTTGTAAAACTTAAATAAATTATCTAAATCATCATTTAAATTTCCTTGTTTTTTTAAGTTTTGGTAGGCTATTAAATCTTTATTAAAGATTTCTCCAATTTCACTTTTAGCATTTAAATAATCCATTTCTGTTTTATGGAAAAAACCAAAATGGTAATTGTTGTTTTCTTTGTATTTAAATGAATTATTTATTTTGTTAAAGTAATCAATAATTGGTTTATAAAAATATTCTTTTTCACTTTGACTCGCTTTTGGTGATTCAGAAAACTGAAACATCATATTTTGATAAACCCCAAGTCTTTTTAAAACAACATCTAATGCTACTTTCTTTTGAGAGATAAATAAAGCTTTTTTATTATTTCTTGCAATATTGATTAAGATGTTAGCGATAGTTTGTGATTTACCAGTACCAGGAGGACCTATAATAATTGAAGAATTATTTAAAGCACCTAAAATAGCCTTTTCTTGACTAAAATCAGAAGGAGTAACTCTAGCAATTGTATTGCTTTCTAGTGTTTTTTCATATGTTTCTTTATTGTAGTTAAACAAATCATCTATCTTAATTAGCTTATCTATTTTATCCTGAGCAATTAAGTTGATCATTACATCTCTTAATTTGGTGCCTAATGGATTAGCTTGAACTAAAACAGTGCCTTCTTGAAGTTCAATCAATGAATTGTTAATAAAACTTTTTTTGTCTAATTCTGTAAAGGAATTACTAAAAATAGAATTATCAACATTATGATTTGTAACAAAGTTTTTATGAAGTTCAAATATATTGCTTAAAACATTATTGATAGATACATCTTCACCATCAACTAAAATAGGTAATTTAAATTCACTATGTTGTTCGATTAAATATTTTAGTTTTTCATTAAGAATAACATTTTCATCTCTATTCTCAAGAAAAATTGAATCATTTTCAATTGTTATTTTAACTGCTTTTAGAATAAAAGGAGCATGTAAATAAACATCATCTTTTCTAAATTTTAAAAAATATGTTCCTATATAAAGGGGTCATAAATTAGTTTCTGAATAAATTTCTTCAATTTTTTTAGCATTTGCTTTTCAAGTTTTTACAAAGTTATAGTTTGTATCTATAATTCTTTTTTTATAATAAGGTAATCATTTTGCATAATCCAGTGCTAAATTTTCTTCCATTTTTGGAGTAATTTGTATTTCGTTATCTTGAGCTCATAATTTAAAATTTTTAACATTATTTATCTTATTTAATTCATCAAGAGCAGATTTTTCAATTGTATTTTTTAATGATATTTTAAATTTAGTAGAATTCAAAATATCTCTTAAATTTTTGATTCCCACTAATTTTTTTAAATCACAATTAATATTAGAAAGCTTATAAAAAGTAGCATTATCACCTTTACTTTTTATATCTAGTAAATTATTTGCTAATCTTTTATATCTTGAAGAGTGAATTTTCTTAATATCAACCTTTTTTATTTTATTAAGATCTAAAGTTAAAATTTGCTTCATAATATCTCCTTGTTGTATCTAAATATTATAAAGAGTTTTTTCATAGTGCTTATTGAATTAAAGTAAAACTATTCTTAGTTTATTGGAGTTAGATTAGGAAATAATATGTACTAATTACAAAAAAGCACTTAATTTGTGCTTTCTTCATCTTTTTCTTCTTTATATGAATACATTCTAAGAATGATGTTAATTAATTGTCTAGATCTTTCATCAATGTGATTTTTTATATTTTGTCAATTGTTATCATTAATTTGTAAAGGTCACAACTCTATTTTATCTTCTATTTTATCTTTTTTATCATCATTATATTTATTGTTGTTGTCATCTTTTTTTTCACCATAACCTTTTGTTATTTTAAAATGTTCGGGACAATTTTGTGTTTCCTTTTCACTTTGATCTTTATTTCCTTGTTCTATATTATCTCTAGGAGGCAACAAAGAAAGGTTTCCTATCTTTGACACATATTTTTTGTATTCATCATCAAATTTTTCTTCTGTTATATCAAATGTAATTTTTGATTCCTTATTACGCTTTTGAGGAGAATTATGTTCTAAATCCAATTTAAAATCTGGATCAAAAATTTTATATTCATATATACCAGAGTTTGCATATTTAAAGTTAAAAAACATACTACAACTATTGTTTAGATAAAAGTTAATTCTTTTAAGATATAGTTTAATTCTTGAGTTATATTTTGGGAGTGGATTTTCTTGGTATTTTTTTGTTAATGTGTCTTTTAAATCACCGTTTCTTTTTTCTTTACTTAACGCATTTAATGTTGTTAATTGTTCTGTTAAATTTTTGGCAAATGTTTCAAGGTTATAGTTAACATCATCTCTTATTTTTTTGGCAATTTCAAAAAAACGAATACCTAAAGAATCAGAATGGTAGCTAATTTCTTCTCAAAAAACATTAAATCTTTCAATTTCAAATAATCATTTTATTGAGTCAGAAATTTGTTTTTTATTTTCTTTTATATTTTCCTTATTTAAATCAAAAATTTTAAATTTGTCACATATAGCTCAGACCAAAGGAATAACAACAGTTTTGTCACCTCATTGTGCCGCTTTAATAGCTTGACTATAAGCAAATATATCTGAAATATAAATATTTGTTTTATTCCAAATATCTTCCTCTTTTGTACTATTTTTAATATATAGAAATATATTCAAAAAGTTATGTAAAACAACTAATGCTTTAAAAATTTTTAATTCTAGTAAAGAATCTAAATCTTTATTTTTTTCCTTGAATTTTTTTATTTTTTCTTTTAAAGATTCATCTTTTTCTACTTCATCTCCAAGAAATGACAAGATGTTTTTTAATTTATTTGCAATTAAAACTTCCTGATTGATATGATCACTATTGTCAAGTATATTTAGTTTAGTAATTAAGTTATCAACAAAAAGAATCAATAAAGTATTATCTATCTCATTATTTTTATTTTGTTTTACAAATTTTTCAAATATTTTTTTATTGAAATATTCAATAATGCGAGTGACTTCTTTAGAGTCAATATCATTTTTAGACATTTCAATTTTAGCTTGCGAGTATATATAATTTCTAATCAAATCAAGAGAACTTAAAGTTTTTTGAATAGTGTTGAGATTTTCAAAAATCTTATTTGAGTATTCCTCTCCACCATTTAGTATTGTAAGAGTAAATATTGTCTTCATCAATATATGCTCATTAAATTTTCTAATATCTTTAACATTATTTTTTATATATTTAATTATTTTCAAAATTCGATTTCTAAATGGATTTTTGTTAGAGTTTTTTGGATTTACAATAACTTTATTAAAATTGTCACATGATTCAATTTCATTACAGTTCTTAATAGAGGATAAATCTTTTGAAAACAATGTTTCAAATATTTTTGGTATCGGATCATTTTCTGGAGAATATAACATTATTTTCATAATAGAATATAAAATTAAATGAATAGTAAACAACCTTTGTTGCCCATCAATAAGGTTACGGCTGTGATCATGATCATGATACATAATTATTACATTGTTTAAATATGTTTGTTTTCCTTTATCCATATCAGAAATAATACTTTTAATCATCATTTGTATGGCTTCATCATTTCAAACATATGCTCTTTGAAAAATTGGAATATTAATGCCCTCTTTAAAAGAATTGAAAAATTCAAAAACAGAAGCAAGTTGAGAACCTTCGCCTTCTTCTAATTTCTTACATTTGTATTTTTTTAATTCCTCATCATTATATTCTTCAAATTTTTTATTTTTGTCGCATAAAAGTATACGTTCACTTTCTTTGCTGGATATACCAAATGATTTATGAAATATTTCTGCGATATCTATAATTGTTTTTTCATTCAATAATTTTCCAAGTTCTTCATAACATTTTTCTTTTTTAATATCGCAAATATTTTTGAATTCATCTAACAATTCATCAAAAATTCGAATTTTTTCTTCATTATTTTTATTTTCTTTAACATAAGAATTCAATCCATCTAACCATATAGAAAAAATAAAATCAATTTTCTTTTCTTTTTTAACATTAATTTGAATTTCCTTTAATTTTTCTATTTTTTCTTTTAGTGTATTCATTAATTCATCATTTAGTGTTTTAGATAAGAATTCATCTAATTGTTTTTCTACATCATTTTCTTTTAAGCGATTTGTTGTCATAAAACTCACAAAAGGATCAGAAAAAAGATATTCTTGTTCATCTTCTTTTTTATTTTTTTTATTATTTTTGTTTTCAATTTTTAAAATATCTAAAAATTCAAGAATTTTTAAAAAAGTATCTGTCAATTCAGTTGATAATTCTTCTTCTTCTTTATAATTTTCTTTTGTGTATACTGTTTTGTCGAACAGATTAAATTTTAAATTAACTTTATTTTTAACTTGATCAAGTTTTCTAATTATTTTAATTTTTTTAATATTTTCAATAATTTTCAGGTCTTTCATCCAATTTAGAATTTGTTTTTTAATTTGAATAAAAGTTAAATGACGAATTACTCAATATTTAATATTTTTATTTTCGAATGTTTTTTTAATTTTTTCTGACATTATTTCCTTCTTTTTATTTGCGTTTAAATTTGCTCATAATTTTTTAACTAGTTTATTTGGTGTAGAACTTCTTCCTTTTAGAAATTAAAATCAAAACCGTAAAAAATTGGTTTGTTGTTGCTGATAATTCGTTCTTTTAATAAATTTAGTTTATTCTTTTATTTAAAAATCATTCATTTAAACTAAATTTTTATAACCTTGAAAATCCCATGATTTTGAACTTCTTGGATTTTCAATCACTCAAACCTTTGGTTTAAAATGTTTTATTATTTTAATGGTTCCACTAATTGTAGATTCTCCAATTAATCTGCCTTGTTCTTTTTGTTCAAAAAACCTTCTTTTTACTGGATGACAAGTTTTTAGATATTCATCATAAAATGTTGATGATTTAACTTTTCAGTTTCCATTTTCATCAAAACCCAAAAACATTCTTCCATCACAATCTGCTGAACTTCAACTTTCGCAAGGAGGTGAAGCTAAAATAATGTCAGGTTTTGGTAAACTTGACAATTGTTTTATTAAATTAAGATTATTTAAAGATAGGTCAATTTTGTGATAAAAATACAAGTTTGATTGCTCAAACTCAATATCATTAATACCAATTGAATGAACCTCAATATTTGTATTGTTAGAATTATTTAATTGTTTGATTGCTTTTTTATATGATGAATTAGCATCATCATATAAAGCTCAAACTATGAGATGCTCTCTCTCTCTCTCTCTTATTCATATTATTATGTTTCCTACTAAATAGCATTAAAATATATTTTACTTTAAATTATAGTCAGTATTTATTTAATACCATTTAAAAATTAGAAGTTTTAATTACTTAATTGTAAAATTAGATTATGATGTTTGACACAATTGTAGCAATAAGTTCTGGAGCAAAAATCAATCAACCTATCTCAGTTATTAGATTATGTGGGCCAGAAGCAATAGATATTTTAAAAAAGATTTATAAAGGTGCTATCGGTAAGGATCATTCCATAACTTTCGGTAGAATTTATGAAAAAGATAAATTAATTGATGAAGTGTTAGTAATGTGATTTACTGGCACCAACAACTATACAGGAGAAATTACTTTAGAAATAAATGCTCATGGAGGTATATTAGTTACCAATAAAATCCTTGAACTTTTATTAACAGCAGGGGCTAGAATGGCAGAGCCTGGCGAATTCACAAGAAGGGCATTTTTAAACGGAAAATTGGATTTAGTTAAAGCAGAAGCAATTCATGATTTGATTATGGCTCAAACCACATATCAAAGAGAAATGTCAATCAAGAAATTTGATAACAAAACTTCAAATTACCTAAATCAATTATTAGATAAAATAATGTATCTAATTGGTGCTTGTGAAGTAAATATTGATTATCCAGAATATGAAGATGTTGAACAATTAACTAATGATGTTTTATTACCAAAAGTTCAAAACTTAATACAAGAAATTGAAACTTTGATTAAGCTATCAAGAGAATCAAAGATGCTTTATGAAGGGATAAAAGTTGCGATTGTTGGAAAACCAAATGCTGGAAAATCATCAATTTTAAATTCATTACTTAATGAAGAAAGAGCAATAGTTACTAGTGTTGCTGGCACTACCAGAGATATTATTGAAGCCAATTATTCATTAGGCGGAATATTATTTAAATTAATTGACACTGCAGGGATAAGAAAAACCAAAAGTCTAATTGAAAATATTGGTGTTAGAAAATCAATAGAACAAATCAAAAAATCTGACTTAGTTTTACACATTGTTGATGTTAATAAAAAAGAAGATGAATTTGATAAACAAATTGAAAATGAAGCTTTATTAAATAATAAAAAATACCTAAAGATTTTTAACAAAATTGACTTATTTACAGGTAAAAAAGAAAAAAATTCAATTTATATTAGTGCAAAAAATAATAATCTAAATGACTTAGAACAAGCTATTACAAACTTATATAAAAACATATTGAATAATGATCAAGAACTTATTTATAATGCTAGACAATTATCGTTAGTTGAACAAGCTTTTAATTGCTTGAAAGAAGCGGAAAAATCACTACAATCAGGTTTAACTGTTGATGTGATAATAGTTGATTTACAAGAAGCATGAGAACATTTATCAGATATTTTAGGTAAATCAAACAAAGAAGATTTACTCGATTCTATGTTCAAAAATTTCTGTTTAGGAAAATAATTACTAATCATATAATTCGCAACCATTTGTAATGTTGCGAATTTTTATTTATAAATTTAAAAAATAGAGCAAAAAAAATTTATCTTTTTTATTTTTTGCTTTATCATATTAATGTATTTATTGCGAGTATAGTTTAATGGTAGAACTTCAGCCTTCCAAGCTGACTATGAGGGTTCGATTCCCTTTACTCGCTCCATTTCAAGAAATGTCTGGTAATCCCAGACTTTTTTGTTATTTTTTTAAATGTGTAAATTATAAATTTCTTGCCTAATTTGGTCGGGGGGGGGGTATATACTATTAAATATATTCCAATTAAAAAATAAAATTTAGGAGTTTAGGATTTATGAATTTTATCAACCACATAAATATGATGAACAGCATTAACATTAATATTATTAGAGCTTTCCGTCATTCACGTCTTTCAAAAACGTATGAGAAAAATTTAAAACTAGGCTTAAGCATACCATATTGATTAACTTTTAAGAGCTTAATAGATTTAGAAGAAAAAGAAGAAGATGACGATAGCATTTTTTATGATTATTTTGTTGAAAATTTTATCGATTTTAGAAAAATAAAATCAAAAAAAGTTCCAAAAAATATGGGCTTTATGTATTATTTTATCAATTACTACTACTTAATTAAGTTAGATGAAATTGTAAATAATGATGATCCTTATTTATTTTCATTTTTCTTTCTTAGCTGCGGTTTTGTTCAAAAAAATGTTATTCAACATATAAAAATTGAAAATTTTAATGTTTGAAAAAAATATTTTCTACAAGATATTCCAAAAAAATATAAAAAAAGAAAAACCAATGGAATTTGCTTTAAAGAATGAATTGACAAATTCTTTGATATTGCAGAAAAAAGAATGGCTGATAATTTTGATTTTTGATTTAACGTTCAGCAAGATGCAAATAGTTTTTTATCGTTTAATTTTAATTCAGAAAAGGATGAACTAAGTTTTTTAAATGTTTACAATTTGGAAATAGAGGATCTTAAGAAAATATCTATTGAAATATTGGAATGTGAGGATAGAAGTAAATTTGTTTCTAATGATTCGAAAATTAATAAAATTATTGAAACATTTGATGTAGACTTTTTGAATTTTTGTAATGCTTATAAAAAATACAATCATCAAAATAATAGCGATTTTTCATGAAAATTTAATAGTTTATTTTTAGGTTGATATGATCTTTCTTTAGATGAAATGGAAACAAATTGAAATGAATTAAAAACTATGTTCCACGATCTCTTATCAAACACTTTGAATAATGCGTTGGAGGAATTGAATATTTACAAAGAAAATGATGAGGGAGATTTAGTTTTAAATTCATATTTCTTCTTTATTTTTTCGCTTCTTTTTTTGTTGAAAGAAAAAACGAGAGAGAATTTTATTTATGATTGAAAACATTTTTTAAATGAACTAGTTAAATTTGAAGTATCTAAAAGCACAGAAAATGATTTAGAGCTATCAACTATAAAAGAATTTAAAGAAGATGATTATAAAGGAACAAGCATTATATATGCGCATAGTCTTGAAAACAAAATAAATAAAAAAGAATTTAGTATGTTCAAAAAATCATTATATTCACTAGAAATTGATGAAATAATAAATAAGGAAAATTATAAAGATTATGAAAAGGAATGAGACAGTGATAAGTTTGTTGACACTGAAAAAAGTGATTTAAAGAAATTTTTTCATTCTACATTAATTGGTTTTGAGTTAGGTATTAGTACGGACCCAAAAAAGAGAAAAAAGAACAAGATAGCAATTACTGTTTTAAGTATTTTCTTATTTTTAATAAATTTAACATTATGTTTTTTACCATTAATGTTGAGATAGCGCTTTTATAACCACAATTATTTTTTTGTATTAAAATTTAATGTATGGAAAAACAAAATTCTTTATATTGAGACGGATATTTTATGTCCCTTGCTAAAGTTTCAGCTTTAAGATCAAAAGACCCTTCTACAAAAGTTGGCGCTTGCATTATTAACAACAAAAAAAGAGTTATATCTTTAGGATATAACGGGATGCCAAAAGGGAATGATGAAGAATTTCCTTGAAATAGAGAGGGGACTCAAAGTCAAACCAAGTATGCTTATGTAATTCACGCAGAGATGAATGCGATTTTAAATTGTCCGGTTGATTTTGAAAATTGTACAATTTACACTTCTTTATATCCTTGTTCAAATTGTGCTAAAACTATTGCACAATCTGGAATTTCAGAAGTGGTATATGAAGATGATAAATATCATGATACTGAAGATGCGGAAATAGCAAGAGCAATATTAAAAACAAGTAATATAAAAACAAGAAAAATTGATATCAATTCAAATATTTCAATTGAAGTTGGTAAGGAAAAATTCACAATATAAAAATGTAAGCATTGTTGGTTGCTTACATTTTTATATGACAAACTGTTTCTGGATGTTTATCAACATAATCTTGGTGATATTCTTCAGCTAAAAAGTAATTCTTGATTTTTAACACTTCGGTTACAACTGTACCTTTGATGTTTTTGCTTAATTCTTCAATAGTTTCTTTAATAACTGCTTCATCTTTGTCATCAACAAAGTAAAGTCCATTTCTATATTGTCTACCATAATCTGGACCTTGGTAATCTTTAGCAGTTGGGTCAATTACTGCAAATAATTTTTTAACTAATTCACTTAAAGAAATTTGTCTTTCATCATAGAAAATTTCAACTGCTTCAACAGCATCAGTTTCATTAGTTTTTACTAATTCATAACTTGGGTTAGCTACTTTAGAATTAGCGTATCCTACAGTAGTTTGTAAAACACCTTTAATAGTTTTAAAATAAGCTTGAACACCTCAAAAACAACCACCTGCTATATAAATTATTTTCATTATTTTTCTCCTATTATCTTTTTAAATTTTTCTGTAGCATCTACTAATGCTTCAGCAATGTTGATTTCTTTCGCTGAATGTCCTGAAGCATTAATAAAATTAAGATCACATTTATTTAATTGCTTTGCTAATAAAAATGCGCAAACAGGTCTACAATCCATATCGTATCTTCCATGAATGATAATGGTTGGAATATCTTTAATTTTGTTACTGTTATTTAGAATATAGTTATCATCTTCTAAAAAATTATTGTTTATAAAGAAGTGATTTTCAAGTCTTGCTATTTCTAAGTTTGCTTTAGCATCTTTTAAATATTCTTGCATTTCAGGAATTGGATTTAAAGTAATTAAATTCAATTCTCATTTTGCTCAATGATAAGCAGCATCATAAGCGATATTTAAATCTTTATGATTTAATAGTTTGTTATAAGCCTTAACTAAATTATTTTGTTCATTTTTAGGTACAAAGTCTCTAAATTCTTGATAAAGCTCTGGGAAATAGTTGCAAGCACCATTTTGATATAAATAATCGTTGTCCTCTTTTCTTGCTAAATAAATTCCTCTTAAAATCATTCCTAAAACTCTTTTAGGGTAATTGATAGCGTAAATTAAACTTAATGCAGAACCTCAAGAACCACCGAATAAAATTCATTTATCAATGTTTAAATGAACTCTAATTTTTTCGATGTCTTTAATTAGTTCTCAAGTGTTATTTTCTTTAATTTCAGCACTAGGAGTACTTTTACCACAACCTCTTTGATCAAACAAAATAACTCTATAAACTTGAGGGTCAAAAAATTGTCTGCTTGATTCACTTATGCTTCCACCCGGACCACCATGAACATACAAAATAGGAATTCCATTTGGATTTCCAACTTCTTCAAAATATATTTGGTGAATTTCACTTACTTTTAAATGTCCAGAATTAAATGGTTCTACTAAATCATATAATTTCATTTTATACCTTCTTTAACTGAATAAAAAAACTGCTAAAAGCAGTTGAATTAATAAGAAAAGATATTAGTTTTGTGATATACGATCACTGTTAGATACGAAACCAGGAACTTTTTTACCATTGTAAAAACCACATTCTCTACATACATGATGTTGTTGATATAAGTTAGAGCAATTTTTACATTTAACTAAATTTTGTACCGGTAAAGCATCGTGTGTTCTTCTTTTATTTTTTCTTTGCTTGCTAGTTTTTCTCTTTGG
Source organism: Mycoplasmopsis hyopharyngis (assembly GCF_045276885.1). NCBI lineage: Bacteria > Bacillati > Mycoplasmatota > Mycoplasmoidales > Metamycoplasmataceae > Mycoplasmopsis > Mycoplasmopsis hyopharyngis. Next base: position 773,822 of record NZ_CP174164.1, on the reverse strand, counting down.
GTTTATCATATCTCTTCTCCTTGAATATCAATAAAAGCAATATTAATAGTATATATTATAAAATATATTTAAAATTTAACAAATTATTTAAGCTTTATGTCTTGAAAAACATTATACCCTAAATCATTAGCTGGTTTCACTAAATAATTTTGAACCATTATTTGTTCATATTCACCATAATTTGAATACATATTTGTATTAATTGGAATTCTTATTAGGTTAGTAAATTCATACAATAACTTTATTTGTTCTCAACATGTTAAGTTATCTAAATATTGTTGTAATTTAGAATCGAATTCTTTTTGTTCTTGTTCATTACCAAATAATGCTTGCTGCCATTTGCTGCTTGAAAGATTTTCAATGGAAACATCTTTTATTTTTAATAAAAGGTTAGCAAAATGATCTTTGAAATTTTTGATTTGTTCAAATGAATCTATTAATTTTTCTGAATTAGCTAATAGAGCTAATCAAGAATTGGGGTTTTCAAAAAACATTGTTTTAAAAAAGTAATAGATTGAGTTATTTTGTAAATTAATATTTTGGTTAGTAATAAAGTATTGTTTATCTTCGATATTATCTAAAGTTGCAAACTCAATTTTCGGATTTAATCTTTGATCTAATTCTTTGATTAGTTTTAAATAAACTTCATAATTGAAATTGTTATTATAATCTTTTGTTTCGAAAATAGGGATTGTAAAGTTGACTTTTGGGTCATTAAGGTTTTTGTTCAAAAAATAGTCATCAAGCAATTTTTTCATTTGTTTTTTCAATTCTAAAAAGTTAAGACCTTTATATTGAAGTAAAAGATTAGTTAGATTTTGAACATCAAAATAGCTATCTTTGTATTGATGTTCAAAAATTAAAGATTTATTTAAACTCAATTCAGCATTGATGTAATTTTTTGCATCATATACTTTTTGATAACTTGAATCCTCAAGGTCTTTTCCAGACAAGATTGTATCTTCAGGTACATAAGAATACCACAAGTTGTTATGATTGTTCTTTTTTATAAAACTAATTTTGTTTATTGCCAAAGATAAAATACTTCTAAATTGGTATTGTGCTTCATTGTTAAAATTGCTTAAAATAGATTCTTTTTGATTTAACAATTGTTTTGTAGACAAACCATAAAACAATTGTGCAAAGTGTTCGTCAAATTGAAAATTGTTCAAAGGTTTTAAATTGAAATTATAAAAGTAATTTAAAGGAACTTTATTTTTAGCAACCTTTAAATTGTAGGTTAGACCATAAATCTTTTTGTTTAAAAGAATTTGTTCTTGTTGCTCTTTGTTAAATAAATTTAAAGAAGTTTCAGTTATTAAATTTTGTTTGTAAGCATTAAAAGATTGCAAACTATAAGTTTCATTATCAATTGGTAAAGGATTGTATTTTAAAACAACTTTTTTTAATTCTTTGTTGTTTGTATTTGAAACTTTAAAGAAGGAATTTTTTTCAAAAATTTGTTGATTAATTTTGCTATCAGACAAGATATAACTACCAAAGCATAAATACTCATCATTTTCCATTAAAGTAGGATTAAATAAAAGATTATTTGTAATTTCATTTAGAACAAAAAGATCAAAATGAGTACTATTGTCTTTTGAAGAAAAAACTAGTGTTTGATTGTTAGAATCGCTTAAAGTTTTTTCATAGTTTAAATTGTAATTTTGAAATAAAGAATTAGCATTTTTGTCATTTTGAAAACTAGTTAAATAGTTGCTAGAAGTAACCTTTTTATTTGTTTTAATTTTTTTGCTATTAACAAAATGAATGTTATCTTTGATTTTGAAGCTAACGCTTTGAGCATTTTTTAAAGTTTGAATAAAAAAATCACTATTGATATTATTATTGAGTTTACTTTTATAAGCAATCAAACCAGTTTCGTATCCTAAACCTTTATTTGTTTCTGGCAAATCTTGACTAGAAACTTGATCATCATCAAAGGTTAAGATATTATTGTCTTTGGTTAAAATTGTAATTTGAGAAGCTAAATGAAAGCTTAACTTTTTCTTGCTTGGTTTGATAAAAGTTTTATTAATGTAATCATAATTAATAGCATCAAAATATTGATGTCTAATTAATGGATTATGAATCAAAGATTCAAAATCATTTTCCACTTTTTTATTTCTAAATAAATTTTTATCAATGAAAAAGCTACTATTATTAAAATTTTTTATGTAAGTATATTTATCTTGACTTTCTCTAATTGATTGACAAGAAAGGGCAAAAAAAGGTGCTACAACAGTAGGAAGCATGATATTTAAAAGCAGATTTTTTTTCATTTTTCCTCCTATTTATAGATCTTTACGTTAGAACTAATGTAAAGTGCAATACTTAATGATTTAGTAATTAATAAGTATATTGTGCTAAGTATTAAAACACAAGCTAAATAATCAACTTTATTAATGTCAGCTATTATTTGTTTAAAAACAAGTCCGATATCTAGTGTGCTAGTTGAACTATTAACATTAAAAAATGCTAAAGAAGTTAAGGTTAAGAAAATTAAAGATAATTGATCAGAAATGATAAGGAGATTATTTCATCAATTATGCTTAAAGATATCTAAAATAATAATGTTTCAATTGCTAAAACCAGCAGCTTTATCAGCAATAATAAATTCCTTACTTTTGATTTCTAACCCAGCTGCATATGATGAATGTATAAAGTTAATGCTGCTTAAAATACTAAAAATTAAAATGATGTTTATATTAGTGGTTTTAATAAAAGTAAAAATAAAAATACTAATAATCAGATAAGGCAAAATACTAATGCTTGAAAGAAAATAATATGAAATTTTAGTAGTGGTTTTTTCTGAGTAAAAAGCAATAATCGAGCCAATAAAAGTTCCAATAAGAAGCGAAATTAATAAAGAAGAAAATGAAATAATTATGGTTCAGAAAAATGAATTTATGATTTGAACAAAATTATCAATTCCATTCAGATTGGTTCCTAAAGGAAAATAAAAGTTTTTAACTTGTTGACCATTTAATGACAAAGTAGCATACAACAATTCATAAGCATTGTATTTGATGTTAATAAAACCTAAAACTTGTTTTTCATAAATAATGATTTGATGCTCAGGAAATAAATTTGCTATTTTCTTAATGTTTTGATATTCATCACCAAAAGGTAAATTTTTGGTAACTATTGGGTTATTAAAATTAGGCAAATTAGAAATCAACAAAGGATTATCAATCATTGGTTTTTGTGAGCTATAAGGATAAAAAAGTTTGGTCAAGAAAATAAATGCTAAAAATGAAAAGAAAATAATTAATAAAGCAATATTAACTTTGTTTTTGAAAAAACGTTTTCAATAAGCTTTGGTATTGGTTGTAGTTTTAGATAAAGAAACTACTGGGTGAGGGTGTTCTACTTTAACTAAAAGGTGTTTTAAGTGATTTTCTAAATCATTTTCAGCAACACAATGGACATGGTGAAATTTATTATTTTTCATTATCTTGTCTCCTTTTTAAAGAGATTATGTGTTCTTCTTTTAATAGAGAAATTTAAGTTTAATTTGTTATCAACCTTTAACATATGGTAAAAGATTTCTAAAATCGCTTGAGCAAAATATAAAAATAAAGAAGTAAAGAAAATAAAAGTTATCATAATATAAAGTTCATGAGAACGCAAAATGTTTGAAAGCAACAAACTTTGTCCTGGAATTTGGAAAATACGTTCAATAATTAAACCATAACTAACCATAGTTATAAAAATTAAAACTAAGTAGTTTAATTGCTCAATCATCAAGTTTTTAAAAATTACTTTTTTAAAGATTTGTAAATTATTCATTCCATTTGTTTTTGCTAATAGTACATATTCTTGACTTAAAATGTTAGCTAAATTCTTTTTCGTAATAATTGCGATAATGCTAGTCGTACTAAAAGACAAAATAATAATTGGAATGATTAGTGATCTAATTGTAAAGCTAATTCCTAAAATGCCTGGTTCTACAAAATTAATAGGTAAATCAATTGATTCAGCAAAAATAATTCCTAAGGGAGCCAAAATAAACGTTGGTATAGCAGAAAAGATAAAGATAAAAATGTTGGTGATCACTTCAGATCAAGTATGAATTTTATAACCTCAAAAAATTCCAATACAAGTCCCTAAAACCAATGAAAAAATAAAGGTAGACAAATAAAAAATAATTGAATATTTACTATAGTAAAAGAAAAATAAAGCAGGATTAATAAAAGAGTGTGAAATACTTGGACTAATTATTTTGCCATATTTAAAAGTAAATAATGAGCCAAGATATTCAAAAAGTTGAACAACAATTGGTTTTTCAGGAAAAGGATTAATAAAAATTCCTAAAAAAACAAAAGAAAAAATAAGAGTTATAAAAACTCCTAATAAGGCTAAACTAATTTTCTTAAATAAAAAATAGTAAAAATTCATAACTATGTTCTTTTAAGAAAAAGAACAACTTTCTACATAGTTAATTAGATCAACTCGTTTGCTCTTAAAGTTTCCTTAATTTCATTTATAGCATCTAGTTCGTCAGGTCCAATTGCTTTAATTGAGATTTCGTGTCCTTTTTTAACTCCAAGTGACATTACGTTCATAACTGATTTTAAATTAGCATCTCTTCCATTTGAAGATAATTTAATTTCGCTTTCGTATTTTGAAGCAACAGAAGACAAAATACTTACTGGTCTAGCGTGTAATCCCATTGGGTCAGCAACAATAGCAATAATTTCTTTCATTTTTTTCTCCTTATGAATAATTTATTTTTTAGTAGTTGTAGTTTTGTTTTTTTTAGTAGCAGCAGTTTTTTTAGGTTTGTAACTTTGACCCACTCTAATAGGTCCAGTTGCTTTATGTACTAAATAGGTTCCTTCATTATTTTTAACCATTATTTTGGCAAAGTCGATAGCTTCTTTTTGAGTGTCAAAAATTTTAGTAGCTCTTTCACGGCCAACACCTTTTAGTTGTCATTTTTTACCTTTTGGTGTTATATGTCAAATAGTTAGTGGTTTCTTTTCTGTTTCAGCGTTCATTAGTTTTCCGTTTCAAAAAAATATATATTAATAATTATAAATTATATTAATTTACAAACCAAAAATATATAATAATTAAATCTATGGAGCAAAATAAAAAACCTAACAATATTTCTGAAACTCAAATAAATAACAACAAAGAACAAACAGAAATTAAAACAGATGAGATTTTGGAAATCAATGAAACCAATTGTCAAAATTTTTTAGAAAACATCTCTAGCGAAGAAAATGATGAAGATTTAAAAAAACTAGCAATGGGTAAATATTTTCTAAGAAATATTAAATATGAACCAAAAACCAAAAAAGAAAAATTCAAGTTCATAGTTGAAACCTATTGAAAAAGAGTGCTAATTGTTTTTATATCAGCATTAATTTTTAATTTTGGTATCAACACTTTTATTAGTAGATCTGAAACTATTCCTAGTTGTTTAACTGGATTACCAACCTTGCTTGTTTTAATTTTTCCTAAAATTAAACCTTATTTCGCTTTAATTTATTTAGCAGCAAACGTTCCTTTATTTTTAACCTTTGGTTTAAAAGAAAAGAAATCCTTTGTTTTCTTAACACTTTTGTTTATGATTTTTCAAATTCCTACTAACTTTATTTTTACCATTCCAGTTGTCAATGAATTTTTATACAATACTTTTAATTTAACTGCTGGTTGAACAAAAGAACTTAAAGTAGTACAAGTAGATCCTCCTATTACACAGTCATATATTATTGAAAATCCAAATACTTGACCAATTTTACTTTACGGAATTTTGGGCGCCATATCTATCGCTGTATCAATTGCTCTCACTTGAAAAAGTGGTGGTTCTACAGGAGGAACAGATATTGTTATTTATTATTTTGCTACTAAATCTAAAAAGAATGTTGCCTTTGTATTTTCAATTGTTTCTTTAACTTTTTCATTATCATTTTTAGTTATTTTTAGATTTGCTAAACCACATACAATTTCTTATCGTGATTTTGAATATTTAAACATTCCAAGTGAATTTCCATATATTCCTGAAATTGCTGTTAAAAAACGAGATGAAGTGCAACACATAACTTCTTTTGGAATGAGAGAATTATCAACATTGCTTTATATTTTGATTAACAATATTGTTCTTTCAATTATTTATCCAAAATATGCTAAAGTTCAATTAGAAATTTCTTGTTCAAATTATGAAAATATTTTGAAATACTTCAAAAGAATTAATTTCTGACATAGCTATACAATTAGAACTGTTAAAAGTGGATACACAGGAAACAAAATTTACATTATTGATTCAGTTATGCTCTTGTTAGAAACTAAAAATATTGTTTTAGATATTAAAAAAATTGAACCTACTGCTTGAATTAGTATCAAACCTGTTAGACAAGCTATTGGAAAATTCAACACACGTTTTGTTGAGTAAAACTTGCGAAAACTATGCTGTTTTGCAAGTTTTTTTATTTTTTACAAATTTTGGCAAATATATTATTGGAGGCAAAATATATGAAAAATTTTAAAAAATTAAATGAACAAAAACAAAATGAAATTTATGGAGGAAGTTTTTTAGGAATTGCTACAACTTTAATGCCACTAGTTGCACAAGGACTAGGAGCAATTGGAACTTTCTTCAAAATTATCAACTCGCAAAATGGGCAAATTGATCTTAAAAATGGTGTAGCAAATTGAAATAACGGAAATAGCAATTCTACAAGCAATGATTCAAGTAAAAAAGAAACAGAAAAAAGTACACCAACTGGTCCTACAATAATCGCGTTTTAGTCCGAATTTTTAAAAAAATAAACAAAAATTTTTAATGTAATCTTGTTTTCTTTACTATAATTAAAATGTTACTTTTGTAACCATTCTAAAAAGGTTCGCAAGTGCTTTAAAGCCACCTTAAAGATGAGTCATTACTTACGGAGGATAATCGATGTTTGCGATTATTGAAACCGGAGGCAAACAAATTCTTGTAAAAAAAGATCAATCAATCTTCATTGAAAAAATTGAAGGCACTGAAGGATCTAAAGTTTCATTTGACAAAGTATTAGTTATTGATGAAAAAATCGGTAAACCATACTTAACCAAAGCTCGTGTTAATGGTATTATCGAAAAACAAGGAAAAGCTAAAAAAATTGTTGTATATCGTCACAACCCTAAATCTACTCACAAAAGAAAACTTGGTCACCGTCAACCTTATACACGTGTAAAAATCACTGAAATTATTGCTTAATTTCAATTTACTTTAAATAATTAGAAAAAGAGGAAATTAGAATGGCACATACGAAAGCCGGTGGTTCAACTAGAAACGGTCGTGATTCACGTGGTCAAAGATTAGGGATTAAATTAGGCGATGGACAATTTTGTACAGCGGGATCAATCATTTTCCGTCAAAGGGGAACAAAAATTTTCCCAGGTACAAATGTTGGTAGAGGAAATGATGATACCTTGTATTCATTAATTGATGGATTTGTTAAATTTGAAACAAAAAGAAATAGAAAGTATGCTTCTGTTTATAAAGAAAGACAACAAGACAAAAAAGTTGTTAAAGCAAAACCTGTAGCTTCAAAAACTACAACAAAAGAAACTGCTAAAAAAGTTGTTAAAAAAACTGCAACAACTAAGGCTAAATAAAAATTACTCTCGCATTGAATGCGAGAGTTTTTTAATGTTTTTATGCCAAAAAAACATTTTTTTTATTTTTTAACAAAAATAGACATATATTTTTGGAAGGAGAAAATGAAAAAACTATTAATTTATTTAGCTTACAAATATCGCGGAAATAATTTTGAGATATGAAAAGCTTTAAAAAACAAAGAAAAAATAAATGTTGATGAATTTGAATTGTTTAGCAAAAGTATGGAGCAAAATTCAATAAAACCTATAACAATTTATGACATCGAATATCCAGAATCTTTAAGAAAATATAATGATTCACCATATGTTTTATTTTGTAAAGGAGATATAAATCTACTTAAAAATGACAGTATATGTTTAACAGGAGATATAAACAATGAAAAAATTCAAGACTACTTAAATGAATCACTACCAATTTTAAAACAAAGGAATAAAACTCTAATTGTAGGTACATACAAAGAAGTTGATAAGGAGATAATCAAATATTATAGAGACCACAAGTTAGATATTATTCATGTTATCCCATCAGGTTTTGATTATTTTAATCAACCAATGTATTCAAATGAACTTTACATTAGTCAATATCCTAATGCTTGTCATATTAAGTACAATAGACTAAGAGAAAAAAATTGTTTAATAGCTAAGATGTCTAACTTTTTGATTATTTATAGCTCAAAGTTAAAATCATCAATACAAAATATGGTTTCTTATTTTCTTGAATTAGGAAAAGAAGTTTATTGTTATCCTGGAATCAATAAAAATGATGGTAATAGTTTATTAATTCAAGAAGGAGCTAATGTACTAAAAAACAATTTTAAGATTGCCTATTTTTAATATTTAAAATATAATTAATTTAGAAAATTAAAAAAAGAAAAAAATTTTAAAAAAAAGAAAAAATTTGTATTATAATGAGTATCAGTGGTTATAGCAAAGGGGATCACCTGATACCATTCCGAACTCAGTAGTTAAGCCCTTTTACGCCGACGATACCTTAACAGGGAAAATAGGGAGCCGCTTTTTTTATTTCTTTTTTCAGCCTAATAATGAATATATGGTTATATTATGAATACAAAAAATAAATTAAATTTTGCAAAGCAAATTAAATTTGAAGTTTTAAAAAATGTTAAGACACTAGCTCAAACCAATGAATTTTTAAAAGGTTTTGTTTATTCAGCTGGATTGATTGAAAATGAAAAAATATTTATCAATATAAAGTCAAAAGAAATTAAAGATAAAGTGCTTTCCTTTTTTAAAAAAATCAATCTTAATGTAGAAAAAGAATATAAAAATAAGCAAAAATTTCTAGTTATTAATAAAAGTTCATTTAACTTAAATGAAAAGGTTAATGATTATTCAATTTTCTTTGCTGGCGTTTTTTGTGGTGGTGGAAACATCCAAGATTTAAATACTACTAATTACCATTTAAGTTTAAGATCTTATAATAAGCAATTTATAGATTTTATATTAAACAAGTTAAATAAGTACAGTAATTTTAATTTTAAGCTAATACAAATACAAAAAAAATATGTTATTTATCTTTCTAAACAAGAATCGATAAGTGATTTTCTAAAAGCAATTGAAGCAGTTTCAGCATATTTTGTTTTTGTTGAAAATAAAATTCAAAGAGATTTAGAAAACAATGTTAATAGAATTAACAATATTGATATTTGTAATTTAAATAAAATTGCGCTTTCTGGACAAAAGCATTTAAGTAATATTGAATATTTATTTGAAAATAATTTAGATTCAAATTTTAATGAGATACAAAAAATGTTTTTTGAACAAAAAAGAGAACAACCATATGAATCATTAAAAAACTTAAGACAGATAATAAAACAAAGCAAAAATATAGACATAACCAAATCAACAATGAATAATTGGTTAATAAAGTTAAGAAAAATTGTTGAAAAAGACAAAAATGAAAAACAAAAAAGCTCATAATCATTAACGATTCGAGCTTTTTGTATTATTAAATTGAAAATTCATTTAATAAAGCTAGGGTGTTTTCATAAGCGACAGGAGAAGAAATTTTTACTAAATATAAAATTTCATTGAATGAATTGAAGCTTTTTTCTTCATCATATCTTTCATCGTTTTCATAATAGATGTTAGACATTTCTTTTAGAATGCTTTCTTGGTGTAAATTTAAATCTAATTTATGACAATTAAAACTAATAATTCATAAAAATAGTTTGAAAATTATTTCACTTTTAGCATTTTTTGATCCTGTTTGGATTTCATACATTGTTACTAAATCACCAAAATTTTCGAAAAGATTATTCAATAAAATAAATTCCACTTGGTGATTTAAAAAATGCATAAATACACTTTTAAATAAAACATTGCTTAATAGTTTTAATTTAAGTTTTTTATAAAAATCTTCTATTTTTGAAAATTTTTCAAAAGGGAAATATCATTTTAAATCTTCTATTTCTAATTTTTTATCATTTGATTTTCTAGCAAAGCCAACAATTTCTAAATTGTATTCTTTGGTTGCTAATTTTAATTCAATTACGTCACCAACCGCTTTTCCTTGATAAAGCGATATATTAAAAATTTGTTTTCTTGGGTTTTCTTCTAATATACCAATGTAAGTTTTTTGTTTATCAGGGTTAAATAATTTTACATAATCTCCAACAGCAGCTTCATCAGAAATTGATTCAAAACCAACAAATTCAGTGATTGTTTTTGAATATGCGGTATTAAATTTTTCTTTCATTTCTGACAAACTTGGAAAATTCATTGTTGCTAATGAAGGTTCAACATCAAGGTCAATGTTTGGAAATAACTCTTTTTTCAATGTAAAAGCAACAACCCTTGGATCGTTTTGATCATCAAGATAATATGGCGGTATAGGCATAAATGAATTTTCATAAATAGGATTAATATCTAATGAAATTGAATAGTCTAAAATAATCTTATTTATTTCTTTTCTTTCGTCTTTTTTTTGAAAATCATATTTTCTATTTAATTTTTTAATATGTTTATCAAACAATATTTTTAACATAAAAACTCCCAGTTTTATTTAATTAATAAATTATAAACATTTTATTTTTCATATTAAAAAACTTTATAAAAAAATAGGTTAATTTATTTTTTGTTTTTAACTTATTTATAGTAAGAAAAAGAAAAAATAATTTTTATTTAGACAAAAAATTTAAAATTTATTTTCTAAATTAAACTCAAATTTTCATTTAATTTTGTGCTTAATTTAGTCATTATTATTAATAATAATATATAATAAATCACGAGTAGAAATACTCCTTGGTTTTTTAACCCTGAAGTCCAAAAGGAGAAGAATGAGTAATTATGAAATTATGGTTATTCTTAATCCAAAAGTTGAAGCTAGAATTGCTCACAATTTAGTTGAAGAAATTTTTGGAAAAGAATCAATCGCTAAAGAAGAAAGACTTGACACAACAGATTTAGCTTACCCAATTAATAAATCATTAAAAGGTCAATTTGTTGTTTTTGAAGTTAAATCTTCATCAGACAAAATATTTGAATTTTCACGTAAAGCAAATATTCACAAAGATATTTGAAGACATTTAGTTATTAACTTAGATACAGAAAAAGGAAAAGACAAAGTATTTAAAGCTAAAAAAGGTTTCAAAAACATTAAAGACTTTAAGAAACCAAATGCTTTCAATTCAAAAACAGTTAAAGTTGACAATCCTAAAAATGTAGCTAATGAAAAAACTGTTAAAAAAGCAACATCTACAGCAAAAGAAACTAAAGTAGAAAAATAAAAACAGGAGAATTTATAAATGTTAAATAAAGTAATTCTTATAGGAAGATTAGCAAGAGACCCATTTTATTCAACAACTTCAACAGGTGTTGGTTACGCTCGTTGTGTAATTGCTGTTTCTAGAAGAACAGGAAGTAATAACGAAGAAGCAACTGAATTTATACCTTTTGTTGCTTGAAGAAGCAATGCTGAATTTTTAAACAAATTCTTTAATAAAGGTTCTTTAATTGCTATTGAAGGTTATATCTCTACTTCACAATTTGCAAATAGCAAAGGTGAAACTGTTAGAAATACAGAAGTAGTAGTAGATAGTTTTGTTCCACTTGAAAACAAGAAAACCCGTGAAAGCCGTGGTGGCAATACTCAAACAATAAACTTGAACTATAAAAACAACGAACAAAATACTTCAACATTTAACATTAATCCTGAACAAACAAATACTTTCTCTATGGATGAAACACCAGAAAATAATTTATATGGTTTTTCTGACCTAGATGAAGATTAATTTTAGGAGCATTATGATAAATAATAAAAAGAAAACTAATTACAGAAAACGTAGATGTGAATTATGCGAATTGAAATTAACTTATGTTGATTACAAAGATGTTAAATTTTTAGAAAAATTTGTTACTAATAATGGACAAATTAAACCTAGTGCTAATTCAGGAAATTGCGCTAGAGACCAAAGAAAAGTTGCTAACGCAATCAAAAGAGCACGTTTTATGGCTTTAATGCCTTATACAAAAGAACGTATTAGAGCAGGAAAATAATTAATTACAAACAAAAAAATTAGACTCAAATCACAAAAAATTTGGGTCTAATTTTTATTTCTAGTTTAGTAAATAAAACACAATTTTTTGTTATTGTTATTTACTTATTAAAGTATTAAAAATATCGATAATTTGTTCGATACTTAATTCTTGAATTCTAATTTTATTCGAAATATTTAGAGTTTTAAAAGTATCTAATATTTTTTGTTTATTGTATTTGGTTGCTAAAGAATTTAATAAAAATTTGCGTTTAAATAAAAAACAAAGTTTGAAAAAATCTTTTAATTTGTCATAATTATCATTTTTATCTTGATAAAAATCAAATGAAACAATTGCCGAATCAACTTTAGGAACAGGAACAAAAGATTGTTTGTGTACTAAAAATTCTAATTTAACTTTTGCTAAATAATTTGCAGTAATAGTTAATTTTGAATAATTAGTTGAATTAACCTTCGCAATTAATCTTTGAGCATATTCTTTTTGAACCATTAATATAACTTTTTTAAATGTATATCTATATTCAAATAACTTAAAAATAATATCAGTAGTAATGTTATATGGTATATTGCCGACAACCACATATTCCTTATAAGAGCTCAAATTAGAATCTAAAAAATCTTGATGAATTAAATTAAAATTTTGTGCATTTTGAAATTTATTATTAAGTATATTTATCATATCTTTATCAATTTCAAAAGCAGTTAATTGTGTACAATTTTGTAATAAATGTTTGGTAATAGCACCTTGACCCGGCCCAATTTCAATAATTTTTTTATTCTTTGGAATAATAACTTCAATAATTTTTTCTATAATATTTTCATCTTGTAAAAAATTTTGACCGAATTGTTTTTTTGCTTTAATCTTTAATGTTTTCATAATATATTTTTTTTAAAAAACTTTTAGTTTTTTCATAACCAATAACTTCTCTTTTAAGTTTTTTCTCTATTCTAAATTTATTTGTAATTATCAATCTACCAGAATTTAAATTCATTTGTTTGCTTCAATTTCTATGATCTTGAAAATGTGTTTCAGAAAAATCCAATTCTTCTAAAAAGAAGGAATCTATATCTTTTATAAGTATCTTTTTAGTTTCACTGCCTAATTTTGAAAAACCTATGTCATAGTTTATTTTAATTATCAAAAAATGTTTAACTAAATTTTCATTTATAGCAACATAATCATTATAAAGTTTATTTATTGCGGAAATAGCATTGTTATTTAATTTATTTGCTTTTAAATTAACCATAAAGAAATCTTCTTGAAAATTAGAAGAAAAATCATAACTAGAATTTTGTGTAGTTTGATTTTCTTTATTTAGATTAATGCCTATATTTTTTGCTTTTAAATATATATTTAATTTGCTAACAACATACTCTTCCAATAAATAACCAATTGCTGTTGATGATTCTATAACATTATTTTCTCTTTGTAATATATTTAAATCTTCAATTTTAATTAATAATTCGTTTCCTGTTGAATAAAAAATTTCTTTAATTGAATTTATTATCTTATCCTTAAAAATAAGCGCTTTTTCAAAATATTTATTTTCCATAAAAAACCTTTTTGATAATTTTTGCGATTTCAAATGATAGTTTTACTGGAACAGCATTTCCAATTTGTTTTAAAATACTAGCTTTTGTTCCTTTGAAAATAAAATCATCAGGAAATGATTGTAATAGCGCTAATTCTTTAGGAGTTAAAACCCTATTTAGAACAGGATGCACATGAACACCACCATGATTTTCTTTTACAGTTGGAGAAGGTTTATCATAATAAATTCTTTTAAAGGCATCAGAATAGTTTTTGTATAAACTTTCACCTTCTTTTAATTTTGAGAATTTTTCTTTCATTTCATCAGTGTGTTTTGAAAAAATATGATTGGGTATATCAGATTCATTTGTTATATTTTCTAAGTGAGAAATAGCATCTCTAACAGTTTTAATCTTTTCGTTATGTTTTGAGATTTGGTCAATTGCTAAATCTACTTTTTCTTTGTCTTTTGAACCTATAAAAATTACTCTTTCCCGTTTTTGAGGAACCCCAAATTTGGAACTATCTACCAAAATATATTTAGCATAATAATTAGCTTCTTTTAAAATATTAATTATTTTATCAATAACTAATTGTCCATCTTTTTCCTTAAAAGACAATATCCCTTTTACATTTTCTAAAACAAAAACTTCAGGTTCAAGTCTTTTAATTACATCAATAGTGTATTTATATAATTGATTTCTATCATCATCTGGATTTCTTTTACCAGCCATTGAATAACCTTGACAAGGAAAACCACCTATAACTAAATTAGTTTTATTTTTGTATTTTGTTTCTAATTCGTTTCTTATTTCATTATTTGTTATGTCTTTTGGTTCAATATTAGTTGAAAAATTGTAATTATATGTTTCTACTGCGGGTTTTCAAAATTCAATAGTATCCAAAATTTTAAAATCATTTTGAACAAAACCAAGGGTTAAACCACCTGCGCCCGCAAATAAATCTACCATTTTTATATCTTTCATATTTTTGCCCCCCTATTTATTAATGTCCAATTTTGAATAAAAATTTAAGATTTTTATAAACTCTATCAGTGAATTTTTCAATTGTTAAACCTTTTAGTCCCGCCATATAGTTTGCTGTATGAATTACATAATTAGAAAAGTTGATTTTGCCTCTTTTGTGAGCAGGTGATAAATATGGAGCATCAGTTTCGGTTAATATTCTATCAATTGGTAATCATTGGACAACTTCAATTAAATTTGTATTTTTGTAGGTGATGGTGCCGGAAAAACTAAAATAACATCCTAGTTCATAGAATTTTTTAGCTCAATCTAAATCACCACTAAAAGTATGGATCATAAAGGTTACATCTTTGTGGTATTTTTTGATTATTTCATATAAGTCATTATATGAATCACGCATATGAACAACAACTGGTAAGTTGTATTTTTTAGCCACTTCTATTTGTGAAACGAATGATTCGATTTGTTTGTTTTTGTTGTATCCTTCGTAATAATAGTCTAATCCGATTTCTCCGATACCTTTTACTTTGGCAGTTATTTGTTTTTCTACAGTTGATCCATCTATAGCGCCATTAGATTCGTTTGGATGAATTCCAATGACAGCATAAGTAAAATTAAACTTTTCAACTAAGTTAGTTACTTCTAGATTTTCCTTTTCATTACAACCGGTGACCATCATTATTGAAACACCTTTTTTATGTGCGGTTTCAATAACTTGCTCATTGTTTGGATAGTATTCTAAAAGAGGATGGGTATGAGCATCCACATATTTGATTGAAGACATATTTGCTCCTTAAATTAGTATTTTTTAGAAATAGTTCTAGTTGAAAAGAAAGTTTTGTAATATGCTTCATTAGCCACAATTCCTAAATACATAAAGTATGTTAAAAAACTAATGAACATAGCAACATACATAAAAGTACCAATAATTCCGTATTTACCATAATCAATTAATGAAGTTAAGGTACCAAAGATTCCGATAAAAATTACATTAGGAATAGTAGTTATTAATATTCCTGGATTAACCATTGATCAAGAAAGCTTAAATGCTGGTGAAAAAATATATAGCAAACCAATTCCTAAATACATTATTAAAAATAAGTAAATTAAAAAGGAAGTATAAAAGAAAATATTTTTTCCAATTGTAGAAGTGATGTTTTTATTAAAAGCATCATAAATAAAGATGTAAAACGTTGAGGTAACAAAAAGATATAAAATGATTCCAATAACTATTAGCATTCCTTTTGTCCGGTTTTTTAATCAACTTCCTAGATTATTGTGGTCGTAAATATAGTTTTGTGAATATATAAATTTACCAAAACCAGAAGAAGCTAATCAAATTGAAGAAAAAAGAAGAATTGCAATAGTTGCATAAGTTGCAGCATTACCTAAAGAGTTTATACCTTTGCTTAAATTAATCAAGCTAGAAACCCCAGGTAAAATCTTGTTGATGATTTCTTCAACAAAGATTTTTTCATAATTAGGAATTATCGAAAGTAAAAATATTAATAAGGTGATAATTGGCACGAAAGAAATTAAAAAATAAAAAGCAGTAGAGTAAGGAATAAAACCAAAATCTTTGGAATTAAATTTTTTAAAAGTTCGATCAATTAATTCGTTAGTTTTAGTTTTGTTTTTTAAAACAACTTTGGAAATAACCATTCACAAAATTATTTTGATGAAAAATTTGATTAATTTTTCAAAAAATAAAAACTTTTGAGTTTGCTTTTTGACAACATTTTTTCCAAATCAGGCATTTTTTAAATCTTTTTGCCGTTTTTTTCTAATTTTCTTTTGTTGTCAAAAAGGAACTATTTGATATTTATCATTCCTTATTTTCATTTCTGCCTCATATTAATTTTAAATATTTTTTAATGCTTCTATAACTAAATCATTAGTAATGGTTGGGTTTACTTGACCATTAGAAATTTTCATTATATTGCCTAAAATTTGTTTAATTGCTCTATCTGGTCTTTGTTTGTAATCTTGAATTAAGTTAGGATTTTCTTTTAAAGTTTGCTCTATAAAACTTTTAATAATTTTTGGATCTGAAATTTGTTGTAAATTGTTTTCTTTGATTAATTTAAGTAAATCACTATCAAAATCAGGTAAAAGTGTTATTAACTTTTTAAATGATTTACTTGAAATAGTTTCTTGGCCTAATAATTGTAATGCTTGTTCAAAATAAGTATTTTTAATGTTTAATGCTTGAACTTCAACATTTTTTGAATTAGCCAATGAAACCACTTCAGCAAAAAATAGTTTAGCTAATTTTTCCCTGTCAGCATATTTTATTGAATCAAAATAGTTTGAAAGTTCAATGTTGTTTAACAAACTATTAGCAAAGATTGTAGGAATATTTTCCTTTTGATATCTTTGTTTTTTTTCTCAAGGTAATTCATCAATTTTGACTTGATTAATAAAATCATTGCTTAATTTAATAAATGGAATATTAGGCTCTGGGAAGTATTTATAATCAATTGCTGAAGTTTTAGTTCTCATTAAAATGTTACTTTGAGATGCTTCATCAAATCTTTTGGTTTGTTGTAGGATTTTTTCATTTCTTAATAATTTTTCTTTTTGTCAATTGATTTCAAATTCAATCGCAGTTTTAATTGCTCTAAAACTATTAAGGTTTTTAATTTCAATTTTAGTTCCTAAAACTTTTGAACCAATAGGTCTTATTGAAACATTTAGATCCGCTCTTAATGAACCTTGTTCCATTTTTGCATTAGAAATTCCTAGTGTCAAAGCAACTTTTCTTATTGCATCTACATAAGCAACTGCTTCATCAGCAGAATGAATTTCTGGTTGAGAAACTATCTCAATTAATGGAACTCCAGCACGATTAAAATCTAATTGAGTTTCTTGATCATGGTGTTGTCTAGCAGTATCTTCTTCTAAATGTATACGTTCAATATTGATGATTTTTTCACTGTCATTTAAGTCAATTTTTATTTGCCCATTTTGCCCAATTGGTCTATAAAATTGGGTAATTTGAAAACCTTTTGGTAAATCAGTATAAAAATAATTTTTACGATCAAAGTGCAATTCATTATCAATTTTCATATTTAATGCTTTAGCTAATTTAACACCAAAAATTACTGCTTGTCTATTAACCAAAGGTAAAGTTCCTGGGTATGCTAAGTCAATTTGGTGTGCGCATGTATTTGGTGCTGCATTAAAATCAATAGGTGCAGGAGAAAACATTTTAGTTTTAGTATTTAATTCTAAATGGATTTCAATTCCAATAGTTGTTTCAAAATTATTCATATGAATCCTCCTTTAAAAATTCTTCTAATCATAAAGCATATGATAAAAGCTTTTGGTCAGTATAAATTAATGAATCTATTGAAAGGTTAACAAATAGATCTTTATGTTTAATTCAAGGAAGTGATAAAGAAGGATTACCAGTTAAATTAGCACCAGTTAAAATGTAGTCCATATAGCCATATTTTTCTTTGCTTGAAAATAAAGGAGCTTCGGTTGCTGAACAAGGGAAAATCAAAATATCATACTTTTGTTGTATTTTTTCAAAATATTCTTTGATTAGTCTTCTAACTTTTTGAGCTTTTATAAATATTTCTTCTTGATTTTCTGAATGTAGAAAATAAGCACCTAAAGTAAGTCTTCTTTGAACCATATTTCCAAAATGCTTACTTCTTGATTTGGTCATAATATCTGCTCAATTGTTTGAATTTTCTTGTTTTGAAAATGTAATTCCATTTAAGTTTGCCAAGTTAGAAGATGCTTCAGAATAAGAAATAATGTCATAAACAGGTTTAATAGCAAACAATAAATCTTCATTAGGTTTAATTAAATCAACTTCAATTTCTTGCTTTTGTAAATTGTTAATTAATTTATTGTAGTTGCTTTGAACAAAAGGTTTTAAAAAACCTAAATCGAATAAAGCAATCTTTTTTGGTTTTTTAGTTTCAATATTGTTAATTGGAACTTCTAAAGAAGTAAAATCTTTTTGATCAACTCCATATAAGGTTTGAGAAAGCAAAGCAATATCATTAACATTATGAGCAAAATATGCAACAGTATCTAAACTTGAAGCATAAGAAAATAGTCCGTATCTACTAATAGCACCATAACTTGGTTTAAAACCAACTTTGCCTCAAAATGAAGCTGGTAATCTAACACTATCACCCGTATCTGAAGCTAAAGCAAAACTAATATTATCACTTAGAGTTGCAATAGAACCAGAAGAAGAACCTCCAGCATATCTATTTGGATCAACTTTATGGTGAATTAAACCGTAAGCACTATAAGTACCTGTTCCACCTAATGCAAGTTCATCACAATTAACTTTTGCTACAGGAATTGCTCCTGAATCGATTATTTTTTGTACAGCTGTGGCATTGTAATAGGGGTTAAAATTTTCTAATATTTTTGAAGAAGCATTAGTAATAGCATCTTTAGTGGCAAAATTTTGTTTAATTGTAAAAATAGCTTTATCTAGTGTTTTGTTTTCGTTTGTAGGATTGTAATTAGCGTTTGGATAAACAAATGAGACTGCATTATTATTGTCATTTAATAACTCTTTTTGAGCTTTTTGAAAATCACCTAGAACTTTTAATTTCATTATTTAACCACCTTATCAGGAACAATTATATAATCATCATTTTTTTGACTAGCATTAGCTAAAATTTCATTTTTTGAAATTGATCAAGACATATCAGGAAAATCTTGTCTTAAAAAATCAACTTTTGGTTGTTCATTAATATGACTTAAAGGTTTAACGTTAGTAATGTCAATTTTATTTAATGATTTAAAATCCTTTTGTAAATTTTGTCAGTCTTTTAAAATTCCTTCAATTACTTCGTCAGTTGGATTTAACATTATTGAACTTACAATTTCGATTAACTTTTCTTTTGTAATTTTTTTCATATTTGTTCCTTAAAATTAATTTCAATCTTTTGGTTCTGCTTGAAATTCTTTATTACTTAAATAATTTAGTTCTTGGTTGTTGATATTTTGATTAAATTTTAATTTAAAACAATGTAAATATAAACGATTACTTGAAATTCCATTGTATTTAGTGTCCCCATATATTGGATAACCTAATCAAGCGGCAGTTGCTCTAATTTGATGTTTTCTACCGGTGATGATTTGAGCGTAAACGGTAGAGTTTTGACTAAAAAAGATAGTAGAAGCTTCTTTACCAAAATTCGAATCAATAGGATAAACTAATACACTTTTTTGGTTGTCTTGAATTAAAATTCGATTCTTGATTTCTTTATTAAAAGGCAAAGGAAAATCGTTTTTTAAAATATAAGTTTTTTCAAATGATTTATTTTCTTGTAAAAATCTCAATGTAGAATAATTCTTAGCATAAACCACTAAACCACTAGTTTCCTTATCTAGTCTTCCGATGTGAGAAGGTTTAAAAGTTAATTTAGGATCGACTTTTAAATATTCTAAAACTTGGAAATCTAGACAATTTTTAAATCCATGCATTGAAATATCATTTGGTTTATTAACTATCAAAATATTTTGATCTTCGTAAATGATTTGCAAAATATCAAAATTGTTGTTTACTTTTTGTATGTTTGGCTGTTGTTCATAATGGCAATAAAAGATGATTTCATCATTTTCTTGAAGAATCATCTTTTTATCATTTGTACGTACATTGTTAACTTTAATTTCTTTTGAACGAAACATCTTTTCTATCTTTGAAATAGGTAAATTAGGAAAAATTTTTAAACTAATTTTATATAAAGTTCTTCCTTGATCGTTTTGGTTGCAAGTATATTTAAACATATCTTTATGTACATAAAGGTGCAAACTTATGCACCTTTATACCTATTTTATTCTTGTCTTTGACTATCAAAAAGATTGAAATCTTCTGCTTCGTTTTCAGTTCCATCTACAAAATTAAATTCAGTTAATTTTGGTAATTCAGCTAAAGACTTAATTTTAAAATAATCATAAAATTTGTTGGTTATACCATAGAGAATTGGATTTCCAGGTGTAGGTGAAATACCCACTTCTTCAACCATTCCCTTTGCTAATAATGAGTTTAAAACTTGTTCACTAGCAACTCCTCTAATGTTGTTAATCATTGAACGAGTTACTGGTTGTCTATAAGCAACAATTCCTACAACTTCAATAGCAGCACTTGATAATCTTTGTTTTTTAACTACTTGAACCATTTTGGTAATGTATTCTTTGTATGTTTCTCTAGTAGCTAATTTATAAACATCATTAAAGTTAACAACTTTAAGAGCACCTTCTTTTTCATTGTATTCTTTGTAAAAGTCATTCATTACTTTTCTTGCTTCAGCAATTGTTTGTAAATTGAATATTTCTTTAACTTGATTTAATGTCAAACCTTCATCACCTTGTACATAAAGTAAAGCTTCTAATATTTTATTTTTCATATTCTGGTCCTTTGGTAAATGTTATGATACCGTATTGTTCTTTTTGGTTAATTATGATTTCTTGTTTTTTTGAAAGTTCTAAAACTGCGATAAGTGTAATAACAAAATGGTTTAAAGAAGGAACAGTAAATATTTCTTCAAAAGTTACTTCTTTTTTATTTTTGAACAAGCTTCTAATAAATGGAATTTGATCTTTTGGGGTTAAAGTAAAAGTTTCTAATTTTGATTGTCGTAAATGATTTGCATAAGTTCTTTCAAACATTTGACGTAATACTTTGATTAAAGTAATTGGGTTAGAATTTCCATCTAATTTTGTAGGATCATTTTCAACTAAAAATTCTTCAACGTTGCTTGGCGATTTAATAAAGATATTTTTACGATCTAACTCGTTGTTTTTTAACACTCCAGCAATTTCTTTAAATTGTTGATATTCAGCCAATCTAGCTAAAATTGCTCTTTTATCTTCTTCTATTTCTGGTTTTTCTTCTGGTGTATATAGAAGCATTCTAGTTTTTAATTGCAACAATGTTGCTGCCATAACTAAATAATCACCCGCTATGTCTATATCTTGTTCCTGGATACTTTGGATAATTGCTAAATACTTAGTAGCTAAGTCAGCAAGGTCTATATCCATAATGTTGATATTTTTGTCTTGTACTAAACTTAATAATAAATCAAGAGGTCCATCAAAGTTTTCTAGTTTAATATCAAAACGTTTATCATCTGTTTCATAAATATTTTTCATATTTTCCTTTTAATGTGCCCAAGGCTACTAATTTTTTTGTTCTTTTAAGTTTTCTAATTCATTAGCAATTAAACCTTTAACTTTTTCTGCTAAAAATTTAGTGTCCATTGAAAGAAAATTATTTGGTTTAATTTGTGGTAAAAATTTAACGGTAATTGGTAATTTTTTGCTTCTTTTTTTGTTTAGAGCATCTCTTGTGTCTGTGATAGCAACAGGAATAATAGGAAGATATTCTTTTAATGCTACTTTAAAAGCCCCGGGTTTAAATTCACCTAAGCCATCTTCATAAATTCTTGCTCCTTCTGGGAAGATAACTCCAAATCTTTGATAGTCTTTGATGAATTTACCAAATTCGTTTAAAGATGCTAAGGAAGCTCTAATATTATTTCGATCAATGTAAATGGTATCAAGCAAGGAAAGAACATTTTTAGTAGTTTTACTTTTTTGTAATTCACTCTTTGCTAAAAAGCAAGGCATTTTGTTTGGTATTCCTTCACTTTTTCTTTTAGATTCTAGTGCTGCTAAAACTAAAATAGCATCGATATTAGATTTATGATTAGGTATCAATAAAACAGGCCCATTATTTGGTAAATTTTCATACCCTTCAACATTTAGTTTTATATTGAATCACTTAATAAGTTTTTTAGAATATTTTAAAAGCAAATCATTTCTTTCCATTGGGAATAAACCATCAGGATTTCTTTTATAACTTTTTGCTTTTCACATCAATCTTAGTCATTTTCAAACAAAAGAAGGTCATAGAAAAATCATTTTAGCATTAAAATTCATCTTTCTCCTTATTAGAATTGCTTAGTCATCAAAGTCTATTATTAATATAATTAATATTAATTTTATATATTATTTTAAATTTTTATATTTTTTTATGCTTTAACTTCGATTTTTGTACATTAATAATTATGATAAACAAAAATAAAGGAATGCTATTAGAAAGCATAATAAATAAAACAATTAACTTTTACCAAATGAACAAAATTGCATATATTGAAAAAAAGAATTTAAATATTACATTTAAAAAATTGGTAACAAACGCTAACAATGTTATTACTGTTAAAGACGGAATCATTAGCAGCAAAAGCACTGTGGATTACATAGGATGCTACAAAGGTAGATTTATTGCTTTTGAAGCTAAAACTACAAATCAAAATACCTTACCTAATGCTAATATTAAAATTCATCAAATAGACTATTTAAAGAAAATTGCAGATAATGGAGGGTTAGCATTTTTTATTGTCTATTTTGAAAATCAAAATAAGTTTTTTATGATTGACATTTATGATTTTCTAAATAAAAATAAAACACCTCTTTGTTATGAAGAGGTGCAAAACATAGGAAAGGAAATTGAAATTGAATATCCGGGAATGATAAATTTCATTCAATTTTTAGATATTAAAAATTAACTATTTCTCTTAAATATTTAGAAGGTGTATATTTAACAACACGTTTTTCAGGAACAACAATTTGATCCTTACTTTCGATAAAAGGATTAATAGTTGTTCTTCCTTTTTTAACTTTAACTTCAAAAGTTCCTAAAATAGAAAGTTGAACTTTTATTTCAGCAATTAATTTTTCTTTCAAAATGAACACAAAGTTGTCAAAAAATTCATCTACAACTCTTACAGGAACATCCATTCTTTCAGCAACTTCAATAAAAAATTCTTTTTTAGTCATTGTTTCGACTTTGAATTTTCTTTTTGCTTCTTCTTTTAATTCTTCTTCTGTTGGTTCATTAGAAGTTTCAACTGGTGATGACATCGCTTCGTTAACAACCACATTTTCTTCTGTAACTGTGCTTTCATCAGCATCTGTTGAGAAAACTAATTCTTCTTGTTCGTCAAACATAAATACCCCTTTGTATTTTTCTATTTTTAACCTATTTATAGAATAAAAAAATAAATTTAATAACTTTAATTATATTGTTTTTTAAAGAAAAAAATTATTTTTTTATATCGCAAAATAAATCGAAGAGGTTAGCAAAAAAAGTAGGTTTTTTGTATTTTTTTTATTGCTTTTTCTAACTAATAAAATAATTGGTTAATTTTTAAACAAATTAATTTCAAAGAAATTTATTTAGTACATACATATAAACATTTTCAGTATTAATGAAGTTAAGATTGGTAATTGAATAATGTGTTTTATTTTTTTAAACTATATTAAATTAGATAGTTAACAGCTTTATCTAAATTTGATTGAGTGCGGAAACTTTGGAAAAAACACGGAAAAACTTTGGAAAAAACACGGAAAAACTTTGGAAAAAACACGGAAAAACTTTGGAAAAAACACGGAAAAAGTATATAATGAACAGTAGAATTTTGTTTTTAAATAAAGAAAGAAATATATGGAATATATCAAAAGAATTGTTGATAAAAAAATTGAAGAGTATTTAAAAATATTTAAAACACTATACATAAAAGGCCCAAAATGATGTGGAAAAACAACAACAGCCAAGCATCACAGTAAAAGTGTTTTTATAGTTGATAATGAAAAAGCTAATTTAAATTATGAAATTTTTAAACAAGAGGCATTAAATGGTGGAGAAAAACCTAGATTAATTGATGAATGACAAAATATGCCTCAAATTTGAGATGATGTAAGATTCAAAGTTGATAGTCTTCAAACAACAGGAAATTATATTTTAACCGGTTCTGTCACACCAAATCGAAAAAATGTTCATCATAGTGGAATTGGTAGAATTGTTTCTCTTAATTTGAGAACACTTACTTTATATGAAATGGGAATTTCGACAGGACAATTGTCATTAATTAGTCTGTTTAATGAAAATATAAATCAAATTATAAAAAGAGATGAAAGTTTAACTAAAGAAACTATTGCTAAATTAATAATTACTGGTGGATGACCAGAAGCATATGAAACTATAAAAAATATTGAGAAAAATAGTTCTAACATTACATTATTTTCAAAAAAATATGTAGAAATGTTGGTTAATGAAGAATTAGAAAAAATTTTCTTAAAACCTAGTTCTGTAACTAAATGTAAAAGACTATTAATTTCATTAGCAAGAAATGATAATACATTAGTTACAAACAAAACATTAATGGAAGATGTAAATATAATAGAAGGTTCAATTTCCGATAAGACAGTAAACGAATACATTGAACAATTAAATACTTTAATGATATTTGACAACATTATGCCATATTCGCCTACTATAAAAAGTAGAAATGGCTTAATTCAAAGTCCGAAAAAAAGATTTATAGACCCCACATTGTCTTGTGCTTTGCTACAAATTAATCATAAAAAATTACTAGATGAACCAAGAACATTAGGCACACTTTTTGAATCAATGGTATATAGAGATCTAAAAGTATATTGTGAAGCTAATGATATAAAAATGACTTACTATAGAGACAAGTTTAATGAAATAGATGCAATATTAGAATTAGAAAATGAATGAGCAGCTATAGAAATAAAGTTAGGAGAAAAACAATTCGATGATGATGCTGTTAAATTAATCAAAGCATGCAATATCGTGTCTACTTTAAATGGTAAAAAACCTAAATTTATAGCCATCATTACTGGTTATGGAAAAGAAATTTATATAAGAAAAGATAATGTATATGTCATTCCTATTTCTATGTTAAAAGACTAACTTTTAAAATATCAAGTGTATTTGGGCTCTTGATGTTTTTTTATTTTTGGAGCCAAAAATAAAAACCAACCTTTTGCAAGGTTGGACATCTATAAGCCACGTTCTGTACCTTTTCAGGTGTCAACAATTTATCTAATTTTTCAATTTTTTATTGTGGTTATTATTCCCACTCTAAAATTCCCCTACCAAAATTTGGGTTTCTAGCTCATGGAGTTTACCGCGTTTCACAATTCTCGTCTCTGTGGCACTAGTCGTCTTTGCCTGAGTTTATTGGACTCAGCATGAACACTACTTCCATTCCAGGAAGTGCTAGCGTGGACTTTCCTCTATAAAAATATAGCTGTTGACCGATGCATACTTATAATATCACATTATTTTTATTTTTTTGGCTGCTCAAGTCAATTAATGTACATATATAAGTGTGAGATGATTTTCTAAAAAACAATTATGAGTTATTTTAATTATTTTATTTTCAACTATAGTTACTTCATCAACTATATTTTTTTCTACAAAGTTTAGTTCACAATTTAAGAAAAACCATAATAGTCAATTAGAAGAATTTATCACAATAAAAATCAATGGTTATGTAGATTACCCAGGTAGTTATAGTTTTAAAAAAGGTGTTACCTACAAAGAAGTTTTACAAAAAGCGGGTTATAACAAAAATTCGGATTTATCAGAATTTGATCTAGAAAAAAGAATTGACAAAAATTTGAAAATATTTGTAAAAGCAATTCAAAGCAACAAAATAAAATGAAAAGAACTTAATGATGAAAAGGAATTAATAGCAAGAGGAATTACCAAAAGTATTGCTAGCAAAATCATTAATTTAAGAAAGGCAAAAGTTTCTATTGAATGAACTGATTTGGAAGATATTTCAGGAATTGGACCAAAAACACTTGAAAAACTAAAAAAGATATTAATATTGTAAGTCCAATATTTATGACTTTGATGATTCCTATATTAATCTTTTTGATTATTGAGAATCAAAATATTACTTTTAGAATTAGCTTTACATTATTATTACTTGGTTTGCTAGTAACACTTTTAATTTTGTCTTTGAAAACATTTTTAATTTCTATAAGCATTTTGACAATTTTTTTATTAGTTTTTTGGTTCGTAAAAAGCAAGCCTATTGAACATCAACAAGAGTTAGTTGAATTAAGAGGAACTATTTTAAAAGTTGAAGAAAAATTTTTGGTTCTTTCGACTAAAAAATTTGGCAATGTTTTAATTTGGAAATCAAAAATAAATGTGGTTTTGCAAAAATCTGATTTTGTTGTTTTAGAAGCTAATATCAAAAATATAGATGCTAACGACTTTGGTAATTTTTATTTAGTAAATAAAATAAATGGAGTATTAGACAAAATTAAAGTTATTGAGTTTAAACTTTGTAAGTATAATCTTGATAGCGCGATTAACAATTTTGCTAATCGTCAAGAACATTTTTTTCAAAAGTATTTTATGTTATTTTTATTTTCTAAAAGTAATGATTTCAATGACACAAAAGAAACGGCTAAGTCTTTAAATATTTTACATTTAATAGCAATTTCAGGAATGCATTTTAATTGCTTGAAATGAGCTTTTGATCATATCTTTTTTTGAATTAAAAACAAGAAACAACAAGCAGCAATAACTAATGGATTTTTGTTTTTTTACTTATTGTTGTTAAACAATTTTATATCCGGATTAAGAGCTTTTATTATGATAGTTTTTAAATCATTTGATAAAAAAGAAAAAATGAAAATCTTAGATTCTTGAGTTATTTCATTGTTTGTTGTTTTTGTCCTAAATCCTTACTATGTTTTTTCATTTTCAACAATTTTAAGTTTTACTTTTTCGCTTATTACTCTTTTTTTAGGTAGAATATGTAAAAATAATATAGAAAATAAGGTATATAGATTTTTAACATTTTCATTCTTAACTTGTTTATTTTCACTTCCGTTTAGTATTTATTTAAATCAAAAAATGAATCTGTTTAGTTTATTTTGAATAATGATATACACCCCAATTTTTCAAGGTGTTTTTCTGATTTCATTCTTCTTTTTCTTTAATACACCGATGCTCAATTTCATTTATTTTGCTTTAGACAAGATGCTTATTTTTAGTAATCATATTAGTTTATTTATCAATAATATTTATGTTAAAAAAGAGGTAGTTTTTCTTTATTATTTAGCATTAATTTTAATGCTTACAATGTCATCAGAAATATTATTAAAAAATACAAAAAAAATAAGTATTCGCATTAAAAATATATAATAAGACTATGTTTATTTTATTTGGCGAAGAACATTTTTTTATAAAAAATAAAGTAGAAGAAATTAAACAAAAATATTCCAATTATTTAATTGTTAATTTTAACTTTTCAAACAACTTTGATGAGTTAATAGAAACAATGAATGCGCAAAATTTATTTCATAATAAAAAATTGATTTTTATTAAAAATTTCCCTTTTTTTTATAAAAAGATAGATAAGGAAAATGAAAAAAACATAACAGAATTAATCCAAATTATTGAAACAAACAATAATAATGAATTAATTTTCATTGCAAATGAATTAAGTGACGAAAGCAAAGTTAATCAAAATATTTTGACCAAATATTTATTTTCAAAAAATAATTTAAATATTTTTAAAAGTCCTAAGCTTTCAACTTCTGATATAACAAATGAAATTATTAGACTAGTAAAAAATAAGGAAGGCTCAATATCATTGTCAAATGCAATGTTGTTGCAAAGTATGTTGCCTAATGATTTAATGATTATTGATGATGAAATTAATAAATTGTTATTGTTAAATAAAAACATAACAAAAACAATGATTGAAAATTCAGTTAGCAAACATTATGTGGATGATGTTTTTGGATTTTCTAACGCAGTTGATTCGAACGATTTTTTCTCAATTTGAAAAAAATATTTAGAAAAATTAAGTTTTGAAACTGAAATTTCATATTTAATTAGTCAAATAATAAATTCTTTTTTGATTGCTCAAAAAATATTTTTTTATCTAGAAAATAAGAAATCATTAGAAGAAATAGCACAAGAAACTAATTTGAATCTATATAGAGTTAAAAAAATATATACAGTGTTGAAAAAATTTGGAATTTTCAGAGTACGGAACATCATTAAGTTTTTAGCTGATTTAGATTTTGAAATAAAAACAGGAAAAACTTTACCTAAAATTGGTTTTGAACATTTTTTAATTAAATTTTTTGCTTAATATTACTTAATTAATAGAGGAAGAAAATGAATAAACAGCCTTTATCAACAAAAACAAAAATTTTGATAATCGTTTCTTCAATAATTATTTTTGCCCTTACGGCAGGTTTGGGTTATTTTTTATGAACCTATCGTGATATTTTTAAGTCTAATCACGATACTTATGAAGTAATAGGTAAAATTCAATTAAGAAAAGAATTAGAAAAATTTAAATTACCAGAACTAGAATATAAAAACGCTCCTCATTTGAAAGATAATGAAGAGTACAAACAAAAAATGTCATTTGTATGAGATGAAAAAAATGATGACAAACATTTTTCTTATGCTGATGTTGATCAAAATATTTTAGTATTTAAAGATCCAATAACAAATATTAAATTTAAAGACTATTCATATGGAAAAGATGAAAACGGTAAAAGATTTTATCTTGGAAAAGTAGGTCTTAAATATTTAGCTAATCAATTTCACAATAAAGTTTCTTTTGGACCAGAAGTTAATTTCCTAAATGGTATAAATATCAATGATTTTAGATTATTGAATTTCAATGTTAAAGGTATTTATATACCAAATGTGCAAGAAATGTATATAAACACTTCATCGTTTGCTGAAAGAAATTTATCAGTTAGAGATAAAGTTATAGCAATAATGCCGACAGTTTTTCATGAATATATGCATCATTGAGCAACTTGTTATGCAGAAATAGCATCTAATAAAAATAATGATTTATATAATACTTATTATTTTAAAAATAATGACTACAACGCTTCAACAGCAAGTAAAAATTATTGGAATCCTTATTTTTATCAAAACTTTCTTTCTAATTTAAATTACTTAGACTTTACAAATGACCCTAATGCATTAAAAATTATTAACAATAAAAACATTTACCAAACACTATCACAAAAAGAATTGTTTTTAGCAAGCAACAAGATTGAAAATGAAGCGATAGCAGCAAGAACTAAATTACATTCAAGACAAAAATTTATGTTTGGTTCTACTTATTCGCTTCAATCAAAAGACATTCCTTACTACTTTTCATTAGCAGAATTGATACCAAGAGAATGACAAAAAAATGCATATATCCCATATTTTTTGTTAGATAAAAAAGATAAATATGAAGTTATTGATTTTGAAAAAAATAAAATCCTATTTTCTTGAGCAGGAGCATACTTTGCGCAAAAAAGTTTTTACAAAAAATTTGAAGGTTTTTCAAACGCAGAAGATTGAGCAAAAGTTTATGACATTGGAATAGGCTTTTCAAATGGCGGAGTTAGCTTAATAGATAATAATTCTTTTAACAAAAATTCATTATATGCTAACAATATTTATGGTGGCAATCTATTAACCAAAACACCTGCTAGACCATTAAAATATGAACCTAAAAAAGATCAATTTTTAGAAACAATGAGAAACACAATGGGATTTGGAAAAACAATTTCTCAAATATATTCAAAAATTGAATATAGATGAATTTTTGATGAAAACAATGAAGGACAAAATGTTTGAGTTGATGATAAGAAATTATTAAATACCATTGCTTTTTCAGGTTTTTTAGAAGAAAAATTTAAAAACGCAAAAGCTATTGTTTTAAAAAACACAAATAATAAAAATGTGCCTTTAAAAATTCATAAACAATCTATATACAACTTTAATATAAGAAAAAATTTAACATCAAATGAACACGAAGATTTTGATTTTAAAAAAATTATTCCTTACTATACAGATTATGAAAATACTGATGGACTTTTAACATCGATAAAATTAAATGAAAAAATTGGTATTTGAGTAGATAACAACAATGATGATAAAATGGATGATGAAGAAATTGTTTATAAAGGTATTTCCATTTTTGACAAAAGAGACATTACTACTAAAAGATCTATTTGACATTTTAAAAATGAGTTAGATGAACAAAACAACAAAAATTCTTGAAGATCAAAACCAACATTTGTTGTTGAACCTAATTTAGAAGGTGAATTAATTTTAAGTAAGGACTACCTATAAAAATGGAAGACCAGCAACGCAAATTAACAAAAAATCTAACTAAGTTTAAAAAAGTAAATGTCCAAGCATACAAATTTGATGGAACACTATATAGACAATGAAATAAAGCACTTATTTTAAGAGATACTGCAGATCATTATGTATTGTTGTTAAAAAGAACTAGAGTTTATGAAATCCCTTATTCAACTTGAACTTATAAAGAATATGTTTTATGATTTTTACCTAAAAAATCAATGTACAATGCTTTAATCATTTTAAAACCAAATGAAAATTTCGTTTATGTTAATTTAGCTTCTACACCTATTTTTGAAAACAACACTTTAAAGTTTGTTGATTATGATCTAGATATAAAAGCATATCCTGGTCAAGAATTCAAAATAGTGGACAAAGAAGAATTTATAGATAATGCTAAAAAATTTGGTTACCCAAAAAAAATGATTTCTAATGTTTTTAAAAACTTAAATGAATTAATTTATAAATATAATACTTTTAATTATTTCTTTAATAATACAATTGTTGAATACTATGTTGATATTGCTAAAAAGAACAATTTGATAAATAAAAACTTTAGAGAACAAATCAAACCGGGTTATATAAAAAGTCACACTCCTTTTTATATCAAGTATGATTTAGATACTTTAAAAGTTAATCTTTTAAAGAAAAAAGAATTATCTCATTCTACCAATAGTGTAAATAAAAAGAAAATTGAAAAATAAAAGAAAGAGGTCAAAATGAATTTACTTGTTTTAGTACACCCTCATTTTAATGATATTGAGTTAGTTAATACAATAGCATGCTTAAAAAAAGCAAATATGCTAACTAAACTAACTTACTATAATCCTAATCATATTCAAGCCACTGGACAATATGAAATAGTTACTATTAATTTAGAAAATGAAGTAGATTTTTCTAAATACGATGCTTTATTTATTCCTGGTGGTAAAGGAGCACAAGAATTAAGAAAAGATCAAAAATCATTAGCAGTGATTGACAAATTCATAATTGATAAAAAAGATATTTTTGCTATTTGCGATGCACCTAATGTTTTATATGAAAATGGTTATTTAGACAATTTCAATTACAGTTCTTTCCCTATTCCTGAAATTGAAAATAAGACAGTTGGTAAAAGAAATGAAGATTTTGTAACCTGCGATGGCAAATTTATAACTGCTAAATGTGCTGCCGCTGGACTTGAATTAGGTCTTACAATTGTTAAAGAAAAAGTCGGTGAAGAGAAATATTTAGAAGTAAAAAGAGCTATGTATTCAAGACTAGATTAATGTTTATTTATCAAATAAAGTTATAAAATAAACATATGTATTAAGGAGATTGCTATGTTAAATTTAAAATTCGTTTTAGATAATGAAGAAAAAGTTAGACAAGGGTTAAAGAATAGAAATTTTGATCTTAAACTTTTTGAAAAATTGATAGAAGTAGGGAACAAACGGGGCACTTATATGCATAAGGCTCAATTGAAAAAATCTGAATTGTCAAAATTTTCAAAAGAGTTTGGTCAATTTAAAAATGATCCAGAAAAGTTAGCTAAAATCAAAAAAGAAATAGAAGATGTTAAAAAAGATTTAGAAACATTAGAAAAAAAGGCCTCATCATATGATGAAGAAGTAGAAAAATTATTATTAGCTATTCCTAATATTCCTTTGGATATAGTTCCTATTGGTAAAGATGAAAATAGTAATCAAGTTATTAAATGCCATGATAAATTAGGTAGAGGTTTAATTGCTGGTGTTTTACCTCATTATGAAATTGCTAAAAAGTTAGACATTATTGATTTAGAAAGAGCAGTTAAACTTTCTGGTTCAAGATTTGTACTTTACAAAGGTTTAGGCGCAATGTTAACTAGAGCATTACAAAACTTTATGCTTGATCAACATCTAAAAAGAGGTTATACTGAATTTGCTACCCCTGTATTAGTTAAACCAGAAATGCTTTATGGTACTGGTCAATTACCAAAATTTAAAGAAGATTTATTTGCACTTGAAGGATTACAACATTATTTAATTCCTACTGCTGAAGTTACTTTAACTAATATTTACAACAATGAAATCGTTGATTTGACCCAACCTATTTGTCTTACTGCTTTTACCGAATGTTTTAGATCAGAAGCAGGTTCAGGTGGCAAGGACACCAAAGGTATTATTAGAAATCATCAATTCAAAAAAGTTGAATTGGTAAAAATTGTTAGTGAAAAAGATGCTTGAAACGAATATGAAAAAACAGTTGAAGATGCTAAAAACATTTTAGAACTTTTAGGTATTCCTTATAGAGAAATGAAATTATGTACTGGTGATTTAGGTTTTTCATCTATGCATACAATCGATTTGGAATTATGAATTCCTTCAGAAATTAAATATAGAGAAGTAAGTTCAATTTCTTATTTTGGTGATTTCCAAGCTAGAAGAGCAATGATTAGATACAAGAATGAAAAAGGTGAAAATCAATATGCTCACACAATCAATGGTTCAGGTTTAGCAATCGATAGATTAGTTGCATCTATTTTAGAAAACTATCAAAATAAAGATGGTTCAATTAGCATTCCTGAAAAATTAATTCCTTATATGAATGGAATTGATAAAATCAAATAATAAAAATATGTTTGCCACAAAAAGACAAACATATTTTTATTTCAATTTCAAAATAGTACTATCAATTAAAGAAATTAAAATTCTTAAAGAATTGGTTTTTTCCTTATATTGTTCGGGAGTTAATTTTTCAGTGCTATTTTTATCTTTTTCTTGTTGTTCTTGAATTTGCTTTTGAATTGGTTCAATAATTAATAATAAAGCAGATCCTAATGTTGTTTTTGAAAGAACTTCATTAAATTCTTCGACCTTTTTATTAAACTCTTTTTGGGTTTTTTCATACTCTTTTTGTTCAGGACTTTTGATGCAACTTATTGTTGAAATAGCTGCTATTGAACAAAGAGGAATAGCGTATAAAAACACATTAAGCGATTTTATTTTCTTCATAAAATTCCATTTCCATTACAATTTTTCTATAAATTTAATTATATTATTTATTAAAAACTAGATATTAATCTTTATTTAAGAATTGCTCTTCAATATTAAATAAAATAAAATGCCTAATATTTTTTAAAATAATTCATAAAAAATTTTTGTGAAATTGAAGAAGTTAAGAAAAAATTCGCAAAATTTATTTTTCTTGCAAACTTTCAATTTCTTTCTTGTGGAATGATTCTAATCTATCAAGTCTTTTTAAAATCGGCTTAATTTTCTCATCAAACTTTTCGTCAAACTTTTGATCAAAAATTTCAATTACATCTTGTTTTGATAAAGTGTTTTCTTTAATAATCTTAATCAATTCTTTGATACTTAATTTTCCGACTTCACCCATTTTTTCTCCATGCTTTGGTGTTTCAGGAACAACCAAAACTTTTTTGTTTTTACATTCGATTACAACCTGTATAGTTTGTTCATCAATATTAATTAAAGTATATTCTATATTTTTAAACTTTGATATTTCTTTTAACGCTTCTCTTTTAGAAACTTTAATGTTTTTGAACATTGATATGCTCCCTTCATATAAAAGTATTACTACTTATATATGTACATTTTTTGAAAATTAGCATAAAAAAATTAAAAAAAATTTTGTTCTAGCAAAAGTTAGATAATCAAGTTATTTCTAGAATTCAAAAATATTTTAAGATGATTATTTTTTTCTAAATATGTGTTTATAAAACCAAAATTGTATTGGCTTTGACTATCTTTATTTGCTTCTAGAATTTCCTTTTCTTTTAACTGTTTCTTGATTGATTTTAATTCTTGTTCCAAAATTAATTCCCTTTCTCTTGAAAGTTTTAATTGTTTTTGTAATTGAGATACGCCCATTGCATCTATATATTCCATAGTTGCTAGCGTCATTAATGAACTTTGATATTCATTGCTATAATCGATATATGTTTTACGAGCGGTTTCGCTATTTTTATGTCCTAATGCTCTTGCTACGTCTTCAATTCCATTGTTGGGTTGGTTTCTAAAAAGTCTAGTAGCAAAATTATGCCTTAAGATGTGTGAAGAAATTGTTCTATTTAATTCAGGATGCTTTTCTTTGACAAAGATAGAAAACTTGGTAAAAAGATTTTTTATAGTCTTTGGTTTAATTTTTAAATTTAAATTTTCTAGTTCTTGTCTTAATCCTTGGTATATTCCATGATTTGGAATTTTAAATGGTCTATTTATTCCTTTTTTAGCAGTACAAATGGTAATGATCCAATTGTTTTGCTTTAGCTTATTTCAATCAATGTTTGTTCATTCAGAAACTCTTATTCCATTTGACAAAAGAATTAAAAAGATGGCTTTAAATTTTTTATTGTTAAAGTTTTCTAATTCTTCAAGTAAAATGTTTAACTCTTTTTCCTTAAAGGCTAATCTAGTACCAAAAGTATGTTTAAAGCTTTTTGATTTTAGAATCAAAGGAATATATGTTTTGGTAATAAATGAATATCATTTTACAAAGATTTTAAAAATAGTTCTAGTTGTAAAATTGGTGTTATCAGAACAATTATTAGCCAATATCAAGTTGATTTGTTTTAATAACTCATCATTTGTTCTTCAATTTACAAGTTTGTTTAAATAAATCTTATAGGTTTCAAAAGTCCTTCTACTTTTGTGTCCAAGGTTTATTTGTTTTTCGAAGTCTTTAAGATAAAGATTTACATATTCGATGTTTTTCATTATTGTTATACTCTCCTATTAAAAAAGCGAATTAAAGTTCTTTTAATTCGCGATTTAGAAAAGTATTTGTTTGTTATGAACTAATCTTTAATTTTTAATTCAACATTGAATTGTCCAATTATTTCATTATTCATTTTTATGTGATAAGCAATTAAATGATATTTTTCTTTTGTTTCTAGTTTTTCTAAAAAACTGGTAATTAATAAATCACCAACCCCTTCAACTTGAAAAGAATTTTCAATGGGTTCGTTTAAAACAAAATTCAAAGTTGAAGCACCAGAAACTATTGTTGCTTCTTTTTTCCCTTTTATAGTAATTTGAATCAATTCTTTTGTTTCAGGATCAGAAAATTCATATTCATAAGAATTTTTAGAAACTTCAAATTTATTTAAATCAGTTTCAAATTCTATTTTTCCTTCTTTGCCCATTTGAATATGTTTTGATTTAAATTCTAATTTCATTTTTTAATTCTTTCTCTAATAACTTTTTGTCCAAACAAAAATATTGCTTTTGCTAACTCTGGTCCGTGCTCTTCAAAGGTAGTAGCAATTCTAATTGGCATAAATAGTTTTTTACCTTTTTGTTTTGTAATTTCTTGAGTTTTATTTATTGCTTCTTGTATATTTTCAATGGTAAAAGGAACTTCATTTAATATTTTTGCGAAAGTTTTAACAACAAGTTCGTCTTCTTTTTCAATAGTAACGCAAGGTTCTTTTTTAATTTCTTCATAGATTTTTTTGTGTTCTAAAATTTGATTATATGTATACACATTTTGTTTATATGTATCAACAAAAAGAGAAATTCATTCTTGGTCTTTTTCTTTGTTTAATTTTAGAATTTTAATCAATTCTTTAGTATCTGTGTTTTTGATGTATTGCTTTGAAAATCATTGCATTTTTTGAATATCAAACTTTGAAGGAGACTTGCTTAATCTTGCAGAGTCAAATTTTTGAATAATTTCTTCTTTTGACATTAATTCAATAGTTTCATTTGGTGTTCAACCAAGTAATGATAAGAAGTTAAAAATTGCATGAGGATGATATCCTTCATTTTTATAATCTTCAATAAATTGTTTTAAAGAAGTATCTCTTTTTGAAAGTTTTTTACCTTCCATATTGGTAATAATTGTCATATGACCGAATAAAGGAACTTCTCATTTTAAAGCATCATAAACTGCTAATTGTTTAGGAGTGTTTGTTATATGCTCTTCCCCTCTTAAAATATGAGTAATCGACATATCATGATCATCAACTACAACAGCGAAGTTATATGTTGGATACCCATCACTTTTTTGAATAACTCAATCACCAATTTCATTAGAGTTAAATGAAATCTTTCCTCTTACAATGTCATCTCATTCATAAACTTTATCTTTTGGCATTGCTAATCTAACTGAATATTGTTTAGCTTTATCTCTTTTTTGAATTTCTTCATCAGTTAGCTTTAAAAAATTACGATCATATCTAAATGAAGGAATACCCTTTTTTTCACTTTCTTGATGTTGCAATTCTAATTCTTCAGTTGTGTCATATGCTTTATATGCTAAATTTTTTGCTATAAGTTCATCAATAATTTCTTGATATCTATTTAACTTTTCACTTTGTCTATATTTGCCACATTTTGGATTTGGTTTTTGAGGACTTTCATCAGGAACAATTCCTAATCAAGCAAGATTGTCTAATTGAGATTTTTCTCCATCTTTAACATTTCTTTTAACATCGGTGTCTTCTAATCTAAAAATAAAATCACCATCTAAATGCTTTGCATATAGATAACAAAATAAAGCGGTTCTTGCTCCTCCAATGTGTAAATAACCTGTTGGACTAGGAGCATATCTAGTTCTTATTTTTTTATTATTCATAATGAATATTATTATACATTTATTAAATTACTACTAATGTGTTAAAAATAAAGAAAGCAACAAAAATGATATCACTTACAAAAAACAGTAAAAAATAATTGTTAAATTACTAATCAACTTAGTTATTTTTGAGTTTTTTAAAATGTGCCAAATAAAAGCTTTTAATTATCTAATAAGTTTTATAAAGCTTTGTTTTTTAAAAATAAACTTAACCTACTTTTACTTTCGGACTTAAAAGAATAAAAAAATCATTTTCACCTTATTTATAGACCAATAAGGAAAAAATGATTTTTTATTTACATACTAATTTATAACTTTTATTGATTTAGAAAACAGTATCAAAAAACAAAAAGAGTGATATCTAACATAGATACCCTTTTGTTGTCTTCATTACTGAAGCTTAGCGATTTATATACAACTCTCAGGTTTGTTATTTTCTAACCTGAGCAAGACGCCTTGAACACTAATATAACAACAGATTTTACTAGTTTAAAAAACTAATATTATTTTTCTTGGTTGTTTCAACCCATTGCCTCAACATATTCATCTAATGTTCCTCTAAAAATAAAGCTATTGTTAGGTCTAATATCTAGAATTACATTAGCACAATTATTGATAAAAGCTGAGTTGTAAGTAGTAAATATAGCGCCACCTCTATATGAACGAACACCATCAATAACTGAATCAATACTTTCAGTATCTAAATGGTCTAATGGTTGATCTAAGATGATAAAGTTTGATTCTAAAAGCATCATTCTTGAAAACATCAATCTTGCTTTTTCTCCACCAGAAGTAACCGAAACCTTTTTAAAAACTGTGTCATTTGAAAATAACATTCTTCCTAAAAAGCTTCTCATCCTGTGATCAGAAACGTCTTTGGTTTCTTCGGTTGAATTTTCTAGTGGTCATTTTGCTAATCATTCAATGATTGTTGAATCTTCGTTAAAGTATTTAGTATTGTCATTAGGATAATAACTAGTTTTTACTGTTTGACCTCATTTTATAGTTCCAGAAGTTGGTTTAATTTCGCCTATTAAACATTGTAAAAATTTAGTTTTAGCAATGTCATCTTCTCCTAATAAAGCTAATTTTTCACCTCTAGTTAAAGTAAAAGAAACATCATTAAAGTAGTATTCACCATTATCATTTTTTAACGATAAGTTTTCAACAGTTAAAATATCTTTACCTAATTCTCTATTTAACTCTCAAGCAATATAAGGATATTTTCTATTTGAAGGTTTAATTTCATCTAAAGTAATTTTGTCTAATAATTTTTTTCTACTAGTAGCTTGTCTTGATTTTGATGCATTGGCAGAAAAACGAGCAATAAAGGTTTTTAATTTTTCAATTTGAACTTCTTTTTTCTCGTTTGATTGTTTCATCATTTCTTTAGCTAATTCTGATGATTGTTTTCAGAAAGAATAATTACCAGTATACATTTTTGCTTCATTATAATCAATATCAACAATATGAGTACAAATTGAATCTAAAAAGTCACTATCATGAGAAACTACAATAACGATATGTGGATAGTCAATTAAAAAGTTTTCTAGTCATTTAATTGATTTTAAATCCAAGTGGTTTGTAGGTTCATCCATGATTAAAATGTCAGGGTTACCAAAAAGAGCTTTTGCTAGTAAAACTTTAATTTTTTGATTAGCAGTTAGTTCACTCATCGGTGCTTCCCATTTTTCTTTAGGAATGTTTAGACCTGATAATAATTCTTGTGCATCATTTTCAGCAGTTCAACCTCCAAGTTCGCCATATTTATTTTCTAGATCACCCGCTCTTTCAAAATCTTCCATCGTTGCATTTGGATTTGCATAAATCGCATCTTTTTCTTCTTTGATTTTGTGTAATTCAGAATTGCCCATAATTACTACTTCAGTAGCAATTAAATCGTTGTAGGCATTGTGATCTTGAGAAAGCACGCTTAATCTAGCGTTTTTATCTTTTTTCACATAACCAGAAGTTGATTCAACTTCTCCGGCTAAAATTTTTAAAAAGGTTGATTTACCTGCACCATTAGCACCTATAATTCCGTAAGTATTACCCTCAGTGAATTTTAATGACACATTTTCAAACAGTTTTTTATCACTGAAAATCTTTGATAAATTATCTACTTCTAACATTTTAAACTCCAATATTATTTATTATTAATATTAACACACAAAAGGCCAATGTGTTTTGGTTATAATATTAAATTATGCTAAAAATTTATGTTTGTGGTCCAACTGTTTATAACAGTGTTCATATTGGAAATATTAGACCAATTGTTACAATTGATTTAATGCTTAAAGCAGCAAAAATATTAGGAATTGAATATAAATTTATTCACAATATCACTGACATTGATGACAAAATAATTGATAAAGCTATCGCCACAAACATAAATGAGCAAGAGATTTCTAAAAAATATGCTACAGAATATCTTGAAATCTTAAAAACATTAAATGTTGATACAATCACAAATGTTGAATATGTTACTGATAATATTTCTTTAATTACAAGTTATATTGAAAAACTTTTAGCAAACAAAAAAGCATATTTAGACAAAAATAATAATGTTTGATTTGATGTACTTTCTTGTCAAGAAGAATATGGCAAAATTTCTAACAGACAATTACAAGATATGGTTTTCGATGAAAGCGAAAATTCAAATTTAAAGAAAAATCCAGCAGATTTTGCTTTATGAAAAAAAACTACAAAAGGAATTAAATTTGATTCTCCTTGAGGTCCAGGAAGACCTGGTTGACACACTGAATGTGTAGTTTTAATCAACAAACATTTTGACAAACAAGGAGTTGATATTCATGGAGGAGGAGTAGATTTAATTTTTCCTCATCATGAAAATGAAAATATTCAACATTTTTCATTGTTTAAAAAACCATTAGCAAAACAATGATTAAGAACTGGTCAAATTAATTTAAATAGTGTTAAGATGTCGAAATCTTTAGGAAATGTTATTTTGGCAAAAGATTTTTTAGCAGATCAAAAAAATGTTGATTTATATAAATTAATTATCCTTAGCTCAAAATTTTCAGCACCTTTAAATCTAACAGATGAACTATTTTCAAATGTTGAACAAGTGTATAAAAAATACAAAAAAACTTACTTTAAAAGTTTATTAACTTTAAGAGATAAAAAGGTTACTTTTGAACAAAATGAAGCACTAAAAGATATAGCAAAAGATCTTTTTGATCTTGATTTTTCAACTTTTAATTTAAAGGTCAACGCTTTAATCAAAGATTTAAATAAAGAAACTAATCTAGAAAAAGCATACATATTTAAAAATATTACTGAACTTATCCACTTTAATTTCACAAATGAAAAATATATAAATGAATTTATAAAGATTTTTGATGAATGAAACTATTTTATAGGGAAAAAAGAATATCAACAAGCAGATAAATTGAGACAAATTTTGATTGAAAATAATTTGATTTAACTATAAAAAGGTTATTAAAAAACAAGGAGACAAAATGTCAAAATTATATCTATGTGGTAAGAATAGTGTTATCGAAGCATTACAAAACAATTTTCCAATAAAATGCTGTTATGTAGCAAATGTTCAAGCTGCTAATGAAATTAAAAAATATAATAAAGATATACAAATTTTTATAGAAGATAAAAATGAATTAAATAAGAAAACAAATCAAAATCATCAGGGTTATATTGCTTTGATTAAAGATATAACCTATTACAATATTGATATTTTAATGAATGACTTGCCTGATAAAGTTTTGATATTAGATCATTTACAAGATCCGCACAATTTTGGCGCTATTTTAAGAACCGCTAATGCTTTTGGTTTTAAACATATAATTTTTCCTAAGGAAAGAAGTGTTGAAATTAATTCAACAGTTTTAAAAATAAGTTCTGGTGGCTTTGTGGGAATGAAATTTATAAGAGTAAATAGTATAAGTGCTACTATTACAAAACTCAAAAAAATGAATTTCTGAACATATGGTTCTATACTAAATGAAAATTCAACGGTGTTAGATAAAACAGAATTTAATTTTCCTATGGCTTTGGTTGTAGGAAATGAAGAGAAAGGTTCTAGTAAATCAACATTAAATCTTGTTGATTCTTTGGTATATATTCCTCAAACGGGAACAGTACAATCTTTAAATGTTTCTGTTGCAACTGGTATTTTGTTATATGAAATATCAAAACAAAGTAAGCAAGAGAAATAGGGGAAAATGCAATCCATTTTTAGAAAAAATTTGTCTGATTATCAAATATTTACTTATTTAAGCCAATGAGATAATCAACAAATTGCAAAATTTATTTCTGTCAGACATAGTAAAGATTTAGAACTCTTAAGTAAAAGAATTATTAAATCATACTCGAACATCCCACTTGAAGAAAGTGATATTTTCAATCTTTGTTTAGATTTTGCTGTTAAGTGCTCTAAAAAGTTTGATCCAAAATTAAATATTCCCTTTTTGAATTTTTTATTATATACAACAAAATTATCTGTTCAAAATGTTGTCAAATATTGGTTAAGAAAAAGAAGAATCAATGAAGAACATATGCTGCATTGAAAAACATTTAATGAAGACGACGTTGAAGTATTTTTTGATTTAGTTGATCATGATTCATTGTTGAAGATCGAAACTGAAATTGACAACATTGATTATCAAAGATTTGTTGACTCTTTAACAGATGATGAAAAGAAGAAATTAAAAATTGTTCTTAATGCAAAAAATGGGAAAGTTAGTCAACTTTATACAACTAACAAAATAAATAAAATGAGAAGTGAACTTTCTTTAAAGCTAAAAAGTTTTTACAAAATAGCATAATTTAAAAAGAAGGATGATAGATTTTTTCTATTCATCCTTTTTGTTTATCTTTAAAAAGCACAGTTTTAACTATTTAATTAGTACATTTTTTAAATAAAAAAAGTAAAATATCTAAATATTAAATATTTAATTTATATAATTAAACTATGTTAAAAACAAAAGTTTCATTATGTTGTGAAGAATGCTTTATAAAAAATTATGTTACAAATAAAAGTCATAGTTCAGAAAAACGAATAGTGATTAAAAAGTTTTGCCCAAGATGTAAAAAACATACTGTACATAAAGAGGAAAAATAAAGAATGAAAAAAGAAAAAAAGCAAAGAGAGAAAAAATATTATTTTAGAAAATTCGTTAAAGAATTACGTAGAGTTAGATGATCTAAACCTAAAGAAAATTGAAAAGCATTTGCTCAAATTATTGTCTTCACCATTTTATTTACAACTGTAGTTGTTTTATTCGCAACAATGATTACTTTGATTTGAAAAGCGATTGGAATAGAAACCATTTAGGAGCTAATATGGAAAAAAATAAATTTTCATGATATATGATTTCAACTGTATCTGGTAAAGAAGATTTAGTTATTGAATCATTAAAAAATAGAATTATTGCCGAAGTTGTTGAAGAGAACTTTGATATGGATGCTACTGAAACAGGCGCATTTAAAATATTTAAAAAACCTACTTTAACTTCTAGAGAAGCACAAAAAAAACTAAAAGGTGAAGAATACAAAATCAAATGAGTAAATATGTATGGTGGATATATATTTATTAGAATGCTAATGACTGATAGAGCTTGATTTGTTGTACGTAATACTCAATATGTTACAGGTTTAATTGGTTCTTCTGGTAAGGGAGCAAAACCTACCCCTGTTTCTCAAAAAGAAATTGACAAAATGTTTTTAGCTGAAGAAAAAGCAATGATTGAATTTAAAGATAACAAAGGAATTGCTAAATTTGATGTTAATGATATCTTAGAAGTTATCGAAGGTCCATTTAAAGGACAAGTAGGTAAAGTTTTAAGAACAAATGAACAACAAAATAAAGTTGAATTAGAAATTGAAGTCTTTGGAAAAAGAACTCCTGTTGAATTTGATTATTCAATAGTTAAATTAACTGAGGAATAAAAAACAAGAACTTACGAAAATTCTTGTTTTTTTATTTGGTGATAATCAATAAATATCAAATGGTGCCGACAACTGGACTTGAACCAGCGACCCCATCCTTACCATGGATGTGCTCTGCCAACTGAGCTATGACGGCATTAATATTTATTATATAAATTAAAATAAAAAAACGATAGATTTTTTTATCAAAACTATCGATTTTTTTATTCTTCTGAATTTTTAATTACTTGACTAAGGACTTGATCTTTGTAAAAATCAGGATAATCAATAGTTAAATCTGGTTCAATACCATCTTCAACTATTTTAAATTCATTACCTTTTTGAGTTAAAAGAGAATTATTTGAGCTGATTACAACAGTGGTCCCATCAACCAAAACAACCGGTAAAACCGAACAAGCACCGCCACCTGATTTTTGGCCAATGATTTTTGCTATTTTCATTTCTTTAGCTATATTAGCAAATTGATTAGCAGCACTAAAAGTATTGATACTAGTTTGAACTAATCAATTATATTGTGAATAAGCATCTTTATCGTATTTTCCATCACCATCAATATCTACTTGAATATCAGTGGTTGAAAGAGTTTGGTCTAAAACATTATATGAATGATGTTTAATTTTTTTATCTGTTAAAAAACCTAGTGTTCTTCACATAGCAGCAACATTACCACCACCATTTAAAGATAGGTCAATAACAATATTTTTAATGCTTGGTTTAGCTTCTATTGCTTCAAAAGCTTTTTTAAAAAGTTCATAAGTATCATACTTATATGGTTCAGCACTTTGTAATTGTTCTTTGGTTCCGGTGCTAAATTGATCAAAAGAAATTACTGCAGTTTCATCATCTATAAATCTTAAAACTTTGTTGTCTCAATTTATTTTTCTTTGTTGGGTTAAGAAT
Organism: Mycoplasmopsis hyopharyngis; assembly: GCF_045276885.1. Taxonomy (NCBI): domain Bacteria; kingdom Bacillati; phylum Mycoplasmatota; order Mycoplasmoidales; family Metamycoplasmataceae; genus Mycoplasmopsis; species Mycoplasmopsis hyopharyngis. Next base: position 729,791 of record NZ_CP174164.1, on the reverse strand, counting down.
AATCTTTTTTCAGCATATTTAACTCTGAAATCACTTTTAGTATCTTCACCAAGATCAAAAACTTTTCTTTTAGGATCATCATAAAACGATAATGAAGAAATACTAGTGTGTAATTCATCTAAATAACCATGAAAGAATTTACCATAGGCAGATGAATAAACTTTAGCGTCTTGACTTAAAAATTGATCTTTGTGTGCTGATAAATATTTAGCTTCGAAATCGTCAATCTTTTTATGCTTTCTTAATCCATAGTAATGGTCCATTACAAGTGCTAGATGATTATAAGTAGCATGTCTAACATCCTCAGGTGCTAGTTGTGAATTGAATTCTGATTTTTTAATTTGTTCAATGTTTTCGATATGGTCGCTCATACCAAAATCTGCTGCTAAAACTTTTTGTCCAGTGTAATATAAATTAAAATAATTTTCGCTACAAAATAAAGTGTTAAATAAAGCAAAAGGAATCATTATCTTTCCCTTGTGCCTCAAAATGTCAAATTTGTACTTGTCTAAAGATAACACAATATTATTGGGAGAATAATCTTTATAAAATGAAATTGCATATTTTAAATTCTTACTATAGTTAGTTTCTAGTGTTTGTTCCGTAAAGTTATCATAACCAACATTTTTAAAATATATTTCATTGTTTTTTCAATCGAAAACTATTTCGCCACTTTTTGATGAAAAAGCAATTTGGGGTCTAAATATCTTTTTGTAGCTAAAGTATGTTTTAAGATCAAAATAACCTTTTAATGTTCTGATTGTTTCATCAACATCAACATAAGGAACATTACCCTTTTCTACAAAATATAAGTTCATTTTATTATTTTTGATTTTGTATTCTCTTGAATAATTAACTAGTTCTAATGCTCTTTGTTCAATATTTTTATCATCATCATTTTCTCATTTTAATGTTAAGCAAGAAGTAGTTAATAGTGGTAAAGTCATACCTAAAAAAGCACAACCCATTTTTAATTTAGTTTTCATATTAACAATTATAAACATTTACTATCAATTTAAACACTTACAATATAGCAAACAAAACCAATTTTTAAATCGAAATAAAAAACGCATTTACCTATAAATAAGTATAATGCGTAAAATTATTTAGTTTTAATTAATCAAATTTGCTTTTTACCTTTGTTTAAAAAAGCATATTTACCTTCATAATTTTTTGGTTCATAATTTGTATTTTCTAGCAAAGGTTGTCCATCAATTTTTAAAGCATTAGTGTTAATAAATTCTCTTGCTTCTCTTTTTGATAAGATAACTTTTGCTTCAATTAATTGTTCAACTATGTTCATATTTTTTTCTAAAGTTACAGTTGGCAAATAAGGTTCAAGTTTTTTCAATGATGATGGTTTCAGTTGTTTTAAATCATAATTTTTATCGAATAAAATTTTAGTAATTTCTTGAGCAATTTCCAATTCTTCTAAACCGTGAATATCTTTAATTACTTCTGAAGCTAATATATTTTGAGCATAATGTAATGAAGGATTTTCATTATGTTTTTTAATTATTTTTTCAATTTCATCTAAAGGAATAAAAGTTAATCATTTTAACAATTCTTCAATTTTTGAATCAGGTTGATTTAGTAAAAATTGATACATATTATAAGGCGAGTTCATTTTTTTATCTAATCATAATGAACCACCACCAGTAGATTTACCATATTTTTTACCATTATCATCAAGTAGTAAATTCGAAGTAATTACAACTGCTTTATGGTTATCTCCTTCAAGTTTTGAAATAATTTCTAAACCAGAAGTAATGTTTCCTCATTGGTCTGATCCACCTAATTGAAGTAAAATGTTATGCTTTTTGTAAAGACTATAAAAATCTCAGCCTTGTAATAATTGATATGAAAATTCTGTAAAAGAAAGACCTGAATTAATTCTATTAGCTACCGAATCTTTTGAAAGCATATATGATACATTTAAAAGTTTTCCAACATCTCTTAAAAAGTCAATTACATTCATATTTTTGTAAAAATCATAATTATCAAGAACTGTCAAACCAAATTTTTCTAATTGCTTTTTAATATTGTTTTTATTTTCGATTACTGTTTTATTATCTAATAAAGTTCTTTCAGCATCCTTAAAAGATGGATCGCCAATCATTCCAGTAGCACCACCAATTAGAGCATATGCCTTAAAACCCGCATTTTGGAATCTTTTTAAAATTGAAATTTGTACATAGTTACCTAAGTGTAAACTTTTAGCAGTAGGATCAAAACCAATATATACTCCTGTATTTTCAGGAACAAGTGAATTGAATTTTTCCAAATTGCTTATTTGCTTAAAAATCCCTCTTTTTGTAATATCTTCTAAAATATTCATTTTTGCCTTTCTAGAAATCAAATTCTTGTCCAATTTTATTTTCAAATTTAGATTCTAGGATTATTATTCCTTCTTTTTCTTTACTTAAACCTAAAGTTTTATATGAACAAAGCATTGCTTTACTTTCAAAATCCATAATTTTATTAGGTTTTATTTCTAATCCACTTGGCATCATCGCACCTAATCTTGCTATTACTACAATTTTATTTTCAGTCGATTCTAATGTGTTAGTAACTATAGTTATTGGTTTTTCTTCATTTATATCTATGTCTAATAAAAATAGTTTGTCTGATTTTGGATGGCTATATCTTTTTATAATTTTGCCGATTGTAAAATAAGTTTTTTCTTCCAATTTAATGTTTAACTTATGTTTTTTAACAATTTTTTTAAATTTTTCTTCATCTGCTAAATCAAGATGAGTCATTGAATAATTTTTAGTTTTTTCAAGTGTTTTTTTAAAATTATTTGCTTTTAATGAATTAAAAGAATGAACATTAGATTGTTCATCAACAAAAAAGATTCCATCATTTGTATCTATTGTTTTACAAATTTTAATATTTGAATTAACAAGAATTAAAGCTTGTTTTTCAAAATTTTTATCAAAGTTAAAAAATATTGACATAATATTACTAATTTTACTATTAAATAATAACGTTTACTATTACTATTAATAATAGCTTTTATTAGTAATATAATTTGAATATAAACAAGGGTGCCATTTAGGCTGAGATTATACCTTCAGAGCTGATCATATTAATATATGCGTAGTGAGTTTATATTTTATTTTTCAATAAAATTTAAGGTATCTTCTTCTTATTGTTTAAAGAGGAGATTTTTTTATGTTTTTAAAAAATAAAAAAATGTTGTTGTTTTCAACAACATTAATACTTGGTTGTTTACCAATTTTCTCATCGTCAAAATGCTTTTTTACAAAAAATGCAAATGAAATAAAAACTATAAAAATTGGTTTTGATGGAGGCAATGGAGGATGAGATGAAAAAGGACAAAAAGAATTTTTGACCATTTTGGAAAATAAATGAAAAAATTTAGTTTCAAAAGAAGATAAATATTCAAAAATTAATCCAAATGTTAAATTTGAGTTTAGAGTTTACAATGATAAAGTTTTGTTTACAGATTTAGTAAGCAATAAAAAACAAAATGTTGACATTGGTTTTTTACCTTATTCATCTTTTGCTTATAAATTTAATACAAGAGAAAAATTTGAAAATTTACCACTACATTTTCTTTGTCAAACTGAAACATTTAGATTTATTTGAGACAAAGAAAAAACAGATGTTCAATATATAGATGGAACAATAAGTGATCCACTAAGAAAATTAGCAACCGAACAAAATAAAGTATATTTTGAATCGGGTTTTGGTGAGTTTAAAAATTGAACAATTGATAATCCAGCACTAAAATGAGATGGTGGAAAATATAGTGTTTTTTATAATACAAAAGATACCACAGATACCTATAAAGGTGTTATTTTAATATCAGGAACAGATTCGCAACTTGAACAAATAGTTAAAGCTTGAGAAGAAAAAAAATGAGAAAAATTCATCAATTTTGGAATTGTTCATGGTTCAAATACAAGTGGTAGCAAATATAAATATCAAGTCAATTTATTATCAAAACATTTTAATAAACCAATAAAAGAAATAGTGGAATTTTTAGAAGATTCCAATGATAAACGTCACATCAAAGGAAAGGCAAAAGAGCTTTTAGGAATCTCAAAAGATCTAGATGGTAAAAATATTGTTGCTAAAAATATAGCATTTGAATCTGAAGGTGTTTTTAATTGAACTAAAAATCCTCAAATGAATTATTTCAATCCTACTGAACAAGAAGCAAAAATAAGAGTTTTAACCACTACAGCAGTTGCTCCATATAGTGTTTTATTAGGGAGAAGTAAAATGGAAGAATTAGAAAAAAATATTTTACAAGATATATTTGCATCTTTAAGTTTTAAGGAAAATACCCTCGGTTTATATACTGGTTGAAACAAATTTAAATCAGGTGGAAAAGAAGAATTTTGAAAGTATATTCAAATGCAAAATTTTATTGAAAATAATTAGTTTATAGGTAAATATGAAAAATATTATTGAGTTTAAAAATGTTGATTTAGGATATGTTAAAAATGAAAATATTTTAGAGAATATTAATTTAAATATACCTGAATCCAAAATGGTTGCAGTAGTAGGAAAAAGTGGGATTGGTAAAACAACTTTTTTTAAAAGCATACTAGATAGAAAAAAAATAATAGCTGGTGATGTTAAAATCTTTGATAAAGATCTTTGTAAAATTACAAAAAAAGATTTCAAGAAAATAATTAATAAAATTGGTTTTTTAACTCAAGAAAGTTACTTAATTGAATTTGATAATGTGTTTAATAATTTAAAAAGAATGAACAATAAATACAAGAATTGATTTTATAGATTTTTTTCTATTCTTACAAAAGAACAAAAAAATGATTTATTAAAAATATTAGATGAATTAAACATTCTTGATAAAACTTTTACATTAGTTAGTGAATTAAGTACAGGTGAAAAACAAAGAGTAGAAATTGCTAGAGTTTTGTTTCAAAAAGCAGAATTAATTTTAGCTGATGAACCAACATCTAATTTAGACTATCATAATGCTAATAATGTGCTGGAAATTTTGAAAAATATTAATTTAACTTATCAATCTAGCATTATTGTGATTACACATGATTTAGATCTATTACAAAAATATTTTGATTATGTAGTTTTAATAGAAAATAAACATGTTTCATTAATCGATGCAAAAGAAGTTGATGTATGCAAGATAAAACAGATGTTCAAATAAATAACTATACAGAAGTAAAAAACTTTTTCTTTTACTATGTTAAAAATGAAAATAATCAAAGTAAAAAAGTTATAAGACAATGATGAAAACATATATTTTTAATATCTCTTATATTAATTCTTATACTATGTTTGTCTAAATTAAATTTTTCTATCAATACAGATGGCATTTCTTTGTTTTTAAATAATTTAAAAAAGATATTTGAATTTTCAAATACTAGTGATTTTTATCAAAATGGAATTAAAGCTGATTTATGAATTTTATCTTTTAAATTTTTATGAAAAACTTTTTCCATTACTTTAGCAGCAACAGTTTTCGGTTTTATTATTTCCATTTTGACTAGTTATGTTTCTTGTTATCAATTGAATAAATTTTATGCATTACCTGCAAAAGCTTTGATTTTATTGTTAAGAAGTTTTCCGGAATTAGTGTTTATTTATATTTTTGCTAATTCAAAATTATTTCAAAAAGATCTTGCTTTATTTTTAGTGTATGTTTGATTCACTTGATTGTGAGTTCATAAATATATGATTGAAACATTAGAAAACATTGATCTTAGAAGTTATAGAAAATCAGTTATTTTAGGTAAAGGAAAAATAAAATCCTTTGTTCAAGAAGTAATTCCAAGAATCACTAATAGATATTTTGCTTTGTTACTTTATTCTTTTGAACTTAATTTAAGATGAACAACAGTTTTATCTTCACTAGGGCTTTTTGGTATAGGTTCATTAATTAATTTTGCCAACGATCAATTATTGTTTGAACAATTATCAATTCCTTTATTTGTGCTTTTAGGTTTATTAGTTTTATTAGATTTATCATTTTATTTGTTAAACAAATATGTATTAAAAGTTAAAAGTAAACAAATAAAAAACACAAATTATGAACAAATAATTAAGCAAAACTTTAATTGAAAAAAGATTTTGAAATTAATCATTTTACTTTCATTAATAATTTTTTCAATCATTCAATTATCTTTACTAGATTTTAGAATTACAAAGTATCCACATTTAAATAATTTTTGACATTCTTTTTGAAAACCAGAATGAATTAATGTCAATAAAGCAATAAGTTCACTTTTTTTAAATTCAATTCCTTTTGCTATTTTGATTTGCTTTTTTTCTTTTGTTTTTTCATTGTTTATTTTACCCTTGACAACAGATAAACTATTTTCAAAACCACAAGTAATATTTTTTAAAATTACTAATAGCTTTTTTAGACTTTTACCAAGTATTATTATTTTCTTTTTTATTTATCCTTTATTTAATTCTTCATTCACTTTGATTATTATAGTTTTAAGTATTAGTCAAACTTTTAAGATTGACAAACAATTAAATGAAATAATCAATGACATTGATACAAAAAGTATAGAAATTTTAAGACTAAAGGGACATACCAAATTATTTATTTATTTTAAATATATTTTGCCTTATGTCAAAAAAGATTATATTTCATTAATGCTATTTAACTTTGAAGGGCAAATTAGAAATTCCATAACATATTCTTTTTTAAGCACAGAATTGTATATAGGTAATATTTTGACTTTTAAATTGAGTGAAAAAAATTTCAATTTATCACAAGCAATGTCCTTTGTTTGGATTGTTGCGATTTTCATTTTTAGTGTTAATATATTTATAGAAATACTAAAGCAAATTTATGTTACTAAAAATGGTTTTTTGTTTGATATGTTAATTTTTTTCAAGTCAATAAAAAAAGCTGTTAGAATTAGATAAAGTTTATTGTATTTAACTATTTTATAGGTAAATTAGTTTTTTTTACCTTAAATTGAAAATTTTATTTGAAGTTCAAATTGGTGAAAAGATAAAGAAAGAGAAATTGATAAAATTCTTAAGAAGATAAATAGTATCATAGGTTAATATTATGTGAGTTAGAATTTTATTTTATTGTTTATTTTTTCTTTTATTTGTTGTAGGAATGCTTATATTTTCCTTTTATTTACATTGCATAGAATTAAATCCTTTTTCTAAGGTTAAGGAATTAAAAAGAAAGTTTAAAAAATTTACACAAGAAAACAACAACATTAAAATAGAAAATTTATTTTTTAATTTTCAAAAGAAAACTAATAAGCAAATCCTTTCGTATATTTTTTGTTTTGCCTTTATTAATGTATTTTTAATTGTCTGTTGTATCCTTTATTTAAAATATGTTGAAGAAGTGATTTTTTGACTTATATATGTTTTATTTATACCTATGTTTTTGTTTTTCTTAATAGTTTTAATTGTTTTTATTGTCAAGTATTCTTGTCTTTCAAAAATTACTTCTATGTGATATAAATTCAATTCCACTTTACCTGATGAACTTTTATGAAGCAATTTTGAATTAAAACAAGAGACAATAGATGAAAAATTTAATATAGAACTTCAATTATTTGCAAAAGAACAAAAAGAACAAGAGATTAAGCAAAATTCAGGTTTTGAAGAAAATGAAAAGCTATTGCTTCTTTTTATTGGTAAAAATTATGAAAATATTAAAAATTGATATAGAGATTTAAATGTAAAATGAATTTTTTGAAAACTAAAGAATCAAGAAACTTTGGAAGATTTTACACAATTACTTTATTCATGATTATTTTTATCATATGATGAATTAACATTTAAAAAAGAATTATTTACTAAGCAACAATATGTGTGACTATTAAAAAATAATAAAAAAGCATTTCAATTAAAAAGAAAAATTAACGAAGAAGATTTTAGATTTGAATTACCATTGTTTGAATTATTAGCAATTTTTTTCCAAGGATTAACAATATAAAAACTAGGTTAATAATTAATTAATATAAGCAACTAGTAATTGAATTTAAAATTTAAATTAATATTTTAAAATTCAAAAGTTTTATGGTACCATTAATAATGGTACGAAAATAAACATTATAGATTACTAAAGAATTGTACCGCAATAAAACAAGGCGATAAATTTCTATTTATCTGCCGTACGTACCCTCTTCAACGAGGGTTTTTCTTTACAATGGTGGTTATTATGGAAAAAGAAAAAATTACAATAGGTTTAGATTTAGGAGTTGGTTCAGTTGGTTGATCAATTATAGATTCAAATAATAAAGTAGTTGATTTAGGTTCAAGACTTTTCGATGAACCTAATTTAGCTCTAGATAGAAGAGCTTTTAGATCTAGAAGAAGAATGATTAGAAGAAAAGCTTATAGAAATAATAAATTTTATAAGTTAATTTTGAAATATGAAAGCATTTTTAATGTAAAAACAAAAGAAGAAATACAACAAATTATTAAAAATGTTAATCGTGAATATTCAAATATATTAGATCTTAAAGTCAAGGCAATAAATAGTGAAGTAAGTAAAGATGAATCAATAGCAATTTTGCATGACTATTTAGAAAATAGAGGATATTTTTACGAAATCATTGAAGAAAAAGAGGAAAAAAAGAAAAAAGATATTGAAAAAACTAATCAACTTCCTTCGATACAACAAAAAAACTTTTTTGATAAATACAAAGTAATTAATGATGTTTTTTCTAAAGAAGTTACACAATTTTCTAATAAAGAATGAATAAAAGAAATTGAAGTTTTTAGTAAAAATCAATCTTATTTATCAGCAGAATTTAACGAAGCATTTATGAATATTTTTTCAGCATGCAGAGATTTTGCTTTAGGACCAGGGAGTTTACATAGTCCTTCTGAATATGGAGTTTATAATAAAAATCCTGAAACTGGAAAAGTAGAACAAAAATATAATTTTATTTGAGATAAAACCATAGGAAAATGTTCATTCTTTCCTGAAGAAAATAGAGCACCTAAAAACGCTCCTTCTGCTCAATTATTTAATTTATTGAATCAATTAAATAATCTTAGAATAATTGGTGATGATAAATGACATTTATCAGAGAAAGACAAAAAAGCAATATTAAATAGTTTATTAAGCTCTTTTAAAGAAGGAAAAAAATCTTCAAAATTAACACTCAAAAATAAGGTTTTATTAAATTGTGTAAAAGATAAAGAAAATCCTACATTTTCTGGCTATGACACAGATAAAAATGGAGATCCTAAATTTGTTGAAATTACCTCTTTTGGTGTTTTAATTAATGCTTTATTGGATGAAAACAATACTAATCAAGAAATACTAAACAATATAAATTTTGACCAAATGCAAGAATGGCTTCCAATTTTTGACAAACTTTGTGAAATTTTAGTTTATTATCCTGATGTAAACAAAAGAATTTCTCAAATTCTTGAATTAGATTTATTAAAAAATAATTGAAATATGAACAAAGAACAATTTGAAAAGTTTGCTAATAAACTATCGCATAGTTTTATAGGTGCAACAACCCATAGTTTGTCTTTGCGGGCAATTAATTTATTTTTACCCAAAATGTTAAATACAAATAGTAATTATGAATCTTGCAAATATGAATATTTAAACAATTTAAATATTAAAAATCAAGAACAATCACAACAACCACAAACCAAATATATTAGTGCAGCTTTTTTAGAAAATGAAATTTTACCCCCAGCTGTTAAAGCAACTATGAGGGAATCTATATCTATAGTCAATGCAATTAAAAAGCAATATGAGAAACAATATGAAATAGAAAATATTGTTATAGAGATGGCAAGAGAAAAAAATTCAAGTGAAAGAAGACAAAAAATTCAAGAATTTCAAAAGAAAAACCAAAAGAAAAATGAATTATGTTATGAAGAATTAAAAAAACATAGATATTCACAAGAGTTTATCGAAAAAGTAAATCTTCATACTTTGTCAAAAATTAAACTTTGAATTGAACAACAACATATTGATCCTTATATAGGAAAAGAAATTGATTTTGATAAAATGGTTAAAGACAATTCTTTTGCAGAAATTGATCACATTATCCCCTATAGTATGTCTGCTGATGATTCGTGAGCTAATAAGGTTTTAGTTCTTAGAACAAGTAATCAGACAAAAGGAAGAAAAATCCCATATGATTATTTTGAAACAAATCAATTACCTAATTGAGGTTGAAACGAATATGTTGCTTGATGTAACGACAAAATTTTAAACGGGCCAAAAGAATTACTTCCTAAAAAAGAATTGAGAATTAAAAAATTTAATAATCTTACTTTAACTAATTTTGGTTCAAATAACTTAGGTTTCTTGGCTAGAAATTTAAATGATACAAGATATATGAGTAAATTATTTAGAGATAAACTTATAGAATATTCAAAAGCTAACAATAACGCTTTTAAAGTTTATACTCTAAATGGTAGCATAACTTCATATGTTAGAAAAATTATTGCTAATACCCAAAAGAATGCTTCATATATGATAAAAGATAGAAATGATTTTGTTCATCATGCTAATGATGCAACTATTCTTGCGCTAATTTCAAAAAATGCTTATTGACTATTTAAAAAAATAGATGATCAAAATTCTAGATATATGATTCAAACAAATTCTGATGGAAAAGTGTACAAGTTGGATATTTTAACTGGCGAACTAACATCATTTCAAAATAATAAAAGCGATAACAAAATTTTTGATATTTATGCTGTAGCCAATATGGTTTATGAAAAAACCAAAGATATTAATCGTGAAGATATTAAATTTTCAAGAAAACAAGTAGTTAAAACCAATGGTGAGTTGTTTAATGAAACTAAATACGGTTATAAAGAAGATAAAGAAGATCAAGAAATTATTTATAAAATAGAAAAAATCAATTTAATAACTGAAGAATTAAATAAACTAAAAAAATATTTTGGTAATGAAGCTAATGAAACGAATGTGCAAAGTCTTTTAATTTATCAAGAAAGACCCGAACAATACAAAATGTTAAACAACATTTATCTAGAATTCATAGCAAAAAATTCAAAACAAAATCCTTTTATAACATATATGAATGAATTATTAGAAAAATGTGAAATTTTTGGAATAGATAAGAAATATGTCGAAATAACAAAACGAAAAAAAATAATTTTATTTAACCAAGAAAATAAAATTATTCAAGTTGTTGGAAATTTAAAATATATATCTGACGAAAAGAAAAAAATAAATGTCTTTTTGAATGAAAAAAACAAATATTTTCAAGATTCATTTAAACCATTTGGAGTATTGGTATACAAAGATAAAAGTAAAAAGAAAATTTTTAAAGAAGTTGCTATAAATGCTAAAATCATTAAATTTCAAGATAAAAAAATTGATTGATATGATGAAAGCAACTATTTTGAAGACAATTTAAGAAAAATAAAAGCTTTTAAAAACATAGATGTTAATGCCAATATAGAACAAGTTATTTTAATTGGAGACAAGTGAATTAATGATGATCATCAAATAGTTTATATAAATGGAGTTGCTGATACTAAAAATAATATTGAATATAATTTTATTGACAAAAATGTTTTGATTAAAAAAAATAACAAATTTGAGAAAAAAAGAAATATATTATCTATAGGTGAATTTTTAAAAATATTTAGACCAATAAATATAAATAATTTAGGAAGAATTTTAAATATAAAAAAAGAAATAAAATAATATGAAATGCAAACTTTAAATTTTTATAAGAGCTTGCATTTTTTAAATAATTTAAAATGATTTTAATATTGTTAAAGAATTGTACGGCGATATACTAATACACAAACAAGTATTTTTGATATATTCTCGTTGTGCTAGTCCTAATATTTTATTTTTGTTTTTTAAATTTCATTCTACATTAACACTATCAATGTTTGAAAATATCACTTTATTAGATGTATTTTTATTCTTTAAATTAACATATTGAATTGTTAGTTTTTTGTTATGTAAAATGTAATTTCTAAATTCAAAATAAAACTCTCTTTCTTGTTGTTCAGAAACACAATTGTTTAAATTAAGTACTTTGTCTTTCACATAAATCTTAAAAAAGTCATTTCTATTCATAATTTGAATAGATGACATATCTACATAACTAGGTTTTTTATTGTTAAATTCTATTAAAAATTCTGAACCTTGTTTTCTTCTTCATTCATATCTTGTGTTTTTTGCTGACCTAGCATTAAGAAAATAAACATCTGTATTGGTCATAAAAACAATTACAGGGTGAGTAATAGATTGTTCATTTTTTCTTATTATTTGACCTTCTTTTGAAAAATTAGTATTAAAATGAAAGTATTTTTCTTCTTTTCATCGAACAAATTGCATTTTTTCTCCTTATAAATAGTTTTTTACAATATGTTATTTATATCAATAAAACAAAAAAGAAACAAAAAGAGAAGCGCCTAAATGTGTAGACACTCTCTTCCCATCCCCATTGCTGGAGTTTAGCGATTTATATACAACACTCAGGTTAATTTAACAAACTCCCCTGGTACGACGCTTTGATTACGATATGAAACATATGTTTAAAAAAATTATTTTTTTGTTTTATTTTTTTGTTCTACTTTATTTTCATTAAGATTGTGTTTTTCAATATTTTCTTCTTGTTTTACTTCTATTATTTCAACTTCTTTGGTTTCAATTTCTTTCACAGACAATTTATCTTCTTTATCTGATTTCTTTTTATTCAAAGCTAAACAATAAATATTTATTGCTGATAATATCAAAACAAGAATTGATACTCAAATACATAATTGCATTTTTCTAATCTTTCAATAGGAACCAATAAAATTGGATATTTTTTGAGAAAAAGGTGTAGAACCTTTGGCAAGGTATCAAAATCTTCTTGAAAGAGTTTTTAGAAAATGAGGCCATCCTAAGAAAATAATTGTAGATAATAGAACAATAAATTAAGCTAAAGTATTTAAAAAATAGTTATAGATTACTAAAGAATTGTACGACAATAAAACTAAAATACATTGAATTATAGAAAGGTTATAGTTATAGATTACTAAAGAATTGTACGACAATAAAACAACTCAAAAGTATGGCCATTAGATAATAAAGTTATAGATTACTAAAGAATTGTACGACAATAAAACAATTAAGCAACTAATTAATTAAGTAATATAGTTATAGATTACTAAAGAATTGTACGACAATAAAACTATAATTTCTTTTAGTTCCATTTTCCAAACGTTATAGATTACTAAAGAATTGTACGACAATAAAACACAAACTAAAAAACTCTAATTTATTAAAATGGTTATAGATTACTAAAGAATTGTACGACAATAAAACGTGAAAAAATAAAAAACTTTAGCTACAAGAGTTATAGATTACTAAAGAATTGTACGACAATAAAACGGACTGATTGGACATTCAACAATGAAAAACGTTATAGATTACTAAAGAATTGTACGACAATAAAACATTCTTTATTATTCATTTTTAAATTTCCTTAGTTATAGATTACTAAAGAATTGTACGACAATAAAACTAAATGGGTTCTTTCTTTTTGTTTTATATGGTTATAGATTACTAAAGAATTGTACGACAATAAAACTTATATAGATACTATTAGGAAAGCACATTCGTTATAGATTACTAAAGAATTGTACGACAATAAAACAACTCAAAAGTATGGCCATTAGATAATAAAGTTATAGATTACTAAAGAATTGTACGACAATAAAACAATTAAGCAACTAATTAATTAAGTAATATAGTTATAGATTACTAAAGAATTGTACGACAATAAAACTATAATTTCTTTTAGTTCCATTTTCCAAACGTTATAGATTACTAAAGAATTGTACGACAATAAAACACAAACTAAAAAACTCTAATTTATTAAAATGGTTATAGATTACTAAAGAATTGTACGACAATAAAACGTGAAAAAATAAAAAACTTTAGCTACAAGAGTTATAGATTACTAAAGAATTGTACGACAATAAAACGGACTGATTGGACATTCAACAATGAAAAACGTTATAGATTACTAAAGAATTGTACGACAATAAAACATTCTTTATTATTCATTTTTAAATTTCCTTAGTTATAGATTACTAAAGAATTGTACGACAATAAAACTAAATGGGTTCTTTCTTTTTGTTTTATATGGTTATAGATTACTAAAGAATTGTACGACAATAAAACAGCTCGGTTGTCGCAAAATATTTAATTTTAGTTATAGATTACTAAAGAATTGTACGACAATAAAACTTGTCTCTCAATTTTGTAATCTCTTTAAAAGTTATAGATTACTAAAGAATTGTACGACAATAAAACAACAACAGAACTCGGAAGCAAAAACTTAAGGTTATAGATTACTAAAGAATTGTACGACAATAAAACTTATATAGTATTTTTAAGTTAATGTTCAAAGTTATAGATTACTAAAGAATTGTACGACAATAAAACAATTGAAGGTGCTATAACATATCTGTTTGTGTTATAGATTACTAAAGAATTGTACGACAATAAAACACACCCCCATTAAACAAAAAAATAAAAATTGTTATAGATTACTAAAGAATTGTACGACAATAAAACAACTCAAAACTATAACCATTACAATATAAAGTTATAGATTACTAAAGAATTGTACGACAATAAAACTATTCAAAAATATTATTACCATTACAATATGTTATAGATTACTAAAGAATTGTACGACAATAAAACGGACATTGGAGAAATAACACCAATATATACGTTATAGATTACTAAAGAATTGTACGACAATAAAACCTTTTTGTTTATCTCTATCTCATTTCTATTGTTATAGATTACTAAAGAATTGTACGACAATAAAACTCTAAATCTCCATATATTTTAATGTTTTTAGTTATAGATTACTAAAGAATTGTACGACAATAAAACGGAGAAACAAAAGAGTCAACAACAGATTTAGTTATAGATTACTAAAGAATTGTACGACAATAAAACGTCATTTTATTAAAAAAGTTTATTTTTTATATCAAATATGCATTTATTCCATTGTTCTTTATTGTTTTTTAACTCAAAAAATTGACTTTCATTTATTTGGTATTGATTTTCGATTCAATTTTCTATAGGTGTTTTGCTATGAATGTGATGTGGTGTTAGATCATTTTTAAATATAAATGATAATTCTAATTCTTCAAAAGATTTACAAGTATTAAAAATTTCGTTAGTAATAATAATAAAGTTAAAAGTATTAGTATATTTCAATAATTCTTGCACTTGAATATCAGGTCAATTAGAAATAATAATAGTCATTTTAGTTTTAGAATTCATAGAATCTAGCCATTTATAAAAAACTTCTTTGGTTACAAAAAAATCTTCATCTAAAGAAAACAATAATTTATACATTTTTGAAAAATCAATATCTATGTTTACATAGTTTCAACCTAAAAACCTATTTAAGCTTTCTTGTATAGTATTTAAGGTTTCATGTTTGATAATAGATTCTTGATTTCAATACTCATTTTCTAAGATTTTGTTAACTAACACATTTTTAACATTAAAGTTAAATAAGTCACTAATTTTAGTTAGTTGATTAATTTGAATACAGTCATTTAAATAGTAAGAAAGATTATTGATTTGAAATGCAGCGTTTTTTGCAGTTCTTTCATATTCATATAAATTTCTAAAAAACAAATCTTTATTTGTAGTTTCAATAATAGTTATACCTTCAAAATCTAAATAAACTTCTTCCGGAAATTTATTAATTTTAAACATTTTTAAAACTTAATATATCTTTCATTATTATTGAAAATTTCATTTAAAGATTTTTCTCCGGATAGTAATTCAATGTTTTGATATTGAGATTCTGTTATAAGCATTATTCGGATATTTGAGTTTGTAGGAATAACTTTTAAAAGTTTTTGTTTTTCATATTGATATTGAGTATGAGCTGTTAAACATTTTACATATATGGAATATTGAATCATAAAATAACCTAATTTTAATAATTCCTGTCTGAACTTGTTATATTCTTTAATCATATTGTCATCTATTGTAGAAATATCATACATAATAATGATTCTCATATATCTATTAGAAGTTTCAATCAATGATAAAACTTGATAATACTTCATTTTCTAATGAAGTGGTAGTGAAATAATTAATGTATTCATTAACAGTAATATTTCTATTTTGATAACTAATATGATCAAAAAATATTAAAAATAGTTTTTCTTTAAATTCTTGAAAATTAACAAATTCATTGTTTTTAAAATATTCATATACTAGTTTATCGATCAAGCATCTAAATGGTTCCATTAAATCAGTGGATAAAGCATAATAATTGTTAAAACTTTTATGAAAAACCGCAATTCTACAATCATAACCTTTTGAAATAATACTTCTTGTAATATAGCTCATAAGCACTGAATAGCCATAGTTTAAATATCTATTTATAAGATTGTTTTCATCTTGGCGATTAAAGTTATTCCCAAACAAAAGCTTAAAATACAATTTAGCAGCATGAGCTTCGCGATTAGTAGAATCCATAAATTTAATATTTTCTGCATAATTTAATAAAGTATTTTCATCTTCAGAATTTAATAAGTTTAACTTTTTTAATAGATTTAATGAATTTAGTATTTTAAGACTAACTATTCTTGTTCAAACGGAATTTTTAAAATCTGAATCTCATAAAATTTGATTTTGTAAAATTTTGCTATTATAATGTCCTTGTAAAGGAATAATTAATGAATTAGGTAAATGTTGTTTATCACAAATTATAATGTTTACACCTTTATTAACTAACTCATTAATTAATGGCAATGTAATTGTTGAATTTTGATTTTCAAAAATTACTGTATCAATATTTTGAGTTGGTATAGAGATTTTTTGTTTTTCTTTATATAGAATTAAATTTCCCAAAAAAAGTTTTGCATAGTTACTTTCATTAATTTCAATAATTTTTTTATACATAATTCCTTTCTTGAATATTTTTAAAATAAACTTTAAATAAAAGATGAACATTTTATTGCCATACAATTCTTTAGTAATTTATGGGTATTTATACCCACCAGATTTTAACACAACATTTTTGAAGGCTTTGTTAAGATATTTTTTACTCCAAAGCATTATTTCTTATTGGCTCAAATTTTGAATTTATCTTTATTGTTAGCTTTAACCAGTAATAAAAATACCAAGCAACTTTGTATGTGCTTGGTATTTCATTTTAGAATCGCATTTTTTAGTTTCGAGTCTAATTTTTTGTCTTTGTTATTAAGCAGCTTTAGCAAAAGCGCTTACACCTAATTTTTTTATTTCATTAGCAACAATTAAACTTAAACCTAAAGCAACAGAAATTAATGGAATAGTGTGATTAGTAGTAAATAATTCACTCATTCTAAAGAATTTGGCTATTGCAGGAACAAATGCTACTAGTAGTATAAAGAATGCAGAAGATAATGAAGCAATTCATACTCAATAGTATTTTTTAATTGAGCATCTAAAAATTGATTTGTCGCTCATTAAATTAATACTATTAATTCCTGATGCTAGCCCCATAGTAACAAAGGTTGCAGTAGAAGCAAAAGGTAAAACATCAATGAAATTATTAATAGCATAGTTAGCAGCAATAATATATGAAATTAAAGAAATAATAGTTAGAAATGAAGATTGTCAAATAATTTCAATTCCCATTCCTCTTGCAAAAATAGATTCTTTTTTATCATATGGTTTTCTTAACATTACATTTTTTTCCGAATCTACAAAACCTAAGGCAATTGCTGGAAGCCCATGGGTTAGTAAATTAATTCACAATAGTTGTGAAGCGCTAAAAACATAGAATTCGCCATTAGCAAAATAGTTTCTAAAAATTGGGAAAAATAGTAGCATTCCTAAAAGAATCAAAAGAATTTCAGTTAAAGATGATATCAATAAGTTTTGAATAACGGTTTTAACTTTGTCATAAATTAAACGACCACTTCTAACTGCTTTAACAATGGTTGCAAAATTATCATCTACCAAAATCATATCTGCTGCTTGCTTAGAAACATCTGTTCCAGTAATTCCCATCGCACAACCAATATCACTAGCTTTTAAAGCAGGTGCATCATTAACTCCATCACCGGTCATTGAAACAACTTTTTCATTATTTTGTCATGCTTTAACAATTCTTAATTTATCTTCCGGATTAACTCTAGCATATACTGAAATGTTTTTAACTTTTTCATTAAGTTCTTGGTCTGACATTTGTGATAATTCAGCACCAGTAATTGCTAAATCAGTTTCAGGGTTAAAAAAGCCTAATTGAGTTGCAATTGCTTTTGCGGTATTTATATGATCGCCAGTAATCATAACCACTTTAATTCCTGCTGACATTGCTTCATAAATACTTGAAGACACTTCTGCTCTTGGTGGATCAACCATTGCTAATAAACCAACAAATTCTAAATCTTTTTCATCTTTAAAATCAATACTAGCTTTATTAACTACTTTTTTAGCTAAGGCTAAAACTCTATAAGTTGAATTAGCTCATTTTTCATTAACTTCATTGATTAGTTGTTCATCAACGTTTTTACATTTTTTAATTAAGATATCAGGAGCACCTTTAACAATCATTATATTTTGGTTGTCTTTTTTAATTAACACTGACATTAGTTTTCTATCACTATCAAAAGGTAAAGAACCAATTCGAGGATATAAAGTTTCTAGTTCAGTTTTA
This sequence comes from Mycoplasmopsis hyopharyngis, assembly GCF_045276885.1. Taxonomy (NCBI): domain Bacteria; kingdom Bacillati; phylum Mycoplasmatota; order Mycoplasmoidales; family Metamycoplasmataceae; genus Mycoplasmopsis; species Mycoplasmopsis hyopharyngis. The sequence continues at coordinate 711,138 of NZ_CP174164.1, read as the reverse complement.
TTTAGTCCTAAGGAATGAGCAAATCTTAAAATTCCTGTTTCAGTAGGATCACCCACTTCTTTAATTTCACTTTCAGTTACTGTAATTGAACCATCATTACATAAAGTTGCTAATTTAACCAATTCTAAATGATTGTCATTAACTTTATTTTCATTATTTGAAAGTAAAATGTTATTAGCGAAAAGATCAACAATGGTCATTTTGTTTTCAGTTAAGGTTCCAGTTTTGTCGCTACAAATAATTGAAGTAGAACCTAAGGTCTCAACTGCTAATAAGTTTTTAATCAAAGCATTTTCTTTGGACATTTTAGTAATTCCAATAGAAAGAATAACAGTTGTAAAAGTAATTAAACCTTCAGGAATGGCTGCCACAGATAAAGAAATCCCAGTAACTAATGCATTAGTGTAAATGTTAAAGTTTGTTCCAAAACCATTTAAGGCAATTTGAATAAAGAAAGAAACAAATAATAATGCTATTCCTAAATAACCAAAGATTTTGCTTAATTTATTTAACTTAATTTGTAAAGGAGTTGGATTTGGTTTTTCCTTTTGTACCATTTTGTTAATTGAACCAATTTGAGTTTCGGTACCAATAGCAATAACTTGTGCTATGGTTCTTCCATTGGTTACATAAGTTCCTGAATAAAGCAAATGATCATTGTTAGCAAGTAAAGTGTCATCTTCTTTATCTCATTTCGCTCTTTTTTCTACTGATAAGTTTTCTCCAGTTAAACTTGCTTCAACTACCATTAAGTTATTTGCTTCAATAATTCGACAATCAGCAGTTATATTATCACCTGATTCAAAAATTACAATATCACCCACAGTTAATAATTCGGAAGGAATAATTTTAATTTCACCATCCCGTAAGACTTTAGTGTTAGTCTTATTCAACTTTTCTAGTGCCCTTACTGCTTGATCAGATTTAATTACTTGATAAGCACCTAGCATACTATTTAAAATAATTACTAACATAATTATTCCGGGTTCAATATATGAAACAATAATTTCACTTAAAGATTTATGTGATTTAACTTGTTCAAAAATTGCTAACGATAAACTAATCACTGCTGCAATAATTAACAAGATAACCATTGGGTCTATAAATTGTTGTAAAAAAGCAACAAAAGGATTAATTTTTTTGCTTTTTTTAATTTCGTTTTTACCGTGTTTTAATATTTTTTCTTCCGCTTGTTCACTAGTCAAACCAGTTGTTTTTGAAGTCATAATTAGTTCGTTATTCATTATTGGTTCCTTTTTGTTGTTTAAGGTCATTAAATTTTATTAAATTTGCATAGTCTTTACAAATTTCTTGATCTAATTGATTTAAGTTTTTAAATGTACCGTTGTAATATTTTTTAGCAAACATTTTTAGTTTTCACTTGTTGATTAAAAAAGGTAAGCTTATAATCATTCAAAAGATTGAAGTTATTATAAATAAAGATATGGTGAAAATAACAGGGTTAAGTCTATTATCATAATCTTTAAAATTTATTTTAAATCATTTTAACAAAGTATCAATTCCATTATTTGGTCCATGGAATGGTGAAATTAAAAAGATATTTCAATTGTATGTTTTATACAATTTTACTAATATTGAATTTAATATGATTGCAAAAAGGACAAAAAATAAAAATATTAAAAATGCTTTAATTATTCTAGAAAAAGTAATATATAGCGAATGTGCGATTATTAAGTAAAAACCAACAATTACCATTAACATATGGTAGAAAATACTATGTATTTTTTCTATTCGTAAGTTTACATTTATGCTTTTTAAATCATCTAATGTTAATAAAATTGCTAAACCTGATATACATAAATAAGTAGCATAGAAACACATAATTCCTTCTCTTACTTGCCTATTAGGGAACAATAAATATATAATTATGGATCACATAAATATTGAACAAATAAAATCAGGCAAATATAATCGATATCCAGATCTTAAGTGTGTTAATAAATCTATATAAAAAGTTTTATTTATCTTATCTACAGTTCCCCATTGTGAAATTATTTTTATGATTTCTAAGAAAATGGTAAACAAAACAATGGATACTAAAATGTAATCAGTTTTAAGTAAGTACAATTTTTTATGTTTAGCATAAAAACCCAATGCCCCCGCTATTGAAAAACAAGCAAGGAAAATAAAAATATGGTTGGTAGAAAAACTACCATCTATATAAAATCCTGTCTTGTGAAAACTTAAAAAATTAAAAAAATCGTACATTTATTTAATTTTAATATATTAAATAATTTTATTTATTAATATTAGAGTATTCCAACATATTGTTCTTAAATTCTTCGTCATTTTTACTATTAGCTTTGATTTTTCTAATTTCGTATGCTTTTAATAAATTAGAATTTGGATTTTTGTCATCGAAAATAATAGTTCTTAATTCCTTATAAACAGGTGAATCACTATTTAATTTTTCTCAACTTGAATTAGATAAATTAACTAAAACTTCTAAAGCTTCTGGATCAAGATCTAAGTTAGGTTTGATAAAAAGTTCTTGTGAATTTTCATTTTTAAATTTATTTAAATTAAAAACCATTGTGTCTCAAACACTTTCAATGTCTAAATGTTTGAAAAACTCGTGTGCATAATAAATATGATAACTAATATTATCGTTGATTTTTGTACTTAAAATATTTGCAAAAAATTCTTGGTTATTCTTATAGTTTTCGTCCATAAATCACAAAAATGCATTTACTTTATTGTCTTGAAAATGATTAACAAAAACTTCAGTATTGTTAATAAATTTTTCTATCATTTCAGAAGCTTTTTTATAACTATAAATGTCTCTATTTTTTTGTAATATTAAATAGATTTCATTTGTTTGTTCATTTTTGAAAACATGATCAAATTTAACTATTTTTTCTTGATATGTTTCTTTTTCTTCATCAATTAAAATAGTAAATTTATATCTGTTTTCTAATTCAACAAATGATTTCTTTTTTAATTCATCACTTGTTAAAGATTTTAAAAAACTATTAAACGCAAATTCTTGCGATTTAATTCTTGATTGCTCCACTTTTTCAAAAACACTTAATGGATTAAATAATGATTTAAATCTGTAAGGCGCATCAATTAGTTTGTATATCATTTTTTGATGAATTGCTCTATTCATTTGTTCTTTTAAATTGATTTTAAACGAGTCAAAATCCATAATAATCTCCTAGCAAAAATCGATAGTAAAAAATTTATTTTTTACATTTTGTAATAAGTATTTCTTATTATATCAATCAATATTTTCTTTTACTTTAAGAAACAAAATTTTATTTAAACACATAAATAAAATCAAAAAGCAGAACCATTTTTTAGTTCTACTTTTATCTATTATTTGTTTTCCATTTCACTTTCATTTTGTTCTGGTTTTTCTACAACTTCGTATTTTTCTTTTAGAACAAGCAAGGCAGCGATAAAAGCTAATATACTTTGTAATACAAAGAATGAAATCAACAATAATATAAATGCAATTTGACTTTCAGACATCTTTCTGTCTAATCTAATTACAAGAATAATTTTTAAAATAAATTGGGCAATTAAGAATGGTAAAACAATTCAAGTGGTAAAATCTTTAACTTTAAAAATTGTGAAAATAGAAGTAAGAGATTTAAAAGTGTTTAGTCAATCATTAGCGGTATGATCATTAGCATTTAAAAGTTGCAATGTATTAATTAAAGATTTTATTATCATCGAAACAAAAAGAAATACTGTAATAACTAAAATTGACAATGCTAACTTTTTGTTAATTTTTAATCTGATATTAGATTCCATATTACTCTATTACTTTTTCTTCTTCTTTAACTGCTTCTGGAATTTCTAGCTTTTTAGACAAGATCGAAATTGATGATATCAACATTAAAATATTACCAGCAATAAAAAATGATACTAGAATCATAATTCAAATTGAATCGTCACTTTTTTTATTTCTATCTAAAATTAACATTAATTTAATTCTATATACAATGGTTATAATGGTAAATGCAAGTGAAACTACTAAAAATATTACTGCTGGAATTAAAAGCGAAAATAAAATTTCTAGGACTAATTTATAAGCATCTTCTTCAGTAGCGGGCGGATTTTTAGAAGGTAAAAGATGTTTATAAATTACATTATTAACGGTTAAAAAAAACATCAAAATAGTATAAAAAATTGAAATAACAAAAGAAATAATTGAAAAACTCAAAAGAATTTTTGCATATTTCTTTTTAGTGTCAACTAGACTTTTTTGCATTTATCTCCTTAAATTTGAAAAAATATTTTTATATTGTTTAAATATAACATTTTTATTACTAAAAGGCTCTATTATTGTAAAAATTACAATTATATTTTGTCTTTTTCTTTAAAATTTATTTTAAAGATAAATGTTAGTTTTTTAAAAAAATAAAGGAGCAAAAAATGAAAAGAATTGGTTTAGAAGAACTTTTAGTAAAAGATAAAAATATTATTGAAAAATATGTTGATTATTTAGCTTCTTGAATTGCTCAAAAAGTAAAAGATGCAAAATGTTATGGTGTAGTTTATGGAATTTCTGGTGGTATTGATTCAGCAGTTGTTTCATTAATATGTAAAAGAGCTTTTGAAAAAGATTCTTTAGGCATAATAATGCCAATTGATTCAATGGCTCATGAACAAAAAGATATTCAAGCGCTTATTAAAGAACATCAGTTAAATACTAAAACTGTTGAATTAAATCAAGTTTTTTCAACGCTTGAAAAAAACTTAAATCTTAAAAATAAATTAGCTTTATCAAATATCAAACCAAGATTAAGAATGACAACTTTATATGCTTTAGCTCAAGAGTTAAACTACTTAGTTGTTGGAACAGACAATGAAGATGAACATCACATCGGTTATTTTACAAAATATGGTGATGGTGGAGTAGATATTTTACCAATAGTTAATCTTTTGAAAAAAGAAGTAAGAATGATCGCAAAATATCTAAATGTTCCTGAAAGTATCATTAACAAAAAACCTTCTGCTGGATTATGAGAAGGTCAAAGTGATGAGGATGAATTAGGTTTTACTTACAATGATTTGGATAATTTCCTTTGTATGGACTATGATAAAATTAATACAAACATAAAAGCAAAAATAGAAAAAATGCATTTAAATTCAGAACATAAAAGAAATACCCCAACTAAACCAATGACAATTGAGCAATTTTATAGTTCAAAGCAAAATTAATGCTGCAAGGAGTACTATGGCAGGACATTCACACTGAGCAGGAATTAAGCACAAAAAAGGTGCTAATGATGCTGCAAGAGGTAAGATTTTTCAAAAATTATTTAAAGAAATTTATGTAGCAGCTACAGGAAATGGTGGTCCAGATCCTGATTCTAACCCTACATTAAAGTTAGCGATTGCTAAAGCAAAAGCAAAAAATATGCCTAAAGTTAATATCGAAAAAGCTTTGGCAAAAGCTAGAGGAGAAAAAAATAGCAGTTCCTTTGTTGAAAATATTTTTAATGCTACTTTAAGTGGTGGTGCTACAATTATGGCAATTACTTTGTCAGATAACATAAATAGAACCACAAGTAATTTAAAAGCATTATTTAATAAACAAAATGCTTCATTAGGTAAAACCAACCAAATACCTTATCAATTTGACCATCGTGGAATTATTGAAATTGACAAAAAGCTAGTTACTGAAGATGATCTAACAATGGTAGCAATTGAAAATGGTGCTCTTGATATTGAAAATACAGATGAATCATTTTTAATTTCAACTGAACCAGAAAACTTTACCCAATGTAAAAACGCTATTGAAAAAGATTTAAATATCACAGAATTTTTACAATGTGAAGTAACTTATATACCAAATTCATATGTTAGTTTTGATGCTGAAAAATATCAAAAACTTATGGAATTTATTGAAAAAATAGAAGATGACGATGACGTTCAAGAAGTCATTCATAATATTGAAGAAGCGTAATTAATAACGTTTTTTGTAGAAAAGAAACTATGGAAAAAATAATCGATTTTTTTAAAATTATTTCTCCAGAAAATCAACCTTGAAATGATATTGTTGCTAAATTATTATTAAGTTTAGCATCAATGTTTTTATTATTTTTTATACCTTTAATTTTTGTTTTAGTTGTTCCAATTTTCAAAGATAAATTAAGCAAAAAATCAACATACTTTTTATATGCTTTTATGTCTGGTTTTTTCTTAACGATGGCCTTATTTGGTTTTTTAAAAGAATCATTAGAAATTTCAAGTTTATCAGCACAAGGTAAAGGTTATTCATTAAACAAAATTTATGGTTGAAACATCTTATTAATAGGTGGGGGATTAATTTTAGGTTTAGGACTAGCAATAGGAACCCATTTTTTAACCACTAAAGTTATTCAACCAAAACTATCTAAAAAATCTAATTCATTAATTCACAACCATTTATCAGATGAACATTGTCATGAAATAGAAAAAGCTTCAACAAATGAATTAGTTGAAAACAAAAAAGAAAAAGACTATTCAAAATTAATTGCAATTATTTTACTTTTAACTCATAGAATACCAGAAGGTTTTTTAATTGGAGTTAGTTTAAATGCTTTATATAACGGAAATGCTGGTAATATGAATTTAGCTTTCTTTATTTCCTTTATATTACATTTAATTCCTGAAGAACTTTTATTTTATTATCGTCAAAGGGAAATGGGAGTTTCCAAGAAAAAAGCTATTGGAATTTCAATTGGTTTATTGTTCTTATTTGTTGCGCCTATCTTATTAGGTTTATATTCAGGAACCTCAATTCAAAACTTTTGACAAATAGCAGCATTTATTGAAGCATTTATAGCGGGAATATTTATTTTTACTTCTATATTTGAATTCATTCCTGAATTTGCTTTTGAAAAACATGATTCGAAAACAAAACAATTATTATTGTTATTTATCATTTTAGGAATAGTATTAGCAGCAATTATTCTTTCCATTCATTCCCATGGTAACGGAACACTTTTTGGAAGCTTAGGAATTACAATTAAATTTAAATAACATTCTTGCAAAATAAGAAAATTAATCTCTCTCGCAAAGAGAGCTTTTTTATATGCTGGACATGAATTGTAAAAAATAGTAAATGTTATAAAATTACTATGTAATATAAAAAAGAGAAAATATAGTAAGGAATATAATGAAAAAATATCTATATAGCTTATTAACAATTTCTAGCTTATCTATTCCTGTTTTTGCCTCTGCTAATTGTTCATTAATTACAAGAAAAAAAGAAGTTATTGAAAAAGAAATCTTTTCTAATCTTGATACTTATTCTTTATACGATGAGCAAATAATTTTTAAACAAGATAATTCACCTAAAAATATAATAACTAAAGAAGTAGATAATATTTTTTTGAAACAAGAAATCTTGTCAAATAATATAATAGAATCTGAAATAATAACCTTTGAAAGGCCGAAAGCATTTCCTTTTGATTTTTCAAATGATACTTTATATTCTAAAAATAATGAAGTTTATACTAACAAAACAGAAATAAAAGATTTTAGATATATTTTTCACGAAAATATATTTTTGTCTTTTAAAAGATACTCCAGATCATATAAAGATAGTTTTTTATTTGATTTTAAATCTGAAATTTTTCAAGGAAGCATCAAAGATTTTCAACCAAAATTTGATGATTTTAAAAAATATTTACCAAGTCTAGATTATAAAAAAAGACCATTTAATTTTGACACTATAGAAAATTTTAATCACTATGATTTTTATAAAGATGTTGATAAGTATTCAAACAAACATTCTTTCGATTTGTCTAAAAAATACTTATTTTTTACCGGAACAAATTTATCTGATAAAAATAATGATGTTTTTTATTGAATGCCACACATTAAAAATAATAAATTATATTTTTCAAGAGTTATAAAAAATAAAAGTTTTAAAATTTCTTCTGGTTTTTATGATGATTCAATATGAACTATAAATTTAAAAACTTGAATGTTTTACATAGAAAAAATTAAAGAACTTTTAAATCTACCATCACAAGAAGAATTTTCTTTTGAAAAGCATGTTCAAATAGAAAATAATGTTTATTATCAAAATTTTTCTGAAAAATACAAACAAAATATGATTTGAACTAAAAATGACTTATTTGAAAAAAATAAATATTCTTGAAGTAAAAAAGAAAAGAAGATTGCAAAAGAAATTATTGATTCACTTAAAAGCCCAACATATATAGAACTACACTAACCATTTCTAACTTTAAGTTATAAAAAATAATTAAAGATTGTAGTTTCTATAGCTTCCCAAGTTTCCAATTTATAAATTAAAAAATTTCATATTTACCTATAAAAAAGGCTAATATGAAATTTTTATTTTCCAAATTACTATCCTAAAATGGTGCTAAAACAGTCCAAATATCTCTTATATTACTTAACCATTTTTAGCTAAATTTGTAATAAAAACCTCCTCAAAAATGAGGAGGTAGATAAATAATACTTAATTATTTTTTAAGGTTGTAGAATGATTTTTCACCTAAAAATTCACCTGAACAACATAATTCTTCTTCAATAACAAGTAATCTGTTGTATTTAGCAATTCTATCAGTTCTTGACATTGAACCTGTTTTAATTTGACCAGCATTTAAAGCAACAGCAACATCTGCTAATGTAGTATCTTCAGTTTCACCTGAACGGTGTGAAACAACACAAGCCATATTTGCTTTTTGTGCTAATTGCATTGTATCTAATGTTTCGGTTAATGAACCAATTTGATTTAGTTTAATTAAAATAGCGTTAATTGCTTTTTCTTCAATTGCTTTAGCTAAAATTTTTGCGTTTGTAACTGTTAAGTCATCACCAACAACTTGTAATCTGTGACCGTATTTAGCAACCATTTGTTTAAATCCTGCTCAGTCAGTTTCAGCGTGACCATCTTCAATAGAAATAATTGGGTATTTATCAATTAATTTTCCATAGTATTCTGTCATTTCTTCTGAAGTATATTCAAGTTTTACTCCGGTTAATTTTTCAAAACCAGGACGTTTTTCTTCAATAGCTTTTTTCAATTTTTTGAAAACGTATTTTTTAGCTTTTTCATCATAAAATTCACTTGAAGCTGCATCCATTGCAATAGCAACTGCATTTTTGCCAGAAGTTGAAGGAACATATCCAGCTGCTTTAATTGCTTCAACCATAAAATCTAGAACTTCTTCATGACTTCTTAAATTAGGAGCAAATCCACCTTCATCACCAACTTGGGTTCCGTGTCCTGCTTTTTTAAGTAATGCTGCTAGGTTATGGAATACCTTATTAGCCATTTGTAATGCTTCTCTAATGCTTTTTGCACCTACTGGCATAATCATAAATTCTTGAAAATCAACAGTATTAGAAGCATGTGCTCCACCGTTCATAACGTTTAACATTGGAACAGGTAAAGTGTGAGCATTAACTCCACCAATGTATTGGTATAATGGCATTTCTAATTCATTTGCAGCAGCAATAGCAACAGCTAATGAAACACCTAAAATAGCATTAGCACCAAATTTTTCTTTATTTGGGGTTCCATCTAATTCAATCATTTTTAAATCGATTGCTCTTTGATTTAAAACATTAAGTCCAATTAATGCTGGAGCAATTTCTTTATTAACATGATCAACGGCAGTCATTACTCCTTTTCCACCGTATCAATTTTTTTCGTACTTTGTACCTTTATCTCTTAATTCTAAAGCTTCTTTTGAACCAGTTGAAGCTCCAGAAGGCACATTAGCAACTCCTTTAGCACCATATTCGGTGAAAACTTCAACTTGAACGGTTGGATTTCCACGTGAATCTAAAATTTCTCTTGCATAAATTTTAGTGATTGCTGACATTTTTCTCCTTATTTAACATATATAAAAATAATATTTTTTATTATAGCACAACAATAAAAAATAGATACAAAAGCGCCATTAGAAAAATAAATAAAAAATAGTTTTTTAAGCATATAAAGGCTAATTTTTCAATTTTTTTATTAGTAGTGCCTTTTTATTTATTTTTTATTAAAATTATTATTAAAGTAAAAGAAAGAGAAAAAAGTTTGATTATGAAAAAGAAAATAAAATTCAATTTTTTTTTAAACCTAATTATTCCTAGTACAGCACTAATATTGCCTTCAGTTATGATTAGTTCTTCATGTTCAAAAGAAAAAATTCAACATCTTGAAGAAATGATTAAGTATGCTAAAGAAGGAAAATTTGCTTATGAACTCGCAACTAATGAAGCAAGTATAAATACTGAAAGACAAAAGTTAAATTCAGCAATCAAAAATGCTGAAATAATATATGAAAAATTGAAATTTGCTTCTTTTGCTTCTACTAGTGAACAAATAGAAATCAATGAATTGATTGGAATATTAAAAAAGAACACCAAGAAAATAACTGATTTTTTAATTAGCAAAAACTATTGAAACAAAGAAAATGATGTTCTTTGAAAAGAACTACAAGAAAAAATGACTATTCTTACTTCAATTGGTACAAAGTATTCATCAAATAACAAAAAATTCGCAATCATTTCTAGAAGATACAAAGTCTTTTTACTAAATGGTGGAAAAGACATTATTAATTTTTCTAAACAAATTTCAAATAAGAAAAAACCAGAAGAAGTTAAAAATAATCTAGTTAAAGTAAATCAAATTCTTTTACAACTAAAAACTATTGAAAACGATATTGAAGAAAATAAATACACAAGCTTTGGCGATCTTAAAAGTGCTAAAAAAGGTTTTATTAGTAAATATAGCGAAGTTAAAATTTTAAGCAATTTATTAAAAAACAACTCTACCTTCTTTGAAGCTAATATTCATATTTCAAATTTCTTAAATAATGAAAGAATTATTTTTTATGATGGATTAATCAAAAATCCTGAAACTACAACTGAAGTTTTTGAATCAGAATATAACGAGTTAAGTCGTATTATGAGAATATTCGAATATTTTAAGAATACTAATAAGCATATTGATGAATTAAAAAATGAATTTATTGAAAAAATTAACAACTTAATAATCAATGAAGTTTTAACTCCTTATGAAATTAACTTTGAAAGTGTAGAAAACAAAAAAAGTGTATATACCAAAATAGTGGAATTAAAACAACAAGCTAATGATGAAATAGTTAAATCTAAAACCATTGAAAAAATTTTATTAGCCTATTTTTCTTCAAGTGAAAAAATTAAAAATTACATAAAAGATCAAATACCTTCACTATTAAAAAATGAATATTTCAATATCTCTGCTAAAGAATATCAAAACACGATTAATGAAGATATTAGAAAAATTAAAACCACTTTAGAAACATTAGATGATGCTTTTGCTTTAGAGAAAAAATACAAAACTCAAGCAAATCAAGATATTATTAAAAATTTACATTCACATTATTCATCAAAATTAAAATTACAAATTTCTATAAAAGATGAAGATAAAAAATATCTTTTACCAGAAATGTCAGCAAATCTAGAAAACTTAACTAGAATTGATTTGCTCTTATTTGGCAAAGACGGTTATGCAAGCACTGGAAATCAAGAAATTAAAAATGAGATAGAAAAAATAAAAACTGAATTGAAAACAATAAATGATGATTTGAATTTCGATGTAATAAGAACACAAAGTTACTTCTTTATTAAAACTAAATTATTTGTTGAAATTGATGAATATCTTAATGACTTGAAAAAAGTAGTGAATTACTACATAAAATATAAAAAAGTGGAAGATTGAACATTAGATAAAGCAAAAACCATAAAAACCAAAGTTGAGGCTTGAACCAAAAATATAGATGAAAATGTTAAACTTTATGGAATATCTTCAGTTAATACTACTACACTTTTAATTTCGGAAATAAATAAAGAAATTAAAGAAAGAAAAGCGGAACTAAAAGTTTTAGAAAATGGTGAATTCCTAGAAAAAAATAAACAAATACTTATTGAAGCACAAAAAGTTTTTAAAGATCCATTTTATATTTTTGAACAACTAGATTCAAACGCTTTAAAAAGATTAAAAACTCTTTATGATGAATGTCATAAAATTTATATTTTTACCGATACAAATGGAATTGTTGTAAGACATTTAGAAATTCAAAAAATTTTAAATGAACTTGGTAAAAAATTTATAGATTCACAATTTAAAAATATTGAAAAAGTAAAAACATCTATTGATTCAATTAATTTTTCTATTGAAAAATGTTTATTACCATTTTTTGAAATCTATAAAACTAAATTCCATTCAAGTTTTACAATAAATGAAAGCGATAAAATTTTCAAGGATATATTTGTAAAAGCAAATGATAATTCTTATGAATTTAATATGGAATTTATTAAAAAACTTAGTCCAAAATTAATAGAAAAATTTGAACAAATTAAAGAGTTAAAAGAAAAAAAATATCAAACTATTGCATCATCTATAAATGGTTTAGATAATTATATTCAGCAGCAACATTTAGATATTGAAACAATAAATAAAGAAATATTATCTTTAACCTTGCAAATAGAAAGAGACTTTCTAAGAATTTATCAAAATTATGATCAAGAAGTAGAAAGCACTGAAGAAGAAAAGCTAGATAAAAAAGGAATAAAACAAATTCTTCATGATGATTTCCTACAAAGAAGTACTTTGTATGATGCTATTATAAATAGTGATAAAAAAATGCTCGAAGTAGCATTTGATTCAACTATTTCTTTTGCTACAGAAATTGCTAATGAAACTAATTTGGAAACTTTAAAAACTAAAGTTGGTGAATTAGTAAAGAAATTAGAAGCAATTCTTGTGTTAAATATTTTAAAAAATCCTGAAATGATTCAATTAAACATCAAGGAATTACAAGAATTACTTCAAACTAATCCAATGACACCAGACACAATAAAAGAAAAAGTTTTAAAAGTTAAAACTAGCATAGAGTTATTAAAAAATTCTTTTAGTATCTCATACAAACCTAATATTTTAAACATTGAAAAATTAGAACAAGCCTTTAATGAATTAAAAAGCTTAAAGGAAGAAGTTGATTTCTTGATTAAAAAAGAAAACATTATTTCACTAACTTCTTTTGGAAGATTAAAATTTGAATTGATAAGTAAAATTAAAAAATTTGACTATATAAAGAAAAATATTTGCAACATTTTTAAAGAATAAAAATTGTGTTTATAAATATTTAATATCTTTGTATTTTGCTTTTATTTGTTAAAATATAAACAATTATTATTGGCCTATTGTTTTTGTTGCTAAATAATGGATAGGATGTAGATGAAAGACTACACTTTGGTTGGTTTTAGCGCTAAAACAAAAATATCAAAATGAAAGGATTTTTTAAATGGCAAAATTAGATTTTGATCGTAGTAAAGAACACATTAATGTTGGTACCATTGGACACGTTGACCATGGTAAAACTACTTTAACTGCTGCTATTGCTACAGTTTTATCAAAAAAAGGTTTATCAGAAGCTAAAGATTATGCTGCTATCGATAATGCACCTGAAGAAAAAGCACGTGGTATAACAATTAATACCTCACACATTGAATATCAAACAGAAAAACGTCACTATGCTCACGTTGACTGTCCTGGTCACGCCGATTATGTTAAAAACATGATTACTGGTGCTGCTCAAATGGATGGTGCTATCTTAGTTGTTGCTGCAACAGATGGTCCAATGCCTCAAACCCGTGAACACATCTTACTTTCAAAACAAGTTGGTGTTCCTCGTATCGTTGTTTTCTTAAACAAATGTGATATGGTTAATGATGCTGAAATGCTAGACTTAGTTGAAATGGAAGTACGTGGATTATTAAGTCAATATGGTTTCGATGGAGATAACTGTCCAGTTATTAGAGGATCAGCTCTTCAAGCATTACAAGGTAAACCAGAATATGAAGAAAAAGTTCTTGAATTAATGGATGCTGTTGATACATGAATCCAAGCTCCTGTTCACGAATTAGACAAACCATTCTTAATGGCTGTTGAAGATGTATTTACAATTACAGGACGTGGTACTGTTGCTACAGGACGTGTTGAACGTGGTAAATTAAACCTTAACGAAGAAGTTGAAATTGTTGGTCTAAAACCTACAAAGAAAACTACTGTTACAGGTATGGAAATGTTTAGAAAGAACTTAAAAGAAGTTATGGCTGGAGATAATGCTGGTTTATTACTTCGTGGTATTGACCGTGAAGGTGTTGAACGTGGTCAAGTTCTTGCTAAAGTTGGTTCAATTATTCCTCACACAGAATTCCAAGCACAAGTTTATGTTCTTAAAAAAGAAGAAGGTGGACGTCACACTCCTTTCTTTAAAAACTATAAACCACAATTCTACTTCCGTACAACCGATGTTACCGGTGGTATTGAATTCCTTGACAAAAGAGAAATGGTTACTCCAGGTGAAAACGTTGAGTTAACAATTAAATTGATTGCTCCTATCGCTGTTGAAGAAGGAACCAAATTCTCTATCCGTGAAGGTGGAAGAACTGTTGGTGCTGGTTCAGTAACTAAAATTATTAAATAATAATCAAATACAAAAATATGAGGGCTTCCTCATATTTTTTTACTAAAAATGTTTACTGTGAATATTTAATTTTAAAATTAAATTACAAAAGAAGTTTTTACAAATAGTTTTATTTATCCTGAGTAGCATATGAATTAGTATTTTATATATATAATTTAAAAAGTGGAAATATTTTATTTAGTTATTTAACATTTAAATAGTTTAACCAAATTAACCAAATATTTTGAAAGGACTTTATTTTTTTATGAATAAAAGTTTACTCAGACTCAAGACATTAACTTTTTTATTGATTCCTTCTGTTTTTCCAACACTAATATCAACAAAATGTGAAAAAATAAAAACAAAGGAACAATTAGAAAAAGAAATTCTTTCTAACATCAATAGCTATTCTTTATTTGATGAACAAATAATTTTTAAACAAGATAATTCGCCCAAAAATATAACTATTAAAGAAATTGATGATATCTTTTTAAATCAAAAAATTATTCCTGAAAAAATAATTAAATCAAACATTATTGAATTTAAAAGATGATTTGCATATCCTATTGATTTTCGAAGTAATTTAGATTTATATGAAAAAACTGATGAATCTTCACCCAAAAGGATAGAGTTTGATTCTTGAAGCCCCAAATATACTGAATTTGATGAATTTTTGTGTTTTAAAAAATATGACGACTCTTATAAGGATGATTTCTTGTTTAAATTCAAAACTAATTTATTTCAAGGTCAAAGTGATGAATTTAAACCAAAATTTAATGAATTTAAAATGTATTTACCTAGTTTAGATTATGAAAATAAACCATTTGATTTCGATAAATTTATATCATTTGAACATTATGATTTTTTTAAGACAAGAAAGCAATTTTCCGAATCTTTTTTAGATGCTTCTAAAAAATATTTATTTTTTACTGGAACAAATTTATCTGAAAAATCGGATGATATTTTCTATTGAATGCCATATGTAAAAGATAGTAAATTGTATTTTTCAAGAATAATTAAAAATGATAAACTTACTCATAGTAGTTTAACACTTCACCATTCATATAGAAATATAGTATTAAAAACATATATATTTGATGTTCAAAAAATTAAGAAATTGTTAAATATACCTTCAAATGAAGAATTAGATTTTAATAAACATGTGGTTATCGAAGATAATATTTATTATCAAAATTTTAGTGAAAATTATAAAAAGACTATGATTTGAACTAAATTTAATTTATTAGAAAAATACTCTTCAATCCCAAATATTAAAAAATGAATTGATGAATTAGAAGCTGAAGGAAAAATACGTTCCTCTATTGGTCCTCATAATAAATAATAATTAATATCAAAACTTGATTTTGCCTTTCTAGGTCAAAATAACGTTTCTTATTAAACAATAATTTTAGAAATAGAACGCAATATTTTTAGAATGGTTTTGTTTTGATCAAAAATTAAAATAAAATCAAGTTATTTAAATAAAAAACTTTTGATTTTCCTGAGTTTTCAAGTTGTAAAACAAAAAATTTCATATTCACCTATAAAATAAGCGGATATGAAATTTTTAAATTACTATCCTAAATTCACTTTTTATTTAAAGTTAATTCAATAATTTTGTAGTCACTTTGGCGTAAAATACGATTATCATTAGTTATTTTTCAACATAAACAACATTGTTATTGATTATTTTTTCTATGTGTTCATAGCTTCTATAAATTTTCTATTAACATTATAGATTTTATCATTCCTTTGCTTCTTTAATCATTTATTTACTAAGAAAATTGAATATTTAATTACAGTGCTAAAAAGTAAAGAGCAAAATGTCCTCTTATATGTTCAGCTTTTCAAACAAAAATTAGTCTAATTTTTAAAGAATTTTTAAGTGTTCTAAAGTTTTCTTCAATCTGTCATTGCTTGTGGTAGATAGCAACAATTTCTTCTGGTTTAAATCATTTCTTGAAGTTTCATAAACATAAATTTCATCATATTGTAAGTCTTCAAAAATTTTTGTTATCCAATTTAAATTGTAAATTACCAACTTGAAAACTCAAGAAAAAATACCAAGCACAAATGTGTTGCACTTGGTATTTCACTTTAAGAAATATCGGTGTATTTTTTCCGGCATTTTTATTATTATTCAACAATCCCAACCATTTTGGCATCATCTTTAAACATATCAATAGATAAATAGCCTTGTAAATCTTTTTCATCAAATTCAGTTTTATCATAATTAAGAACTAAATTCATATAAACTAAACATTTTTGTTCTTCTTTTGCTAAATTTGAAAAATTTTTATTGAAGTATGTTTGAAAATGGTATTTCTTTTCAATTTTTAGTTTATAGATTTTTACACTAACTTTCAATTGAACAGATGTAGCTTCTGGATTAATAGTTTTTTCTATTAAATACCTATCATCTAAGTTTTGATTAAATCTTTTTCAACTTTTTTGTTTTTTGTAATTCGGTACAATTTTTGAAAAAATAAGTAAACTATAAGAAAAAATGTAGATTAGCAAAAGTCCAACTATTGAATTTATTCAAGGATTTTTATTTCAATTACTAATGAATAAAAATCTAATAGTTATAGGTACGGTTGCTAATTCAAAAATAAAAATAACAATTGAAATTAACAACATTCTTTTAGCTAATTTCAAATAATAATCTACTAGCCATTCTTGTACTTTTAAATTTTTATTTTTGCAATAAACATTTGATTCATACAAAGCATAAAGTTTTCATTTAAATGTAGGTAATAAATTAGAAATAAAGTAAATATAAATAAAATAATAACAATGATGTTGATAAAAAAGCTAAAAGATGATAATAAAATTTTTTCTAATGTCCAATTACTTGTATAAATCATTATTATTTTTCCTTCAAAATTTTATTTAAATATTGACCTGTGTAACTATTAGGATTTTGACATACTTGTTCAGGACTTCCAGTGGCCACAATTGTGCCTCCGTTTATTCCACCATCAGGTCCTAAATCAATTAAATAATCACAAGATTTGATAATGTCTAAATTATGTTCAATGGTAATGATTGTATCTCCATTATCTACAATTTTATTAATTACGTTTAGTAATTTTTTAACATCATGTGTATGTAAACCAGTTGTTGGTTCATCTAAAACATAAATAGTTTTTCCAGTAGGTTTTTTTTGTAAATAGGTAGCTAGTTTTATTCTTTGTGCTTCTCCACCAGATAAAGTAGTTGATGATTGACCTAGTTTAATATAATCTAAACCAACATCAATTAAGGTTTGTAATTTGTCTTTGATTATGTTTCTATTAGCAAACAAAATAAAAGCTTCTTCAACTGTTAAGTCTAAAACATCAGAAATGCTTTTATTTTTATATTTAATTTCCAATGTTTCTCGATTATACCTTTTACCATCACATTGATCACAAGGCACAAAAACATCAGGTAAAAAATGCATTTCAATTCTAATATAACCATCTCCATCACATTTTTCACATCTACCGCCAGGCACATTAAAACTAAATCTTGATTTAGTGTATCCTCTACTTTTTGCTTCCTCGGTTGAAGCAAAAATATCTCTAATGTCGTCAAAAACTGAAGTATAAGTAGCAGGATTAGAACGAGGTGTTCTTCCAATTGGTGTTTGAGTTACTTGCACAATTTTATCTACATTCATTAAACCAGTAATGGAATCAAATTTACCTATTTTTTTATTTAAGGTAGATTTAGTCAACATTTTTTCAATTCCCTTGACTAAGATTTCATTTACTAAAGTACTTTTCCCTGAACCAGAAACCCCAGTAACACCTATTAATTTCCCTAAAGGAAATTTAACATCAATGCTTTTTAAGTTGTTTTCTTTAGCACCTTTAACAACAATTACATTTTCATTTCCGCTTCTTCTAATAGTGGGAATAGGAATTTTTAATTCTCCTGATAAATATTTACCGGTAATAGAATTACTTGCGTTTTGAATATCTTGAATTGAACCTTGAGCAACTACTTTACCACCATGAATTCCTGCTTCTGGACCAATATCAACAATATGATCAGCAGTTCTAATTGTTTCTTCATCATGCTCAACTACAATCAAGGTGTTACCAATTTCCACCATTTCTTTTAAAGTAGCAATTAATTTTTCATTATCTTTTTGATGTAAACCAATTGACGGTTCATCTAAAACATATAAAACTCCAGTTAACTTTGAACCTACTTGTGTTGCTAATTTTATCCGTTGGCTTTCTCCACCAGATAAACTTTCTGCAGTTCTATTTAAAGTTAAATAATCTAGTCCTACATTTTGTAAAAAAGATAAACGGTTAATCAATTCGGTAATAACTAAATTAGCAATTTGATTTTCTTCTGAATTTAATTTTAGATTTTCAATAGAAATTAATGCATCATGAATTGAAAGTCTAGAAAAGTCATCGATGTTGTAATCATTTATCTTAACTGCTAAAGCATATTTGTTCAATCTTGCACCATTACATTTTGAACAAGTAAAAGTACCCATATATTGTTTTAATCAATCTCTAATTCTTTCTGAAGAGGTTTCAACATACATTCTTTCAATTTTGGTTAAGATTCCCTCAATATGTTTAACTCTTCTTAATTTGTTTCCATTTACCGATTCTAATACATATTCAATTTCTTCGGTTGAACCATATTTGATAATTTTTAGTTCTTTGCTAGTTAATTCCTCAATTGGAGTAGAAGTGTTAATTTGATAGTGATTAAGCATAATTTCAAATTCTTGTCATTCTAAATTTTTAGAATCAACTGTATTTTGAAAATACTTAATTCCACCTTCTTTGATGCTCCTTCATTTTTCTGGTGCTATAGCATCAAAATCTGCTTTCAAATCTACACCTAAACCTTTACAGTTATCACACATTCCATAAGGTGAATTGAACGAAAACAATTTTGTGTCGATTTTAGGCATATCAAAATCTTTATATATACAAGAGTGTTGTTTTGAAAAAGTACTTATTCCTTTATCTACAACTTCAACTTTAACCATTCCTTTTCCATAATCAATCGCTATATCAATAGCTTCAGAAAGACGGTTGTAGTTTTCTTCATTCAAAATTAACCT
The DNA here is from genome assembly GCF_045276885.1 of Mycoplasmopsis hyopharyngis. Taxonomy (NCBI): domain Bacteria; kingdom Bacillati; phylum Mycoplasmatota; order Mycoplasmoidales; family Metamycoplasmataceae; genus Mycoplasmopsis; species Mycoplasmopsis hyopharyngis. The sequence goes on along the minus strand of NZ_CP174164.1, from coordinate 691,611 downwards.
ATCAATAACAATATCAATTGTGTGTCTTTTATTTTTATCCAATTCTATTTTGTCATCTAATGAATAAATAAAATCATCAATTTTTAATCTAACAAAACCTTCATTTTTTAATTTTTCTAATAGATTAACAAAAGTCCCTTTTTCATTTTCTACAACTGGAGCATAAATAATAATTTTGCTGTTTTCTTCATTTTTATAAATAGTGTTAATAATGTCTTTATTAGTTTGTGTTTTAATTGGGATATTATGATTAGGACAATAAGGAATTCCAATTCTTGCCATTAGCAACCTAAAATAATCATATATTTCAGTAATAGTACCAACAGTTGAACGAGGATTATTATGTATTGTTTTTTGTTCGATTGAAATTGAAGGTGATAACCCTTCAATTGAATCTACTAATGGTTTTGAAGTCCCGCCTAAAAATTGACGTGCATAACTACTTAAACTATCAACATATCTTCTTCTACCTTCTTCATAAATGGTATTAAAAGCTAATGAAGATTTTCCTGATCCAGATAAACCGGTAAAAACAATTAATTTATTCTTAGGAAGAGTCAAATCAATGTTTTTTAAGTTATTTTCTTTTGCACCTTTTATGATTATAAAATCATTTGTTTTACTCATATGCTCTCCTAAAAATCAAAGGTTATTGTTAGATATTTTTTATTGTTTTTATCTATAAAACAGTCAAATTTGTAAATTTTTTTAATAATTGAAATATCTATATTTTCCGCAAAAACGTCAAATTTTTCAATAAATTTTATAATGCTTTTTTCAGATTCTAAATAATCTGCTAACCAAACAATTGTGTTTTCAAAATCTAGTTTGCTAATACATTTTTGACTTTGATATCCACCATAAAATTCAAACAAACTAGGATTGTTTCCTTTATTGTATTTTAAAAATATAGAAAGCAATACAACTGCAAATTCATCAAGATAATTTTCAAAAAGCTCTTCAAAAAATTGTTTGTCTTGTTTTAAATATTCTTTTATGTCTTTTTCTAATGTTTCGGATTGTAAAAGTAATTTTTTTATTGCTTTAATAACAATCGGATTAGCAAGCTTTTTATCTTGATTATTTTGCATTAATTCAAATAAAGTAGTCATATTGCTCCTTTTGTTTTAGTTTTTTGTTTTCTTTTTGGTTGGATTAAGTTTAAGTTGTTTTTCTTCTCTAAGCGCTAAGAGAATTTCATACATTTTTATTGATTCATATTTAGGATTAGCATACAAAGAAACATCTAAACCATCTTTAAGACCATCTTCAATTAGTTCTAATTGCTCAGGCTCAAAATCTTGTTGGTTTAAATTGTGCTTTTTAAAATATTCTTCTATTGTCATTTTACTTCACATATTTAGTTAAATATTGTAATTAAATAAAATTAATGATTTACTCATTTGTTTTATCTTTTGATTTATCTTTGGCTGTATTAGACTTAGATTGCTTTTTTTCTTTAAGAAGAGCTTTACGAATTTTTTCCATTTGTTTTGAATCTAATTTTGAATCAGCATATTTTGAAACATCAAGTCCAGCACTTAAACCTTCACGAATTTCTCACATTTGCTCATCATTAAATTTAAGATCGGCATATCAAGATACATCAACACCATCTTCAAGTCCTTGGTAAATTTCTGCTACTTGTCAATAATTGAATTTAGGGTTCGTATACCAAGAAACATCAAAACCTTTTTTAAGACCCAAACGTATATATTGCATGTGTTCTGATTCGAATTCAGGATTTAAATAACGAGTAACATCAACACGTTCTCCAAAACCTTGGCGAATTTCTCATATTTGACTTAAATCATATTTTTCTAGTTCAACATTATTTGATTCTAAAAATTCAGAAAATTTGTATTTTTTATCAAAAAGAATTTCCCTAATTTGAGCCATTTCATGATAACTATATTCAGGTTGTGCGAATTTAGCAACATTCAAACCTTCTTTAAGACCAGCATGAATTTCTAGCATTTGATGAAAATCAAATTCAGGCTTAGCATAATACGAAACCTTTAAACCTTCTTGAAGACCTTGGCAAATTTCTAACATTTGCATATAATCAAACTTAGGATTAGCATACCAAGAAACATCTAAGCCGTCTTTAAGACCATCTTCAATTAGTTCTAATTGTTCAGGCTCAAAATCCTGTAGATTTAAGTTTTTTGTTTTAAAGTATTCTTTAAGTGTCATTTTTACTCCTTTATTTATTTATTTTCAATTTGAGTGATTAAATCTCTTAGTTGTATTGCTTTTTCATAATCAAGTTCTTTAGCTGCTTGATTCATTTGTTTTCTTAAGTTTTCTATTAAATCTTTTTTGTTAAATTCTGCTTTTTTAGCATCGGTAGTATTTTTAAAAAAGAATTCAACTTGGCTTTTAATTCCATCACCATTAATTGGCTCAGTAATTGGTTTGATGATAGTTTTAGGAACTATATTATGTTTTTTATTAAATTCAATTTGTAATTCACGTTTCATTCGATTATCTTCAATGGTTTCCTTCATACTTTTTGAAGTGGTATCACCATAAAAAATAACTCTACCATTAGCATTTCTAGCTGCTCGACCTACAATCTGAATTAAACTAGTAGTTGATCTAAAAAAGTTTTCTTTGTCAGCTTCTAAAACCATTATTAAACTAACTTCTGGCAAGTCAATACCTTCTCTTAATAAGTTAATTCCTACTACTGTATCATAGATACCTTTTCTTAATTTAGTTAAGATTTCATTTCTTTCAAAAGTATTATATTCAGAATGAATATAGGCAATTTTTTCCTTTTTTTCTTGGAAGTATTTAGTTAATTCTTCTGCCATTCGTTTAGAAATGGTTAAGATCAACGTTCTTTCATTTTTAGCTTTTTGTTTTTGTAATTCATCATAGATATCTTCAATTTGATTAGTTGAAGGTCTAGTTTCAATCACCGGGTCTAAAAGTCCAGTAGGTCTTATAAATAGTTTGGTAATAACTCCTTGAGTTCTATCTAATTCATATTCACTAGGAGTAGCTGAAATATAGATTTTTTGAAAATCTGTAAATTCTGATTCAAATTCTTCGAATTTAAGTGGACGATTGTCTAAAGCAGAAGGTAATCTAAAACCATAATCTACTAAGGTTTTTTTTCTTGAATGATCTCCTTTATACATTGCTTTTAATTGAGAAATCATCATATGTGATTCATCAATAAAAAGCAATGGTTTTTTATCTTGTAGTCTAAAATAATCTAACAAAGTGTAAGGTCTTTCACCTTTTTTTCTTCCATCTAGATATCTAGAATAGTTTTCGATTCCGGGACAAATACCAAATTCACGCAAGGAATCTAAATCATTTCTAGTTCTTTGTTCAATTCTTTCTGCTTCTAATAAAAGGTTATTATTCTTAAAGTATTTTATTCTTTCTTCTAATTCTTGTTCTATTTGATCACAAGCATTTTTAGTTACATCATTATCAACGGTGTAAGCATCACCGGGGAAAATTCTATATTTTGGAACATCGAATTTTTTGATTCTAGTAATAGAATCACAAATATTAATAGCTTCAATTTCATCACCAAAAAAGTCAATTCTTATTATTTCATCACTAACATATGCTGGATTAATAAAGACAAAATCGCCTTTAACCATAAATGTTCCACTTACTAAATCAACATCATTTCTGTTATAGTTTCTTTTAACTAAGATTTTCAAAAAATCGTTCCTTTTGATTTTTTGTCCAACATTTATATCATAGATATTTTGAAAATATTGATTAGGATTTAATTCACCATAAATTGCTGCTACTGAAGAAACAATAATTGTAGCTGGCTCAGAAACAATTGAATTTAATGCTGATAAACGCATTGCATCTAAATCTTTATTTGTTTTACTAGTTTTATCAATGTACACATCAGTTGCGGGTAAATAAGCTTCAGGTCTATAAAAATCAAAATAAGAAACGAAATATTCAACTTTATTATTAGGAAAAAATGCTTTTAGCTCAGAATAAAGTTGACTAGCTAAAGTTTTATTATGAGAAAGGACTAATACAGGTCGATTAATTTGTTCTATTACATTAGCAATGGTAAAAGTTTTACCCGAACCTGTAACCCCTTGCAGAACTTGTTCATACATTCCATTTTTTATATTTGTAACTAATTCAAAAATTGCTTCTGGTTGATCACCAGAAGGTTTATATTCTGAAACAAGCTCAAATTTTTCTTTTGTTTTTTTACTTTGATTTTCTTGCATTATTTCAATTATATACATAATATAGTAAATAAACTAAATGGCAAATTCTTTACTATATTAAAAAATTCGCTTGGTATTTATCAAGCAAATTCTCAATTTTAGAATGAATATTCTACCAACGAATCGATTGGAGAGCTTAAATTCTCTAATAATAGATTGTTTTTCGTTTTCATTTCATTAGATATTACAATTTTATTTTTAGTGATATAAATTTCAAAATCAAATTGTAATTTTAATTTTTTAGCTTTAAAAATCACTGATAAATCAATTTGAAGAATGTTATTTTCTATTTTTTTAGAATTTAAATAAATTTTAGATTTGATATTTTCTAATGTTAATAGTGTTTTAAGTTGCTTTGAAATATTATCTATTTGTTCATTAAAGTTAAAAAATATTTGTTTATTTTTAAATTCAAAAATTGTAAATGAATTAGATTTTGTTGCGTTTTCATTATTATTAAATAATATTAAATCATTTGTTTCTTTAAATGTATCAATATTGTTTAAAAATTCATAAATCTTTTTTTCTTGTTTTCTTTCATTTATTTTGTAATAAATAATAATTGCTATAAATATTAATTGAGTATGATTTACCAAATGAGCAATTGCATAAGAGGGAATGTTGCCAAAAATTTTAAAAAATTGTAAAAATGTATCAAAAAATAATTTAATTAAAAAGGATAACATTAAAAATGTTCCTATTCTTCATTTTAAAGTTTTTTTTAAATTAGAAATTAAAATGAAAGAAAGTCAAAAAATAAAATATGGCGTTGTTAACAAACCGCAAGCATACAAATTTAATAAATAATTACCAAGATAATTTAGGCCATAAACTCTTAAATCTCCTTCATAAAATTCCAATGTCAAGAAAATCATTATGAGTGAAAATGAAAAAGTTGTTAAGGCAAAAAATATAACAAAAGGCAAAAGTATATTTTCTATTAATTTCTTTGTTTTATATTTCATTATCGACCTCTTTTTCTAAATTTTTATCTAATTGTTTTAATACGTTATTGTTATATAAAGAAAAACAGGTTCTTTTATTTTTAGAAAATTTATATACAAATAAAATTGTTTGGTTTATATTTTTTCCAATGATTTGGAATTCTAATTTTTCTTTTGTTATTTTTTTTACATCAAAATAAATTTTTTGAACATCATATTTTTTGTTAGCTAAACCAAAATATATTTTTCTATTTTTTGATTCAAAAAGTAAATGACTATTTTCAAAATATTTGTTAGAAAAAATTATTTCTTCTATTTCCGTTTTGCTATTTTGATTTTGTTCTAATTTAAATTCTTGAAAAAATTTTTTAAGCAATTTATTTGAATAAATGTTTTCAAGAATAAATCAAAATGAAAAAATATGACTTAAACAAAGTGTTGTAAAAGTCATTCCAAACGGAAAGTTAGTAAAGTAATTTCTGAGTTTTCCTTCAAAAACAACAATATTATTGATTTGGTAAAAAATCAAATAAATTAGCAAACTAATTTGAAAAAACAAAATAATACTTAATATGTATCAATTTATTTTTTTCTTTTTTAGATTTAAATAAAAATTGTTAACAAAAAATAAAGAAATACTTAAAGGAAGCAAAAAAACTCAAAAAACAATTGCTAGTATTTTATTTATAGGTAATAATTTATTAGTTTTTTCAAATTTTAATGAATACATTATTGCGGGAAAAATAATAAAAATTATTGTGCTTAATAAGAACAATACAATTAATAAAGATAAAAGTGATCACAAAATTTGCATTTTATGTTTATTCAAAAATTTCATTTTCTAAATCCTTTGCAGTAATCAAATTTCTTTTATAAGCAAAAATTTGTGAATGAATTGAAGATGGTTGTATAGTTTTTTTAATTATTTGTTGTCTACTTGTAAAGTTTTCCATTTTTCTCCCTTCATTTGAATTAAATGATATTAAAAAAATATTCAATTAAACATTTTTTATAATGACAAATCTATTTTTGTTATTAATATCTTTAATAATTGTTGCATTTTTAATTTGCTTTCATTTTTCGGTATGTCTTGGATTTATTTCTAAAAATAAATAACCATTTTTATTTAAAAAGTTTTTGTATTCTTTTAGTATTTTTTCATAGAAAAATCAACCATCATCAGAAGTAAATAAAGCATTATCGGGTTCCCATTTTAAAACTGATACATCTACTGGATCATTTGTTTTGTCTAAATAAGGCGGATTAGAAACAATTAGGTCGTATTTTTGATCTATTTCTTCAAATAAATTACTTTGCATCACTTTAATTTCAAGGTTATTTCTTAAAGCGTTATGAATGGTAGCTTCTATTGCTTGAGAATCGTTATCACTAGAAGTTACTTCAATGCTATTGTTAAATTTTTTAAGAGCAATTCCTATATAACCAGATCCACAACAAAGATCTAAAACTTTCATTTTGTCTTCAAGGTAATTTTTTTTGATCAAATCAACTAATTCCATAGTTTCATATCTAGGAATTAAAACAAAAAATTTATCAATGTCTATTATTACATCATCGATATCAATATAACCTATTATTTTTTGAACTGGCATACCTTGAAGCAATTTTTCTTTTTCTTCATTAGAAATTTTTTCTTCTAAAGAATATCTTCTTTTTTCTAGTAGCAATTGCTCAATAGTTGGCATTAAGAGTTAACCTCTTCAATTTTTTGTTTTTGTTCTTCTGCTAATAAAGCATCAATAATAGGGTTTAATTTTCCTTCAACCACTACTTTTAAACTAGTAGAAAAACCAATACGATGATCAGTTACTCTATCTTGAGGATAGTTGTAAGTTCTAATTTTTTCACTTCTATCGCCATGACCCGCTAGTTTTCTATAACCACTTTCTGTAGCTTGTTTTTTTTGAATTTCAAGTTCATACAACTTAGATTTTAAAATAGTCATTGCAACTGCTCTATTTTGAATTTGTGATCTTTCATCTTGTGAAGCAACAATAATTCCAGTAGGAATATGAGTAATTCTAACTGCTGAATCGGTTGTATTAACTGATTGACCACCAGCACCTGAAGAACGGTAAGTATCAATTTTTAAATCTTGAGGATTAATTTCAATTTCAACATCATCTTCAATTTCAGGAATAACAGTTACAGTAGCAGTTGATGTATGAATTCTTCCTTGAGTTTCAGTTACAGGAATTCTTTGCACTCGATGAGCACCAGATTCAAATTTTAATTTAGCAAAGGTTTTTTCACCTTTAACTGAAAAAACAATTTGTGTAAAACCACCAGCATCAGCTGCTGAACTATCTAAAATTTTAATTTTGTAATTATTATCTGTGGCTCATTTTGAATACATTTTAAATAAGTCACCAGCAAAAATATTTGCTTCATCTCCTCCTGCAGCGCCTCTAATTTCAACAATTACATCTCTTTCATCAGATTCATCTTTTGGAAGAATTAATATTTTTAATTCTTCTTCATATTTTCTTATTTCTTCTTGATATAGATCAATTTCTGCTTTTGCTAATTCAGCAAATTCTTTTTCATTTGAATATAGCATTTCTTTAGCTGTCATTAAGTTATGTTCAGTATTTTGTAATAATTTAAAAACTCTAGCAATGTCTTTAATTGAATTTGCTTCTTTACTTATTTTTGTAAATAACTTAATATTTTCTACAACTTCTTTTTCTTCAAGTTGTTTCATTAATTCATTATATTTGTCGTTAATTTTAGAAATAGAGTTATACATTGTTTTTTCCATAATTATCTATTATAAAGTATAAAAAAAATAAGTCATAAGACTATTTTTCTTCTAGATCTTCAATTTCCCTAATTTCTTTAAATTTTGCTGCTAAACTAGGACTATCTTTGGTAAGTTTTCTTAAAGTTATAGCTTGAATTTTATCGTTAAAGATGTTTAAATTTCTTTTGAATTTTTCAAGTGCTTCTTTTGCTTTTGTTAATCTTTCAATGCTATTATTAATTTCTTTGATTGTGGCATCAAAGTTATTTTCAGCCTTTTCTAATGATATTTCAGCATTTTTCTTAAATTCTCACAATTTGCTTGTAAAGTTTTCAATATCAACATTTTCTTTTTTGTAAACCATCAATTCTTTTAAATTATTAACATTTCTCTCTGCTGCTTTTTTAAGTAAGGAAATTATAGGTATGAAAAAACTTGGTCTAATAACATACATTTTTTCATATCTATGAGAAACATCAACTATCCCTCCATTAAATAATTCGCTATCTTTTTCTAAAGTAGAAACTAAGATTGCATATTCACATTTTTTATTTTTTCTATCTGTATCTAATTTTTTATAAAAATCTTCATTTTTATGCTTGGTTTTGGTTTCATCATTTTCATTTTTCATTTCAAACATAATTGAAAGAATTTCGATTCTATCATTACCTTCTTTGTAATAGTCTCTGAAAATAAAATCACCTTTTGAACCCAATTTATCATCATTATCTTTTTCAAAATAAGCATTTGGAAAAGAATAAGGTCTCACCTTATTAAATTCTTCTTCACAATATTTTTCAAGACTTTCACCTATCATTTTAACATTAAGAGAATTTTTGAATGTCTTTACTTCTTCTAAATCTTTTTTTAAAAGATCAATTTGACTATTTTTATTTTCAATGTCTTTTTGATTGCTTTCTTTTTGCTTTTTTAATTCTTCTTGGTGTTTTTGTTCTAGTTTAAATCTTTCTATTTCACTGTTTTTTTCTAAATCATTTATTTTATTTTGTAATTCAGAAATCTTATTATCTTTTGATGAAAGTTCATCTTTAAATTTACTTTGAAGTTTCACTTCTATAAGTGTTTTTTCACTTTCGTACTTTTCTTTAATTTGTTTTTCAGCATCATTTTTAACATCACGAATTTTTTTATCAATTATTTCATTTTCATTGATTTTCAAAGTATTTTCGAAAGATGTCAAATCAATTTTACTTAACGATTCTAAATCAATAATGTCACCTTTATTTGCATCTTCTTCTAATTCCAAAGTAGTTTTATTTTTAATAATTACTTTAACTTTTTTCATTTACTTCTCTCCTTTGTTAACTTGTTTTATATTAATTATTAGCTAATTTTATATAAAACGTCAAAAAATAAAAAAAGAAAGCCTTTTAGCAAGCTTTCTTTCTCAATTTTTACCTAATAAATTAAATGAATAAAAGATTTGTAATTAAATCAATTTTTTCATCAACTTGTTTTTTCAATTCAGCATCGTTTTTGTATTTATCTCCAAGAACTTTTTTTACTGAATTTTTGTAATTTTCAATCCCCTCTTTTGAAACACCTTTAATTCCACCATCTAGTTTTTGAATGTTTTCTTTAACTTTGTTTTCATCAATTTGTAAAATGGTTGAAGCATCAAAGTTTTTGTTGGTTTCAGCAAATTTATTAATGAAGTTTGAAATAAATTGTTCACCAGTTTTTGAATTTAAAATATCTTTCATAAATACTTTACTTTGTTCAAGTTGGTTTTTGGTTAAGTGGTGTTGTTCTTCTGGTTTCATTTTTAAAACACTTGAAATTAAAGAAGTGAATTTCTTAACACCATTTTCTTTATTGTCATCCTTTTCTAGGTACAACTTAAGTCCTGATTTAAGTAAGCTCATTTCTGCTGAAATTCCACTACCTTTATTAAATGTCATTCCTTTAATAAGTTTGTCGTTAAAATCAGTATAAACATTACTATGTGATAAAAATGCTGTAGCATTTGTTGTAAGAATAATAACTGGAACCATTGAAACAACACCTAATGTAGCACCTAAACTTCTATGCAAAGCGTTGCTTTTGTGTGTTTTTTTGTTCATTTTCATTGGTTTAAGCAATAAAGGTCTTAAACATCAATAAACTATTTCACCAACAATAGAAGCAATAATTATCATTCCCAGAATCACAAAGGGAACTGTGAGTGGTTTAAAGACATTGAAATGTACCGAATAAAAATTGTCTATTGGAAGTTTTTTCTTTATCGATAACAAAATTGGTTCTGCTAAGAATAAACCAAGTAAAAACCCAGTAGTAATAGAAATTAAGTTAGTTAAAAAACCTAATATACCTCTAAAAAAACCAATGATAAATCCTAATGCCAAAATAATTACTGTAAGTGCTATTGGGATTGCTATCATAAATTTTTGATTAGAAGCATTCAAAAAGTTTGTGAAAAATTGATCTAAATTTAATTGATTTGTTGTAATTTCTTGTATCATGATTTTCTCCCATTAAAGAATAATTACTTTTCTATTTTTATTATCAAGTGGTTTTCATGGATCATCATTTTCAATATGGTCTAAAAATAATTTACCTTCCAAGTGATCTAATTCATGTTGCATAATGATAGCATTGTATCCAATAACATCATAAGTTTTTCATTTTCTTTCTTTATATGAATAAGCTTCAACAACAATTCTATTGCTTCTTTTAACATAACCTTCAGTATCTTTGGTATGAAGTGGTACACTTAAACACCCTTCACCAGATGATAAAGCAGCCATTTGTTCAGAAGCAGCGATTACTTTTGGATTGAATAAAACATCCTTAAAGTTCTCGTTGTTAATATAAAAGACTCTTTTTAAGGTTCCATATTGAACTGCTGCAACCCCAACACCAGGTTGGAATTTTGTATCTGGTTTTTGACTATCATCGATATGGTAAATCATTTTTTCAGCTAATTCAATATCTTCAGCAGTCAAAGGAATAGGAACATTTTTAGATTTTTGTCTTAAAACTTTATTAGGCAATTGAACAATTCTTACGTTATATTTCTTATTATTCTCTTCTTTCATATAACCATAATTATATATTAATTAAAGAATAATATTTTCGATGTAATACTCTATTTATAAAAATGAAATTTTTTGTTTTATGCTTATTTATAGAGAAAAACAAAAAATAGAAAGAAAACTTCCTTCTATTTTAAGGGTTATTGAATTAGTTTTTTGAAATTCTCAATTATTTGAACAAAATCATTGTATTTACCTTCATAATCATTGATCCCAAATTCACCATCAATAAGTTTTTGTTCAAATTCTTTGATTTTCTCATTTAATGCTTCAGCTTCATCAAGTTTATTTTTAGCTTTTAATTGTTCAACAATTTGTTTACCTTCAGTAAATTTAATTTCAAATTTCTTCTTATATAAAACAACAGTTGCATCATCTTTTGCCTTAATAATTGCTTTTTGTTTTTCAACAAGCATCTCATTAGTTAAGTTTTCATCATTTTGGAAACTATTTTCAGTTATTGAGGTTTCTAGTTTTGTTGCTTCATCATTAAGTTGCACAACTCTTAGTTCAGTAACTATTTTTCTAGATTGGTCAAGATAAGTTGTAATTTCTTGTCTTAAGATTAAATGTTGACTACATTTATCAATTGTGTTTTCAATATCATGAGTTAGTTTGATGTATTCTTCAGGTTTTAAAGAATTTAATTGGTTAGTATCTTTTGCTTTTTCAACAAGTTCTTTTAATTTTGTCATATTGATATAACCACCAGCTTTTTCATCTTTAGGATTGGTGTATACTAATCAATCAGTTTCAGCAACCTTAATAGCAGCTTGTAGTTCTAATTCTCTTAGTTTCTTTTCAAGTTTTTCTAAAATAGGTTTTAATTTGTTATTTCTTTCTTCAATTTGAGTTTTAATTGTTTGAATTTCTTCTTTTGTAGAATTTAAAATCTTTTTAAGAATTTCACCATAAAGGTCAAAAGTTGAATTTACTAATGTCATTTCTTCTTGTGTGATTAACTTTTTAAGTTCTGCCTGGATTTCTTGATTTGAACTTACATTATGATTGAAGTAAACAATACTTTCACAATAGTTTTGCATTTCTTCTAAGAGTTTATCAATATTAGCTTCATTAATTCCTTTAATGTTTTCAGCAATTGTTTTAAAAGTTTCTAATCTTCTATTTATTTCAGAAAAAGTTTCTAAATCAAGGTTGTATAAAAACTTTTCAATTTTTCTAAATAAACTTTTTTCATAATCATCAATATCTTCACCAATGTGTTCATTTGGATCAAGGTCAATGGTAGTTCATTTTTCTACAATTACTAATGTTGAAGCAATTAATTCTTTTAATTGTTTGATAGCAGCTTGTCTTGCTGGTTCCATTTTTTTGTTAGCTTTATTAGCCATAACTTCTAAAGATATTTTTTTGAATTCTAAAAAGGCTACTTTTTCAGCAATTGTATATTTTTCATTTGGTGTGTTAATAGCATTTTTTAAATCAGTAAATCTATCTGTAATTAATTTAACTAATTCTTTTTCACCTCTGTTTTCCATTTCTTGACATAAGTCATCAATAGAAGTTTTTAATCTAGAAGGTAAATTCTTCAACACATCATATCTATTGAACAATTCTAAATAATCATCTTTGTTAAATCTATCAAGATTATCTTTAAGAGAAATAAAGTCATCATTTATTTGTTCCATATTTTTGGCTTTTTTTAATTTCTTTGAAAATGATGAGATTTGATTTAATAAGTTTGTTATTTCAGGTGTGTCTTTAAATTTAAGAACATTCAATTTTTTTAGCTTGCTAAATTCATTTTGAAAGTTTGTCAATTTTAATTCAATGCTTTTAACTTGTTGTTTAAATTCATTATTATCACACTTACTAGAAATAAAAAAGATAGGAGCAAGAGTTCCTGTTATTGCGGTTGCTAAAATAGCATTTTTTAATAAAAATTTATTTTTCATAATTGTTTATTCCTTAAGTGCATTTATATATTAATAATATATTAATTTAAAAAAATAGATAATTTTGTATTCTTTTGTGTTATTAATGTTAAAAAATTAAATTAAAGTAAAACAACAAAAATTAAACAAAAAATTCCGCATTGTTCTTATTTATAGACCAATACGGAATTTTTGATTTTTGTATAAGTAAGGCAAAATTATTTTCTTCTAAAGAAAAATCTTCTTTTCTTATCTTGAATATTACGAGAATATTTGCAATTTGGAAAGCCGCTGCATCCAGCAAATTTTCCAAATTTTGAATGTTTAACAATCAAAGTTGAACCACAATTTGGACATTGTTCATCTAACTCAATATCAGAAATTTTAGTCATTTCAATTGTTTGACTTGCTTTATCTAAAACTTCATTGAATTTGCTGTAAAAATCATCTAATATAAGACGAGAATTTAAATTTCCAATAGCAATATCATCAAGTTGATTTTCTACAGAAGCAGTATATTGTTCATTAATAATAGATGGAAAACCAAACAACAATTTTTCTAAAACAGTTTTACCAAAATTAGTAGGTTTTAAATAATTGTTTTCAGTAACTACATATTCTCTTTCTAAAATAATTCTAATAGTAGAACTAAAAGTAGAAGGTCTACCAACTTTAATTTGGTCAAGTTTTTCAATCAATGATCCTTCAGAATATCTAGCAGGTGGTTTAGTTTGACAATTTTGAAAGTCATAGCTTAAAACATCAACTTCTTGATTTAGTTCAAATTTAGGATCAATGTCATTTTTGTATTCATTTTTAACAACATAGTAACCGTTAAAAATGATTGAACTTATAACCGCTTTAAAATCTAAACTATGTTTTTTAAATAAATAGGTTTTATTACAACGCACTGGTGGTTTGATTAAACAGGATAATGTGTGTTCATATATAAGTTTATAAACTCCAAAATCATATTCGTTTAAATTATGAATTTCTTTAGCGCTTAAAGGAGTTAATTCAACATTAGTAGGTCTAATAGCCTCATGAGCATCTTGAGTACCTGCTTCACCTTTAATGTTTTCTAAAATATATTCTTTACCTCATTGCTTTTCAATGTAGCTTCTAGCCTGATTTACAAAAGTTTGACTTAATCTTGTACTATCAGTACGAGGATATGAAATCAAACCGATTTCATATAAATGTTGAGCAGCAGCTTGGGTAGATCTAGAATTATATGGCGATTTTTTATAAAGAACTGCTTGTTTAAATGGAGTAAGAGTTTCCAAAGTTTTTTGGCTTTCTTTGATATCTACTACAAGCATTTTATTTGAAGGTTCTTTAGCAATTTCATCTTTGATCTTTTGTAATTCTTCTGGAAAAATTCAGTATCTTTGTTCAGAAGAATTATTTAAATTAATATAGTCTACTAAAAAGTCATCTTGTAATTTTGCGCTTAGTTTGTGAAAATCAACAGGAACAAAAGCTTCAATTTCATTTTCTCTATCAACTACTAGTTTTAAAGCAATTGATTGTACTCTACCAGCACTAGGATTAGTAGGATAATTAGTTAATTTCTTTTTCATCAATTGTGAAAGACGAAAACCAATAATTCTATCTAACATTCTTCTTGCTTTTTGTGCTTCAACTAGATTTTCATCTATTTCACTTGGTTTTTGAATAGCATTTAAAACAGCGTCTTTGGTAATTTCATTAAATCTAACACGGTAAAAATGTTTGTTATTTTTTTTAGGGCTTTGGAGGATTTCGATCAAATGTGCACCAATTGCTTCGCCTTCACGATCCGGGTCAGTTGCGATATATATTTCAGAAACGCTTTTGGCTTTTTCTTTGATTTTTTTAACAACATCCTTTTTTTCAGGATCGATAATAAAGTATGGTTCTCATTTATCTAAATCTATTCCTAAACCATGTGCTCCTCTTGTAGATAATTTTTTAATATGCCCAACAGAAGCCATTACATCATAATCTGTACCAAGGTATTTTTTTAAGGTTTCAATCTTATTTGGTGATTCAACTATTACTAATTTTTGATTCATAATAATATTCATATTATCACAATATTAAGTTTTAAAAGTATTTTTTTATTGTTATAATTAAAAAGATTATTGTGTGGAACAGTACTCAAGTCGGTCGAAGAGGCGGTCCTGCTAAGACTGTAGGGGTGGCAACACCCGCGGAGGTTCGAATCCTCTCTGTTCCGCCATTTTTTTATTTTCTTTTTTATAATTGGTTTGATTTTTGCTTTTTCTGCTTACTTTTAAGCAGTTTAAAAAAAGACTCAACAAAACTTGAGTCTTAATTTTAATTATTTTAAGTTTGTTAAAACTTATTTAATTTCAACTTCAGCACCAGCTTCAACTAAAGTTGCTTTAATTTGTTCAGCTTCTTCTGGTTTGATGTTTTCTTTAATAGTAGCAGGAAGATTTGAAACTAATTTGTTAGCATCCATTAAAGGTAAGTTAAGTAATTCTTTAACTGCTTTAACGATTTGTAATTTTTTACCACCGTCACCTTTAATAATAACTGAAACTTCTGATTTTTCTTCAGCAGCTGCAGCAGCAGGAGCAGCTGCAACAGCAACAGCAGCAGGGTCAATTCCAAATTCTTCTTTCATTGCTTCTACTAATTCCATAACTTCTTTAATTGACATTTCTTTTAAAGAGGTTATAAATGATTCTTTTGTTAATTTAGCCATTTTTATTTTTCCTTTCAATATTTATTAACTTTTTTATGAATTAATTTTCTTTCTCACTATATAACTTAAGTGATATAGATAATTGTTGTAATGGAGCCATCATAGAACGAGCAAGAATAGTCAATGCTTCATCGTATGTTGGTAAAGCAGCAATAGCTTCAATGCCTTTAGCATCAACAGTTTTGCCTTCGTAAGTACCAGCTTTGATTACCAAAACTTTGTTTTCTTTAGCAAATTTTGATATAAGTTTAGCTGCTGACATATCGTCATTTTTACTAAAAGCAAAAAGGTTTTGTCCAACTAAAAAATCGTCTAAACCTTGAATTTTTAAGTTCTTAACAGCAATTTTGAATAAACGGTTTTTGAAAACTTTAATTTCAACACCCATTTTCTTTGCTTCAATTCTTAATTGTTTAAGTTCAGCAACTGAAAGACCTTTATATTCAGCTAAAGCAATAGCTTGTGAAGATTTAATTCTTTCTTCTATTTCTTTAACTAATGATTTTTTAGCAAGTTTATTAGCAGATAAATGCATTAAGCCTCCTTTCATCAAGTATTAAATTAGCAATACAAAATAACGAAAGTCCTAGGACTTAAAAGTAGAAAATACACTAGGTAACATAATTAAGTTAAACACCGTTACTGTCTTGATGTATTGCTATAAATATTTTATTATAAAAAGCAAAAAATTAAAGGATATTTTTAAGGACATAAAGGTTATTTAACCTTTTATATATAAGTAAGTATTAAATAATATTATAATTATTAAATTAATATGAAACAAGCAGGAAAAAAAGTTATTTTAGGAATGTCAGGCGGTGTTGATTCATCGGTTTGCGCTTATTTATTGCTTCAACAAGGATATGAGGTTGAAGGACTTTTTATGCGCAATTGAGATTCATTTACCAACAATGATATATTAGGCAACGATTCATTGATTGAAGACCAATGTCCGCAAGAAAAAGACTACCAAGATGCTTTAGCGGTTGCGAATAAGTTGAATATTAAATTACATCGAGTTGATTTTGTTAAAGAATATTGAGATGATGTTTTTTTAAACTTTATTCAAGAGTATAAAAAAGGAAGAACACCAAATCCAGATATTTTGTGCAACAAATACATCAAGTTTAAAGCCTTTGCTGATTATGCTTTTAATAATTTAGGTGCTGATTATATTGCTATGGGTCATTATGCTAATGTCCAAAACGGACATTTATATAGAGCAGTTGATACAGAAAAAGATCAAAGTTATTTTTTATCTCAATTAACTTTTGAACAATTAAAAAAAGTAATAATGCCATTAGCAAGAATTAAAAAAAGTGAAGTAAGACAAATAGCTAAAGAATTAAATTTAGAAACTGCTAACAAAAAAGATTCAACTGGCATTTGCTTTATTGGTGAAAGAAGATTTACTGAATTTTTAAAAAACTATATTCCAATGCAAAAAGGTGACATTGTTTCTATTATTGACAACAAGGTTTTAGGTAAACATCAAGGTTGTTTTTATTACACAATTGGCCAAAGAAAAGGTTTAAATTTAGGTGGAATGACTGAACCACATTATGTTTGTGGACACAATGTTAAGAAAAATATTTTGTATGTAGCACCAATTTCTCATATGGAATATTTAGATTCGGATTGTTTAATTGCATCAAATCTGAATCTAAATAATCATGAATTTGATCAAAATAATTTAACTGCTAAATTTAGATACCGTCAAGCAGACATCAAGGTTCAAGTAGAGTTTTTAGATAATGATCAAATCAAAGTTTTATACCCACAAAAATGTCAAAGTGTAACCCCTGGACAGCAAGTAGTTTTATATGATGGCCAAAAATGTTTAGGTGGAGCAGTAATTGAAAAAGTGTTTTTAAATAACAAAGAGAAAAAATATATCTAAGGAGTAAAAATGAAAAAAATGTCATCTAAAGAAATCAGACAAAGTTGACTTGATTTTTTTAAATCTAAAAACCATTTGGTAGTAGAAACCAAATCATTAGTTCCTGTTAATGATAATTCTTTATTATGAATTAATTCAGGAGTTGCTACTTTAAAAGATTATTTTAGTGGTAAAAAAATTCCTCCTGCTTATAGATTAACTAATAGTCAAAAATCTATTAGAACTAACGATATTGAAAATGTTGGTTTTACTTCTAGACATCATACTTTTTTTGAAATGCTAGGTAATTTTTCAATTGGAAATTACTTTAAAAAAGAAGCTATTGAATTTGCTACTGAATACTTATTAAAAGTTTTAAAAATGCCAAAAGAAAAGTTGTATTTCACTTATTTTAAGGAAGATACGGAAACTAGAGACCTATGAATTGCTAATGGTTTTGACAAAGATCATTTAATTCCCGGAGACAAAAAAACTAACTTTTGAGAAGTAGGAGCTGGTCCTTGTGGTCCTAATACCGAAATCTTTTTTGATAGAGGAACCAAGTATGATTCTAGAGGAATTGAACTTCTAAAAAATGACATTGAAAATGATAGATATATAGAAATTTGAAACATCGTTTTTTCTACTTTTAATTCTGATGGAGAAGGAAATTACACCGAACTAAAACAAAAAAATATTGATACTGGTGCTGGTCTAGAAAGAATAGTTTCTATAATGCAAGATGTGCCTACAAATTACGATAGTGATTTGTTTATGCCAATTATTAAAGAAATTGAAAAATACACTCCTAAAAATGTTAAGTATGATGTTGATTTTTATTTTGCTAAACAAAAAGATCAAGAACAAAATTTAATTAATGTTAATTTTAAGATCATTGCTGACCACTTAAGAACTGTTGCTAATGCTATTGCTGATGGAGTTAAACCTTCAAATGTTGGTAGAGGATACATCATAAGAAGATTGATTAGAAGATCGATTTACAAAGCAATGCAATTAGGTATTGCAAACAAATTTTTATATAAATTAGTTAATGTAGTTAAAGAATCTTTACCATTTGAATACGAAGTAAATGAAGTTGCTGAAGTTATTAAAAATGAAGAAGAGTTGTTTAGCAAAACTATTGAAAATGGTAAAACTATTTTAGATAAATTCCTAGTTGATAATAAAACTAAAATTTTTGATGGTTATTTAGCTTTTAAATTATTTGAAACTTATGGTTTTCCTATTGAATTAACCACTGAAATTCTTTCACAAAATAACATTGAAGTTGATTTAAAGGAATTTGAAAAAGCAAAAGAAGAACATATTGAAAAATCAAGATCAGAAAAAGTTTCGGGAATGCAAATGGCTATTAATTCTTTGGTAAGCATTGATAAAAAACTAGATCAATTTGTTGGTTATGACTTACTTAAAAATAAAACAAAAATAATTAAACTCCTAGACGCAGAAAAAGAAGTTAAGACAATAAATGGTAAAGCTTATTTGATTTTAGAACAAACTCCTTTTTATGCTACTAGTGGTGGTCAAAATCACGATCATGGTTATTTAATTCAAGGCAAAAATAAAATTAAGGTTCTTGATGTTTTTAAAGATAAATTTGCAAATCACATTCACTATGTCGAAGGAAAAATTGATGCAAATAAAGAAATTAAAACATATGTAGATGAAGAAAAAAGATTGAATTTAGCAAGAAACCACTCTGCGACCCATTTAGTTTTTTCTGCTTTAAGAAAAGTTTTAGGTCCTCAAATTCAACAATTGGGTTCAGATATTACTTTTGAAAGATTTACTTTTGATTTTCCTGCTGATGAAAAACCAACAGAAGAACAAATTGAGGAAATTGAAAAAATAATGAAAGATATCATTGCAAAAGATATTAAAAGAGAATACTTAATTACTGATATTGAAAATGCTAAAAAATTGAACGCCATTATGACTATTGAAGAAACTGAATATCTAGATCCTAAACACGTAAGAGTGGTTAAATGAGGTAATGTAACTACTGATTTATGTGGCGGAACTCACTTACCAAATAGTGGAATCTTAGAAAAATTCAAAATCATTAGTGTTGAGAAAAAACAAGCAGGAATTTTTAGAATTAAAGTTGTAACTTCAAATAAATTAGTTGATAAATATTACAAAGAGCAAATTGAAATGCATCAAGAAGAATTAACTAATTTAATTCAAAAGTGTAAAGAATTAGATTCAACATACAAATGTGATTATAAATTAACAAATAATTTGGAAAAAGATAATAACTTGTTGTATTCATTAATTTTAAAAGTAAGGGAAGATTACAAAAAAATTAATAAAGAAAATGAAAAGATTAACTTTGATTTTGAAAAAATCGAATATCAACAATTGTCAAATATCAAAACTTATGTTAATTTAGATGTTAAAGTTAAAGAATTAAAAAATGTTACTTGCACTATTAGAGAAAAAGATGTTAATTCATTAGTTATTTGTGGTTCAATTTTACAACCTGGTCAAATAATGTTAGCAATTGCTTCTAAAACATATGATTCATTAGCAATCTTTAATAAAATTACTTCCAAATTTAAAGGCAAAGGTGGCGGAAATAAAATTTTAGCAATGGGAAAAATTGAAGCTGATGTTGCAGATTTAATTAAATTTTTAAATGAAGAAAATTTAAATGCGTAAGTTAGCTTTAGACATAGGAACTGCAAGTTGTGGGTTTGCAATTTCAGATGAAAGCAACATTATTTCTATTGGACTAGAAAATTATAAATTTCCAGAAAATGAATTTGATTATATGTTCAAAAGAATTGGACATTATTTACAAGAATATCAAGTTGATAAAATAGTCATTGGGTTACCTTTAAGATCAAACGGAACTTTTAGTGAAAGAACTACTTTGATTCAAGATTTAGGACATAAAATAAAACAACAATTTAATGTTGATATTTATTTTGAAAACGAATATGGAAGCACAAAAAAAGCAGAAGAAATCTTGATGTTAACAGGAATGAAAAGAAAAAAGAGAAAGCAATTTAAAGATAAATTAGCAGCACAAATAATTTTGGATGAGTATTTAAAATACCATCTATAGAAGGAAAAAATGAATTCAAATATTGTTTTACAATTTAATGCTATTTCAGATTTTATTAATAGCAAAAAAAATCCTGAATTGGCTAGAGGTTTATTAATTTCTATACCTGTTGTTGTAGGTATTTCAATGCTAATTTATTTAATTATTTGACTATGAACTAGACAATTACGGAAAAAAGCATTAGTAGCAAACATAGATGAAAAAGACATTCCAATTGTTAATGAAATAGCACAAAAATTTAACAAATTAGATGCTCGAATTGTTTCTTGTTTTAAAAATTCTTATCATTTAAATGATTTAAAATGAATTGCTTCAACAATCAAAATAAATGATTTTAAAAAAGTTCTTCTTTTAGGCAAAGATTTGGAAACTCCATTATTGATTCTTCAAGAAGTGTTGAAAATGGAAATCAATATTTTGAAAAAAAATATCGATGTTAAAAAATGAAACCAACAAGTTTTACAAAAACCTGAACTTTTTACCCAAGCAGTTAAAACAATAGAACAAGTTGAACAAGACTATGATTTAATCATTAATTTGTCTACTTTTGACAATTACCGAGATTACCAAGATTATTATCCAAAATTAAAAGAAAAAGGTATGTTGATGATTAAACAAAGTTTAATTTTTGACAAAAACAATTTGAAATTTTTACAAAAAGAATTAATAACAAAAAACATCAAGCATGAAGTTTCCTTTGCTCATTCAAAGTTTTTATATATTATTAAGTAAAATTAATACAATAATAAAGTAAAATTTATAACAATTATTTAAGGAGTTAAAATGTCAAAACAAAGTATCAAAGCCAATGAAATTATTTTAACTAAAGAAACTTATAAAAAGTATGAAGAAGAATACCAAAATTTAATTAATGTTGAAAGACCAGCAGTTCAACAAGCTTTAAAAGAAGCAAGAGCACAAGGTGACCTTTCAGAAAATGCTGAATATGATGCAGCTCGTGATCGTCAAAGTATTGTTGAAGGTAGAATTGCTGAATTAGAAAACATTTTACAAAATAGTACTATTATTCAAAAAACTGATAAAAAAGGCCAAGCAGGAATTGGTTCAGTAGTTGAATACATTGATTTATCAGATAATAATACTTACACTGTAACCATTATGGGTTCGCACGATGCTAATCCTTTTGAAAATAAAATTTCAAATGAATCACCATTAGCTAAAGCTATTTATGATGCTAAAATCGGTCAAGAAGTTGAAGTAGAAACAGCAAAAAAATACAACATCAAAGTTTTAAGTATTAAATAATTTTTATTTTGGAGAAAATATGAACAAGCTACATCCATTAATAAAAAAAGTTGTTTTTCCACAAGAAGTTATAGAAGCAAAAATTTTAGAATTAGCAAAATGAGTAAATGAAACTTATAAAGATTCTAAAGATTTAGTTTTAGTTGGTTTATTAAAAGGATCAATACCTTTTTTAGCACAATTAATTAAGAATATTAATGTAGATCACTCATTAGATTTTATGACCACTTCTTCTTACCAAGGAGCTACTTTATCAAGTGGTTCTGTAAAAATAATTATGGATTTAGCACAAGATATTAAAAATAAAGATATTTTGATAGTAGAAGATATTATTGATTCTGGCATTACTTTATCAAAAATAAAAAATTTACTGTTAACTAGAAAGCCAAATAGTTTAAGAATATTAACTTTAATGGATAAACCTTCTGGTAGAAAAGTCGAACTGGTTGCGGATAAATTTGGTTTAATAGCACCTGATGAGTTTTTGGTAGGTTTTGGATTAGATTACAATGAAAAATTAAGAAATTTACCTTATATCGGGGTTTTTGATGAAGAAAAAATCAAAGACTAGTGTCTTTGACTTAATAATTTATTTTCTCATGATTCATTTTCGTTAGGAACAAATAAAGAGTTCCCAACGATTTTTTTATCTTTAATAACCGCAAAAAATGGTAAGTTAAATTGACTGCCTGAAGCAACACCTAATTTGTTTTTGATAATTTCAGTAATTATAGTTGCATCTCTTTTTTCATCTTCAGTTCCAAAATTGATATCGAAAGCAATAAGTTCATCATCACTAAAAGCTTTTTTATGCTTTTCATTTCAATATTTTAAAAAATCTTGGCAGTGACCACATTCTTTTGAAAATGCTAAAAATACAATAGTTTTGCCTTTTGATTTTTCTAACATTTGTTCATATTTTTCTTTTGCTTTTAAGAAAAATGGGTAATTAGTCTTATTAAAATAAAAAATGGTTTCTAAAAATGTTTTTTGGAAATACATAAGCATTTGATCTTCAATCGCATTAGCAATTGTATCTTCAGTAATTTCTTTAGCTTCTTTAAGATTATTTACAAGTTTTCCAATTTCTTTTTTAATTTCAATTCTTTTTTCATTTGGAATAATTGAAACATCATTTTTAAAATCATCAATTTTTTCAATAAACAAATCAATGTTGTCAAATAAATAAGCAATAATGTTTGAACTTACGAATACCTTTAATGATTTTTGCTGTTCTTGAACTAATTTAGTTATTTTTTCAGCTTTTTCAGTTAATGAAAGGGAAGAATCGTTTTGAATTTTTAAAAGTTCTGCACCCAATTTTTCAACATTTGCTTTGGCTTTTTCAGCGAAATTTTTAATTTCTTTAATCTTTTCTTCATTTATTTTTGAAGTTAAATTAGTTTTAGTTTCAATAAAGAAATTTTTTAATTCAAAAGTTTTTTGAATAGGAAAATCTTTGGTATAAATTTCACTTTTTGCATTAGTTTTTTTATCTATTAATTGGAAAAGCAAATGACCATTTTCATTGTCGAAATTTACCATTATTTTCTTTATAGTATATTTGTCTTTATTTTTTTCGCCATTTATTTCTAATTGTAAATCATTAATTTTGATTGAATTTTTATCAATTAAACCCTTTTCAAAAGATTCTTTATTTTCAGAACCTATGTAGAATAATTTTATTTCTTTTTCCACATCAATTGTTTCTGTTTCAGGATTACATTTGCTAGAAACAAGTGCCACCGGCATTAAAATAGAAGGTAAAATAAGTGGTGCTATTCATTTTGTTTTTTTCATAGTTCTTATTATATCTTTACTATAATTAATAGTAATAAAAAATATTAGGACGCAAAAGGAAAAAATATGACTGAATACAATTCAAGTTTTGATAATAACGAAGAGAAAGCTAAAAGTCAAATTCAAGAAAATATTGATTACAAAAATGATGAATATTTTAATGAATTATTCAGTGATGAAGACTTCAGTGATATCTATGATTTAGATAACAAAATAGAAATCAAAGAAGAAGAAAAAAAGATTAAATTCAAAAGAATTAGAGACAAAAAAGGCGATTCTTCAATAAGAAAATATGAAGAAAAAATCTCTGTTGAAGACACAAAAGAACTTTTAAAAAGATACCAAGACAAAAAAGAAATTATTGATAATCCTAATTTTCTATTTCCAGAAGAAAAAGATAAAAATCTATTAAAAACTCTTTCAAGGGAACAAATAGTAACAACTAAAATTAAGAGACATTTATTGGAAAAAGTTAAATCGGAAATAGATTATGAAACAGTTGATGTTTATAGACAAAAAATTAAAAGAAATAAGAAAAACATTGGTTTAGTTCTTTTCTTTTCATTTATGTTTTTAATTATCTTTTTTGGGGTAATTATTGCTGCTAATTTTAATACTTTATTAACCAAATTTAGTTCAGCTCTTTCAACAATTGATTTTATTGTAATTGGTATAACTGCTGGAACAACTTCATTCATTTTACTTTTTACAATTCTTTTATGTGTTTCATTAGGCAAAAAGAATAAAAAATTAAAATATTGAATAGATGAACACATTGCTCATTCGATGAGTGATAACTATATAAAATGAAGAGATTTGAAAAAATATGCTTTTAATTCATTAGTTGATTTAGACTTTGTTAATACTTCTTCAACAAAAGTATGAGTACAAAAAATGGTTTATCCAGATGTTCCTCATAACCACATCGTTAAATGTAATGAATATAGTCAAAATTATGTTTATAGAAACATAAATGTAAACTTCCAAGATGCTTATTTAAAAAATGATCCTGAAGCATATTCACAAATGAACCTAGAAAAAATGAAATATGATAATAGAGAAATTACAAAACCTATTATTACTGAAAAAGTTAACTTGATTAAAATTATTGAATTGGATTTAAAAACACCAAAATTTGAAAATTACATTATTCCTGATTTTAATATTTTTAACTTCTTTGAAGTTTCAAAACAATCTGCACCTGAAGATTTAGTAGATTTGAAAAAATATGATACTAACTTTGATATCACCTTTAAATTAAAAACTAATGCTATCGGCGATAAAAAAGAATTGTTGATTGATGTACTTGAAAAATTTATGAATGACAAATTTTTCGCAAAAGATTATTCTTATATAAGTTCTTCAATTTCATGCTTTAAGAAAAAAATTACTGCTATATTCAGTTATGAAGGTCTAGAAGAAGATAAAAAAGAAACTAAATGACAAACGTTGTTTATTGACAACTTTAAACCTTTTAAACCTTCAGATTATTCAAATATAGATGAAGAATATAAATATGTATATTTTAATGATGATAATGAAACCGAAAAGATCAGATACTGTGATTTATTAACTTATATTGAACAATTTAGTGATTTCTTTGCTACATTACATACCAAAATTGAAAAAAGCTTATTGCCATTAATTAAGTTAGTTGGCCACTTATTAAAAAATAATAGATAATTAAGCAATAAATTCAAAGCACTAGTGAATTAGTGCTTTTTATATTCTTTATTTATAAGGTTATAAATAATATAATTAAACTTATGGATATAAATGAACCCAAAAATGCTACTAAAATAAGTTTTTGAAAATTATTTTTTATTAATATGCTTTGAACCTTTACTACCTTTGGAGGTGGTAATGCTTTAATTATTGTAATTAAGAAAACTGTGGTTGAAAAATATAAATGATTAACGGAAAAAGAATTCGAAAATAATTTTATAATCACCAATTTATTACCTGGCCCTAGTGCAATTCAAATGTTCAGTTATATCAATATCAAACTATTAGGTTTTACAAAAGGATTTATTTTAACCATTTTTGCCATCTTGCCTCATACTCTTTTCGCATTTTTATTAATATATTTTTCAAAATATATTCCTATTAATTATTTGTATGTGCTTAATGTTGCTGTCATTTGTTCAATTGTTGGAATTCTATTAGTTTTTTGTTTTAATAATATTTTTACAAAAAGACAAAGCAAAAAAGAACACTTTTTATGAATATTATTGTTTTTGTTTAGCTTCTTATTTAATTTTTTAGTTCCTTCACCATTTAATTTACCAATTATCTTTTTATCATTAATGATTGGTGTATTTTTTATTGCTTATCGTATTAAAAAGGCAATTAAAGACAAAAACGAGGTAACGCATGATTAGTTTGTTTTCCTTGTTAGCTATTTTGTTGTTTTTGATTTTAATATCTTTATCAGTTTTTGGCGGAGGTCAAATATTTATGTCAATTTTTCAATGATTTTGACAAAATCTTGATAAATGATTCAACATCAAAATTGACCAAAGTCAAATCCAAAACATATTTTCAATTGCTAATTTAACTCCTGGCATTCTTTCACCTAAATTTGCTATGATTTCTGGTTTTTATGCAGCTAATGGACAATGATGAGGCTGAATTACGATGTTTTTTGCTTATTTAGTTTTTGTTATTCCTGCAATATTGATAATGCATTTAGCAAGTAAAAGGATTCAAAAATCAGAAAACCAATTCCTTAAAAAATTGATTAGTTTTATCAAACCAATCATTATCGGGATTGTTTTTGCTTTAGCAATTCAATTGTTTATTAGTATCCTTTTGCCATATTTTTCATTCAATCATTCATATAAGCAATATCTTAAAAAAGATAATCTTTCCAATATCGCTTTATTTTTCAAAGATTGAAGATTAGTGAATCTATATATTTTTGTTCCAATTATGACAATCAATAGTGTTTATTTTAGTTATAAAAAATATCCATTTTTATTTATTTTTTACTTGAATTTCTTAATTAGTTCTTTAGCTTTTCAACCTTGATTATAAAAATTAAGTTAGTACTTTTAACATTTATTAATATAATATATAAATTATGTTAGAAATCGAAGTACTATACAAAGAGAGAATTGATAAATATATATCAAATAACACAGAAATAACAAGGAACGACATTCAAACCTTAATTCAAGAAAACGCAGTTTTAGTTAATGATAAAGTTGTTACGAAAGCCAATTTTATTGTTAATGAAGGTCAAAAAATTAAAATCTTGAAATTAATAGAAAAACAAGCAATGAATATCAAACCAGAAAAAATGGATCTTAATATTGCTTATGAAGATCAAGACTTAATTGTTATTGATAAACCTAAAAACCTTGTTGTTCATCCTGCACCAGGTCATTTTGAGCACACTTTAATTAATGGTCTAGTTGAAAGATATAGTACTTTATCTGATTTAAATGGTGTTTTACGTCCTGGAATTGTTCATAGAATCGATAAAGATACAACTGGTTTATTAATTGTTGCTAAAAATAATAAAACTCATAAATTATTATCTGATATGCTAAAAGAACACCAAATTCAAAGAAATTATTTAGCAATTGTCAAAGGTTCATTCAAAGACAAAAAAATGAAAATTATTTTACCAATTGGTAGAGATGAAAAAAATAGACAAAAAATGATGGTAACCCACAACAATTCAAAAGAAGCTATAACCAACGTTGAAGTTCTTAGTGAATTTTACAAAGATGGCGAAATACTTTCTTTGGTTAAATGTGTTTTAGAAACAGGAAGAACTCACCAAATTAGAGTTCATTTATCTTATATTAAGCACCCTGTTTATGGCGACCCAATTTATGGAAGCTTTGTAGATGATTTTAATCAATACTTGCATGCGTACAATTTAAGTTTTATTAATCCAATTAATAATCAAAGTATTAATTTATATTCATTACCACCTAAAGAATTTAATATTTCAAATTTTGATTTTCAAGATTTTATAACTAAAGAAAAACAAGATATGCAAAGTCAAAAATAACCCTCACCTTTTATTATTAATAAAAAATCAATAAAAATTCCGAAAATAGGAATTTTTATTTTTGCATTTATTTTTTAAATTATCTATCTATCTATCTATCTTGTAAAATTATTAAAAATTAAACAACAAAGGGGAAGAAATGGCTTTAGAAACAAAAGTTTTTAATACAAAATATCATTGATTATCACAACAAGAAATTATTGAACATTATTCATCTTTTGGATGACAAACAATTGGTGTAACTAACGATAGAATAACAATGAATAGAGAAGTAAATATTGAACATTATCAAGAATTAGTTGCTCTAGAAAATGACTACGTTAAATATTTCAGAGAAACAGATTTTGCTTTGGATAAATCTATAATGAATATTAAACTTGCTATATTTTTATTCTTTCTATTTATAGTACCAATGGTTTTATATATTCTAAATAAGAAAAAATGAAAAAAGAAAGCTGGTGTAGCATTTGATAAAATGGAAGATGCTGTTACAAAAGGTAAAGCATTATTCTATTCTTCTAATTAGAGCCTTAAAAAAAATAAGTTCATAATCTTTTAAGAGCAAGGTTATGAACTTATTTTTATTTTATTTTCTTAATTATTTTGGTAATTGTATTTTGTCTTTGAGTTTCATTTAGTTTAAATAACTTACTAATTCTTTTGGTTTGTTTTACTTTGATTCCAGTAAATCAGCAAACCGCTCTTTTAAAAAAGGTAAAGTCGCAATTTTTGTAAATTAATTTGATAAATCAACTAGGAGCATCACAAGTTGAAAAAATTCTAGCAGTTTTACCTTTTAGTAATTTGTCTCACAATGAATCATTACTATGATACTTGTAAGCAAAATTAGGTGTAAAAACATTATCAATATAACCTTTTAATAACGCAGGTACATTACCTCATCATAGAGGGTAAAAGAAAATTAATTCGTCTGCTCATTTAATATTTTCTTGTTCTTGTTTGATTGTAGTTTCATATTTTTGATTTTCTTTATGTAAATTTAAATCAAAATTCAAATCAATTAAATTAACTCTTTTAACTTCGTAATTTAATTTTTTCAATTGATTTTCATATGCATCAGCTAACTTTCCATTAAAAGAATCTTTGCTAGGATGACCTAGTATTAAGTAGACTTTTTTCATTTTTGCTCCTTATTATATTAATATAATAATTTTATTAAATATATTAAAGTAAAATAAATATACTATGAAAAACTTTTTTAAGAATGTATTAGCAAAATTTTCTTTTAAGAAAAAAAATAAAGATAATATTAACTCTGAAGAAAAACCAGTTACCAAATGAGAGAATTTTGAAACCTTTTGTGAATGATTTAGAAAAGCAATAAAACCTATTGAAAACATTAAAATTTTAAATGTTATTCCAATGGATTTAGGAAAAACTATTTCTTATCCTTTTGATTTGAACAGGTTTGAAGCAAGTAAAAATTACGATTTATTAGCAAAGTTTATTATTAAAGAAATCGATCCTTTTCCTACTAAAAAAACAAATCAAAATTTCGATAGTAATTCATATGTCCAATACAATTTACAAAATGAATTTTCTAAGCATTTAGAATGAAAAAAAGATAAATATTCTAATAATTTACAAGTTATTAATTTTGAAGACAGTAAAGAATTACTTTGCAGAGTTTGAATTAACAAACAAGAAAATCCTAATTTTTATTATTCAGTTTATGAAACTGGGATTGTTGTTTTTAATCACTTATATTCAATCAATGAAATTTTGCTAGAACAAAATGATGATAACGTTTTTTTAAAAATATTATTTGAAACTACTTTTAATGATGTTTTTAATTCTCAAAAAATAATTGAAGATTTTAGCAATTTATCAAATACCGCTAAAGTAAAATTCATACAAAATTTTGTTAATTACTATTTTTTAGAATATTCAAATATTTATAAAAACAGTGAAAATAAAATTGATTATTCACAACTTTTCTTTATTAAACAAAGAAACATCATTTTACAAACTATTCAAAAAATGAGACTATCTTTATACAAAAAAGATTTTTGAACCAAAACAAATAGTGATGATAAAGTGATTAAATCAAGAAAGAAATTAAATCGTCCTTTATCGCTTTTTAGTGATTATTCAAAGAATAATTATGATAGTTTTTCATACATTAGAAATATTTTTTTTCAACCTGAAAATAGTGAAATAATTGAAATTTCAAAATGAACTCAACCAATCACTTATAAAGGAATTCACAATTATTTAAAGTGAAATAATATTAGTTTTTTAGAAAAAAAATTAGGTGCTAATGATATTTATTATCTTGATGACAATAGTTCAAAATATAAATGCGCTAACAATGAAGGTTTAATAAAAACTAATGTTAATAATTTATTTGAATTATTAACTAGCAAGCAAAATGAATCAATAAAAAGTTTTGTAAACTCATTTAATGCTATTCAATCATTTTGAATGCTTTCTGATTCATTGATCAATAATATTTCTAAAGTTGATTACGACTTTTATGGTCTAAAAAATTCTTTACCTATTTTGAATTACTATAGCAGCAAATTAAAAGACTTTAATTCTGGAATTCAAAATTCAAATGTTGTTGCTAATTTGAAAAAAGACATTTACACCAATTGTGAACTAGAAGAAAAAATGGCTAGTGCCATTTCCGCTATC
Source organism: Mycoplasmopsis hyopharyngis (assembly GCF_045276885.1). NCBI lineage: Bacteria > Bacillati > Mycoplasmatota > Mycoplasmoidales > Metamycoplasmataceae > Mycoplasmopsis > Mycoplasmopsis hyopharyngis. The sequence goes on along the minus strand of NZ_CP174164.1, from coordinate 661,289 downwards.
CAAGCTAGATTTGCAATCGAAGATGGAAACAGAGAAAAGAAAAAAGCAATCAATGCTGGTATCTTACAATTGACAGTGTTAATTTTTGCGGGAATTACAGCATATTCTGGTTTAAATAAATTTTTAGGTCCAGGAAGCAAATGGAATTTACCTTATTTCCAAATATGAGGTCCATTAATTATTGTTGTGGTGTTATTGATTGCAGCGTTTGCTTCATATTTAGATAAGAAAAAATAAAAGGAGTTATATGGCTTTAAAAGCAGGTATTGTTGGACTTCCCAATGTTGGTAAAAGTACATTGTTTGCTGCAATTACTAAAAATCAAGTAGAAGCAAGTAATTATCCATTTACTACCATTGAGCCTAACATTAGTACTATTAGTTTAGTTGATAAAAGATTACAAAAAATTGCTAGTTTAGTAAATCCAGAAAAAATTATTTATGGTACCTTTGACTTTGTTGATATCGCTGGTTTAGTAAAAGGTGCTTCTAAAGGTGAAGGATTAGGTAATAAGTTCCTTTCTAACATTAGAGAAGTAGATGCAATTATTCATGTAGTTCGTTGTTTTGAAAACAAAGACATTGTTCATGTTAATAATCAAGTTGATCCAATTGTTGATCAATATGTAATCAACACTGAATTGATTTTAGCTGATTATGAAACTATTTCAAATGTTTTAAATAGAGTGCATAAAAAAGCAAAAGCTGGAGTTAAAGAGGCAATTGTTGAAGAACAATTAGCTTTAAAAATCAAAGAGCAATTAGAAAAAAATATTTCAGTGCGTGAAATAACCAAAGATTTTAATGAAGAAGAATTAAAAATTCTTAAAAGTTGACAACTATTAACTGCTAAACCAATGATTTATGTTGCTAATATTTCAGTGGATCAAATGAACAATTATGAAAAAGATCCTAAATACATAAATCTTTTACAAGAAGCAACTAAACAAGATTGTTTAGTTTTACCAATATGTGTACAAATAGAAAGTGAATTAGCAAACATTGCTGATGAACAAGAATTGCAAGAATGAATGGCAAGCTATGGAATCGAAGAAAGCGGATTAAATAAATTAGTTAAAGCTTCTTTTGAATTATTAAAATTAGAAACATACTTTACTGCTGGTCCAATGGAAGTAAGAGCATGAGTTTATTCAAAAGGTTCATGTGCTCCTAAATGCGCTGGTATTATTCACAGTGATTTTGAGAAAAAATTTATTAAAGCAGATATTATTTCTTATCAAGATTACATAGATTATAATGGAGAACAAGGAGCAAAAGCTGCTGGTAAAATGCGTTCCGAAGGTAAAACTTATATTATGAAAGATGGAGATATTTGTCATTTTAAATTTGGTAAATAACTATGAAAATAAGTAAATTAAGCAAAAAAGAAATTAACGAATTAGCATACAATTGATATTTTGATGTTGTTAAAAAAATGTCAAAAACCAATCCTATTGCAAATTACAATGAACTAAAAATTTCCGATCATTACAAAAATTATAGAATTCCTACATCTAAGGGAATGATGTGAAAATATAATCGACACCATTTAATAGAAATTAATATAACTGGTGCTTTAATCAATTCTAAAGCACCAGAAGCTAAAGAATTAATAAATACACCAGCAATTATAGTTTCTTTAGAACAACATGCGTTTTTACACTATTTAATTATTTTGTCTCAAAGGACTTTTCCTAATGATGGACTAAGGTTACAAATTTCAGATTATGAATGAGATAAATTTATTCAAGAGCAATGCAAAATATATCAAATCCCTTATATTCCTAATTGAACTTCATATATTCAAAATGTTGAAAAATATTAAAACAAAAATGAATTGAAAAACATTTTGATAATATTTAAATTTTTGTCTTTAAAAACTTAAAGACAAATGGGAGTTTAGTATAAAGGCATTACTGCAGTCTCCAAAACTGTTTATGTGGGTTCGAGTCCTGCAACTCCCGCCATATCATAATAATGAAGAATGAAAGTAGTTTATAGTAACTACTTTTTTAAAAAATACCTGTTTGAAAATTATTAATTTTTAAGAATAATGATATCATTAAAAATATGAAAAATATAGTTGAGATGAAAGTTGAAATTCAAAAGAATTCAAGAATTAAATACGAATACAATCGTGCTACTGGAAACATTGAAGTGGATAGAATTTTAAGAGGAGATTTTGTATATCCATGTGTTTATGGTTTTGTTCCTCAAGCACTTGATTGAGATGGCGATGAATTAGATGTATTATTGTTTTCAGAAGAACAATTTTTACCAGGAGTAATTTTAAAAGCTAGAATAATTGGTGCTATGAAAATGATTGATTCAGGAGAAACAGACACAAAATTAATTGCTGTGCATGCTGATGATTATAGATTGGATAAAATTACCAAATTAGAAGAATTGCCAAAAGAATGATTGCAAAATATTGACCATTTCTTTTCACATTACAAAGATTGAAAAAAACCTGGTTTAACAAAAGTTGAAGGTTTTGAAGGTGTTGATTGAGCTATTCAAGAATTACAAGAATGTACTGAATTGATGGAAAAATTTGGTAAGCTTCCAAAAGAAAAATTCTTAGAAAAGATGAAAAAAGAACATCCTGATAAATACGAATGTTAATTAATTTAACTATTAAAATAAAAAATCATTTTTCCTTATTTGTCTATAAATAGGGTAAAAATGATTTTTTTATTAATTAATTTCGAAAAAGGAAAAAAGTTTATTGTTCAATTTTGATTATATTATCATCTTTTACTTCAAAAAAATCGTCTAAATATCTTTGAATAAAAGATGTCAATGAATACTTATTTCATTCAAAATTATAATGTGCTTCAAATGAACTATAATCAATTTCATCTAAACCAATTGTTTTTTCATTAAATGATTCTTTAAATTCAAAAAAATCATTTATTATTTTACTATTTGATTCGATTTCATTATCATTAAATTCAAATAACTCTGATTTTAAGTATTCACTTCTATTTATTCTAATGTAATTTAAATTTTTCATTTTTTCACTATAAAATTGATAATTTATAAATTCATATTTTTCAAGCAGAAATTTTAATTCATCAATTTTAATGATGTCCTTATTAATTGATTTTATGATAGCTTCTAATAAAGTTTCTTTATTGACTTGGTCATATAAATTTTTATTTCAAACATATGGTCTACGAAAACCAAAATCTTTAAGATAGTTATTTTGATTTAAAAATAAATAATTAGTTAATGAAAAGAAAGAAAATTCATCTTGTAAATAGTTTTCTAATTTGTCATATGAAAGTTTGTAATTTTCTACAAAGTTATTAAATAATTTTTGAGAGCTAACAATTCCAAATTCACTATTTTGGATTAAATTAAATAGGTTTTCAAGAATATCATTTTTACTTTCTTCTTTTATTTCTAATCATTTTCCAGAAATAAATGTTTCCTTTTTTAATTTTATTATTTTGTTTTTAATTTTGTCAAATCCTTGTGTAAAAAAATAAGATTTTTTACCATTGAATTTTTGTAAAAGATCTCTTATACTAAATACACCTTTCATTTCTTCTATTGTTTTGAAAATATTTGTATTTACATTTTCTTCAAAATCTTTCTTAATTATTTTGTTTCTTGCAAATCTATATCGATCATCTTTAGAAAGAATTATTTCATCAACAAGTCCTTTAACTAAATATTCATTATGAATATTACTATTTTTAAATGGGATAAGAAAATACTTAAAAATAGTGTGATAAAAAACAAAAGATTTTTCATCTATTTCTTTTTCTATAAAATTAATGATTTCTTCTTTCATATTTTTGATGCATTCTATTTGCTGTTCTTCTAGATTTTCATAATGTGAATATAATCCTCTATCAATTAATATTAGTCTTTTTCTATTTCAAAAACTATTAAGTTTTTTAAGCGTCAAATGAAGTTCATATTTTTCAAATAGTATTTTTTCTAATTTTATAAAGTCATCATTTATCTTTAGCTGATCAATTTTATAACCCATGGGAAAATTTTCTTTAATTTCCTTTTCAATTAAATCAGTAAAACTAAAACCAATTTTTGCATAGGCATTTCCAATTTTTTTATATTTATCGATAATTATTTCTTTTTCCAAAATACTAAAGTTACTGATATCTTCACTTTTGATTATTTCAGGTAAACTTTCCAATATTTTCTGAATGTTGAAAATTTTTTTATCATAGAAAAAATGATATTTTTTGTTAAAAGAATACTTACCACTAGAATTTAATATTGTCATTTCTTTTATAAAAATTCAAAATTGCTCATTTTTAAATATTTCATTTAATTCAGAAAAATGAATATACTGTGGAAAGTTTCTATCTTCAAATACTTTGTTTAATATAGTTTCATCATATTTATATTTTCTTAATTTACTTAAAATATAAATATCCTTATTATCATTTTTTAAATCATTAATGTCAATATTATTGTCATTTAGTTTATCTACTATTTCTTGATAATATTTTTGATAAAAATTAGCATCTATTAATAATTGATGTATATTAGTTCCAAAAAGAAAAGCTAAAAAATCATTTGAACATTTTGATAAGTCATTCCAATTGTAAATATTTAAATTTTGTAGTAGTAAATTAGTTTGTTCAGAGTCAAAAATGAATTTTGTTTTAATATTTTGATGTTGTGCTTTAAATTCATTGATGTTTTGATTTATTTCTTCTCAATTGATTAAAGTAAAAAAAATTTTTTCTACTTTTATATGTAAAGGAAAATTTTTGTCTATTAAAAAATTTAAATATAAATCAAAAACACTATCAAAATCAATATTCTCAATTTCTTTACTTATTTCAAGTCAATTAAGACTTTTAACATCATTTTTATATTGAAATAATGAAATATATTTATTTTTAAATGTTTTGATTTTATCTAAAATTTCTATTATTTCATTTTTTATGCCTAATATTCTATTATTAGACATAATTAAGTATTCTTTAATACTATTTCCTAGCTTAGAAATGTTGATTTTTTTAAAATCATAATCATTACTTTCTAAAAAAGCACTTATAAATTCTCGTAAATAAATTTTTTCTTCTTTTAAATTTTCTAAATTAATAAAAATTTTTTCTAATATTTTACAAATAAGTGAGTTATCAGAATATTTATCAAATTGATTTTCAAGTGTTTTTTCTTCAATACTTTTTTGAAATAAAAAGCTTCGATCATAAAAATTATTCATCATTACCTATTATTTCTGTTAAATAAATATTCGGATTTATATTATCTTTTAAATATTTTTTATACATATCTTCTAATCCATTATTTATTAAGTATTCAGTTATTCTAACAATATTATCTTTTACATCCATATTAGGATAAATAACTTGATATATTTTTACTAATAATTCATTTTTAATGTTTTCATTAATCAAATTCATAATTGCGCTGTCATGTCAAGTAGTTTTTTTAGCTTTATTATTTTCTAAAAATAGCTCATTTTTAATTGCATACACAAGTCCAAAAATTGCAACTTCATTTCTATGCTCAAAGTATTTTGTATTTAATAATTTTTGAATTGCATTACTACTATCATCAGTTAAACCTATTTGAGTTTTGTCAGACATTATTTTCTCCTTTATAAACTTTTAATTTTAGATTTATAAATATCTAAATCGGTATTCGAACTTGATTTTTCTTTAACTATTTCATACTCGTTTAAAACTTTAAAATCTTTATTTTTTAAGTATTCTTTCTCATGAGAAAGTAAAATTACCTTATCAGAAATTTGTGAAATGTGTTTATATATTTTGATAGAGTTACTATCTGTTAGAACACTAAAAGGAGCATCAAAGAAAATTGTTCCATTAACTATTGAGTTTTTATGAATTCCATATATTAATGACAAGATTATGATTACATTTTCTCCTTGTGATGGAGAAAAGATAATTTTATCATTCTTGTCTTTCAAAGAAACCTTATAAATATCAGAAATTAATAATTCTTTGTAACTATCAAAATTTTTAATTTTTTGAAACATTTCGTTAGCATCATTTTGAACTTTATCTTTAATTTTTACAGCATATTTTTTTTCTGCGTTTTCTAAGCAAACCCTTAATTTCTTAATTAAATCAATTTTTTTAGTTATTTTTTCAACTTTTTCTTTGTTGGTATCATCAGTTTCAAGTTTATTGGTAGCTTCATCAAGATCTTTTTCTATCCCTTTCATATGTTCGATATATGAATTTATATCAAATAATAATGAATTTATATCGTCATTAAGATATTTGTATTCATTAAATTTATTTTTATATTCATTAGTATCTTCATTTGAGAATTTATATTTTTCAATTTCTTGTTGTTCGTCATTTTTTCTTTTATTTTCAATTTGAATCTTATCTTTTAAATCTTTTATTTGACTTTCGATATTTTTTAAATCATTGAAAAAGGAACTATTATTAATATTTTTTTCAATATCTTCAATTAATTTTAAAGAATTATATTTAGCATTATTTTCAAAATTTAAATTTTGGCCTGTTTTTAAGATATTGATTTTTTCATCTAAATCTCTTTTATCTTGTTCTGTAATTTCTCTTTTACAATGAATACATTTATTTTCATTTTTAAGATTATTTAATTCTTGAATTTCATTAATTATTTTTGATTTTTGATTAAAGTTTTCAATCTCATCATTTTTTACATCATTTTGTGTTTTAATAAAATTAATAATTTTTGTTTTGCAAAAAGCAAAAACATTGTTATTGTTTAAATATTCTTGTAATTTTGAAATTTGTTTTTCTTGCTCATTGGAAAGATCGCTAATATTTTTTTCAAAAGATTCTTTTTTTGTTAAATATTCTTTTATAACTTCATTATTCTTCAAATATTCTTCTAATTTCTCTTTATCTGTTTTCTTTTTTTCTAATTCATTTTGTTTATTTTGTATTTGTCTATTAAGATTATTTTTTGAATTTTCTAATTGTTCTATTTGATGTTTTATTTTCTCGTTTTGTTCACTTTTTTTAGATAATGCTTGTTTTTCTTTAGTGTAAATCTCTAATATTTTCCTTAAATGATGAATTCCATTTTGTATAGAATCTATTCCCAATATTTTTAATATATCAGTTTTCAAAACATTTTCTGACAAGCTTTTTGTTGATAAAAGGCTTTTATATTCTTCAAAAGTATTTTCTCCATCAAAAAGGAAAAATTTGATAGTTTTTTCTGGAAATATTTTTTCAATAAATTTCTTTGATTGATCTTCTGAAAGGAAAGAATTATTGTTGCTTATATTTTTTATGGTTAATTCATTTTCTCATACATCATTTTGTTTTTGTAATGTTCGAGATATTTCATAAGATTCGTCATTTCATTTTAAATTAAGCTTTACATTAATTTTGTAATCTTTTTCTTGCTTTGATAAAGTATTTAATACTTCTGTTTCAATAGTATCGTTATTGATTTGTTCTCTTTTAATGTGATATCCTAAGCAAAATTTAACTGATTCCATTATGGTTGATTTTCCAGCACCATTTTCACCATAAATAATAGTTAGACCATTAGAATCAAGAAAATCTATGCTTTGTTCTTTATAATAGGATTTGAAATTGTAGATAGTAATCTTTTCTATTTTAAGCATATTTATTTATCCAATCTTTCATCAATTAATTCTTTTATTTTCTTTTCAATACCCTCGTTGTCAGATGTATATTCTTCTTCTATTTCTATATCTATTATTTGTTTTAGAATTTCTTCTTCATCCTTTGTTAAGGATTTTTCTATTTCATCTATAATGTTTTTAATTTTTTCTTTATTAGATAGTTCCATACTATTTTTCTCCTTCCTGAATGTTTAAATATTTTTGTTTTATTCGTTTAATATCTTTTTCAACAATATTTCCATTTTCTGAACTTTTTGAAAATGTTTCCAATCTTTCAATTTCACTTTTTAATGAGTTATCAGATATGTCATTAGTTCATTTATTTGATGGTAAAACTAAAAAATCATAAATACAAGCAAAGCTTTTACCAGCATGTTTTCTTAAAATTCTTCCTCTTCTTTGGACATATTCTCTCGGATTTTTACTACTTGCAATAATAATTGCTTTATTAATTTCAGGGATATCAACACCTTCATCTAAACACTTAATACAAAAAATGATTCCGCCATTTTTTCTAAAATGTTCAATAGTTTTATTTTTGATTTCATTTTCATTAGGCATTCCACTATAAAAGTCATATGTGTAATCCATGAATTTAAAATTTCTTTGTTTTAATAATTCTCTAAAATTTTTTATTTCAGTTTTGTCTTCGAAATAAATTAATCATTTTTCATCTTCAATATTTTTAATTTCAGTGTTTAATATTTCTATTGTTTTTTCATATTTTTGTTCAGCTTTTTTTAAAATTTTAGCTCGATTAATAAGAAGAGTTTGCAAAGAAGAATCGTCCATTATTTTTTCATTGGTATTTAATAATGCAATTTTCTTTCCAATTCTTTTAGTTAAAGATATGTAATTTTCACTTTCATCATCATTTAAATAAATGTTGCTAAAAAAGTAATTGTACCTTGCTAATGTTCCATCGTCAATACCATTTTTTATTTCATAAATAGGTTGAATAGTTTTTTCAAAATACTTTAAAATGATTTGTGAACCTTCTTCATCATATTTTCTCATTGGAGTTGCGCTTAAACCAATTTTTGCACCAACTTCATATTCCATAATTCTTCTAGCATTTGGAGCACCTATATTGTGAACTTCATCCGCTATTAAGAAAATATGTTTACCTCAATTAAAATTTTTTAAAAAATCTAATGAAGAAGCTTTTTTATATGTAAAAATAAAAACTTTTTTATTTTTTTCATCTTGTCTTTTCGAAAAAGAAAGTGTATTAGGATACTTACTTAAATCATCATTTGTAAATACTAAAATTTGATTTCCTAATGTCTTTTTAATTTCATTTTTTCATTGAAACTCTAATAGTTTAGAAGGGACAATTATTAAAGGAATTTCATTTTTATCATAAATAGCATTTTTTATAGCACAAATTGAGGTAAATGTTTTTCCTGCTCCTGTGCACATATTAAACAAACCAATTCTATTATTAGCTTCTCAATTTTCAAGTATTTGTAATTGATAAGGCCTTAATTTTTTGCTTGAGTTTTCTAAATCTCATTTGTTAATTGTGTTCTTTATTTTTTTATTGCTTAATTCAATTATTGCTTTTTGTAATTGTTCATAAATTTGAATTCTTGATATGCCAGCATCCTTATTTATTTCACAAATATGTTTTTCTAAAATATCTAATAGTTCACTAGGTTTGTAAAGTATTATATTTTGATTATCTTCATTATTTTTTCACAAAGAATCAAAATATTTTTCTTTATAATCACAACGCTCATTATCATTTTCTTTTCAACTACAAAAGACTTCAAAACATTCTTCATTTCCTTTTTCTGATCATCCGGAAAAAGTTTCATTATGAGAACCAGTAAAAGCGACAATATTATTGTAATTATCTTCAAAAATACCTATTTTTGAATGTAATAACCTTTGAATTTTGTTTTTTGAATCTCAAGTTTCAATTATTTGGATATCAAGAATTTTTTGTTTTATTAGCAAATAAAGTAATTTAGAGCTCTCAATATTATTCTTTATTATTTTCAAAATTTCTTCATCAAAAAAAGTTTTTGCCCTATCAGAATATCCTTTTTCTATTGAAGATAAATCATCTTTATTATTGATGATTTCAGTATTGCAAATGATTTTAATTTTTCCTTGATTTTCAATAAAAACTTTTAATTCTGGTTTTATTAAATCAAATATTGATGAATTGAAATAACCAGCAATTCTTTTATACAAAATAGAATTCTTAAGGCAAATTGAATAAAATTCATCAACAAAGTTATCGGAATTTTTATCATAAGATTTTTTAAATATTGATTCAGACAAATTTGGATTATTCACTTTCAACCCCCTTAATGTTTGTTAAAGATAAATCTACAAATTTCTTTTCTTTTTCAAAACCTATAAATTTTCTTTTTAATTTTTTTGCCACTATACCAGTTGTTCCGCTTCCTAACCACGGATCTAAAACTAGATCATCTTCATTTGTGCAAGCCAATATATATTTTCTTGGTAAGTATTCAGGTTGAACAGCCTGATGATTAGTTTTTTTAGAAGAAGTTGAGCCATAAACTATGTTTGAATCTGAATAATAATCTTGGACAAATTTATTCATATCAGAAACAATTTCTTTTTTTAGTTCATCAATAAAATTGTTTTTTGGTAAAGCACCTTTCGGATTTGGTTTTATCTTTTTATCTCTTGTTACATATAGGCTATTTTTTCTTTTCTTATAAATTTGTTCCTTATACATTTTCAAAGAAACAGGTGAATATGATTTTCTAATACTATCAATATTTATTTTTCAATTAGGAGCTTTTGAAAATCACAATATATATTCGTAAGCATCCATACATGCTGATTTAACACCAGTTGGTGCTGGATTAGATTTGATTCAAATTTCAATATCGACACAATATAGTCCTAATTGTTTTTTGATATAAAGCATTAGTTCTTCAATAATTAATGATCTTTCAGAACAATGATTAGTTTTTTTCTTTTTTCGATTAGCTTTTACATTGATTACTAAAAAACCTTGATTATCTAATTTATTTACTGCCTTTTTTAAAAAAGGAGAAATAAATTCTATATATTCTTCTTCATCTCATTTTCCATAATCTCTCTTAGCATTAGGATAAGGAGGAGAACCATAAATTAGCTTAATGCTTTTATCTTCAATATTATCTATCGCTGTTTGGCATTCTTCTTGATAAATTGTTATATTATCAATAGCAATTTTTCTCATATTTGTGCCAAAATAGACAATTTGGTGAAAATTGTCTATGTTTTAATAAGTTAAAAGAATTTATGAAAGATAATATTAAAAAATTAATATATATATATATATATATTAGTTTGAATTTTTTGAGAATTTTGAAAAACATTTAAAATAGAATTTTGTTCTTTTAAATTGCTTAGCATATTAGAATTATAAATTAAATTCATATTTTTAGAGTTAAAATGTCAGCAATCTTAAATCTATTAATTTTATTGCTATTCCACTACTTACATTTTTAGTTTTTTCTCTTTTTTTGTTCAGTCAAAGAGAAATTGATTTTGTTTGAATCCTAAGCGAATTTGGGACATTTGGTATCAATTGAATTTCTTATTAGCATATTGCAATACATCCAAATCTTGTTGAAGATCTAAACAAATTTATCACATTTGGTATCAATTGAATTTCGGATTAGAATATTGAGATACATCTAAATTATCTTTGAGACCTTCTTGAATTTCTTCCATTTGGTCTGAATCGAAATTATTTTCATTTAGATTGTTTTGTTCAAAGTATCCTTCGATTGTCATTTTACTCCTTAAAAGTTATTAAAATTCAATATACTAGAACATAGTATACACAGAATTAAAGTTCATTATGAAAAGTTACATGATACAATTGTCTATTTTTTCATCTATTTATTTTTTTTATTTTGCTTATTTAAAGTCAAATAAATAAAAAAAACAATGTTATTCTTCAACATCGTTTTTGTTTTTGAAAATCAAAATTAATGGACAACCAGTAAAATCAAACATATTTCTAATTTGGTTTTCTAAAAATCTTTGATAGCTAAAGTGTAAGTATTTTTTATTATTTACATACATAATAAATGTAGGAACTAAACTTTCGGTTTTGCGAACAAAATAAATTTTTAGTATTCCGTTATTAAAACTTTTAGGTGGTTGAATAATTTGAGCTTCAGTAATTAATTCAGAAAGCAAATGAGGTTTTATATCTCTTTCTAAATTAGTTTTTACTTTAATAATGGTTTCAATCAAGGTGTTGATTCTAAGACCAGATTTTGCAGAAATAAATACAATAGGTATTCAAGTGGCAAATTGAAAACGTTTATTAAGCATTTTTTTATAATCGCTCATTGTATTAGTTTCTTTTTCAACTAAATCTCATTTGTTTATTGCAATAATAATTGGTTTGTTGTTTTCTAAAGCATATCCAATAATTCGAGCATCGAAATGTGAAATTTCTTGAGTAGCATCAATCATTATGATTGATAAGTTTGATTCTTCCAATGAAGATTGAGCACGCATTAAAGCATAATGATCAACTGCATCTTCAATTTTGCTTTTTCTCATAATTCCAGCAGTATCAATGACATTAAAAATTTCATCACCAATTTTTATTAATGATTTAACACTATCTCTAGTAGTACCAGGAATATTAGAAACAATTGATCTTTGTTCTTTAGCTAAATAGTTTAATAAAGAACTTTTTCCCGCATTAGGTCTACCTATGATTGAAAGTTGAAAATAATTTTTATTTTCATCTTCATCAAAGTTTAAGTATTTGATAGCTTCATCTAATACATCACCAACTCCGTTGCCATGCAAAGCGGATATAGGAAAAATATGATCAACCCCAAGTGAATATCAGGAATAGTTAAATTGTGAAATATTTTCTAATTTATTAGCTGCTACAATAATCTGTTTATTAGCTTTTCTTAAAAGGTTAAGAATAAAAGCATCATCATTTGAAGGTTCATTATTACCATCAACAATAAAAATAACCACATCTGCTTCTTCGATAGCAATTTTAGCTTGAATTTGAATTTCCGCTTGGAAGGAATTAGCAACATTTTTAACTTCAATACCACCAGTGTCAATTAATTTGATGTTTTTACCATTCCACTTGATAATTTCATATAGTCTATCTCTAGTAACCCCTGGTCGGTCATAAACAATAGAAGATCTTTTTCCTACTAGTCTATTAAATAATGTACTTTTTCCCACATTTGGTTTACCAATAATAGCTATTGTATTTTTCATTATAATGCTTCCTTTTCTTGGATTATTGAAATTATTTTTTCAACAACTTGTTCAAAAGGAATTAAAGTACAATCAATTTCAATAGCATCATCAGTTTTATGTAAAGGGTCAATTTTTCTATTTATATCATTATTGTCACGTTCTTTAATTTCTTTTAAAACTTCTGTAAAATTGGTTTTATAACCCAATTGTTTGTTTTGTTCCACTCTTCTTCTTGCTCTTTCGGTAGGTGAAGCAGAAAGGAAGATTTTAACTTCGGCATTAGGCATTATTTTAAAAGTAGTATCTCTGCCATCCATAATAAAACCTTTTTGAACATTTGTAGTTTTTTGAATGTTTTTGACTACAAAATCTCTAATTTTTTGAAATTTAGCAATATTAGAAGAAAAAAGTGAAACTTCATCAGTTCTTAAAAAGTTAATGTAATTTTCACCATTAACAAAAATATTTTCATTTTTGTCAAAAGTAATATTGATTTTACTTAAAAGTTCATCTAAATTATTTTCAATATCTTTTAAAGAAATGTTGTTTCTTAGAAAGTAATAAGCAATAGCTCTATAAAAACTACCAGTATTTATATAAAAATAATTAAGTCTTTTTGCAATTTCAATCGAAACAGTAGATTTACCTGCACCAGAAGGTCCATCTATTGCTACATTAACTTTTCTTCCAACTTCCATAAAACCCCTTAAAATTCAAATTTACTAATAGATATTTCACTAGTTTTATCTATGTTCACGGTTTCTATTCCTTCATAATGAGGAGAATTATAACCATCGTGTTCATAATCGCATAATAAATTGTCTAAATCATTAGTTTTAAAATTCTTAATTGCACAATTATCATCTTCAATGATGTTTGGATTTTCAGATGATAATTGCTCAATTTCATAAAGCCAATTATTTAACATTTTTATTTTTTCAAAATTGTCAAAATTATTTTCCAAAGAATAATCAAAATCAATAATTAAATTAGATTTATCAGCAAATTGAAAATTAGAATCAATATTTTTTTTATATCATTCAAAGTGTTTTTTGAATTTAGGATCCGAATTTATTAAGCCTTCAAGTAGTGAATTTTGACTTAACAAAGTATTGTAAATTTTCTTATTTTTTTCTAATCTTTGTAATAATTTTTCCATCTTTACAATTATAAACAATGAATATAATAATTAAACTTAAATAAGTTAAAAAACTTAAAAAATCTTTAAAAAATGAATTATTAATTTTTTGCTAAAAAAGCCAATTTTCATTTTTAATTTTTGATCTTTTGCTAGTTTTAATGTAATAAAAATAGCGCTTAGTTTTATAAGTTTATTCTTTTACAAATTATTAGAATTTACTTGTTCCACATCTATTTTTATATTATTAATATTATATTAATATATAATTATGTAAAACACGAATGGGGAAAAATATATATGGCTTATAAGCAACCAGAAATTACATTTTCAATAGAAAAAAGTTTAGGTGTATTATCAGAAAATAATAATGGTTATACAAAGGAATTAAACCTAGTTTCTTGAAATGGAAAAGTAGCAAAATACGACATAAGGGATTGAAGTAGTGATCATAAAAATTTAAGTAAGGGCATTACTTTAACAAAAGAAGAAATGATCAAGTTGAAAGAAATCTTAAAGGATCTTGAAATAGAATAATTTAATGAATGTGTTATGTCTCACATTCATTCTTTCATTTTATATGTAAAAAATAAAAATAAGGGAGGAAATTATGTTGAATTTTTTAGAAAATAGGATTCAGAAATCCATTGCTAAAATGGCTAAAAAAACAGTGGTTAATGAAGAAGACATTTTAGAAGCTACTAAAGAAATTAAGTTAGCTCTTTTAGAAGCTGACGTTAATTTAAAAGTAGTTAAAGAATTTATTGCTAATGTTAAACAAAAAACTTTAGAATCAAAATTAGTTTCTTCTCTGAATGCTTCACAACAAATGATTAAAATTGTTCATGAAGAATTAGTAAACATTTTAGGCGGTGAAGTCCAAGAATTAAAAATCACAAGCAAACCATATATTATTATGATGACTGGTTTGCAAGGTTCTGGTAAAACTACTGCCGCTGCAAAATTAGCTTATTTTTTTAAGAAAAAAAATTATGCTCAAAATCCACTTTTAGTAGCCGCAGATATTTACCGTCCTGCTGCTGTTCAACAGTTAGTAACTTTGGCCAAAAGTATTCAAGTAGAATATTTTGAAAAAGGAATTACTGTTTCAGCACAAAAAATTGTAGAAGAAGCAATTAAACAAGCTAATCAAAACAAAAATGATTTAATCATTATTGATACCGCAGGTCGTTTAGCTATTGATGAACCTTTGATGAATGAATTGTTTGATTTAAAAAAGATTGCTTCACCTAACGAAATATTCTTTGTAGCAGATGCTTTATCGGGTCAAGATATTATTAATGTTGCTACTGCTTTTAATGAAAAATTAAATTTAACCGGAAGCATTATTACTAAATTAGATTCAGATGCTAGAGGTGGTGCTGCATTAAGTATTACTAAAGTTTTAAATTTACCGATTAGATTTATTGGTACTGGAGAAAAAATTTCCAACCTAGATTTATTTTATCCAGATAGAATGGCAGATAGAATTTTAGGAATGGGTGATGTTAAAACCTTAATTGAAAAAGCGGAAGAAACAATCGATCCTTCAATGGCTAACAACATTGTTGCTAAATTGATTAAGGGTGAATTTACGCTCGATGATTTAATGAACAATTTAAATCAAGTTAAAAAAATGGGTAAAATGTCCAAATTATTAAAATTGATTCCAGGATTGGCAAACAAAATTTCTGATGAGCAAGTTGATAAAACTGAAGCCAAAATGGCTATTTATCAAATCATCATTTCTTCAATGACCGCAAAAGAAAGAAAAAATCCTAAACTTTTAAGAAATGCAAATCGTAAAAACAGAATCTTACAAGGTTCAGGAAGAACCGCTCAAGAATACAATAGATTATTAAGTGACTATGATGCAATGGTTAAAAATATGCAAGAAATGCTTAAGAAGATTAAATCAGGTAATTTCGGTGATTTAGCAGGAATGATGAACAAATAGGTAAATATGAAATCATCATTTTGAAATTTTAATGGAACTGGTTTAAGAAACTTTTCTGGACCTGATTTATATTTTTATTGAACCTTTGTTGCTTTTGCATTGTTAACGTGAGTGCTTTTATGAGTTTTTAGAAGAATAATTAGAAATAACTTTCTTTTAAAAGAATCGTTCACTACTAATGAGCATAATGTTTTTGCTACTTGAATAACATTAGGACTTGTGATTTTAGCTTTTCAAATAGTTAGAATCGCTTGAGTTGTAGAAAAAAGTAGTGACAGGATTTGAGAATCGATCCCCTTACAATTTTGTAGATTAACTTTAATGATTATTACTATTTTATTGTTGTCAAATAAAACAAAATATATTGCTTATATTACACCTTATTCAACATTAGCTGCTTCTTTAGCGTTAATACTTAGAGAAATTCCTGATGAATGTGGTATGGATACTTATTTTTATTGAGATTTTTTAATTATTCATACTTTTATCTTACTTTTTCCTATGGTTATTTCATCACTATACAAAATTGAATTTACTTTTGTACATTCACTTATTAGAATTGCTTCACTTTTTGCTTTTACTTTATTAGCGTTTTTCATTAACTGAATTACTTTTAAGTTTGCTCCATCTAATTGAAAAAGTAATTACTTTTTTACAGGGAAAAACGAAATCAATTCATTTAGTAGTTTATTAGGTAAAGCTTCTAATTGACCTTATAACTTGTTTACTTATACATTTATTGGAATTATTTGAGAAGTTATAGCGGTGTTTATTTATTGCGTGCAAGATAAAATATTTATTGACAAAATTGGTAATTTATGAATTTTGAAAATTCAAAAATCAGAAAACTACGTTAAGTACTTTGATTTTAAAAAAATATTGCTTAATAAAGCCAATATTAATCCTGAAGATGAAAAATATTTTAGTTAGCAAATATATTAATATATTAAAATTTAATAATTACTCTTACATAATAAGGAGAAAAAATGATTAATGTTAATACTTTTTCAAAAGGCATCACTTACGAAGACGAAGGTGAAATTTATTTAGTTTTAGAAGCCCAACACTCAAAACAAGGTAGAGGACAAGCAAACGTTAAAGCTAAAGTTAAAAACTTAAGAACTGGCGCAATCACCATCAAATCATATACTGGTGGTCAAGAAATGAAAAAAGCGCATATCGAAAAAAGAAAAATGAACTACCTTTATTCAGATGGCGAAAACATTGTTTTAATGGATGAAGAAACCTATGAACAAATTGAAATCCCTGTAGAACATGTTAAATGAGAAATGAATTTCATTGTTGAAGGATCAAAAGTTCAAATTAGAAAATATCAAGAAGAAGTTTTAGATATTGAAATCCCTGACAATGTTACTTTAACTGTTACTGAAGCGCCCGATGCTGTTAAAGGAAATACAACAACTAATCCACAAAAAAAAGTTATTGTTGAAACTGGTTTTGAATTAGAAACTCCAATGTTTATCAAAGAAGGAGATAAAATTTCTGTTTCTACTGAAACTGGTAAATATGTAGGAAAAGCAAATAAATAATATGAATATTTTGTCACTAAATTGTGGATTAAATCAAATTGTTAATATTCATGAAAATGCCTTTTTAAACATAATTGATAGCGCAATCAAAAAACACAAAAACATTAAATTAATTAGTGTTCCTAAAATTATTTTTGCTGATGATCAGAGTAATATTTCAATTTTTTTAAATGTTAAATTAAAATCATTAAACAAGAATTTAATTAATTCAATTCAAGACCTACAAAACGATTTGGAAGATTTAATCAATTCTACAATTGGTATCAAACCTACCAACATTCAAATTGCTTGTTTAGGTTTAGTTTAATAATTATTAATGACTTTTATGCTTGTAAAAGTCATTTTTTAATTTGTTTATTTTCGCTTTAGTTCATAAACAAATTAGATATTTAAGGTAAAAAAGTTAAAGAAAAATCGCAATTAGGCTTGCGATTTTGTGTTTTGTTTAATAACTATTTGTTAAAATTAATGTTGATTGTCGATGGTTGCTCGAGTGGCTGAAGAGGATAGTCTCGAAAACTATTAATGGTTTATTCCATTCAAGGGTTCAAATCCCTTACCATCGGCCATTTTTTATTTTGCTTTTTTGTTAGTTATAGCTTTTTGAAAATGAACATAATATTTACCTTTGTTTTCTTTTCAATAAGTTGTAAAGTCTTCAATATAATGTGTCATTGAAAGATTTAATGAATAAACAATTTTTGGATTATTTATGTATTTTATCGCATGCTCTGGTAAAAAGTTAAAGTCATTTTGTCCATCAATTAAAGCATTTAATCTCACAATATTTTGAACTAATTTTAAAGTGGTTAGATAAAAGATATATTTATCTCCGCGAGAAGCAATTTTGGTTAAATTTGAAGATAAATAATCAGTTTCTCCAATTAAGTTTAAGTACAATTCAATTTCATCTACAAGATTAGTTTTACTTAATTTTTTAATGGTTTTTAAATTTGGCGCATTAATTAAAGCTATTTTGTTAAATTCTTTTATTTTAGTTTTGAAAATAACTTCGTGTGCATCTTCAAGATTTTTGAACAATATTAAATCGAATAAAGTGTCATCAATTATTAAAGAAACAATGTTGTTTCTTTTTAAAATAGCATCAATTTTGGAATCGTTAGATAGTAAATTTCTTAATGAAATAGAAGATATAGGACTAACAATTGCTATATTAATATCTGAATACTTATTAAAATTACCATTAGCCATAGAACCTACTAAAAAGGCACTATCTATATATAAATTGTCCAATCTATGTCTAATGTAGTTAAAAGCTAAAATTTTATTAAGTGGTATATTTTCAAAATCATTAATACTAGTTATTGGGAAAATTAAATTACTGTAGCTGAATCAAGTGTTATTAATTAAATTACTTTGTTCATCTTGAGAGTATTTTTGCATACTAGCAAGGAGATTATTTTCACTAAAATTTAAATAAGGGATTTCTTCATATTTTTCAGCAATTAAAGTATCTATACATTTTTGTAAAGGTGTTTTTACATAGAAAACAAATGTAGAAATAGGATCTAATCTAGTTAATAATAATTTTGAATATTTTTCTAAACCTGAAAATTCAACTATACATTGAGGAGTGTTTAAGATTTTTTTAACAAACTTCTTAAAAACAATTTTTTCATTGTCTTTTTTAAATGAACCATACTTTTCTCTAAAATTATCAATTGAAATAATTTCAAGATCTAAAAGTTCTTTTAATTTTTGAGCATATAAGGATTTACCCGAATTAATATTTCCAATTACTAAGAATTTAAGTTCATTATTTCTATTGTTTAGAATTTTGATTTTGTATTTTTTAACAAAAGCAACAAAACTTATGCAAGATATTAAAGAATAAAGGAATCAAGTTATAAATAAAAATAAGGTTAAATAATAGTTTGAATAACTAAGTATTTGTGCATTTAAGGTGTAAATAAATGTGCAAATGGCTACAACTGTTAGGAAAAAAGTTTGAATTAATAAAATTTTAATTTTATTATTAGTCAATAAAAATACACTTGTTAATAAACCTATTAAAAAGACTAAATTGATACTTAAAAAGATAATTAAACTTAAAATAAAGTTATTTGTAAAAATTTGTTTTAGTTGGTCAAATTTAATAAAAATCATTCCAATAGATGTCAATCAAGCAAAAACAAAGACAATTATGTAACCAAAAATATTTTCTTTTAAACTATTGTAGTGTTTTAATGCCGTGTCCTTTCATAACAAAATTATTAAAGGCAAGAAGATTAAAACATTAAAAAGAACTATTAATTCTTTAATTGCTAAAGCAATTGTTTTTTCAGCAAAACTTTTATCAATTAATAAATTGAAGCAAATAATGGTTAAAGCGAAAAATAAAAAATTTCATAAAAGGGTTTTAAAATCATTTTTTAAAAATGCGAAATTGATTTTTTCTTTTAAAAGTTCTTTGTTTTCCTTATTAACAATTAAGTCTATTGTAAAGGTGGAAGTAAAAAATAATAATACAGCAGCTAATATTGAAATTTCTTTAACTAGAATTTTGTCCAAATTTATTCCAATAACTTTGATAAGTACAAAGTCTAATGTTAATAAGCAAGCTATAAAAATTAAAAGAGGAATTAAAATAAAATATTCTTTGTTTTTTAATAGTAAGTTAATAACTAACAGCGATGACAAAGCAATAATTAAGTATTTAAGGTTTTTTAATTCATAAAGCAAAATAGTCATCATTTTGTTATAAAAAGGAATTTCATTGGTATTTAATTTAACTTCAAAAGCACCTATAATAATTGCATTTATACCAAAGAAAATAATTGAAATAAGAAAAATGAAAGAAAAATATTTTTTAAAAAAACTTGGATATTTTTCTTTGTCAAAAAATTCTCGACCCAAAAGGAAAAATGAAGATGAAATAATTGTTAATATAAAAATCATTCATAAATTTTTGATTCAAGTAAATTTAGTTTGAAAATTAATCATTTTTATATCTGGTGCATAATTAAAAATTTGATTTCAAAAAATTACTTGATATAGAAGTAAAAAAATGCCAAAAACAAATAGCGGTATCAATATTTTTCAATTTAGTTTTTTAAAAATATCCTTTAATAGCATTTTTCCACCTTCACATAAAATAATTTAATAATATTATATTTATTAAATTGTTAATTTTTCAATTCTTACAAAATAAAACCGATATCAAGTGATATCGGTGTGTTTTTTCTTTAAAAAAGATATGGTGCGCAAAGAGGGACTTGAACCCTCATGCCGTGAAGCACTAGAGCCTAAATCTAGCGTGTCTGCCAATTCCACCATTCGCGCTTGAATTTGTTGGTATGCTTATACATTAAATAAAAAATGTATCCTACTGGATGCATATATGGTGCCGTCTATAGGACTCGAACCTACGACCTACTGATTACAAGTCAGTTGCTCTACCAACTGAGCTAAGACGGCTTAATGGTCGAAGATAAGGGGCTCGAACCCATGACCTACGCCTTGTAAGGGCGCCGCTCTCCCAACTGAGCTAATCTTCGAAAATGGTAGTCTGTACGGGAATCGAACCCGTGCGTGCATGGATGAAAACCATGTGTGTTAACCGCTTCACCAACAGACCATAAATGGCGCCGATTATAGGGTTTGAACCTACGACCAACTGGTTAACAGCCAGCTGCTCTACCGCTGAGCTAAATCGGCAATAGCAAAATGCTTGTTTTATTATATATTAAATTAAATCAAATAATAAGAAAATTTTATTTTGCTATTTTAATTTTATTTATTTTTCTTCTTTTGTTTCAATTTTTTCTTCTAAAATAGTTGCTTTTTCTATTTTTTCTTTTTCTGGGAATGCTACCAACATCAAAATACCAGCTACCTTAGAAACAAAAATTAATGATAATACTCCATAAACCAATATTTCATCTTTATTTTTTGCTTCTTCCAATTTTTTGTAAGAAATAATTCCAATAATTAATGGAATTATTAATATAGCGCCAAAAATCATTCCTAGAATAAGAAAAACTTTAGTAATTGTCAAAATAGAATTGTCATTTTGCTTGTTATCCATAATATAAAAGTATAAACAAAAAAATAATTATTATTAATAAATATTTATAATTTAAACTACATATTTATTGTAATAGCCAAGAAGGAGAAAAAATGAAAATCGGAAGCTATAAAGATGCGTTAAAAGCTATAAAAAAATATAATTCAATAATTATTTTTCATCATATTAGACCAGATGGTGATTGTTTAGGATCACAAGCTGGTCTAGCAGAATTGATAAAAACTAATTTCCCAAACAAAAAAGTTTTTACAGTAGGAGACAATAAACATACTTTTGATTTTATGAATTATCACTATGATCCTATCGAAACAGTTGATTTTGAAAATTCATTAGGAATTGTAGTTGATGCTTCAAGTTCAGACAGGATTGAATGTGCAAATTTATTGGTAGATAAAAAATTCACTGCTACTTTAAGAATTGATCATCACCCTAATTTAAGTGATATTGAATATGACTATTTATGAGTTGATGAACATTATGCTGCTGCAGCAGAAATGGTTGCTGAATTATCAAAAGAAGCAAAATGAAAAATAAATTCTAAGGCTGCTGGTCATATCTTTTTAGGTATGGTCACTGATTCAGGAAGATTTTTATATCCAGACACCTCTGCTAGAACTCATGAATTAGCTGCTTATTTATATAAAGAAGGCAATTTAGATCCTCAACCAATATTTAGAGAACTAAATATAAAATCTATGAATGAGATTAAATATATTGGCCAAATTCTTTCTAACTTTAAAAAAGAAGGAAGAGTGCTTTATTTTGAAGTAACTAAAGAGATTATGCAAAAATATCAAATGAATGATTTAGAAGCTGCTATTTTTGTTAATGAAATTGGAAACATTGAAGATAATTCTTGTTGAGCATTCTTTATCCAATTAGAAGATGGAAAAATCAGGGGTAGATTAAGATCAAATGGACCCAAAGTTAATGATGTTGCAAGAAAACACAACGGTGGTGGACATGACAATGCTGCTGGATGTACACTCAATTCTTGAGATGAAGTTCCTGTAGTAGTTAAAGAATTAAATGAATTAATTAAGGGGTTTGAACAACATGAGTAAATCACATATGATTATCGGTACTTTGCAAGAGGCTACAAAAAAAATTGAGCAATATGACTCAATAATTATTTTTCATCATATTAGACCAGATGGTGATTGTTTAGGATCACAAGCTGGTCTAGCAGAATTGATAAAAACTAATTTTCCAAACAAAAAAGTTTATAAAGTTGGTAATTCACAAGGTTCTTTTCCATTTTTAAATTTAACCTTTGATAAGACCCCTTCAGATGCGATTATTAAAAAATCTTTAGCTATTATTCCTGATGCAAATTTCAAAGAAAGAATTGAATGCCGTGAATTATTAGACAAAAATTTATTTGCTGAAACTTTGAGAATTGACCATCACCCAAATGAAGATGATTTAGATAAATGCACAAGATGAGTTGATTCAAGTAGAATTGCTGCAGCAGAAATGGTAGCAGATTTAGCATATACCAATAAATGAAAAGTAACTGAATATGCTGCAAAATGTATTTTCACAGGAATAGTTACTGACTCAGGAAGTTTTAAATATGGCGATACCTCAGCAAGAACTCACTTTTTAGCTTCATATTTATATGAATGTGGTTTAAAAAATGATGATGTATTTTTAGGTCTAGCTGCTACTAGTTTAACTGACATTAAACTAACACAAATTTTATTAAACAACCTTAAAACAGTAGGAAAAGTTGCTTATACAACCATTGATTTAAAAACTACCAAAGAATTAAATAAACTTCCAAATGAAGTTGTTAGAGTAAACACTATTGGTAATATTATGGGTTACCCATTTTGAGTTCAATTTAGTGAAGAAGAAAACAAAAAAATTAGAGTTGAATTTAGATCAAATGGACCGTGTGTTAGAAATGTTGCTGTTAAATGAAATGGTGGAGGTCATGAAAGAGCTTCAGGGGCAATTATTGATTCATTCGATTTAATTGACCAAGTTATTAAAGATTGTAATGAAGAAGTTGCTAGATGAGAAAAAGAAGGCAATGACAATCAAATAAAATAATTTTAATTAAAGTAAAATTAAAAAAATTTAGAACTCCCTTTATATTATAGGGGAGTTTTAATTTTAAAAAAACTTGCGTTTTTATATGATTTTTACAATTTTTTCATTTTCATGCATTTTTTGTACATATTTAATTGACAGCGAATTTTAAAAAACGGAGGTATGTATTATGTCATTAAAAACCAAAATTACTAAAAAAGATTTTGAATTAATTGCAAAACAATATAGCAAGGCAGAATATTTTTATCAAAAAGATGATGAAAATAATAAAATAATATTGATTATGGAATTAAGTCAAGATAACAAAAAACAACCAACTAAACCAAATACCAATAATGGGTCAAATTTGACACCAGAATTTTTTGAAAATTTATTCGATAGTCTTCTTGACAAAAGATTTGGTAAAAATAACTGTTTATTATTAGAGGAAATCGATCAAAGAATTGATATCAAAATTCTATCTCTGGAACAAAGATTAGACAAAAAAATCGATACACTTAATGCCAAAGTTGACGACGGTTTCAGAAAAGTTAATGAAAGACTAGATAAAGTTGAGCAAAGACTAGATAAAGTTGAGCAAAGACTAGATAAAGTTGAGCAAAGACTAGATAAAGTTGAGCAAAGACTAGATAAAGTTGAGCAAAGATTAGACAAAGTTGAACAAAGACTAGACAATGTTGAAAAAGATATCAAAATGCTCAAATCATTTCATGGAGAAGATATAGAAAAATATCAAGAGAAAAATTCAAAAATAGCAGTCCAATAAATTATTTACTTGAAATCAAAAAAAGAAAGTTCTTTCCGACTTTCTTTTTTCAACATTTTGTGTTTTGGTTTATTTTGCAATTGCAAAACTTAAATTCTTATTCCTTAAAAATATCAACTATATCTTTTACAGTTTTGATTTTTAATAAATCTTGATCAGAAATTGATTTATTAAACTCAGTCTCTGCTTCAAAAATTAATTCTGCCAAATCAAGAGAATCTAGAGATAAATCTTTTATTTCTGAATTTATAGTTACTTTAACCTTTGATAAAGTTTGAATTTTTTTAATAATCTTTTCTTCAATATTCATATTTTTAATTTTACAAAATTATTTAGTTATAGAAAAAATATATGTTTTGTAAAGTGGTTTTTTATCACCGTTTTTTCATTCAAAATTGATCTCTATACTTTGATTATTATTGTGAAAACGATAATCAAATTTAACATCTCCTTCACTAGATTTTAATGTTTTTATTACGTCTGTAACTATAGCGCCAACTACATTTTCATCTCAGTATGTGTTAACATCATTTAGTCTAATATAGTCATAGTAATCATTTTTTTCTAGTTTTGGAAAGACAGTATCAACATTTAAATCATCTATAGTTTTTTCAGGTTCTTTTTCTTTGGATTTGTCTTTTTTATGGTTTAAAAAGTAAATTGTAGCTGGTGTAGCAATTGATGCTAATGCGATAGTTCCAAAGGCACCTGCTAAAAATATTTTGGTCTTTTTAGTCATCATATTAATTACTTAAAAACTTGTTTAAATCCAAAAGTTGCATTTTTTCTTTTAAAACCAAAATGTTTAAAACATCTTTGTTACTTAAATAGTATTTAAAATTTTGAATTGGTTTATAACTAGTTTCTTCTCTTTCTACAAGATCTAATTTTATAATTCCATAATTTACATTTAATAATGGTCTTTGAACATTATCCAAAAAGTTTAAATCAAGTTTTATAGATTTTTTGTCATTGACTTTATATTCAAATTCAAACTTACCAGTATAGTTTCCATAGTAGTGATAAGGAATCATAATACCTACATCTGTATTTTGTTCGTGAGCAATTTTAAAAGTTTTGTCTTCAAAGTCATAGCTCTTTTTTTCATTTGAAACTATTTCTTTATCAAACAAATCATGAGAGATACATTCTAAGTTATTTTCAGTATCTTTTTCTTTCTTTGTTGTAATTAACTTATTCAAATGAAAAACGGGTAGCTCCTGATTTATCTTTATTGTTTTTTTAATTCTTTCATCAATGATGTTGTCTAATAATTCCGACAATTGACTTTCTTCATCAAAAACTTTTTTGTCTTGAATTACATACATTGATGCTATGCTCGCTTGTTTTTTAGTATTAGATAACTTATTTCTTTTAATGATAATGTCTTTATAGTACTTCTTCGGAGTTGCATTTTCTGCCGAAATTTCAAAATGATAAATTTCAGGAATGCTTATTTTTAACTCGTTATTCTCATTAAAAATTACTGGTTGCTCTTTGACAGAAGCATTTTGATCAGTTTTTATTAGTTGAAAAGTATTGTATTTAGTTTCGTTTTTTCTTTGTGATTCAATTAAAATGCTGATGCTTTTAACATCACTTCATTTTTTCTTTTCAAAAACAGTGTGATAAAAATTAAATCTTTGTGCCTTTCCTTCTGCGAAAACAATCGGCTTTTCGTTATTTATTGAAATATGCTTTACAAACAATTTATCAAAGTTATTGTAATTTCTAACATTTAAATATATTTCAAACAAATCTGCTGCTAGCACTTTTCTAATTACCATATCAAAAGATAACATTTCATTAGGAAAGTATTTGATCTTAAATTCAGGATCATCTATTTTAGTTTCACTACTAGGGTGAAAATAAGCTTTTCGATAATGATTTATTTTTTCTTTATTAAGACGAATATGTTTTGGTTGTTCCACAACTTGATTTGGAACATTAAGCAAAGTAAAGATAAAGAAATTCCTCTATCGCAGACTTACGCTTTTTGTAATAAGTAGTTTTAGAAAAATATTCGTCAGTTCAATCTTTATTAGTGTTTTGTTTGATGTAATTGTTTAAGATAATTAGATAGTTTATTGGGTCTAATGAATTTAACACATCACTAAAGTGTTTATTTTGGGCATTTAACAATAATTTTTTATACTCTTCAGTTGTTTCATAGTCTCTTTCTTTGTCTAATTTTGATTTTAGATACAATCTAATTCTTTTATTTGCTTCAGAGTTTATTTTTTCCATTTTGCAAATGGTTTTGACTGCATTTTCTTTTTCTTTAGATGATACTAAATCTTTGTAATACAGGCTAATTAAGTCTTTTTTCATAGTTTCCTCCATTAATATATGTACGTTTTTTGAAATTTTTTGAAATTTTTTTATTTATTTTTTAAAAAATCTTAATTTGTTTATAACAAAAATATTTTTAACATTAAGATAAATATCTTTATTATTCTTTATAATAATTAAATATAAGACTATTTAATTTTTACTTAGATTGTTAAAAGGAATTTTATGAAGTATTCTCCAATTAGGAATAGTGCAACTTTAGAAATTGTTCAAAATAATCAAATCGCTTCTTTTAGCAGTTTTGATAATAAAGTTTATAGAGATCCTAAAAATCAATTATCACCTAGAGTATATAAAGTAATTCGTGCAGAAAAAACTTTAAAGCTAACTTTAGCAATAATTTGATTGTTTTTAATGCTTGTATCAATAATTTCTTTTACAGTAGTTTATACTAATATATTGCCTATGCTATTTACAAGAGAAAATGTGGGCTACTTAGTTCTTTTTGGTCTAGTTGCTATTGTTTCTTTTTTTGCTTGTATTAAAAATTTAATTGAAAATTCTACCTGGAATCATACAATTCAAAGATATCGTGATGCGGTTCAAGTAGGTGATTATACTTCTTCTAATACTTTCCATTTAGCATATCGCAGAATAGTTTTAAAAGGTGTTAATTTAACTTGAATGTTAGTTTTTGTCTTAACATATTATGGTTTATTTACATTAATTGTTTATGGTTTATTTGTTTCTGGGACATGAACTTTTGGGATTGATAAAGAGACAAAAATAGTAAGTGTTATTGCCATTAATTTAGATTGAAAATCTTGATTAACTAAGGCTTTTGGAAACGTAAATTGATTTACTATTATTAATGTATTAATTATGGGTTCATTGATAGCTGCTTTTGTTACAATGAAGCTTATCGATAAAAAAAGATTAGCAGATTTGGATGATTTTTTAGGTGAAAAATCAGTTGAATTACATAACCAAATTGAGACTTCTAAAAAAGACCGCAACAAAATGTGAATGAAAATTTATTTAGTAGTTGTAATCTTAACCATATTATTGCCATTAGCCTTAATATTGATCGCAATTTGAAAAGGCATTTTGAGAAGAAAAAAATCAGTTTCAATTTAAAGTTAGATTTAGGTCTAACTTTTTTATTTTTACCTATTTTATAGGCTAATTCATAAAAATTATCTTTTTAACTTTAGAAAGTTAATTGCTAATTAAACATTAAAAATGTTTATATAATGTATAATTTTAAAGCAATGAATTTAGAACTCATAGAACTCAATGATGAAAAAAAAGAATATCTAAAAAAGATTATCGAATTATACATAGAAGAAGGCATTCCAATAGGTTCAGAATATCTAATTAAATACTACAATTTAAATGCTTCATCAGCCAAAGTTAGATACATAATGAATGAATTGGAATCTAAATATGGCTTTTTAGAAAAAGTTCATACTTCAAGTGGAAGAATCCCTTCATCATTAGGCTTTCAATTTTATAGTGAAAAATTAATTTCATATGATGTTAATGAAATTAAAGAAAAATTAAAGGACTTATTTGCTAAACGAAGAATTTCGGTTGATACAACAATTAATGAAGCTGCGAATAACATTTCTGAAATTACAGGTTTAACATTAATAACTACCAAAAATAATATTGATTCAACACTAAAATCAATTCAATTGGTTCCTTTATCAGAAAGAGAAGCTACAATCATCTTGGTAACCTCTTATGGTGAAGTTCAATCAAAAATGCTTACCTTACAAGATGATAAAAATTCGCTAGAAGATTTGCGAATTGCAATTAGAATTTTTAAAGAAAGGTTAGTTGATACACCTTTATTTAAATTAACTGATAAGGTTAAAAACTTAATTCCTATACTATCTAGGGTAATTAAAAATTGTGAATCACTAATTGAATCTTTTGTGAATGATATTTTTGAATTTAAGTTAGTTGAAGAAAATGAAGTTTATGGAAAAAACAATATCATTTTAGCTAATGATATTTCTAGAAATGATTTACCTAAGGTTTTAGATTTAATAGAAAATAAATCTATTTGAAAAACCATAGAAGCAAATATAGATGATGATCAAAATATTAAGATCGCAATTAGACCAGACAACACAGCCTTTATATCTAAAAAAATTCAATTTAACAATAAGATTAAAGAAATAAGTGTTGTAGGTTCTACAAGAATGAATTACGAAAAAGGTTTATTAGCTATCCAAATGTTAGAAGACTTGATGGCGAATAAAAAATAAATAAAACAAGGAAGATAACATGACAAATAAAAATACACAAAATAATACAGCAAATGAAATGGCTCAAAATACTAACAATTCTATAATGTTTAAAAAAGGCGACAAAATCACTGCAACAGTTAAGGTTTCAGTTGACGGTATTAAAATGAAGGAGCCTGGAATTGTAAATAAAACTATTACTCTAGGAGCAGATGAATTTTTACCTGGTTTCGATAAATTGTTAATCAACACCAAGTATGCTTCAAGTTTTGTATTAAATTTTAAAGCTAATGAAACCGAAGAATATGAACCTTTTAGGGGAAAAAATATTGAATATAACATTATTATTCATAAACACGAAACTGGTGAATATCAATTAGCATTAGAACAAATTGAAAAATTGAAAAAAGAATTAGAAAATGCCAAAAAGGAAAACCAAACCTTATTAGAAAAAAATAATAAACACAATCAAGAAATTTCCTTGATGAATAACACTTTCCAAAATAAAATTCTAGAAGCAAAGCAAAAAGCTGATTCAGAATTAAAAGAAGAAAAATTAAGATTAGCAAAACTTGCTGAAGAACAAAAAAAAGAAACCAAAATGTATGCTTTACAAAAATTTATGGAAGATTTTCTTTCACCTTATGCTAGTTTAAAAATGGCAATTCAAGGTGGAAAGAAAAATGACAATGCTGTTGTTAAAAACTTCATTGTTGGTTTTGAAATGATTATCAAACAATTAGAAGGTGTTTTCCAAGATTGAAATATTAATTTAATTTATCCAAATATTGGTGAAGAATTTAATCCTAACACTCAACAAATTTTAGAACAAGTTCAAGATCCTACAATGAAAGATCACACCATCAAAATGGTTCACTCAGTTGGTTTTTCTTTATACGATAGAGTTATCAAACCAGCATTAGTTGTAACAGTGTTAAATGATAAAGCCAAAGTAGAAGAAAAACCTAATGCAACAAATCCAGTTGAAAAAAAAGAAGAGCCAACTACTAGTTCAAAGGAAGAAAATCCCAGTAGCGGCCCAATAAATGGGCAAAATGAAGTAATTAATCAAAGTAATAATCTTTCAGATTTAATTGTTGAAGCACCAAAAGCAAAACCAATGACATGAAGAGAAAAAAGACGTGCTAAAAAAGAAGAAAAGAAAAGATTAAAACTTCTTAAAAAACAACAGAAATTAGAAAAAAAGAATAAACAAAATAAAGTTGTTTATGAAGAAGAAACAAAATTAACTTCAAATGTTCAAGAAACTAATACTACTTTTGCTAATCAACAAAATGAGCAAAAAGTACAACAAGAAACTAAAAAAGAACAACCAGTTTCAAATAAACCAGAATCGGTTTTATTTTCAGATCCAAATGAAACTTTAAAGAACCAACCAAGCCAAGAACAAACTCAACCAAAAGAAGAAACAGAGAAAAAAGAAACTTTTGTTTCAGAAACAGAAAATTTTACTATTGAGCAAAATTTATCAGAAGACACAGATGAACAACCAATCGTTGATATTGAGTTCAATTTAGATAATAAATATGATGACACCCAAGATATGGAAATCCCTAATGATGAAGAACCAACTTCAGTAGAACAACAAAGCCAAGAATTACAAGAAGAAACTGAAGAAGAAAAAGAAGTTGTACAGGAATCAGATTCAAAACAAGAATTAGAATTAGAGATGGGTGATTTTGAAACTGAACAAGAAAAAAAGGACATTCAAGACTTTCTAGAAAAAGAAAGTAAATTGTCAAATCAACCTAAAAATAAGCAAAAAACAACAAAAACCGGTGGCAAAAAAGTAGTCTTAGCCAAAGACATTAAAAGCAGCAATAAAAAAATAGCTGCTAAAAGCAAAAAAATGGATTCATTAGAAAAACAAGCAGAATTAAAAAAGAAACAATCGCTTTTAAAAACTGCTGAAATTTTACTAGATGATGAAAAACCAACTACAAAAGTAGAACCTGCTGCTGATAAAATTAAGAAGCAAAATCCACCTAAAACTAAATCTTCAAATGTTTCTTCTGAAGATTTAGCTAAAAAAGCTAAAGAAAATGCAAAGAATAAAAAATTAAAACAACACTTATAGAAAAAAGTCCATATAATTTAATTAACCATATTTAAGGAGTTTTATGTACAAGTATAAAGCAAAATTAGTATCAAGTCAAGAAGTTATTGCTGAGGCAAATAATTTAGAAGATTTAGAAGCTGCTATTTTAGGTTTTAGAAGAAAACAAAAGCAAGATGAACACACACGTGGGAATGAAAAAATCCAAATTATTCATGTTGAAAGAGATTCTTTAAAAGGAAAAAATAAGTCAAAAGAAGAATTAGTTAAAATAGTTTAACAAACAAAAATTAGATCCAAAATTTAAGTGTAATTTTGGATCTTTTTATTAAAAGCAGTATTTTTGATTATAAGATAACAAAAATGTTCAAAATCCTTTAATCTGATTATTTTTTAAATTAAATTAATAGTCACTTTGTCTATTTATCTTTAATTTTCAGAAAAAAGCAGTTCATTTTATTTAATATCGGAAGGGTTATGGAAAAAAGTTTAACTTTTTGTTAGTTTTATATCTTATATAATTTTATAGTTAATAAAAAGGATAACAAAAATGAATAAAATATTATTTATTACCATCCCTATAATTTCTATTACATCATTATCATATGTTAGTGCAAGTTTTAATTTTGAACATACCAAAAATAAAATTTATATAGATGAATTTTTAACTTTTGTTGAAAAAGAAGCAAATTCATATTTTAAAAATAGAAAATTTTTTGTAGACCAATACAGTATAAAAGAAAACACTTTACATATTTATTTTAAAAATAGAGGGTTTATGAAAATATCACTAGAAGATCTAAATGTTTTAGAATTTAATCCTAATTGAAATAATAACAAAGAGATTTTGAAAGAAAAAAATGATAATTTTAGTTTAAAACCTAGCAATTTATTAAGTCATAATTTTTCTATAAAGAAAAATAAATTAAATTTTGAAAATTTTGACTTATGGTCAAAACATAAAATAAATG
Source organism: Mycoplasmopsis hyopharyngis (assembly GCF_045276885.1). Classification (NCBI taxonomy): domain Bacteria; kingdom Bacillati; phylum Mycoplasmatota; order Mycoplasmoidales; family Metamycoplasmataceae; genus Mycoplasmopsis; species Mycoplasmopsis hyopharyngis. The sequence goes on along the minus strand of NZ_CP174164.1, from coordinate 629,322 downwards.
AAGAATTGAATACATATAAACAATTAGAAATAACTTCTAATATTAATAATTTAGAAAACAATGAAGAATTCTTCTTAAATGCACAATATGAAATATCATATTCATGATGATTTAAATCGAATTTTGCGCTATTTGGTTATACAGATGTAGATACATCTAATGAAGATGAAGAATTTGAAGAGAATATCCCAATCTCAATTAGAAGTATTTTTAAAGAAAAGGCAGGAGACAAAGGCTTATGCGAATATGTTGCTCTTTCTTTACTTTTTCAATATTATCAATTATTTAAAAATTCCAACTTTTTTTCATCGCAAATGATGGATGAATATTCAACAATTTATAACCCTAACAAAAATAAATATGAATATTATGAAAAAGAAATAGAGTATGAAATAGAAAAAAATTTAAATTTTTTAAAAAATAAAAATTTACCAATTTCTCCACTATTTTCAAGAAAATTAGCTGCTGATTTATGAAGAGGAGCTGATAAAACAATAAATATAATTCATCCTTCTTGATATACAAAAGCATGAAAATCAATATTTAAAAATCCGATGATAACTAATTATTGATATCATACTTATGCATTTAATAGACCTTGAATTCCTTTATACAATGACAAACCTGTTATAATGGGTGGTTATGTTTCTTCATTAAAAAATGATGTTGAATCAGCATATCATGCAGTTGTTGCTTATGGAAAATGATACAATGAAAATAAAAATGGTTTAAAAAAAGATAAGTATTTAGTACACTATGGATGACCATCTAGCACAAACATTTATTCGCAAGTTGTGATTGATGCTAAGCATATAAGAAATTGAGGATATATGTATTACATAGATGATAAATCAACAAAAAAACAAAAAGAATTAAAAAAATATTTCTATTTTAAAAATGGATTTGTTTCAGCAGATCAATTGGAAGCTAAAATAGATTTAAATAAGGAAATGTAATTATGAAAAGATGAAAATGAATTTTATTATTTATTGCTTTACTTGTTGTATTTGTTGTTTTAGCGTTTATAACTAATATTGGTACTATTTTTATTGATTGAATGTTCACAAAAGCAAAATTTAACTTTTAACAATTAAGGAGAATTTATGATTAATAAGAATATAAAAACCATATTGTCTTCAATTTCATTATTTATTTTTTCTTTAATTGCTTTTGTAATATTAAACAAAGGTATCTTGGTTAAAAGATTTGATAAAGATGTAGTATTTTATCTATTCTTTGTTTCAAATTCAATTCTTTTTTTTATTTTTATTTGATTCAAATCATTATTTATCATAAGTCAAAGAAAAGAAAAATCAATAACTAAAATTTGAAAATTAGATTTAAGTTTCTTTGTCATTATGTCACTAATATTATTTTTAGCTCATTCATTTTATGGTGATTATGTTTTTCTTAAAGAACATATTGTTATTAAAATTTTGATGTTAATTGCTTATTCAATTGGATTAGTTTATTCATCAACATTTTTAATTATTGGTATTGTCTTGTTTGTTAAAGAAAAGAAAAATAAACAAAAAAGTTTAATGGAAAATGAAACAATAAATAATAATTAATTTGAAAAAATTTTGTCTCTTTCTATTTTGAAAGAGATTTTTTTATTCAATATATTTAGTAAATTTGCTTAAAATTTTAAAAAAAAATAACAACAAAAACCGCTAATATTTTTGTTTTTTGTATATTAATTATTAATATATAATAAATAAGTTATGTTAACAACAAAAATAATTAACCAATGATCACGCAAAAATATGAATAATATTTCTATTGATAAGAATAAGACAATAGATCTTTTTTAATTTTGCTTATACATGTTAATTATTACTATTTACTATTTTAGAAAATTTTTAGTAAAACAAAGTAGGCAAAATTACCAACCTACTTTGTTTTGTTTAATTTAAAGATTTTCAGGAGAAGTTATGAAAGAGAAAAAACAAAAACCGAAATTCAACTTTAAGACTAAAGTTTGACCAAAATATGCTATATCTTTTGGTGCTTTAGCTATTGCTACTTCTATTACGTTAGGTTCATTGTATGCTTATTCAAAGAAATCACCAGATAAATTAGGAAGAAAAAATCAAACCGATCCTTTTTATTTACAAAATAAATTTGTTCAAACCAAAGATGCAAAAACTTATTTTGTAACTAGTGATAAGAACCGAATTTTGGCTCAAGTAGATTTAGAAAAAGATACTGTTAAATTTAAAGAAGAAAAACTTGAAAAAACTATGTCTGTTGAACAATACATTCAACATTTTTACAATATAAATAAAAGATTTCCAACTTTAAATATTAAATATGGTTCATTTGACTTTTTTAACGAATATCTAGAAGCTGTAACCGCTAAAGATTTCAAAACTTTTACCGATTGATTTATGTTTAATGTGTCATGAGGTCCAGAAATTGTTACTTTAAAAGAGTTTTCAATTGTTAAAGGTGTGGAAATGAAAGGTAATAGCATTACTCTTGGTTCTCACTCTGATCAAAACAAAGAATATATGACCATTAAATTTTATCCAGATGCATTCTTTGGTACTTTAGCAGTATATTCAGAATTAAGTGGAAGAGGTAACTCTTCTGATGCTTTGTTATACAAATTGAATAAAAAATTACTTACAAGCACTGAAGTTAACAAACTTTTACAAAACACTCCTGGTTATAATGCTGCTGCTAATATGTCGGTTCAAACTTCTAATGAATTTACTTTTAGAAATATAGTTGATATTAGAACTTTAATAGGAAGTAAGGTTTATGCTTTACCAAATACAAAATGAACTCAACAATTAGAAAAACACACACTTAGAGAATATGAAAAAAACAGATTATTAGACAAAAATTTCTATTCATTAATCATCAATGGTAAGGACAGAAAAGAAGCGGAAGAAAACCTTAAAAACAAAATTAAAGAAAATAGTAAATATGACAAATATGAAATATTAAAAAATGTTGACGTAGATACTTTACAAGAAAAATACATTTCTAACGTTTCATTCGAAACTAATGCAGCAAATGAAATTAATATTATTGACCGTTATTTAAAAATTACTTTTACTGATGGAACTTCATATAACTTATATGATGCTTTTACCAAAATTCAAATTAAAGACTTTATCACTGAAACTTCAATTAGTTTACCAAATTGCTTTAGTTTAGCACAATCATTAAACTACGTCAAAGAAGTTTATAGCAAAGAATCTGTAAGAATTAATCAAGGTATTGCAACTATTAAAGAAAAAATTAAAGGTTTAAACCAAGAAAAAGAAACTTTAGAACTTGATTACACTAGCAATAAAAAAGAACTTACAGAAAGTATTGCAAAAACTGAACAAAGAATTAATGAGTTAAAAGCAATTACTTCACCAACTCCTGAACAAACACAAGAAATCACAAAACTTGAAGCAGAATTAAAAGAATTTCAAAATGACCTAAAAGCTTTAGAAGATTCTTATCCAAAAAACAAAACTAAATTAGAAGAAAAAACCAAGAGTTTTGAAAATAATTTAAAAGTATTTGAAAACTTTGTAAATATTAAAAATGAAGAATACTTACAATTACAAGCAGAAAAATTAGAAACTAATCCTGATATAAACAAACAAGAAGAATTTGCTATTAGAATGTTTGATTTAGCAAAAGGATATCAAAATAAATATATTCAAGTTTTTGGTGAATTAAAATTACCTTCAACTATTGCTGCGATAGATGTTTTAAAAGACACTATTGTTATTTACAATCAAGATTTAGCATTTTTATCAAACCAAATAATTACTAATGAATCATTAAAAAATACTGCTTCAAACAACTATTTGAATTGAAGAGATTTTTACAATTTAAATAGCTTCTTAAATGAAAAATTAACTTCAAATAGTCAAGACAATGAATTCTATGTATACTCACCACATTTTAAATCATTAGTAAATGATTACAATAAAGCACATCCTAATGCTAAAGTTAAAATGCAATATCAAGAATTAATTGACCAAGTTAAAACACTAAGTCAAGAAAAACAAGCTATTGTTACAAAAATCGATGAAATAGATGAAGAAACCAAATCATTGAAAAATGAATACACAGGTAAAATTTTTAACAGCCTATATCACGCATTTTATTTCTATGATAAAGAAACCTCAAGTTATGAAGAAGGCGATTTATTTATCAAAAGTTTTAAAATGCCTGGAATAGCTTCTAAATATTCTCCTTTATATTCAACTAAAGAATGAGAAGAATTTTGTAAAACAAACTTTGAAAACTTACATACTTATTTAAATAAAGTTAAAACAAAATGAGATGAATATTACAACAAAATCAAAAATTTTGTTACTACTCACCAAGCATTAGCAAATGAAATTGTTGAATTAGAAGAAAAACTTAGAAAAGCAAAAGAAGAACATCCAAATTGACCAACAAGTTGAGAAGTTTATCATACATACATTAAGCCGTTGATAGATCAAATTGATAGCAAGAAACATCAATGAATTTTATTATCAAGTGATCCAAATTTTGTACCTTATGAAGATGTTGTAAAAATTAAAAAATTCAATGAACAATTAACCGAATCTTTAGCACTATCTGAAGCACACAAAAGCAAAGAAGATCAATATTATGAACAAACTATTGAAGCAATAAAAAAAGATTATGAAATTAGACTAGTTCAATTTAAACTTTTCTATTTACTAAAAATGGTAAATATTAATGATGAAAAATTAGCTTCATATTATGAACAATATGTTGCTGAATATACAAAAGCATTAGAACTTGAAATTAAATCAAAAATTACCGAAGTTCAAAACAAGAGAAAAGAATATGAACATAAAAAACAATCATATATTTTAAAACAACTTGAAGACGAAAATAAATTACCAGAAGTTAAACCACTAGTTGGCCTTTCAGAAGATAAAATTCAAAAATCAAAAGATTTAATTACTAAAGTTCAAGAAAAAAATAACAAGATTACTGAAATAGAAAAACTTAAAAAAGAAATATTTGAAGCAAAAAAAGCAAAATACGATGTTGATTTTAATAATATAAAAACTTTTGCTGTTGATACTCATTTACCAATAATGGAAACTTATTCTGTTGAAATTAAAAAACAGTTAAAAAGTATTAAAGAACAAAATGTGGAAATTGATTCAAAAATAGAAGAGGCTAACACTAAATTAGTTACTTCAACAATTTCTAATGAAGAAAAAACTTTTTACGAATACCAAATTTCACAACTAAATAAATTAAAAGAAAAGAACCAAAAAGTAAGTGAAGAAGCACAACTTCTTAAAAAAGATTTAGAAAGTGCTTATTCTTCTGTTGATGATATTCTAAGTGAAATTCACATAATTGATGATGAAATAGCATTAGGTGCATTAGAAAATTATCTTGCTAAAACCAAAGAAATTAAAGAAAAATTTACCAAATTAAAAACAAAATTAGAAACAACTTCAACAGAAATTGAACAAATAAAAACAGAGGTTAATCAAAAAGTAACCGAGAATTCTTCAAATGCTCAAATTAAAGCGTTATATGAACAATTAGCAACTTTTGTTGAATCAAATAAAACCAAAATTGAAACTGTAAAAACTAAATTAGAACAAGAAAATACCAATTTATTAAATTCTCCAAATGTTGAGCAAAATATTACAAAATACGAAAATGTTCAAAATGATTCTGACATCAAACAAAAAGTTGAACAAAAGAAAACAAAAGAAAATGAATTACAAGCAATACTAGCTGAAATTCAAACAGCTGTTGAACAAGGTGCGGTTATTGTTTCAGATAATTCAATGTTTGATAAAGCAAAAGAATATGAAAAATTAGTTGATGAAATCAATAAAGCAAAAGAAGCAGCAGAACTTGCAGCAAAAGAATTAGATACCAACTACCCATCAGTAATTAAATTCAATGAAAATGAAGGTCAAGGTAAATTTGTTGAATTATTAACAAATATTATTGATAGAAATGAAGAGTTAGTTATTGAATCACCACTTTATCAACAAGCATATGGATTACAAAGTTCTTTAACTTCAATAACTGGTTCAATTAAAAACTTACGTGGTGAAATCAAAAAATTAGAGGAAAAACATGAAGTTGCTTCTTTAGAATCTGAATATGATGCAGTTGTATCAAAATTTGTAAATAGAGCAAAAGGAATCTATGAAGTTGAAGATTCATTAGCAAATTTACAAGCAAGAAAAGAAGTTATAACTAAAATTGTTGATAAGTTAAAAGTAAAAGAACTAACTGATGAAAACAGAGTTAAATTCTTAAGCCTTTATGAAGATGCTTTAAAAGTAATTGATGAAGAAATTCAAAGACTAGACGAATCATTATTAAGTATTATTGAGCAAGCAGATAAAGACTTAGCAGGTGTTGCGGAAATTACAGAATACTTACAAAAAGCTCAAGCATTAGTTAATCCACAAAGAGCAAAATTAGCACAAGAAATGGAAAATATTTATCAAAACTTTATGGTTAGAGTTTATGCTAATTTAACTCCTGATTTAAGAAATGATGCAAAAATTTCTAAAATGGTTGCTGAACTAAATGAAGTTATCAAAACCATTAATAATGAAGAAACTGCAAGAAACAAAAAGATAGCTGAATTTAAACAAAATCAAAGCAAATTTAGTAAGTTTGATCCTGGACGTAAATATATTCAATCAGTTCCTGGATTCAATGAAGCTTTACTTGCTTACAAAAATATGTTTGAAACTACTTTTGATAACCAATTTAAGTTAAATGAAACTATTTCTTATTATGATAGTTATTCATTAGTTTCAAAACTATTGTTAGAAAAATTCAAAGAAACTATTGAAGAAACCGAAAAACAAATTAAAACAAAAGAAGAAACTTTAAATACATTAAGTAGTGGTTCAGCTGAACACAAAGCACTAAGTGCTGAAATTAGTACTTTAAAAACTAAAAAAGTAGAATATGAAAAAAAACTTGCAGATTGTCAAAAAAATTCTACTGATTTTGTAACAGAAGCGCAAAAATTACTTATTATCGAATCTGAACAAAACAAAACTCTTAGAGTTAAATATAAACTTGATTTAGAAAAAGCTAAATCTGATTTTGATGATGAAATTAAGAACTTAGAATCTTACTTCTTGAATTATTCTATTTTTTCAGAAATAGTTAAATTTAACTTTGATACTTATAGTTCGAAAAATGAAGCAATTCATAATGGTTTAAATAAAGCAATTGCTTTATCAAAAGAAATTGTAATTTCAAAAGCATTGATGAAAGATAGAGAAACCTTTTTATCTTCAAATCAAAACTATGTTGAAATCACAAAAGAAGAAGATTTAGTAATTGCTAAAACTAAAATTGAATTAAGAGAAAAACTTTTAAAATTAGGTATTATCAAAAAAGATTCTTCTGAAGAGAGCATCGATCAATTAATTAAGAAAGTTTTTGTTTCAAGTTTTGCTAAAGATAAAAGAAAATTAGTATTTACTATGAGAGAAAAAGCATTCTTTGGAGAAGAATGAACTCAATTTGGTAAAAATGCAACAGAAAATTATGCTAAATTTGCGGTAGATGCTAAGGCAAATAGAAAAGTAGTTTCAAAAGTTACTGATTTATTAAGTGTTCTTGGTTATAAAAAAGTTCTTGTTCCTAGAATTCTAAGAGAAGAAGGAGACATCAAAGACGAACAAGGTAACTTACAAAAAGGTTATGCTATTTATACTGATGGTTATGAAAATTTAGTAGATGAAGTTTTAGAAAAAGTTCCTTATGCTGCTGAATGATTAGAAGGTCCGCACCTTGAGCAAGTAATTAATGATGAAACTGGAGAAATAACTTACGAAGTTAAAAATGGAAAATACCTTGGTTTTACCAAAGATTCACGTGTCGGTTTATGAGCAATTTTAAAAGCTACAAATCCAGAATTTAAAGGTATTGCTATTGATTTTCTAAAATTTGTTGCTGCGCATGAATATGGTCACCATATGACATTAAATGGTGCACAAAATCTTGGGGATAAAAATCCAGACAATAAATCATTATTCGTTTCTGCTTTAACCCCAGGTGCTACACCAGGTATTACTAACTACTATAATAGAGAATCGTTAGATTTATATTTAAAAGCAAGAACCAATTTACTTTTAACTACTAGAACCTATTTAAATGGTAATTATATAAATGCTGATAAAAATGGAGAATATCCAGCGTTTAAATACCCTGTATTTAATGACCAAGGTGAAATAATTGATTACATTGAAGAAAAAACTTCAGACATTTGAGGTACTGAAATTAATGATTCAAACGCAATTGCAGCAATCAAAAACAAAAAACGTCGTTTCATTCAAGACTTTGAAGGAATGAAAAAAGCCTTAGAAGAAAGAAGAAAAGAATTAAATGATAAAGGGAATAAAGTTTCTCTATTCGACCTTTGATTAACTAATACATTAGATACTTTTTCTGGTACATTAAACCCATCTGTTTCTGGACAAGCTAAATATATGGTTTGAGATAACAGTAAGAAAAGATATGTTTTCCAAGAAGGTTCTTTAGAACTTTTAAAAGGAATTTTAAAAGATGGCTCAGGTAAAGAAATTGACATAAAAGTTAAAGCGGATGGAACCTTAGATGTTTCAAAAGCTATTGCTGATTTTGAATATGTTGCCGAAGATAAAACCAAGGGAATTAAAGGAAAATTCATTGTAAAACAAATCTTTATTAATGACAATAACAAAAACCCAATTATTAGTGTTCCATTAAATGAAGATATTTACTATAAAGAAGGATATGGTGAACAAGCAGTTAAATATATCCTTGAACAAATTAAAGATATTCAAAATAACATCGAAACTTTAATTGTTAAAAAATTCTTAATTAATGGTTGAGATAATTCTGCAACTGCTTTAACTATTGATCCTAAAATGTCAATTAATTTTGCTAAATTAGGTGAATTAAATAGAACTGACAAAGATTACAAACCTACTATTGATTGATATAAAGATTATGTAAATAATCGTGATTTTACTAAAGCAACTATGACCGCTGAACATTTAGCAAAACCAACTATTTACTATGAAAATGGTGAACCTTATGGTCAACCATTGCCAGATAAATTTGATAAGGATAACTATTTTGTTAACTTGTCTGCTAAACCGACTTTACATCAAGAATTATTAGAGTTGATAATTTTAGGTGGATCAAATGGTTCTAAATTAGCTACTGCTTCAGGTTTTGAAACTTATATAAATTCAAGTGAATCATATGTTGCTAATGTTAATTTAGATTTAGCATTCGATAACAATATTTTATTTGAAGACTTAGGTTCATCATTATCTGAATTTAATGTCCAAAAAATTCTTTTACCACTTAATAAAATTGGTTTTAAATTAGTTGGAAATAATTTGCAAAACAACTTATGAATTGCTTATGGCGCTAATGACAAAATTGTTGGTCAATTTGAAAACCCACAATTAAAAGAATTTTTTGATATGAAAAATACTACTAAAATGTATTTAAACTCATCACTTTTAAGCAAGAAAACTACCGAATCATTATTTAATTCAATTTACTATACTATTGGAGCAACCAAAAACTATGGAGATAACATTTACTTTACTTCAGTAAAGGATTGAATGAAATTTAATTCTATTGATTTAACTAGAGCAAAATTAAACCAAAGTACTAAAACTGTTGATTGAGATTTAGCTTATGTAAAAACCAAATTTAATATTAATGCTTTTAGAAGAGGGTTAAAAGTTGCTTTAAAACAAGACAACTTAATTGATCTAGAAACAAAAAACGCATTAACTAACTTAGTTGAAAATGGTTCAGATCAAGACATTGCTAACGAAATTATGAAACGTTATGCTAATAGTCCTTTAGCAACCTTTACCAAATCATTCAAGTTGCTTGATATTGAAACAAATCAAAATCTTGCTTGAATCTTTGATCAAAAAATTGGTTTTGGTAAATATAAAACTGACAAATTCAATGTCTTTTCACCGGATGAAACTAAATTTGAATTTGGTTTAACTCAATTGATTAAAACTATTAAAGATTTTGCAACTACTTCAGGAATTACAGCAGCTAATTTAACAGGTGTGGATTATTTAGTTATCGATAATAAAATTTCACTTCAAACTGAACAAATGCTAGCATGTATTTTGAACAAGAGAGCAAGCTTGATTAATATTTTATTAACTATAGTTAATGGAAACTTTAAAAAGATTGCTCCTTCTGCTGATGCTTTATCTTACTTTAATTCAAAAAATGAAAGACGTTTTAATGAATTCTTTACTGATTATACATATAACTTTGCTGAAGTAATTAATCGTGATAACTTACAAATTACATATTCTCCATCAAAAACTAATTTTGGAAATATGCCTTCATATTTAAGTGGAATTTCAGAAGCTACTACAGGTTTAGAATATGTTGTTGATGCTTTGGATACTAAAAAGTGATTAAAAGCATTAATTAAATTTAAAGATGAAGATAACAAAGATTCTAGAGCTTCTGTGTTTGCTGCTTTATTATTTGCTAATTCATTAGAAGATGAAGAAAAACAAAACATTGCTAATAGTTATGGAATTAAAATCAATGCTGAATCATTAGCTGACAAAGAAGATTTTAAAGACAACTTTAACTTTAGAAACTCATATTTTGGAAAACTTCAAACTCATAATAATGGTTGATTTAAAGATAGATGATATCGTGAATTCTTAGGTTTTGAATTGTACGACAATGAAGGAAAAGATAAAGTTGATGATTCAATTAGAATTACTGATTTAACTGGTAAAAAAGTTAATACTAGAGCTAGAGCATATTGACAATATTACATTCAATCACAAGGTGTTGGTAAAAGAACTTTAAGTGGAATTTGAAGAGATAAAGATAAAGATGCTATTGCTTTTTATGGTTATATACCAAAACATTTAAATAAAAACAATGTTATTAAATACTTAGCGTTTAAAAATACCAAAACTGGTGAAATCAAAACCATTCCATTAAATATTAAAAACAGTAACAATATGTTTTATTACACTGAACAAAATTTAGACAATGAAGAAAATGCTAAAGACCCAGCAAAAAGCAAAAGACATTATTTAGCAGATGAAGAATATGTATGAACTGATTCAAAAGGAAATACCACAGGTATTAACAAAGGATTTGATTCATACGTTAGTGATTATGTAATTGCTTCTAAATATTCTAATGCTTTATTAAAACCTGGTCAAGAATTTGAGTTATATTTTGCTGCTGATGAAAAAGGAACTTATGTTTGCGAAATGTTTTTAGGCAAAACTGAATCAGTATCTGAAAATGGTAAAACCTATTCACAAGCGCCTACTACTGTAACTAGAGAAAAAAATGGCAAAACTATTTTAAGAATTCAAAATCAATTTAACGTTTATTAATTAAGGAGACAAATATGAAAATTAAAAAAATATTGTTGACTACAATGATGTTGCCAATTGTTGCTAGTCCTTTTGCATTAGTTTCATGTAAGAATTCTAAAATTGATTATGATTTAGGTTTAGCTACTGCTCCTTTAAACTCTCTAAATTACATCAAATACTTATCAGTTAATAAGATTTTGCCTTCTTTAGTTGAATCTCCATTAAAATCAGGTCCTAATGAAAGTTTAAAAAGACTTTATTCATTACCTGAAATTAAAATGGGAATTTATGGTGGCGATGATAATTCTAATTCTATGGATGACTTTTTAAAATTTCATGCCGATTCTATTACTCAACCTTCAGGTCAATTTTATTCATTAGATCAATTTGGTGCTACCACTGGTTCTTTGGTTGGACCTAATGGTCAATTTAATCAAATTCATGCAATTAGAACTGCAAGTAATAAATTTTTATCACTAACTTTAAACTTAAATAATGGTTTAAGTAGATGATCAAATGGTGATGCTGTAACTGCGGAAGATTATATTGATGCAATGCATTACATTGTTGATTTTAATACCGGAAGTCAAAAACAAACTGACTTATTACAAAAAAAGATTAAATCAACTTCAAAAATGGTTGAAGCTCAACAAAACTATGTTAAAAAATTCAAACAAGCATACAAAAATCCTTTTGGTTATCCAAAATTAATTAAAACCAAAGATGGTAAATGAGTTTATGAAGCAACTCAAGCAAGCAATTCTAATAAACCTTTTGCTGCTTTATGACCATCACAAATTCCGGGTGATGAAAAAGAAGTAGAAGCAATTAAACAAGCAGCATTAGAATTTGGACTATATTCAGGAAGACTATACTTTAACTATAGTAATGAAGAAATTATTAGTTCCATCCCTTATTCACCAAATTTTGACTTTAGTAAAGAAGTTACTGAAATTATGCTTCCTAACCCAGAATACAATCTTGAAAAATACACTGAAAGTCAATTAACTAACGTTCCTAAAAGAATAGCAACTAAAATTAGAAAATATACTTTTAGTGATCCATATCAAAAATGAGATTTAGCAGAATTGATTCAACAAGCATCTGATTTTAAGAAAAAATATGAAGTTGCTTTAGCACAAGGTAAACCAGAATTTAAAAAACTAAGCTATAATCAACAACTTTCAATGCTTAATGAAACCGAAATCAATCCTCATGAAACTATTAAAAATATTGATATAAGTTTATATTCTAAGAGATTAACTTTTGCTCGTGATGAATATGCATTAAGAATTGAATATGAATCATATGAACCTACTTCATTAAGTAATGCATATCATGATATAACCGGAACATTTGTACCTATTAATAGAAGATTTGTTGAATCAATTGGAGGAATTAATAACTTTGGTTTAGATAGAAGTACTTTTTTAACCAATGGACCTTTTACTATTAGTGATTTAGTTTTTGGACCCCAAGGTTATATGCTTTTGAGCAAAGACAAGAAGTACTATTCACATGATAGAACCATTTCAAACAAAATTAAATTGTATTTTAGTTCTGATACCAATTTAAATTCAGCATTGTATGACGATGGTTATATTGCTGCTACTAGAATACCTGCAATTTCTCAAATTGATTATTGATCAAATTTAGAATATAGAAAAAATATGAACAAATCATCAGGATTTGGTACCATTGCTTTAGCCTTTAACCTTGACAAAGAAACTAATGGTAATAGCCCATTAAATGACAATGATTTAAGAAATGCAATTTATTACGCGATTGATAGAAATGCAATGTTAGATATTGTTGGATGAAACTCATCATTCCCAGTTAATACTTGAACTGCTTTTGGTCAAAGTTCATCAAGTTTTGGAGATGCTACTGAATTAGGTTTTGATCACGATGATATGTATACCAAAGTTGATGATAAAAAATTAATTCCAATTCAAAACTATTCACACATTGATCACTTATCAAAGGCTTTTAAGTTTGAACATGTTGATCGTACAGACAAGACTTATTTACCTGAAATTGCTAAAAAATATCTAGCAAATTTCAAAAAGAATAATCCAAAAATCAAAAAGATTAAATTAAAATACATTCACAATTCTACTGATGAACAATTAAATGCTGGAATTGGTTTAAAAGATGCTTTTAAAAAAGCTTTCGGTGATTTTATTGATTTAGAAATCAAAGGATTACCTGAAAATGTTTATGAAGATTCAAGAACCAAAGGTGAATTTGATATCATTTATCGTAATTTTGATACCTTCGGAACCGATTCATATTCATATGTTAGAGTCTTTTTAAAACCAGATGAAATTAATAAAAATGACCAAAAATCTTCAGGTTTTAGAAATAACCCTGCTGGTTCTTGAACTTATGATAAATACTTTAAAGCAATTGGTATAACTAGAAATGATGACAATACCATTGCTTATAAAAATCCTCAATTAGCAAATCAAACCCGTGAAAGATTAAGAATTGATCAAGAAATTTGAAACAAAATTATTGAGCTTTCATTAATTAAAAAAGAAGAAGATTTAAACAAATTTACTGAAAGATATTCTGCCTTTTTTGCAGGTCAATTTACCGAAGAAGAAAAACAAGCTAAATTTACAGAAAAAAGAGTTGTAGCAGTAATTGCTGCTTTAGAAAAAATCGTTCGTGATGGAGCTCCAGTAGTCCCATTAATGGAAGTTGATACATATTGAGAAATATCAAGAGTAGGTGGAGTATCATCATTATTTACATACTCATTGCAATATGCATATGATGTTAAAAAACCACCAATTAAAACCTTACCTACAAAGATGGAGTTCTAAGATGCAAAAATATAATGATTTTCAAATTTTGGATAATGAACAAATATCTGAATTAGAAAAAAATAAAAAAATTAATTTTCACAACTCATATGTAGACTTTGAAAACAAAATCAAATTTAAACTTCCTTGATATAAAAGAATTTTTAATATCCAAAGAGGATATGTTAAAGGGATTGTTAAATCATCAAAAATGATTTTAGAATTCCTAGTAGTTGCTTGAATTGTTATTACCGCTACTTTTTTCTTAATTAATTCAGTTCCGGGTTCAATGACAGTTTCAGCTAATTTACCAGACGCACAGAAAAAAGCAATTGAAGCTCTTTATGGTTTAGATTTACCAATATGACAAAGATATGGAGTTTATTTAAAAAACTTTATTAGGGGAGATTTTGGAATTTCTTTTTCAGTTTTCCCTGGCGCTAAAATCAATGACTTTATTTGAGTGAGATTTTTAAAAAGTTTTTACATTGGAATTTTTTCAGTGCTTCTAACTTTAGGAATCGGAATTCCAATTGGAGTTTATGTAGGAATGAATCCTGATAAACTACCTGACCATATTGCTACAGTTTTTGTTTCTATCTTTTCATCTATTCCTTCATTAGTTTTTGCATTATTGCTACTTTTGATTGGTAGAGAAATGAATTTACCATATATTTTTAATGAAAAGAATATTGCTACCTATGTTTTACCAGGTCTGGCATTAAGTCTAGGTTCAATTATTGTTTATATTAAATATATAAGAGCAGAACTTAATCGTGAATTAAATTCACAACACGCTAAATTTTGTTATTTAAAAGGTTTATCTAAAACTCGTTTTGTTTGAAAACATGCTTTAAAACCTTCTTTATTTCCAATCGCAACATTTTTCCCTGTAGTTATCTTTGGTAGCTTCATTGGTTCAATGTTTGTTGAACAAATTTTTGTAATTACAGGTTCTGGTGGTTTATTATTACAAGCCATTACTTCAAAAGATTACAATATCATCTTATTTATGGTTTCACTATTTTCACTTATCACTATCTTATCTTATACCTTGAGAGATGTTCTATATGAACTCATCGATCCTCGGGTAAGAAAAAGAAAATAAAGGAGGTTAATTTATGTCTAATACAAAATATGAAGAATTTGAACAGCAACTTCAAAGAGAAGAACAAGAATTAGCTCCTAAAAGATTTATTCAACCACTTAATTATCAAAAATATAAGTTGATTGGTGATGTAATTAAATATCGTGAAACCTCATATATGCACAATCAACAAAAACCATGAAAAGAATTCTTTTATAGATATAGTAGAAATAAAGGAGGAATTTTTGGTTTTGTTGCTTTAGCAACATTAATTCTTTTGGCTTTATTTATTCCTTTTTTTACTCAAAATCCAGAAAAACTTTCTAGTGATATTCTAAAAACCTTTTTTGAAAATGGTCATATTTTTGGAACTGATCGTTTAGGTAGAGATATTTTTGCTAGATTATGATGAGGATTAAGATATTCAATTACTTTAGCAGTTGTAGCAACCTTAATTCAGGTTACTTTAGGATTATTTTTTGGAATACTTATGGGACATTACCGTATGTTTGATAAGATAATGACTTTTATTATTAAAATTATTTCTAATATTCCTTCAATTATTGTTTTAATTGTTATTACAATTGTTTTAAATCCTACATTTTGAGTAATTGTGTTTGCTTTAACTTTTACTTCTTGAACGGGTATTGCTAACCAGATGCGTTCCCAAGTATTGAGAGCAAAAAATTATGAATGAGTTTCTGCTTCAAGAATTTTGGGTACTCCTACTTATAGAGTTTTATTAAATTACTTACCTGTAGTTTTACCTTTATTAATTACCGAAATTGTTTTCCATATTCCAGGGGTAATTCTTTCAGAAACTTCTTTAGCTTTTATTGGGTTATCAATTCCTAATAAATCAACTTTAGGAAACTTGATTACTGATGGTTCTAAAATTTTCTCAACTTCACCACGTTATGTTTTAATTCCTTCTACTATGTTAATTATTGTTACTACTTCAATACAATTAATGTCTTCAGCAATTCAAGAAAGTTTATTAAGACAAAGATAGGATCTTAAAATGGAAAAGTCAAATAAAAAACCTAAAACTAGTAAAACTAATATTAAAAACACTTTGAATAAAGAGACTGAACAACAAGATTTAAGTTTTAAAATTAACAACCAAATAACTGAAGATATTTTTGTAAAAGAAGTAGAAAAACCAATTAATTTAGCATTAAAGAACAAAAAAACTATCAAAGAAGCTAAAAAAGAAATTAAGACAGAATTAACAACACAAGAACAATTAAAAGTGCAAACAAATGAAAATGAAGTTGAAAAAGATAGTCAAACTTTAATTAAAGATGTTTTAAATACTAATATTGAAAATCAAATTTCAACTCAAGAAACCATTGTTATTCCAGAAGAGCTAAAAATATTTGAAAATGAAGTTAGTTTAGATGATTCGGGTTATTCTAGATTATTTAGAAAATATCTAGAATATAAAATTAAACCAGAACCAAAAAGCATTAGAATTATGACTGGTTTATCTAAACCAAGCTTTTGAAAAGTTTTTACTAAATCATGTATCAATTTATATAACCGTACTAAGTACTTTTTCACTATGATTTTACCTTCTTGATTAAGAATTAAGAAAAATGAAAAAGAAAATAGATTTGCTGAATTTCAAAAATATATCGACAATGCTCAAGTTGAATATATTTTTAACAAACCTAGAAAAGTTGTAGCGGAAGTAAATGATGTTTATTTATCTTTCGCTAATCCTGCTAATCCTAAAGAAAAAAGCATTGTTTTAAGAGGGCCAAGTTTTAAAACCTATGAAGGATGTATTCATGCTATTATTGGTGAATCTGGTTCAGGTAAATCAGTTATTACCTCACTTTTATATGGTTTAACTGGAAGTAATGCAATTTTCGAATCAGGAACTGTTAAATTGTATGGAATGGAAGTTCAACATTTTACTTTAAAAGATTGAGAAAATTCTAAACTAAGAGGAAGAATTGTTTCAGCAGTTTTTCAAAACCCAATGTCAATTTTGGATCCAACCATGAAAGTTGGAGAGCAAATTATTGAAGGTATGTTAATTAACAAAATAGTTAAAAATCGTAAAGAAGCAAAACAAGAAGCTATTAAATATTTACAATTAACTAAAATTAATAATCCAGAAAAAGTTATGACTTTATACCCACATGAACTTTCTGGAGGAATGATTCAAAGAATTGCTTTAGCAGCTATTGTTTCTTTAAAACCAAAATTATTAATTATGGATGAACCTACAACTGCTTTGGACCCTACTGTTCAAGCATTGGTTCTAGACATTGTTAGAGAATTACAAAGCGCTTTTAAAATTTCAATTATTTTTATTACCCATGATTTAGGAGTTGTTGCTTCTATTGCTGATTATATAAATATAATGTATGCTGGTCAAATCATTGAAGCAGGTACTAAAGAAGAAATTTTAACTCACCCAATGCATCCATATACTTGAGGTTTAATTGCTTCAATGCCAGATTTTAATACTGGTGAAAAACTTCATGTAATTGAAGGCGCAGTTCCATCGAACTTAAACAACATTGTTGGAGAAGCTTTTGCAATTAGAAATGAATATGCGTTAGAGATTGATTTTGAAAAAGAATCATCATTTTATCAAATTTCACCCACTCACTATGTTAAATCAGAATTATTAAATGAACATTCACCAAAAGTAAAACCACCTAAAGTTATTCAAAAACTTTGAAATAAATATGAACAAAAATTGAACCAACTATATGGTAAACAATGATATGTTAAAGAAGAAATTTTTAACTATTATCAAAATAGATGTACCTTACACAATCAAGAAGTTGATAAATTAATTGAAGAATCTCAACAACAAGAATCTCAAGAAGAAACCAAAGGAGAAGCAAATGTCTAAATATTATTGTGAAAATGATGTATTTGGTAAGAAAAAATGTCGTGAGATTATTGAAGGTACTGAACAAATGTTAAGTTATGAACCTAACAATGAACCATTAGTTAAAGTTAGAAATTTAGACATTGTTTATACTTCGGGTGTTAGAAGATTTTATGCAATTAAGAACTTAAATTTGAATATTTATGAAGGTGAAGTATTAGGACTAGTTGGTGAATCTGGTTCCGGTAAATCTACAACAGGTAGAGCAATCATTGGATTAACTCCTCATGATTTTGGATACATTCAAATCGAAAACCAAATAATTCCTAAAAATATGTATAAAGGTTTTAAATTTTCTAAAAAATATAAAGACCTAGTGCAATTTATGATTAATAAAGTGCAAATGATTTTTCAAGACCCTACCAACTCATTGAACCCATATAAAAATGTTGAATGAGTTGTTTCAGAAGGAATTACTAATAGTAAAAACCTTAAAGGTTTGTTTCAAATTGACTTTGATCAAAATGTACTTTCTTACATCAATGATGAAATTAAGAAAACTGATGCCAATGCTGACATTTTACAAGAAATTGCTATTGCTTTTAAACAAATTAATAAAGGTCCTGAAATTTCAAATCAATATGTATTTGAAAAGATTTACAATCTCATTTGTCAAAGAATTGAGCAAAAAGCAGAAGTTTATACTCCATTAAAAGAATATTTGGATAACGCTAAATTAGAAAAAGAAAAATTACTTACTTTATCTAATAAGCAAATAAAGAAAATCCTTGTTGTTAATATGTTAAAACAAGTCGGTCTTGATGAATCTGCTTTAGGAAGATTCCCATTAGAATTTTCAGGTGGTCAACAACAACGTTTAGGTATTTGTAGATCAGTTATTCTTAAACCTAAATTATTAATTGCTGATGAACCTATTTCTGCACTTGACGTTTCAATTCAAGCTCAAGTTATAAACATTTTTAATGAATTAAAAGAAAAATTTAATTTAACCATTTTATTTATTGCTCATGATTTAAGAATGGTTGAATATATTTCAGATAGAATAGCAGTTATTAATAAAGGAACTTTATTAGAAGTTGGAAAAACAAATGAAATTATTCATAATCCAGTTCATCCATATACAAAGTCATTATTAGATGCTGTTCCTTCAATTGAATCTAAAAAAGGTTCTTTATTAGGATATCAATATGATGCTAATATGCATAATTATGATTTAGACTATCAACCAAAATGACAAAAAATAAATGATGACCATTTTGTTTTAGCTAGTGATAAAGAACTAGAACAATTCAAAAAGATTAAATGTGAGCATCATATTTAGTTCTATTAACAAAAAAATTCAAATATTTGTTAATAGAATGCTAGATATTTTGTAAATAAAAATTACTTTAATATAAAATAAGAGAGTTATGCAAAAATTTATTGAATTTTTTGCTATGAAACCAGAAAACCAAGTTTCAGGATTATTGGCTTCTGTTTTTGGTTTGATAGCCGCAATGTTTACTGTTGGAATGGGGATTCCACAATTAGTAAAAATTTTAAAAGACAAAAAAGTTGGGGAAATTAAATATTATTCATTTTGAATATTCTTTATTGCTATTAATGGTTGAGTAATTTTTGGAGGTTTTACTGAATCCAAATTAATTCCTGCTGTATATGCTAATGCTTTATGTTCATTATTGTATATTGCTAATTTATTTGCTTTATATAGATACTCAAATACCCAATGAAGAAAAAAAGGACAATGAGTTGTTTTAGGTATTGCCATGACTATTTCCTTTGCTTCTATCATTTCAGGTTTTATTGGTGTTTATTGAAATGGTAAAGGACTTGCTTTTGATGCAAATACCAGTGGAGTTCTTTCTACAATTGTACCTATGGTTACTACCTTTGCTTTTGCTCCTCAAATTTTGAAATCATTTGAAACCAAGAATTTCAAAGGTATGTCAATATGATTAACTTTAGTTTTTATTATTGCTAATACCGCTTGAATTCTTTACTGAATTTTTGGAATTGCAAATCAAGGTGTTAAATCATTTATGCTTAATGCTTTGGTATGACAAGTTATTCAAATTGCTATATATGGTGCTCAATTCTGAATGCAAATTTCAATGGCGAAAAAGGAAAAAGCACAAAAAAATACTGAACAACCTATTGTTGAAAACAACAATTTATAGTTAAAATATTTAAAAAAATATGTAAAAAAGTTCAAATATTACCTTTATATTTCCATATTTTTTATTTATTTTTTTCTAAAAAAATTTTCATAAAATGCCCTATTTTTAGGGTATTTTTTTACTTTTTTCTCTATAAAATACTAGGAAAAAGAAAAAAAATTAATAATAAAAATTACTTGTATATATTAGTTAAAAAGTATATATATAAGGTAAGAAATTAATTACTAAAATAAGGAATCTAGTTAAGTAATTAAATACTGTGCTTTGAACCCCTGAATTTATCTATTTTTGAGGAGCAATAATGAAGTTATTTAAAAAAAGAAAAAACAAAGTCTTACTATTAACTGCTGTAACTGCTGCAGCAGGTTCAATAGCAATCGGAGCTTTGATTTATTCAGCAACTGCTGATGCTAAATATGGGAAAAACTTGCGTTTAGATGCAAGTGATTCTAACTTAATTGCTAGTGATAGAAATGATTTATCTAAAACAGTTGATTCCACTAGGGATAATAATATTCCTCAAGTTCCTAAACCACCTGTAGTTGTTCCTAAACCAGAAACACCAAAAGTTATAGTTACACCACCTAAGCCAAAAGAAGAACCTAAACCAGAACCAAAACCTATTCCCGAGCCTAAACCAGAACCAAAACCTGAACCTATTCCTCAACCTAAACCCGAGCCTATTCCTGAACCAGAACCTATTCCTACTCCTCCTGCTAAGGAACCAGAAATTCCTAAAACCACACCAGAACCACCTACAACTACTTATGTACCAATTCCGGGTAGAAAATGAACCACAATTGTTATAAATGGTGTTACTGTTGAAGCAGAAATTACACCTCAACCAGAACGGCAAGTTTCTGATACTGATAAACAAAAAGAAATTGCTAATCCTAATCCTTATCAAAATATTATTGTTGATAAATTACACCGGATTAAAGTAACTGATGAATTAAGAAAAGCAACCATTGAAAAAGCATTAAATGGTGGAGAAGGAAATAAAGTAGGTTTGTTTGATGACTTTAGAATCACATATTTAACTGAACATGTTAATGATTTAGATTTAGCAGAAAAGTTAGCTACAGGTACTGAAAATAATAGATACAACTGAAATAATGTTTTGTTCCGTTATCGTGATTTACTTGATTCAGAAAATGTTATAAAGTTTTTAAAACCAGAAGCACAAAAAGAATATCCTAATAAAAAATTTAACAGTCAAACTCAAAGATACATTTGATTAATTGCTAATTTAGATCAAACTAAATTTGTTAAAATGGCAAAACGTTCAGAAGAAATGCTAGAACAAGGTCTTACAATTGATCCTAGAAATTCAAGAATTAATGAAAATGGAGAAATCGATTCTAATTCTTGAAGTCCTCCAGCAGCACATAACACTGTAACTAGCCGTATGCAAAGAGACAATTCAAAAAGAAGAGTTTTTGGCTATGATTCATACTACTGAAGAGGTTCAGGCGATATTGAAGAAGGTAAATACGAAGGGTGAACGAAAAAAGATATTACCAATTCTGAAGAATTCAAAAAATACAATGTTGGTAATGGTGACGGAATTAAAATTAGTGAATTAACTAGAAATGTTCCTAAACAAGACGAATTAAATAAAGGTATAGTGGTAGAAATTGATGCAGCTAATCCAGATGGATACCAAAAAACTAAAGAATTAATTGAAAAATTAAAAAATGATAATGTTCAGATTACCTCATATCGTATCAAGAATATGGGTTCAACTGATGCTGGTCAAAAATTCAAAGATATTTTAAGTGTTTTACCAGACAGCTTACCACAATTGGAATTATTCTTTTCTGCTAATGCTACAAACACATCTAGTTTGATTGCTTTAGAAGGTAAGAAAATAAAAGAATTGTCATTATACACTATGGGTAATTCATTATTAGAAGAATGATCATTTAACCCTTGAGCCTTAAAGAAGGTTGAATGAGTAAATACTATTGATTACAATGTAAGTTCAGATTATCCTAAAAATGTTCCAATAGCTACTAGAATTACCTTTGATACTATTGCTTTTGATGAACAAGATTATTCAGGAAATGATGATTTTACAAGAATCAACAATGGATTAAGAATGGTATATTACACAAGAAATAATGAACCATTTTTCCAAGGAAGTTTTGGTCCTGGATTAGCACCTGATTTTAATGAAGGTGATAATAGTTATCCTATGGGTCTAGACTTTAGTAGAGTACCAAAAATTAAAACCTTAAGAGGTTTAGTATTTCATGATATTGAAAAATCTTCAAATAAACCACGTAAAGTTAGAAGAGTTAAATTCTTTAATGATAAGGAATATTATGAACTTTCTGCTAAGGATTTAGATAATGCCGGTTTTGAAAATCTTGTTTTAGGTGAAAGAGAAAAACCAAAAATAAGATTCAGTAATGGTGATGCAACAACTAAGATTAGAATTACTGATAAAGAAAAATTATCATCTAGTGCAATATTTAATTTAGGTCGTTTCTTTACCTTTAATTCTACTTTAGGAAGCAATAAAACAATTCAAATTCCTCAAGATGCTAGTCCTGAACTAAGAGATCAATTAAAATCTTTAGGTTGCAACGTTGAAACAGCAAATGATATTCAATTTACCTAATTAAAAAATAAGGAGTTATTATGAAACAGAAGAGAAAATTTATTTTACCAATCATTAGTAGTGTATCAATCATTGCTGCTTTTAGTACTATTGTATTAGCATCTGCAAAATGTGTTCCATCTGAAAAAAAGAAAAAAGAACCTAAAAACCCAGAAAACCCAGATAAACCAACAAATCCAATTAAAAATCCAGATGATGGAACTCCTATAGTTCAAATGTCTGACCAAGAATTTGAAAATTTAATTAATTCAACCACTAATCTTGAATCATTAGTAAAGATTAATTACCTTAATGAATTAATGGGACAAAATAAAACTGATATATTACCTACTTTATTTCAAGAAAAATATGCAAATAGTGTTAATTTAAGTGCTAATGAAACCCATAAAGGAAAAATTAAGGCAGATATAATTAATGTAAATCTTGATAGTGATCACACTGGACAATATCCTTCAAATAAAAAAGGTGAATTTGACTTATATGTTATTTTTACCAATAGATCAACTGGCAAAACCATTTCTAAATCTTTTAGAATGACTGGTTTTAAAACCAATCAAGGTATTCATCATAGTGGTTCAATTTATAGTGATCCAACCAAGGAACTAGCTTCGGATTTTCAACAATACAATTCTTGAAATCAAAAACAACGTTTTCAAGCAGATAATAACAAATATATGACCTTGTTAAAAAGACAAACTGAAGGCTGAGCAACTATTGAAAAAGTTAGACCCGAATTAAAAGGTATAACTGATGAACAAAGAAATAAATTTGATCAAGAAGCAGCTAAAGTAGGTTTCGATACATATGAAAATGCTGCTATTAAAGGTTTCACTTTACCAGTTTATAGCGCCGATGGTCAGGTTGAAGGTCTAAAACTAAGTGATAGATCAGAAATAGGTAAAGGTCCTTCATGGGTTGATGCTTTAGGTAGAGATATCAATAAAACTACTGGTTTAGCAAGAACTTTACCAAATGAAACTTATCGTGATATTGCTTTACAAACTTTCCAAATTAGTTTTATAAATAAACAAGATTATGAAAAAGAAATTTCTGATATGGAAAATAATAAAAAGATTATTGACCATTGAACAGATGAACAATTTAAAAAATATAAAGATGGCCAAGCTAATGAAAAACAAAAAGAATTAGATAAGATTGTTGAAAGATTAGAAGAAGAATTAAAAAATACTCATGATAGCATTAAAGAGGCTAAACAAAAAGAAATTGAAAAAATAAAAACAGAATATAAACAAAAAATAGACGAAATTAAAGCTTGAACAAAAGATCAATTAAAAGCAATTCAAGATAAATACATTGAAGAATATAAAGCAAGAATTGCTACCGGAAAAGAGTTTGTTTCTGAATCAGGTACGATGTGAATAATGGACTACATTAAAAATAATGATGGTACTATGAAATTTTATTTTGGAACTAATTCACACGTTGCCAGAGCACTAAAAAAAGATAAAACAAAATCATTTTCAATTTTAAGATTAAATCAAAATGTTGGTATTAAAACCACATTTAAATTAAGTGAATTAGATCCTAACTTCACCAGATTTAGTTTTAATAATGCTGAAGGTATTACAAAAATATTCGATGCTACAGATTTTATGACTGACAAACCTAGTGATTATTTAGCGGGAGAACAAAAAGAAAAATTTAAAGAAAATGAAGACTTTTTAGATTTTGCCGTTATTGAAATTGACTTTTCAAAATACAATAATACAAATATTAGTGCTACATCAGCTGGAAAGGATGTTTCTTCTCAATTTGTAAATGGCAAATCTCAACAAGAACTTATCAAAACCATCACTAATGACTATGAAAATTCAGACAAAAAAGTTAAATTTAGAAATAAATCATATTTAAATGATTTTGAAAAAATTAATAGACCATTAACCACTTCAACTGAAGAAGATAAAAAGAAATTTAGTGAGTTAGATCAACTTTACATTTTGGGTTATCCTATTTCTACTGATGACTTCTTTTTACAAAGATACATTGATGATGACCAATTAAAAGTTGTAAAGCAAAACTTTTCACTTTGAATAAATTCTGAATATAAATACTATAATCAATTAACTCCGAAAGAAGGACAACCTTCTACATATGCTGAAGATGAATTAAAACGTGGTAATTTCTTATCTTACCAAATTGGTTATCGTTCATTTATTGATAAACCAGGTATTACTGATGGTTTCTTAGCCAGTCATAGAGTTGGGAAAGAGCTTTATTATACAGAAGGAAAAAGATACTTAACCTATGGTCTTGAATATATGGCTAGATTTTATACTCCTGCTGGTGGTGCTTCAGGTTCTAGTGTTAGAAACCAAAATAATGAAATTGTTGGTGTAATTCACGCTGCCAACTTAATGGCTAAAACTAGTTTAATAGCTGCTTTAAGATCAGAAGGTTATGATTATAAAGGTTTATTTGGACAATACAATTTACCACAATACGATTTAATTTACGGTGGTGGTAAAAACCAAAAGAATTCATTTAGACAAGTTTTATTACAAAAATATGCTTTTGAAAAATCACAATTATTCCCTAATGGATTTGCTGATGATAAAATCCCAGAAGAGTTTAAATTTAAAAATCAATAGAAACATCTTATTTCGTTTTGAACGAGATGTTTTTATTTGTGTTAAAAATTAGAGCACTTTTTTCCATATTAGTCTATAAAATAACACAAAAAGGAAAAAAGTAAAATAATTAGACAAATTTGTTAAAAAACAATGATTAATATATTATAAAAGGGAAAAATTTAATTAAAAAACCATTTATTTTTAAAAAAAATTCTTAAAAACAACAAAAATTTATCAGTTTTTTTGCTTTATTTAACTAAATGGTGAGGAAAATAAGGAAAAAATGTAATTTACACTAAAAATAAGCATTTAATTTTAAATAGTATATATATATATATATATATATATATATACGCATAGAAAATTATGCGAAATATTTATGAGGTGAAAGTAATGAAATTATTTAAGAAAAGAAAAAATAAGGTTTTATTCTTATCAGTTTTAGTTGGTGCAGCAGCTTCTATTGGAATAGGAAGTTTTATTTACTCAACAACTGCTGACACAAATTACAGCAGAGATTTAGCTATAAATAAAACTACTGATTCTAAATTGATAAACAAAAACAACTTGGACTTAAACAATACAGAGAGTTCTACAAGAGATAATAATATTCGTGAAATTCCTAATACTCCAATAGTAGAACCCAAACCTAAACCAAAACCACCAGTTGTTATTGTTAATCCACCAGAAGAAAAACCAAAACCAAATCCAATTCCCAAAGTAGAACCAGATCCTATTCCTACTCCTATACCAACACCAGTACCTCCAAAAGAAGAACCCAAACCTCAACCACCTAAAACAACACCAGAACCTCCAGCTGTATCTCCAAAACCAACACCCGGTAGAATATGAACAAAAATATTTATCAATGGTGTTGAAGTTGAAGCAGAAATTACACCTCAACCTGAAAGAGAAACATTTGAATCTGATAAAGCAAATGGAATCACTAATCCTAATCCATATCAAAATATTATAGTTAATGAATTACATAGCATCAAAGTAACCGAAGAACTTAGAAAGAAAACTCTTGAAAAAGCATTAAAGAGTGGAGATAGTGTAGGTTTGTTTGACGACCATAGAATGAAACATGTAATTGATGAAATGGCAGATTTGAATAAAGCAGAGCAATTAGCATTAGGTACAGCGAACGATAGATATAATTGAGAAAATTTATTACACCGTTATAAAAGATTACTTGATTCACCTAATGTTGTTAATTTCTTAAAAGAGCCAGCTAAAAGTGAATTTCCTACAAAGAAATTTAATAGTGATACTCAAAGATATATTTGATTAATTGGAAACTTAGATCAAAGTAAATTTACAAAATTAGCTAAAGGTGCTGAAGATTATCTTGCTAAAGGCCTTACAATCGATCCTAGAAATTCATATATAAATGAAAATGGAGAAATTGATTCTAATTCATTTAGTCCACCTTCTGACTTTAATACAGTTACAAGTCGTTTAGCTAGAGATAATGCTAAGAGAAGGGTATTTGGATACAACAGTTATTATGGAAGAAACTCAGGAAGCATTTTAGAAGGAACATACGAAGGTTGAAACAAAACTGATATTACCAATAGTTCAGAGTTCCAAAAATATGGTGTTGGTAATGGTGATGGAATCAAAATTAGTAAATTGACTAGAACTGAACCTAAACAAGGTGAAAGAAATGAAGGAATAGTAGTGGAAATTGATGCTGCTAATCCAAATGGATACCAAAAAACTAAAAAGTTAATTGAAGAACTTAAAGCTAACAATGTTGAAATTACTTCATACCGTATTAAAAATATGGGTTCAACAGATGCCGGTCAACAATTTAAAGATATTTTGAAAGCATTGCCGGATAATTTACCTCAATTGGAATTATTCTTTTCCGCTAATGCTGCTAATACATCTTGTTTAATTGCTTTAAAAGACAAAAAAATTAAAGAATTGTCATTATACACATTAGGAAATTCATTATTAGAAGAATGATCTTACAACCCACTAGCATTTAAAAATGTCGAATGAATGAACACAGTGGATTACAATGTAAGTTTTGAATATCCTAAAAATGTTCCAATAGCAACTAGAATTACTTTCAACACATTAGCTTTTGATGCTGAAAATTATGAAACAGAAAATGACTTTACTCAAATTAATCTTGGTTTAAGAATGGTTTACTTCGTAAGAAATAATGAACCATTTTTCCAAGGTGGTTTAGGACCAGGATTAAAACCAGATCATAATGAAGGCGATAACAGTTATCCAACTGGACTTGATTTTAGTAGAGTACCTAAAATTAAATCATTAAGAGGTTTAGTATTTAATGACATTAATAAACCATCAAACAAACCACGTAAGATTAGAAATTTAAAATTATTTAATGATAAAGATTATTTTGAAATTTCAGGAGCAGAATTAAATTCTGCAGGATTTGAAAATATGACCATAGGAGAACCTGGTCCACCAAGAACTAAAATTACTTTTAGTAATGGTGCTAATACAACTAAGATCAGAATTACTTCTTCAGATCAATTATCAGGAAGCGCATTAACTAATTTGGGTCATTTCTTCCAATTAAATGACACTTTAAAATATTCAAAAACTATACAAGTTCCTGCTGGAGCTGTTGCTCTAAAATCACAATTGGAAAGTGCTGGTTACAAAGTAGAAACAGCCAATAATATTCAATATACCTAATTAGGTATAAACAAAAAAAGGAGAAAAATGAAAAAGGTTAAAAAAATATTGTTACCTATTTTAGGAACAAGTTCTATTATTTCTTCATTTTTAGCATTGACATTTGCTGCTTCTGCTAAATGTGTTCCACCTAAAAATATCACAGATCCAATTAAAAAAGATCCTATTAATGGTGAACCTGTAAAACCTGTTGTACCTATTGTTCCGATATCTGATGATGATTTCAAAAATCTTGTTAGTTCAACCCAAAATATTGAAACATTAGCAAAATTGGAATTTACTGGTGGATTATCGCATAAAAAAAGAAGTGAAATTCTACCTACTGAATTACATGAAAAGTTTTTAGATTCTTCTAGTTTAATTATCAACAAAGAACATGAAGGTAAAATATCTGCCACAATCATCAATGTTGTTTTAGAAAAAGATGAACAAACAGGAATGGAACCTTCAAATAAAAAAGGTGAATGTGAAATTACTGTTTTATTTGAAAATAGATCAACCAAAAAAACTGAATTAAAAACCTTTAAAGTTTCAGGTTTTAAAACTAATCAGGGTTCACATCACAGTGGAAAAATTTCTTATGATCCTACAGCTGGATTACAAAGTGATTGAGCATCATATATTAAAATGTCTCATGAAGATCGTTTTAAACAAGACAATTCTAAATATATGAGTCAATTAAAAAATTATTTAAAAGATAATGCTTCAATAGAAAAAGCTAGACCTGAATTAAAGGATGTTAGTGCTGAAAAAAGGGCTGAATTTGATGTTAAAGCCAAAGAATTAGGTTTTGATAGTTATGAAGATGCTGCTCTTAAAGGATTTACTTTACCAGTTTATGGCACTAATGGTCAAGTTGAAGGTCTTAAATTAAATGACCGTGCTGAAATGGGAAAAAGACCTTCATGAGTTGATTCAATGGGTGGTTTAGATGTGTTTAAAACCAATGGTTTAGCAAGAACCTTACCAAATGAAACTTATCGTGATGTTGCTGAACAAACTTTCCAAGTTCAATTCACTAATAAAGAAGACTTTTCAGAATATATTCAAATTGCAGAAAAGAATATTAAGATTATTGAAAAATGAGAAGAAAAAGATCTTCAAGAACATAGAGATAATTTAAAGAAAAAAGAAGATGAAAAGCTTAAATACAAACTTTGAGATTTACAAAGAGAATTAGAAAGTTCTCACGAATCTGTAAAAGAAGCGGTTCAAAAAAGAATTGAAGAAGCCAAAGCGGAAACCGAAAGAATTAAACAAGAAATTCAGAAAAAAGGAAAAGAAGATTTTATCAAGTATGAGCGCGATAACATCGAAGCTTATAGATTAAAAGCTGCTGAAGGAAAAACCTTTAATTCTGTTTCAGGAACAATGTGAATAATGGACTACATAGTTAAACCAGGTGGTGCAACTAAATTCTATTTTGGTACCAATTCACATGTTGCCAAAGCATTAAAAAATAACACTGATAAGTTCTCAATCTTAAGAATGAATCAAGGTGTTGGGGTTAAAAGTAAATTTAGATTAGCAGATTTAGATAATAACTTTACTAGATTTAATTTTAGTAATTCAAGTGCAGCAATTACCAAAGTATTTGATGCTTTAGATTATATGAATACTAAACCTTCAGATTTTCTAGCGGGTGAACAAAAAACTAAATATCAAGATACTGAAGAATTTATTGATTTTGCAGTAATAGAAATTGATTTTGAACAAGTAGATAGATCACAATTAAGTGTTATGTCAAATGGAAATGCTATAACATCTAAATATAGTGGAATGAGTGCTGAAGATTTAGCTAAAGCTATTACCAATAATTACGAAACTAGAACTGATAAACATATCAAGTTTAAAAGTAAATCATTTTTAAGTGATTATAATCAAATTGATAGACCATTAATTTTAGGTTCAAAAGAGGACCATGATAAAATCAAAGCAATTGATAGTTTGTACATTTTAGGTTATCCTTCTGCTGCTGAAGATTATTTCTTGAAACAATATATTGATGATGACCAACGTGCTGTGGCTAGAAATAACTTTTCATTATGAATAAATTCTGACTATCGTTATTATGAACAATTATCAGCACAAGAAGGAACACCTGCCGAATCAGAAGAAAAGAAAGAACAATTAGCAAGAGGAAACTTTTTATCATATCAAATTGGTTATCGTTCATTTACAAACAAACCAGGTGTTACTGATGGATTTTTAGCAGCACATAGAGCTGGTGAAAAACTTTATAGTTCTGCTGAAGGGAAAGAATATATTAATTTTGGTTTAGAATATTTGGCGAGATTTTATGCACCTGCAGGAGGTTCATCAGGTTCTAGTGTTAGAACTAAAAAGAATGAAGTAGTTGGAGTTGTTCATGTGTCAAATGACACTGCTAAAACTAGTCTAATTGCTGCTTTAAGATCAGAAGGTTATAACTACCAAGGGTTATTTGGTTCTTACAACTTACCACAATATGACTTAATTTATGGCGGTGGTAAAGAACAAAAGAATTCATATCGTCAAGAAATGGCTAAAAAATATAACGGTCAAAAATCAGCATTATTCCCAAGCGGATTTGATGAACAACATATTCCTGTTGAATTTAAATTTTCAAATTAATAAAAATGAATAAGATAAGTAAGAAAATTTGTTTTTATTCGACTTATCTTTTTTATTGTTTCAGATTCCAAGAAAGGAGATTATGCAACATAATTCTTCAATACTAGATTCTAATAAGATTTTTGATGACAATCAGACGCTGACTGATGAAAAGAAAAGAAATAGAATCACGATCATTTATAAAACTTTATTATTATCCTTCTTTTTTATATCATTTTTAACCCTATTAATTACAAGCAAACAATCTTTATTTGATAAAAAACATATAGGAAGTTTATATAACTTTTTAATGTTTGAAATTTTTAGATTTGAACAAATGAATTGAGTATTTATTTTTCGAATCTGTGTCTTAGGTTTTGTTTATTTCTATAGTTTATTTAAAGCATATTTATGTATTAACAAAACCAAAGAAAATATAAGGCTATATGCAATTTGGTTTTCACTATACTGAGCTATGAGCATTATTGCTTTTGTCTTATTTTTAAGTTTTTTTACAATCTTTTCAATTAAAGTCATTAATTTAATCTATTTATTAGTTCCACTTTGAGCACTTGATGTTTCATATATCCTATTTTTATTTTTCACCAAAAGAAAAGTTGAACCAATTGTTTATGGGAAAACATGACCTTTATATGTTGATATTGCTTCTAGAACTTTATTATTAATAATAACTATTAGTATTTTCTTAAAATGAGTTAATTCGGGTGGAGAATATCACACTATGTTATCATTTAATTCATTTTATACGTCCGTTTTAGATTTATTTAAAACAAAAAGCTTTGGTAATTTAATTGCTGTACTATTACTGTTTATAGCATTTGGAACCTTAATTTTAGGTACTAAAATATATGCTATTTGATCTATAGCAAATAAACAATACAATCTTGAATATTTCAAAGACAAAGTTTTCTTATATATGATATTTTTAGGTATAACTATTATTTGATTCTTTCAATTATTTGGAATAAAAATACCAGATCAAAACATTTTAAATGATGAGCACATAGTAAATTATTGATTTGTGCTATTCGGAATATTTAATTGTGGTATTTTTGCTTTATATGTAGTCTTTTTATATTTAAAACAATTTAAAACTAGAAGTAATTTAGTTAGAACATTGTATTTATCATTTTTCCAATGAATTATTTGAATATTATTTTTAATTTCTAATTTTGTTAATGAAGAACCAAAAGTTAATATCATCAATTTATTCTTTACCACAATCGTTGCTTTATTGATGTTTTATTTCTATTTTAAGAAAACCAAAACATACAATTTTATAACCTCATTATTTTTATTAATTAACATTGTATTAATTATTTCTGTTATTTTACTATTTGGCTTTAATCAAGTATTATTATCTGAAGATAACAAAATATTTTATGTCATAAATTCAAAATTATCATTAATGCAATTGATGACAATAGTAATCATTTCCTTTATAACAATATTTGTTAGCTATTCACTAGTTTCAATATTTTTAGTAATGAGAAGAATTTCAACAATTAACAATAGTCCTGAATTAAGAGAGGAAAAAAATGAAAACAAAAACAAACAAGAAGCAAATTAGAAATGAATTTAGCTTTTTCTCAATGTATCAAGAAGCAGTTAATTCAAACATTTTTGTAGATTATGAAAAATTAGTTGCTTCTTCATTGTTAGAAAGTAATTTAGGTTTTGAATCACCAGAATTTAAAGAATTTGAAAGTTTATGAAAAGAAGCATTTGAGAAAAAATTTGACATTATTCTAAAGTATTTTATTATTCATTTTAACGTAAATTTAAAGTTCAGTTCAGATGCATTAGTACCAACAATTGTTTCTGTTGAATCTGCTAACAATGAAGCGATAATTTTAAAAGAATCAAAAAATCCAGGTTTAAACTTATTTTTAGCTAACTACAACAATTTGATTTTTAGTTTGCTTAAAGCAAATATTTATGTTGAAGTTTTTCCAAAAGTGATAATTTATGTTTCTCCAAATACCAATACACTAAAGATCTTATTCGATCAAAAACATGTTTTGTATAGAGGTGATTAATGGATCTCAAAAAAGTTGAAACTAAATTAGAAAATCTTAAAAAAATTGAATCAAAAGTTAATAGTGATAAAAATATTCTCTTAATTGAGATTATGAAACAAAACAAGAAGCTAAATTTCTTTATTGAAAATGCTTTAAGAAATCAAAATTTAATCTTTTCTTTAAAAAGCAAATACGATGTCAAAAATGCATTAATTCTTAGAGAAACAAGCATTTTTAGAAAATGAAAAAGACTTTCAAAAATATTTTGAAAACCTAAAGAATTATGAATTTATTTAACAGAGGAACAAAAATATGCGACCGATTCATATTCTCGTTATGAAAGAAATATTTTGGAAAAAATTAAAAAAACTAATGCTGACTTTATAGTTATTGGTGAAAGAGCAAAACAATTTTGTCAAAACAATAATTTAAACATTTTAAAAGAAGTAACTCCAGAAGAAAAAAATAACAAATTGTCTTGAAAACTTTCAGAATTGATCAAAATTTTATACATTGAAGACAATTATCAAGCAGTTCACTTTGTTATTAATTCAAACAAAAATAACAGTGGTAATTTTACTGTTTTACCTATTTCTGATTTTGATATTCATAGATTAGCAGGTAAAGAAAAAGTTGTTGAAAAATTACCTATTGAAAAATACAAAATATTTCCTGACATCGAAAAATTTATAGAAAACCAAATTAACATTTTCTTACAAAATTCCATTGAATCTTTATTAGTTGAATCATCATTTTATACTGCCAAAGTAGGTTTGGTTTCAACTAATAAAATAATTAATGAACTGGATGAAGAAATTAATAAATTAAATAAAAAAGCACTAAGAATTCGTAGAGAAATTGAAATTGAAGAAATTGTTTTATTAACCAAAAACAATGAAGAGGTTCTTAAAAGAGGGGGAAATTAATGTCAAAAGGTTTTACAATTAAAATTAATTTTCTTCTTGATAAACAAATATCAATTAAAAATGCTTTATTATATGCTAACTTTAGTGATGCGGATGAAGATTGGGTATTCATTGATAAAAAAACCATTATTTCTTATGATGTTTTAGTTTTTAGAATCAAAGATATAGAAACTAATACATTTAGATACTTTTTTGGAGAAAACGTTAATGCTTCAGTAGAAGACAATGAAATTACTATTGATACAATTTCTAAAAAAGTTTTTTATAAACAAATTAAAGTTAAAAATCCATATCTAAAACAACTTAAAGAAATTAATAAGAAGATTTCATCATTAGAAGCAGCTCAATTACTAGGAATTACCTTTGATAGATTTTTAGAATTAAAAGAACTTAAACGTGAAAAATACTTTTTATATATGAAAAACTTATTAAGATTAAGAGAGGAAGAATAATTATGAAAAAGCTTAAAAAATTTCTTTTTTTAGGTTCTAGTATTGCAACTATAAGTGTTTCTTCTATCATCTTTTCTAGCGCTAAAGTTCATCAAAAAGCTGATGATCCTCAACCTCCTAATAATTCTGGTGACAAACCAAAACCAAAAACCATTAGTCCTTTGTTTGATTCTTTCAAAGATAAAGCAAAAACAATGGTTGAAACTGCTATAAAAACTTCAATTGAAAAAGTAATTGCTTTCATTAAGGAAGAATTACAAAAAATAGAAAAAATTGAAGATAAACCTGAAAATTATTTAAAGAAACTCGAAAGAAAAATTTATTTTGATGTTTTACAAAATTATTTTGAAAAAAATAAAGATAAGGTAATTAAAGAATTTGCTACATATGGTTTTCCAGTTACCTTCCCTTATATTCTTTCACAAGAAAAAAAATATAAGTTAGCAACTGTAAAATTTAATGATAAAGTCTTTTCAGATGTTAAAATTGGAAATTCTGTTGATTTAGATTATTCTAAATTTATGAAAACAGAAAGAGGAGATAAAGTTAGTCAAGAAGGAACTGAAGATAACTTTATTTCTAATGAAGATTTTACAAAGATTATTAATAAATATCAAGCAGATTTAGAAAAACAAATTATTGACATTGTTTTTGATGAAGCAGAATTACCTAAGTTAGGAAAAGATATCTTTTTAAAACAAGATCAATTTTCACAAGGTGGTAATTCAGTTAATGGTTATTCAGTAACCTTACCAAAAGGTGTAAGTTCTTGAGAAGAATATTTAAAAAGCAAAATTGAACCAAGATTTATTGAATTCGATTTAAAACAAAATGAGGAATCAAAAATTGAAGAAGAAACTCAACAAAAGCCTCAAACTTTGCCACCTACATTACCTAAACCACCACTTGTACCAAATAAAGATCCAATTAATCCTATTACAGTTGATCCAAAGGTAATTCCAGAATCATTGCTTTCTTTAATACCTATTACCTCATATAAATATGTTAATCATTCTTTTACTAGCATAAAATCTTCTTTTGATTCTTTACCAAAAGAAGAAAGAGAAAAGATGTTCTTTTTCAAAAACCCTATTAATACTCGTTTCAAATATACAGTTGATAATTTAGAGTTTTCATCAGGAACATTGAGTGCTACTGTTAGAATTACTGACTTATCAAAACCTTCTTTATCAAGAAAATACTTTGCAAAAATTGAAAAAGAAGATGATGAACAGGCAGTTAAAAGAAATTTATTGCTAGAAAAACAAATTGAAGCAATTAGAAAAAAATTTATTAAATTCT
The DNA here is from genome assembly GCF_045276885.1 of Mycoplasmopsis hyopharyngis. Taxonomy (NCBI): domain Bacteria; kingdom Bacillati; phylum Mycoplasmatota; order Mycoplasmoidales; family Metamycoplasmataceae; genus Mycoplasmopsis; species Mycoplasmopsis hyopharyngis. Next base: position 593,791 of record NZ_CP174164.1, on the reverse strand, counting down.
ATGAAGCAATGGGATTGGATGAAAAAATTACTTATTCACAATTAGGTAATGATGAATTGCAACTTTCACTTTTTGGAATGGTTAATTTAGCTACTAGTGTTGCTAGAGACAAAGATTTCGAAGAAAAATGAGAAAAAATTCTTAAAAAATATTCTTACAGTATTGAAAGTGATTCGTTAGAAGACCATCCACAATTTGATTCACCTAACTTTTTAATTATTGAACAACTTTTACAAGCATTAACTGGTTCAACAATTAATGGAGCAAATTATTGAAACTCAATAATTAATGCATATCAAGTTGTTGAAAGTGAATTAAGAGGAATTGCTGCTTATAAAACTAATAAAGAAGCAGTACAAAAAAACTTTAAAACACATGATTTAGATACCATTGTAGTTGATAGACTTTTTGAAAGTTTAAATCTAAGTATTTTACGTTTAAAATCAGTATCAAGAGAATGAACTAAAACATATAACTTTTCAAATTGATTTGACAAATATGTTTCACACATTAAAGAAGTAAGCAATCATTTTGAATTATTAAGATATTTAATAGAACCAAAGGAAAAACCAGAAGGTTCAAAAGAAGCAAAGCTTTTAATTGAAAAATATAATGAAGCTATTAATGTTATTTCTGAATACAAAGAAAGTAAAAGAACAGCACAACAAGTTTTAGGATGAATATTCTTTTCACTAGGACTTATAGCAAACATTATTAATACCTTGTTATTTTTCTTAAAATACAAGAAAAACCAAAACAAAAATAACAAAATAATCTTTATCACAACCACCGTGATTTCATCAATTGTAACAATTATGGGATTAATTTTAGCGTTGATTGGAATGAAAGGAATCATATAGTATGAATACAATTAAGAATACAGTAACTAGAACATTAATAACAAAAATGCCTAAAATTGTTGCCATTTTTGACTATATTGTTGAAGTTGCTGGTGAATTTGAATATAAACAACAACAAGTTTTTACTTCTAAAAAAGACTCAAATGTAAAATTACTTTTGATAAGCGCTAGTCAAAATGGAGCATTCTTACTTTCAAATGAAGCAGGTAAGAAAATGTCTATTGGAGATGAAATAATAGTTTCTAACGAAACTAATGAAGTATTTACTAATGCTCATCATTTAGGAAAAGTTATAGATGTTTATGGTAATGCAATTTTGCCTACCAAAATGGTTATTGAAAAAACTCCTTCTTCTGTTTCTTCACCAATGTTTAAATTAGCACATGATTTAATGAGTGTTAAAACATTAAATGAACAGCTTTATACTGGTATTACTTGTGTTGATTTATTAATACCAATTGGTAAAGGTCAAAGAGAATTAATTATTGGCGACCGTCAAACTGGTAAAACCCACATTGCTTTAAACACTATTATTAACCAAACTAAAAAAGGTACTAAATGTGTTTATGTGGCAATTGGACAAAAGAGAGAAAACATTTCTAAAATTTACAATACTTTAAAACATTATGGGGCTTTAGAAAACACTATTATTATTGATGCTCCTGCTACTAGTGCTTATGAACAATATTTAGCACCTTATGTAGGAATGACACACGCAGAAAACATTTCTGCTGAATATGATGTTTTGGTAGTATTTGATGATTTAACTAAACACGCAAACATTTTTAGAGAAATTGCTTTATTAAGTAATAAGCCTGTTGGTAAAGAAGCAATGCCAGGAGATATGTTCTTTGCTCACTCACAATTATTAGAACGTGCTGGTTCATTTATCAATAAAAAAACTATTACTGCTTTGCCTATTATTCAAACTGTTGATAACGATATTACTAGTTTAATTGCTTCTAACGTAATTTCTATTACTGATGGTCAAATAGTAACTAGTTCAAAACTATTTTCACAAGGTATTTTACCTGCTATTAATATTGATTTATCAGTATCTAGAACTGGTTCAAGCGTTCAAAATAGAACCATTACTAAAATCGCAGCAGAAATTGGAAAAACTTATAGAAAATACAAAAGACACTTGAAATTATCAATGTTAGACTATGAGTTAAACAAAGAAATTACCAATTTAATGTATAAAGGTAAAATGATTGACAAGTTATTTTCACAAAGAGGTTTTTCATTATATTCATATGATTTTGTGTTAATGATGTCTAAATTAATTAGTTGATCATTATTAAAAGGAATCAAAGATGAACAAAAAGCACTAATGTTCATTGACGAATTTATTACTAATTGTCCAGAAGGTAAAAAACAATTTGAAGTAATTAAAAATAGTGTAAATTATGATGACAATTTAATGAGAAATTATTTTGCATTTGCTTTAAAACAATATTCAATTTACGCTAATTTACATTGAGAAGTTGAAACAGATTATGACTTTTTAGGATTCCCAATTGAATTTTTAGATAATACAGCAAGAAAGTTAGGAGATAAATAATGAACGGTAAAATTACAAATATATTAAGTGATATTATTGAAGTCAAATTTGAAAAAAATGAACTTCCACTTATTAATCAACTTTTAACCACTCATGAAGGAAAAACTTTTTTACTTGTAAAAAATATCATCAATGAAACTACAATAAGAGCCGTAATTATTTATACTTCTCAACAAATTGCTTTAAGTGATCCGATTGTTAATACTAAAAAAAGTTTTATGGTTCCAGTTGGACATGGTTCAAAAAACAATATTTACAACTTTTGAGGTCAATCACTAAACAATACTTCAAGCAAACCAGTTTATATTGAAATGAATTCAATCATTAATACCGAAAGACAACTTAATAGTAGTGTTGAATTAATTGAAACTGGAATTAAAGCTATTGACTTTTTTATCCCTATTGTTAAAGGATTAAAATTAGGAATTTTTGGTGGAGCCGGTGTTGGTAAAACAGTTTTGATGAAGGAAATTATTTTTAACATCAATAGTAAATACAAAAAAACTTCTAATATCTTCATTGGTTCAGGGGAACGTTCAAGAGAAGCTATCGAACTTTACAACGAATTAAAACAATCTAATTTGATGGCTAATTCAACTATGTATATTTCAAAAATGAACGAATCTGCTGGTGCAAGAATGTCAATTGTTCCTATTGGAATAACTGCTGCTGAATATTTAAGAGACTACGAAAAAGAAGACGTTTTATTATTTGTTGATAATATTTACCGTTTTGTTCAAGCGGAAAATGAAGTTAGTGCTTCTTTAGGTAAAAAACCTTCTGTTGGTGGTTACCAATCAACATTAGAAAGTGATGTTGCTAATGTTGAAGATAGATTATTTAAAAACGCTAATGGTTCAATTACTTCATTTCAAACAGTATTTTTACCAATGGATGATTTAAGTGACCCATCTGCAGTTGCTGTCTTTAATCACCTTGATGGTAATTTAGTTCTTTCGCGTGAACAAACTGCTAAAAATATTTTCCCAGCATTTGATCCTCTAGCTAGTTCATCAAACTCAGTTGATGAAAATGTTATTGGTAAAAAACACTTTAATGCAATTATTGATGCTAGAAAAATCTTGAAAGCATATAAAGATTTAGAAGATGTTATTCTTATTCTTGGTTTTGATGAACTTGATGAAGAAAGCAAAATCATTGTTAAAAAAGCATTACAACTTGAAAACTTCTTTACCCAAAACTTCTTTATGACTGAACACTTTACTAAAAACCCTGGTCAGTATGTTCCTTTAAATGAAACTGTTGAAAGTGTTGTTAGAATTATTGAAGGAAAATATATTAAACAAAGTCCTGAAATCTTTTCATATGTAGGTTCAGCATTACAAATTCCAACTGATGAAGAATTAGGTTTATAAAAAAATCAAGGAAGCGCCCTTGGTTTTTTTATTATTCAACTATTTTATAGGTCAATAAGTCCATCATTAAAGTAATCAAAAAGTGTTTTAATTTTGGTTATATATTTATTTTTATGCGCTATTAATTCTTCAAAACTATTATGCTCACTTTGATTAGTTTTATCATTAAGTTCTTTTATTTCACTTGCACCTAAAAAATAAAAATCCCAATTGTCTTCATAACATATTAAAAATGAATATTCTAAATTTTTGACTAGACCTTCAATTTGTTTCTTTTTATTATTCTTATTACTTTCAATATACTTTTTATAACTTTCTAATAGTTTTTTAGTTTTTTTAGGGTCATAATCATTTCTAAGACTTTTTACTTCTATATAAACTATATGAATATTTTTATCAGTTTCAATTTTGAAAATAAAATCAGGAAAAGAATTTTTAATTTCAAAATCAGCATTAAAATACTGTAATTTTAATCCATGAAATACAGGATTTTTAGAATACACTTTTATGTTTTTGTTATCGCTAAGGAATTGTTTGATAGAACAAATGAAATTAAATTCTGCTTTTGAATCAAATCAATGAACTTCATTTTTAGGATTTTTGTAAGCATAATTTCTACATTCATCTAGTTCTAAAACATTATTTGTCTTTTTATGAAGTAAGATTTCATTTAATTCAGGTAATTTAACATTTTTATGTATTTCATACACTTCTTCATTTTCAATACTTTTTTGCATACAATCAGCATAAATTTGTTTGAATTGATCAAAGTAGTTTTTAATTAAAATGTATCAATACATATTAATGCTTATCTCATTATTAATATCATTAGCAAAAGTTTGCTCATAAAAAGAATTTATTGCTTCTTCAACACCATTAATTAATAGCAATTTATTTGCTTGTTTTATTTTTTCTATGAATAGCTCTAATTCTAATGAGTTAGAAATTCATGTATACACTCTTATTTTATTTTCTATTTTTTTATCTGCTTCTTCACCAATTAATTTTTGTTTATTTTTTTCTTTATATTCTTTGAATATATTTATTATTTGATTTTTATCTAAGCTTTCTAAAATTCTGTCGATATATTTTTCTTTGTTTAATAATTTTTTAACTGCTATTTCATTTATTGTTCCACTAGGAAATTGTTCATTTTTAAATTCATCTTTTAATACCAAAGTTTGTCTAAATGTGTCCTCAGAAATAATATTAGAATAAACATAATAATTGTCGCTTATAGAGTCTCAAGATATTAAGTTTTTTGGATATGAAGGATTTGGAAATCTTTTAATTCTACCTAATGTTTGAATTGTTAAGCTTTTTGATGAAACATTTCTTAGTTGTACTAACATACAAGCTCTAGGAATATTTCAACCAGTAGCTGGTCCTATTTTAAAAAGAATAACATCACAATTAGCATCATTTTTAGATATTTCTTTTAAAGATATTTTGTTATTACCTTCATTATTTATTAAAGAAGAAGAATCTATTTTTTCATTTGAAAAATATTTGACTCAATTAAAACTATGTTTGTTTAGTGTTTGTATTATTTGTTCTATATGATTTTCAAAATTTTCATATTCTATTGGATTTTTATTTTTATCCGGAGCATTATCAACTTGGATAAGCATTGCAGGTCTAATATTTTTTAATTCTTCATCATTATTTTTGTATTCTTTTTGTATTTCTTTAAATGTTTGACAAGCCTTTTCCAAAAGAATAAGATCATCTATTTCTTCTTCTTCTTTAGAATTTGCAATACCTTTATTATAAATGTGCTTATTTTTTAATAATTTAGTTGAATCATTTGCTAATTCTTCTTCACTTATAAAGATTAATTTATTTTTTCCCTTTGGAGTTGCTGTCATTTTTATAATAAAATGTGCAGCTTTTTGTATTTGGTATTCAAATCTACTTTCATTTTTTAATGAATTAATTTTTTGATTATTTTCTTGATAATCTTGAAACTTAATACTTTTTTCAACATTACCACCATGATGTGCTTCATCTCGAATATATATCAGTTTATAATTTTGATTTTTGACTTGATCTAAAAACCCTTCAAATAGTCCTTGTTCTGTGAAAATTCTTCCCTTACCAAAAGATGATTGACCTAATATAATTACTTTATTTTCTTTAGGATCTAAATTATAAGTCGTATCTTTATTTTTTATTTGTTTTACAGAAGGAGATTCTTTTCTTTCGATTGAAAATAAACCGTTTATTTGCGTTTTATATTCAATTAAATTTTGTTCCATTTGTATAGGTAAATCAGCAGATGATAATGTTGCTATTATAAAAACTAATTTATCATTTTTAGATGAATTATTTTCTTGAATAATTCTATTTATTGTATTTGCAATTATAAATGTTTTACCACTTCCAGTAGGGGCTTGAAAATCAATAATTGTTTTTTTATTTTGATGATCAGATTGTACATATTCATTAACTAATTCTTCAACCGCTCTTTTTTGTGTTTGTGTTAATTCCATATTAGTTATCCTCTTCTTGTGGTTTTAAAGAGGTTAAATTTAAAAGCAGCTCTTTATTATTTTTTGTGTAATAATCATCGGGTTTTGAAATATTGAAATCTTTTAATTCTTGAATAAAAGTATTTTTTATTTTATTATTTTCACCAGTAAAAATTTCAGTATTGAAATATTCTATTTTAAAAACATCCAAGTTTTGTTTATAAGATTCATTTTCTTCTATTCATTTAAAATCTTTTTCTTTTTTGGTCCCCTCGCCATTATTTATTCTATATAGTCTTTCATAGCAAGCATCTATACCTATATTATTTTCATTATTAGTTACAATAGTATAGGTTCTATTACCACCATCTTCTTTGTTTAAATCTAAAACAGCATGTCCTGTTGTACCAGAACCAGCAAAAAAATCAAGAACTCTTGCATTTTTATTTTTATGTTTTGTTAATAATCATTTAATCAATTGTATTGACTTAGGATAATTAAAGGTTTTCTTTTCAAGAATATCGTTTAATATTTTGTTACCGTATTTTCTAGTATCAAAGGTTTTTAATGAAGTATCTTTAACAAATCCATTAAATCTATTTTTATGATAAACATGAAGTTTTCCTTTTTGATTTTTTACAAATTCTAATTCTGTTTTATATTCCATCAAAAATCGTTCTTTTTCTCAATTTCATGGGTATTGTATATTGTTTCTAATTTCTGGTCTTATTGGTGTATAACCATTTTGAATTAAAATTTTGTCATAATTACAAAATGCTTCTTTGTTTTTATCATACTCATCTCTAATGATTACATCTTTAGTTAATTCATTAAAATAAATTGTATATCCTCTATTTTTATTTTTAGCTAATGGTGAATTAATGGAATCAAAAGCATTTGTAATAGCATAATATCCTTGATTATCTGTATATTTATATTTCTTTTCATCTCATTCAACTTTTATTTCATAATTTAATGCTACTTTCTGATTGTTTTTACAATAACATAATAAATATTCGTGTTGAAGTTTAAATGTTTTACTTTGATTTGCTCCTTGAGCAGTCTTATCTATAATAAATGTAGTAATAAAATTCTCTTCACCAAAAATTTCATCCATTAATATTTTTAAATATGCTTGTTCGGTGTCATCGATTGATACAAAAATTACACCATCATCTTTTAAAAGTTGGTGTGCTAACTTTAATCTTTCATTCATCATATTTAGCCAGCCATTACGACTAAATTTATCACGGTAAATAAATTTAGAAGCTGACACTTTATCTTTTTCGGAAAAATTATTTCCATCTGAACCTGCTGATTCAGTATTATAAGGAGGATCAATATAAATTAGATCGTAATTAGATTCAAACTCGTCTCTCTCTCTCTCTCTCTCTCTCTATTACTATTAAATTCTTAAGAGCATCATAATTTTCTCCAATGATTAAAACATTTTGATCTTGTTTATTCAACGGGTTATTCATAAAAGATAATTTTTCATCTTTTTTAAGTAAGGCAACTGATGTTGTATCTAAGCTTGGTGCTGCATCAAAAGTAAAGCCTACTTTTACTCTTTGAATTAATAGTTGGAATATTGCATCAAGATTTTCTTTGTTAGTATTATGTGTATTGATTAATATGTCTTTTATTAATTTTTTTTGATCTTGGTTCAATAAACTTTTTGACATTTCATCAATATCTTTTAAATAGTTATTTAAGTCTTTCATTTTTCTCCTTATATTTTTCATACTTAATTATATTAGTAAAATAAAACTAATTTATTTATTATTCATAAGTTATTGCTAGTGGTAGTTGTCTTAATAACTAAAGATGCTAGACTTTTTTAAAATATATTACGAATAAATTTCATATATAAAATAGTTTAAAATGAGTAAAATTGATATGTTAATTTTTTGTATTTTGCTTTTTTATAGGCTAAAACACAAAAATAAATTTTAATAATTGAAATTGTAAAATAGATAGAATATATCTATGAAAAAATTCAATAAAAATCTTAATTTATTAGCATTAACTCCATTAATTACTTTTCCTATAATAGGGGTTTCTGCAATTTTAAAAAGCGCAAATAATCTTAACAATATTGAGGATGCAACTAATCAAAAACCGGATGAAAATTTGTTTAAACATATTAGCGATTTTGAAACAAATGAAATCACATATAAAGCAAATCATCCTGGTGCTATGTTTAGAGATAAGCAATATAAAGGTAATTTAATGTCTTTAAATATAAATGGACAAATTACAACTTTTAATAAAGGAATTGGTGTTCATGCAGGTTGTGAGCTAGTTTTTGATTTAAGAAAATATGACTATGATAAATTTAGTTCTTATTACGGAATGGATAGTACACAAAATAAATCGACAGGTGCAAAAATATCATTTTATTTTTCAGAATCAAATCAGTTAGAAAATGCTATATGACAAGATTTACAAATTGATTCTGAAATATATACTTATGAAAAACAAGCAAAATTTATTTCTTTAAATATAAAGGGTAAAAAGTTTATTAAAATAAAAATTGATTCTATCAAAGGTTTAGCTAATTCTAATAATCACATTAATTTTGCTAGAGCAATTTTTCATAAACAAAATTTTAATTATGATTTAGCTAATAAATTTGCTTTTATAAAAGACTTAACATATTATGCTAGCGAACTTACAAAATTAACTTCAATTGATCAATACAATGAAAATAATGCTAATTTATTGTACAAATATATGTTTATCAAAAACATTGGTTATAATGAACTATTAACCTTGTTAGAATATAACGACGCATATTTACAAGTAGTTAAATGACTATTTCAAGATTCTGAAGCAATAAAACTTTTAATGACCGGTGGTAATCTAGAAAGTCATGATAGTCAAATAGGTTGAAAAAGAGTTTTAGATAATTTAGCAAATTTATATAAAAAATATAAAAATGATTTTAATGATAATAGTATTGATCCACAAACTAATGTCAAAATGAGTTTAATTTTCAAAAAGATGTTAATTTCTATAGCATTAGTTAATACTAACAACTCAAGTAATTACGGATATGGTGATTATTGAGGTACACCTAATTATTCTTCTGATAAATATTATCGTTATGAAGTTTTTAAAAAATTAAGACTAGAAAATGATAAGCAAGATCAAGAAGAATATTTAGCAGAATTACAATCAATTCCTGAAAACGAAAGAACAAATATACAAAAAGAACATTTAAAAAGAATTAAAGAACAACTTCAAAACAATGTTTATCATTGTAAATTAAATAAAGAAATATTTGATAATTTACCAATCGAATATATGAGATGAGTATTTCATGGTCTTTATTCTGACAATGAAATACTTTGATTTAATTATTTTGCTAGACAAAAAAATGGTTTTTCAGGAAATTATTCAAAAGGTGGTTATGATTTTGTTGCTTATACACAAGCTGATGCTCATCAAAAGTTTTTTAAGAAATTTAATTTAAATAATCCTGATGATCCAATAGCGAAAGAAAAATTTGCACAAATGGATAAAAAATATAAGCTTTCTAAATTTGGTATTAAAAATGATGGTAAATACAAATTTTGAATAGCAGTTGAAGTTGGACAAGTTTGTGGTGGAATTTCAAAACATGGAACTTCAATGCTAACTAGTACTGGTCATCCAGCATCAGTTATTGGACAACCAGGTCATGGTGCTTATTTAAATTATGCTTTTGATAAACAAAAAAATAGAGTTTGAAATATCGATAACAATGTTGGCGGTTGATTAGTTGCGGAAAAAAAGGAAAGACTTCCTTTAAATTTTGTTCCTAAAAATAAATCTTTAATTAATGTTAATTATGTAATTTTGTCAGACAGAGCAATTCAAGAACCAGAAAAATACTTTGCTTCACATTTTTGAATGCAACTATCTAAAATTACAAATCAAAATGATTTAGCAAAATTAGAATTGTATTGTTGAACTAGTTTACAGGCAAATCCATTTAATTATGATGCTTGAATTTCTTTAATTAATTTGTATAAGAAACCTAATTTTAATGTTCAAACAAATCTTAAGTTTCTTTTAGCAAATAAGATCTTGAATGATTTAAAGAAGTTCCCAGTAGTTTATTTTGAACTAATTAAGGAATTGTTAAAAAATGAACAAGATTCAATTTTAAAATTTGAAGTCAATAAAAAGTTACAAGAAAATTTAATACAAGATCTAAAAGCAGAAAATGATGAATTTTTTAAACATCAAAATATTACAAGAGAACAAGCAAGTGGACTTTTAAAAATTGCCAATAACAATTTAGCAACCTTTGAATTTGATGGAGTTTTAGCAAATAAAATAGTCATCAACCCAATTTACAAGAATAGTTCTAATACGTATAGATTTAGTGTTGATGGCGGTAAAACATTTATTCGAACTAGTGAAAATGAAATATCTTTAACTAAAGATCAAATTTTACAAGCATCTAAAAACTTGATGATTATTGTTGGAATTATGGGGAGTCAAGAAAATCATAATATTAGTATTGAACAACAACAAATTACAAAGGAAAATTATGAAATTAATTTATATGAAGGAACATTATCTGGCAATAAAAATAATTTGCAATGATCTTTTGATCAAAAAGAATGATTTGATTTTGAACAAAAAGATTTAAGAGTTTCAAAACAAAGCAAAATTTTTCTTAAAAAGAAAGCTTTTTCAAATAAGACAGAATCAAATATTATTGAAATGATTTTAGATAAAAAAAACAATTTTGAAGATGATATTTATTTAGAATCCAATCAATATTCTGGTTTAGCTTCAAGTGAAGAAACTCAAAAAGAGAATTTAACAATGAAGCATTTATTTGATGGTGATCAAAAAACATTTTGACATACAAAATATTCAGATAAAAATGAAGATAAGTTTATAGAATGACATTTTAATCAACCAATTTATATTAGTAAATTAGAATACATTCCTTATATGATTCAACACACTATTTTAAAAGGTAAAGTTTTTGTTGCTTATGATGATCAATTTAACAAATGACAAGAAATCACTGATTTTACATGAGAAAAAAATTTGGATAATAAATTTATTTATTTTGCAAATAACAAACAAATTAAACATTTAAAAATTAGAATTACACAAACTTCAAATAAAGACAATATTCATGCTTCTGCTAAGGGTTTTAATATTTGAACAAGAAATCATAAGTTAAGTAGAATATTAAATAATGATTTAAAAATTAGTACTAATTCACAAGAATTGCAAAAATCAAATGATGCTATTGAAAATGCTTTAAATGATTCAAATGGTATTTGACATTCTAAATGAGATAAATCAATTAAGAATCCATATGTACTTTTTGAATTTAAAAATGTCAAAAAAATTACCAAAATCAAATATTTCCCAAGACAAGATGTCAATTCAGGTTTTATTAAAAGTTTAAAAGTTTTAGTTTCAAAAGATAGTATCAATTTTATTCCAATAGATGTTCAAATTCAATGAACAAATGATAAACAAATTAAAGAAATAGTTTTCGATAAACCTTTAGAAGCAAAGTTTATTAAACTTGATAATATTGAAAGTTATAACGAACATATTGCAGCAAAGAAATTTGAAATTTTTGAACACGTAGAACAAATTAAAGAACAAAATCAAGTTCAACAAAATCAAAACCAAAAAAGTAATAAAAAGAATACTGTTGTTATTGTTTGTTCAATTCTAGCAACAACAGTATTATTAGTAATTGGTGTTTCGATAACAATAATATTAGTAAGAAAAAACAAACATTTAAAAAATGTTTCAAAATAATAATAAAAATCATATTCCTCATTATCAAAGAATATGATTTTTATTATTCATAGAATAATTTACCTTGAATTTTTTTGTGTTCAGGATCAATTGAAATAATTTTTAGTTTAATGTTTTGACCAGTCTTTACAATTTCAGATGGGTGTTTTATATAGTGATTTTTATCTCTTTTTAAATTAGAAATATGGATAAGCACTGATTCTTTAATTCCGATATAAACAAAAATTCCAAAATCAGTGATATTTAAAACACTTCCTTCATAAATTTCATCTACTTTTAAATCTTCAATTGTTAAAACATCTTTTCTTAAAATATAACCATCTTTACTATCTCTTATGTCTTTTCCTGGATTTTTCAAAGAATCAATAATTAATTTAACATCATATTCATTTGAGTTAAATTGCTTTGCTAGTTCTTGAATATTTTGTTTTTCTAAAAGTTTTTGATCGATGTCAGTTAAATCTAATTCAATGTGTTCAATGATTTTTTTAGCTAATTCATATGATTCAGGGTGAATTTGGGTTTTATCAAAAAAGTTTTTTGAGTTATGAATTCTTAAAAAACCAACAGCTTGTTCATATGCTTTTTGTCCTAAACCTTTAACCTTTTTTAATTCTTCACGAGTTTTAAAAAATTTATTTTCCAAACGATATTGTAAGATATTTTTAGCCATAGTTGTTGATAAACCAGAAATATACTTTAATATTTCTTCAGTAGCAGTATTTAAATCTACTCCAACCAAGTTAACTACTTTATCAACTTTATATTGTAATTGTTTGCTTAATTCCTTTTGATTAACATCGTGTTGATATTGACCTACTCCAATTGATTTAGGATCAATTTTAATTAATTCATTCAGTGGATCTTGATATTTTCTACCAATGTTGATCGCACTTCTTTCTTGAACATCTAAATCAGGAAATTCTTTAATCGCTATATCAGAAGCAGAATATACTGACGCACCAATTTCAGATACAACTGCATAGCTAATGTTTTCATTTTTGGTTTGTTTTCTTTCTTCAATAATAGAAGCTATAAATTTTTCAGTTTCTCTTGAAGCAGTTCCATTACCAATTACTATAATATCACTATGGTATTTATCTAATAAATTATTAACAATGATTTTTGCTTTTTCTGTCTGATTTTTAGGGGGATTTGGAAAAATTATGTTCTTATCTAATAAGTTTCCACTTGCATCTAATGCAACAATTTTACATCCATTTACATATGCTGGATCAATTGCTAAAATTCTTTTATTTTTAACCGCTGGGAATAAAAGCATTGCTTCTAAATTTTCAGCAAAAAGCTTAATTGCTTCTTTTTCTGCTCTTTCAAATAAATCAGTTTTAATTTCTCTAATAATTGAAGGAATGATTAATCTATCTAAAGCATCTTTTAAACTATCTAAAATAATTGTTCCTGTAGTTTTAATTTTGAAATATTTAGCATTAAGATCATAAGTAATCTTTTTTAAATTAGTTTCAATATCATAATTCAAAATTTTTAAATTTTCTCCCCGTGCTATTGCTAAAATACGATAGTTTGGAATATGATTAACTCTTTCTTTGAATTCATAATACTGCTTAAAGTTTTCTTTTTCATCAATCGCATTCTTTTTTAAACTAGTGATGATAGTTCCAAAGTTTAAAAATTGCTCTTTAACATAATTTCTAGTTTCAATGTCTTGTGACATAATTTGAGAAATAATGAACTTACTTTGTTCAATTGCAAAATCAACTGTGGTTACTTTATCGTTTAAATATCTTTGTGCTTCTTTGTAAGGATTAAATTTATCATCATTTGCTTCCATAATTGTTTTTGCCAAAGGTTCTAATCCTAAAGCAATAGCTTCAGTTGCTTTGGTTTTTTTGCCAATTTTAAATGGTTCATAAATGTTTTCTAGTTCAGATTTGGTTTCAACACTTTTGATTTTGTTTTCAATTTCTTCTGTTAATAAACCTCTTTCTTTCAAAATATTAATGATTGCTTCTTTTCTTTTGTTTAATTCCACATCATAAACATAAAAGTCATTAATTTGGGCAATTTGTTCTTCATTTAAACCATTAGTCGCATTCTTTCTATATCTAGCAATAAAGGGAATAGTAGCACCTTCTGCTAAAAGATCCAATGTTACTTGTACTTGTTGCTCTTGTAAGTTTAATTTTTTAGCAACAAATTGAACTGATTTTAATTCCATAATTTCTCTTTTCTCAAAAATTTTTAGTTTTATAAAACAAATCCACAAGGGATTTTGCTTTTCTATTTTTGGTATATATTTATAATTTATTATTAATAATAAAGTAAAATTAGTTTATTATGTTTATTTAATTTTATTTTTGAAACAATGATCTTATTGTACTAGGAAGGCAAAAATGGGAAAAAGACAACAGTCATTTTTTGAAAGATTAATGGAAAAAAATGCCATTCAACAAGAAATGAAAAAACAACAATTTAACCAAGAAGAAAATAGCAATAACAAAAAGAAAAAAAATCAAAGTTGAAAATTTATAGTTGCAGGTTCTATACTTACTGGTGCTATCGCTACTGCTATTACTGTTCCACTTGTAGTCAATTCTACTTATGTAAAAGTTAATAAAGCATTACCGGGAAACTCACAAGTATTTACTTATGTAGCAAACGGAAAAACATATACATATACACTAGACCAAATACAAAAATTAGCCAAAGAAAATGGTGCAATTTTAAACTCAACTAAAGTATCTGAATTAGCAAAACAAGCTATTTATTTCTTGTATGAAAAAGAACAAAAAGCTTCTGTAGAATTTCAAAGATTATGAAACCTTTCTTTAAAAACTGGTGAAACAATTAATGAAAACATTGCTTTAAAAACAATTGATGAAATCAAGAAAAAACATGAAAACTTATTAAAAGATGCGGAAAAAGGTTTTAAAACTAGATTAGGTGCAAAAGCCTGAGAATCATCATTTAAAGAGTTTTTAACTAAAAACTATGATAATGCAGAAACCATTGAAGATGCTGTTGAAAAAGAAACTTTTAAAGAAATAAAAAAAGATGCTTTAAGAAGATTTGAATTAGTAAGCGAAGATAAAAGTGCTGAAATTGATAGAATTGCTAACTCTGATATTTACCAAATTGATCCAAAAACTGGTAAAGTAAATACAACTAAAATTGTTTCAAAAGGTGAAAAAGTATTCAAGTTTTATCAAAGAGATAAAAACTACTTTAGACAAGTTGGAACAGATGGTAAAGAATTTGGAAAAAGTCATACCTTCATTACCAAAAGTTTTGTTCCTGAATGAAAAGATGCAAGTATTTTCCTAACTGAATTTTTTAATACTCAAAAACCTTATATTGTTAGTTCATTTACCTTACCTGGTATAGTTCCTACCAAAGAAAAAGAAGAATGAAAAGTTGATAGAAAAGCAGCGAAATTCCTATTTTCATATTGATTGATGAATAAGAAAAATGACAAATTTGACTACGAATATAAGCAAGGTTATGAATGATTAAAAGAAACCTTTAATTCATTAGATGAATTTATGAAAATTAAAGAAAATAGTAGTGATGCTTGAAAAAAACAAGTTTATAACTCACTATTAACTGATACTGATACATTTTCTTTAGGCGATTCTGCTAATTACGGTTCAACCGGAATTATTAGTGGACTTTCATTATTTAAAGAAAATAATTTAGATTTAGGTATCGGTTTGTTAGAAAAAGTTTTTACTAATGTTGATCAAGCAAATGTTAAAGAAGTTGATTTGTTTGGAAAACTAAAAGAAATATCAAAAAACATAGCAACTGATTCAGGATTAGATCCAAATTTTCCTTCTTTTAACTATTCAGATTTAAAACAAGCAGAAGAAAATAAGAAAAAAGCACTTGAATTTTCTACTAAATTTGAAGAAGCAATTAATCCGATTAAAAATGATACAAAACCTAAATATGATGATGATAAATACAAAACAATGGTTGCTGATAAGATAAATGAACTTTTCAAATCAACTAATGATAAGTTTTTAAGCATTTACAAAGTTAAAGATATGAATGATGTAAAACTTGTTTTAACAGCAAAAGGTATTAAGTTAATTAAATACACAAAAGTTGAATCGGTTGACAAATTAAAAGAATATATAAAAGCTGATTTTCAAACCAAATTAGAAAATGAAAATTCAAAATTGCCTATTCCTTCATACAATGTAATCAAAGCATTAAACACTAATTTATCAACTGACTTGAATATTGTTGATACTTTAATTGATAATGGTGAATTCAAAACTTTTATCAAGACTAAAGACAATATTTTCCATCCAGATAGTGTTGTTGGAAATATGAAAAAATATGATGATGTTACAATTACAAACATTAGTTTAGTTTCTAAAAATATGAAAACAGGTATTGCTAAAAAAGCTGTTTTAGAATCTAATGACACAGTTGAAAAATGAATTAAAAAACAGTTAGAAAACAAAATGAACGCAAATTTTAAAGAAGATGAAAAATCTAAAAAAATATTCATTTGTAAAAATGGTGGAGAAATTCCTAATGATTCTAAGCCAGCGGACGAAGTTCTTTTAAATTACATTCTTAAAGATTTATTTAACATTGAAGATTTATAGGAGGAAAAATGAAAAAATTTAGAAAAATAATTTTAGGTTCAGCGATTTCTTTTGCATTATTATCTCCTATTGCAATTTCAGCTTCATGTGGAACAACTGTTGATAGTCCTGAAAAAAAACAACAAATTGTATTTTTAAAAGATAAAGCAAGAAAAGAAGAATTAGAAAACTTTTGAACAGAAAACACTATTTCTTCACTTTACAAAATTGATTTATCAAAAGATCAAACTTTGTACCAAAAAACCATCAATGATAAGCAATCAAATCTTTTTAAAGATGCTTTTAAAATTTTCAAACTATATTGAAAATCAAAAATCAATACAGATAAACAATACTTTCTTAAAAAAGAAGTAGATTGAAAAACTGAAGGTATTATTTTCTATGAATACAAAGAAAATAAATTAACACCAACAAAAAGTTTTTCAATCAAAGAAATTGGTGATTCAGAACCAACTGAAGATCAATTCTTAATTTTATGAAACACTGCTAAAACTCAAATTAAAAATGAAATTGAAAAATTCATTTTAGTTGATAAATATTTAGCAATCGAAAATGTTGATGAATTAAAGAAAATTGATAAAGATTATGAAAAAAATAGCAAAGAATATGTTGCTAAAAATTACAACTTATTAAAATATGTAATTAGCAAAAAACCATCACAATTATGATCAGGTTCTTCTTCAAATGAATCAGGTATTGCTGGTAAGTTACAACACAATCCTTCTATTAAAGGTGTTGATGATTTTAACTCTTATGTACAAGGTGATGCAAAAGATAAAAAGCTTAATTTAGAAAAAATAGCTGATTTGGATAATGTTGCTGATTTATCAGGAGACAAAGAAGCACTAGAAAAATTAATAGGTTACCAAGGGATTATTTTTGGCGAAGAAACCAAATATGGTTTAAATTGAGATACTAAAACCAATTTAGAACATTCTAAACCATATGTTTTAGGTTATTACCAACCAGTTTTAGGCAGTTTGATTACTGCAACTGATTTAAAGAAAAACCCTAATGGATATTTAGTTAAATCTGGTAATACAACCATTATTGCTTACTTAATTCAAGTTTTACCAGTAGCAAAAACTGTTAAAGAAAAAGATAAAGATGGTAAAGAAATTGAAAACAAAAAATTTACTTTTGAAGGTTCAATTTTTGAAAAACATTTAGATAATTTAGCATATCTTTTATACTTAAAAGATTCTTCATTGATTGAAACAGCAAAACAAGCTTTTTACAGTTTAGGTTATTTAATTGATATTAAAAATGAAGAATTAAAGAATCTATACAAAGATGAAAAATTCGTTAAGAAAGACTAATTATGCATGATACTTTTTTAAAAATTATCAATCGGGAACTAGAAAGCAAAATTATTTATGAAGATGATAAATGTATTGCTTTTTATGATAAATTCCCAGTTCAAGAAGGTCATTTTTTAGTAGTTCCTAAAAGGAAAAGTAAAAACCTTTTAGAAACCACTGATGAAGAATTATTTTACTTAATGACTATTGCTAAAAAATTGGCTAAAGAGCAAATCATTGACAAGTTTCCTAATAGCGGTTTTAAATTAGTGATTAACACTAATGAAGCTGCTGGACAAGTAATTTTTCATACACACATTCACATTATTCCTTACATTAAAAAATAACAGGTCTAAGTGCCTGTTTTTTGATTAATTTAAGCAAAATTAATAAGCAAAAATTGCTTATTTAGGAATCTATTTTTTCTTGATTTTGTAAAATAAAAAATCATTATTAATAGTAAAATAAAATAAATTATTTATTTTATAAGGAGCATCATGGATTGTTGTGGTTATTGTAATCGCGAGAAACAAATTTTTAAGTTTAATAACCATTTAATTTATGATGGAAACTTAAGCTAATTTATTTCGCAATCCATTTGTATTAAGGGGAAAAATGAAAAAGACAATCATTAATACAAATGAAATAACTAATAGATTGATAAATGCCTCAAATTCTTCCAATGAAGAGTTATTTTCGCTTTATGAAAGTTCAATTGATGGAATTACAAGTGAAGAAATTGTGGAGAAAAATCAAGAAAAATACGGAAAAAATAAGTTAAGCAAAAAGAGTAAAAACAATGTATTTAGAAGGCTAATCAATTCCTTTTTTAACCCCTTTTCAATTATCTTAATTGTTTTAGCTTTGGTTTCTTTTACTTTAGATGTAATTTGACCATTAGCTACTAAAAGATATAAAGATGTTGAACCAATGACAGTAATTATCATTATGTCAATGGTTATCATTTCAGGGATTATTCATTTTGTTCAAGAAACTAAAAGTAATTCTAGTGCTGAAAAGTTAGTTAAAATGATAGAAACGACTACTAGAGTAAGACGGAATGGAATAGCTTATGAAATTCCCTTACAAGATGTTGTAGTAGGCGACATTGTCGAATTAGCAGCTGGTGATATTATTCCCGCAGATGTTAAAATCTTATCTGCAAAAGACTTATTTGTTTCGCAATCTTCATTAACCGGTGAATCTGATGCGATTGAAAAATATAGTTTTTTAAATAAAAACGCCAATTTTGAAAACATAACTGATAGAAATAATTTAGCTTTTATGGGAAGTAACATTATTTCAGGTTCTGCTAATGCAATGGTTATTAGTACAGGAAATAGTACTTTTATTGGCCAAATCGCCAATAAAATTAATGAAAAACCAATTAAAACTGATTTTGAAAAAGGTATTAGTTCGATTTCATGACTATTAATTAAATTAATGTGCATTATGGTTCCAATGGTTTTATTGATACTAATTGTTAAACCATTTATTTTAGGAACAGAAAAAAAATATATTGATGCTATCTTTTTTGCTATTAGTATTGCCATTGGTCTAACCCCTGAAATGTTGCCGATGATTATCACTAGTACTTTGGCCAAGGGCGCGATTTCAATGTCAAAAAAGCAAACTATTGTTAAGAATATTAATTCTATTCAAAACTTTGGAGCAATGAATATTTTTTGTACTGATAAAACTGGAACATTAACTTTAGATAAAGTTGTTTTAGAAAAGCACTTAAACATTTATGGAAATGAGGATTCAAGAGTTTTAAAATATGCTTTTTTAAATAGTTGATTCCAAACTGGTTTAAAAAACTTATTAGATAAATCAATCATTGAAAAAACCGAAGAACTTTCAGATGTTGCAAAAGATTTAAGAAACTTAGACAAAGTTTATGAAAAAATTGATGAAATTCCTTTTGATTTTGAACGAAAAAGAATGTCAGTTTTAGTTCGTGGACAATCTAAAAAAATTCAAATGATTACCAAAGGTGCAGTTGAAGAAATTTTATCAATTTGCGATCGAATTGAACTAAAAGAAGGGGTTGTTGAAAAAATCAATTCTGAATATATAAACCAAGTGTTGCAAAAAGTAGATCAATTAAATGATCAAGGGATGAGAGTTATTGCTGTAGCGCGTAAATCAAATCCTGCAGGTGAAGGTAAATTTAGTACCAAAGATGAAAAAGAAATGATTTTAATTGGTTATTTAGCCTTTTTAGACCCTCCTAAAGAATCAACTAAAAAAGCAATCGAAAACTTACATACCTTAGGGGTTGAAGTCAAAATCCTAACCGGAGATAACGCTCGGGTAACTAAAGCAATTTGTAGACAAGTAGGAATTGATGCTGACAATATTTTATTAGGGAAAGACATTGCAGAATTAAGTGATGAGCAATTACAAGAATTAGTTAAAGAAACCCACATTTTTGCTAAATTAAGTCCTGATCAAAAATCAAGAATCATCACTATTTTAAGAAAGCAAAATAATGTAGTTGGTTATATGGGGGATGGAATTAATGATGCACCAGCGATGAAGGTTGCTGATGTATCAATTTCTGTTGATACTGCTGTCGATATTGCTAAAGAATCAGCTAACATTATTTTGTTGGAAAAAGATTTATCGGTTCTAGCAACCGGAATAGTTGAGGGCAGAAAAACTTATTCAAATATGAATAAGTATGTCAAAATGACAGCAAGTAGTAATTTAGGAAATATTTTTAGTATGTTAATAGCTACTTTAATTCTTCCTTTTATTCCTTTATTAGCAGTTCAAATTTTAATTATGAACTTAATATATGATTTTACTTGCGGTTCAATTCCTTGAGATAACGTTGACAAAGAGCACATTTTAAAACCTAAAAAATGGAATCCAAAATCTGTTAGAACTTTTATGTTTTGATTTGCGCCAGTTTCTTCAATTGTTGATATTTTAGCTTTTATCATTTTGCGTTATGTAATGATACCTAATGTTTTACCTGGTATTAGTGCTAATACTGAAGAATTTCAAAAAATGTTTTGAACTGGCTGATTAGTAATTTCAATGTGAACGCAATCATTAGTAATTCATTTTATTAGAACTCAAAAAATACCATTTATTAAATCAATAGCTTCTTGACCGGTAATTGTTTTTTCATTTGTAGGAATCGCAATTATTAACACTATTCCATATATTCCTTATTTAAATAGTTTTTTAAAATTAACACCATTACCGCCAATCTTTTATTTGTGACTATTGCTGTTTTTAGGAATCTATATTGGTTTAATTTCTTTAATCAAATTCCTTTATATTAAAAAATATAAAGAATTGCTATAAAAACATAAAAATCAAGGAAAGCAATCTTGCTTTCTTTTTTAAATTTTTCAAATAAAAAAAATATTTTTAAGCTTTTTGCAATTTTTGTACATATTATATTGGGCAAAAAATAAAAACGGAGGTAAAAACATGACTGAAAAAGAAATTGAAATTTCTAAAAAAGAATTTCATTTAATTTCAAAACAATATGATAACCCTAAATATTTTTATCAAAAAGATGATGAAAATAATAAAATTATACTAATTATGAAATTCGATCAAGGTAGCAAGAAGCAAGCAATTAATCCAAATACTTACAATGTGTCAAATTTGACACCAGAATTTTTTAGAAACTTGTTAAATGATGTTTTAGACGAAAGGTTTGGCAAAAATAATTGTTTTATCTTAGACGAAATTAAGAATGTAAAAACTGAAGTTGAAAATATAAAAACTGAAGTTGCGAATATAAAAAATGAAGTCGCGAATATAAAAACTGAAGTTGCGAATATAAAAAATGAAGTCGAAAACATAAAAGTTGAAATAAAAAATATAAAACAAGAAATTGTAGTGATAAACACAAGAATTGATGCTCTTGAAGTAAAAGTAGATGAAGGATTCAAACAAGTTCATAAAGACATCAAAATGCTCAAATCATTTCACAAAGATGACATTGAAAAAATACATTAAAAAATAATTTGAATAAACTTATTACTTTTACAAAAAAACATCGCTTGGTAAAAAGGCGATGTTTTTTGATTTATTTGGTTGTAGCTTTTTTATCAATTTCTTTCAATCTTGCTGATTTACCACTACGGGTTCTCATGTAGAATAATCTCTTACGTCTTACTTTATTTGAACGTAATACTTCAATATGAGCAATTAAAGGAGAATTAACTGGGAAGGTTCTTTCAACACCAATTCCATATGAAATTTTTCTTACTGTAAATGTTTCTCTTGTACCTGATTCTTTTTTGCTAATTACTAAACCTTCAAAGATCTGAATTCTTTCTTTTTCTCCTTCACGAACACGAACGTGAACACGAATGTTATCTCCGGTTTCAAAGGTTGGAAGATCTTTTCTAATTTGACTTTCTTCAACAATTTCTAATAATTTATTTCTCATTTTTTATCCTTTCAATGATGTCTGGACGATTTTTAAGTGTTTTTTGATATTGTGCTTCTTTTCTTCAATTATCAATTTCTTTGTGATTACCATTTAATAAAACTTCAGGAACACTTAAAGTTTTACTAATTAAAACGCTATGATAATTCCTTGGTTGTGTAAATTGGGGATAATCTAATAGTCCTTGTTGTTCAAAAGATTCATACATATGACTTTCTTTTTTAATTACATTAGGGACCAATCTTACTACTGTATCAGCAATCACCATTGAAGGTAATTCCCCACCAGTTAAGACATAATCTCCAATTGAAAGTTCTAAATCAACTAATTCAGTTATTCGTTCATCAAAACCTTCATACCTACCAGAAATTAATGTAATTTCTTCTTTGGTAGCTAAAAATTTAGCTATTTCTTGATTAAACTTAATTCCTTGAGGTGAAACTAAAATTTTATATCCACCTTTATTTTTCAAAGAATTAAGTGCTAAATCAATTGGCTCAATTTGAAGCAGCATACCTTGTCCACCACCAAAAACTGTGTCATCCACTTTTTGATGCTTATCCTTACTAAAATTTCTTCAATCAATTACTTCAAAAGCAACTAATTTTTTTTCAATTGCTTTGGAAATGATTGATTCTTCCAAAAAGGGGTTGAAATATTTAGGGAACAAAGTTAAAAAATTAATTTTCATAGACTATTTTGTTGCTTTTTTTGTTGAAGTTTTTTTAGTTGTTGTAGCAGTTTTTTTAGCAGCAGTAGTTTTAGTTGCTTTAGTTGAAGTTTCTTTCACTACTTTTTTAACTTCTTTTTTAGGTGTTTTTTCTTTTGAATCAGTTGTTTTAGTTGCTTTATTAAATTTAGCATTTAATTTGTGTTTTCTAAATAAAGCGTATACAGTATCGGTTAATTGTGCACCTTGTTCCAATCATTTTTTAGTTAATTCTTCATTGATTGAAAAAGTTTTTGAATGTGGGTCATAATTTCCAAGAGCTTCAATAAATTTTCCATCTCTAGGAGCACGAGCATCAGCAACTACGATTTTGTAGTTAGCATTAAATTTGCTACCCATTCTCTTTAATCTAATTTTTACCATAAATCTCCTAATTTTTAATTAGTCTGTCAAGCAAAAGCGCTTGACACCACTAATGTAAATAATTTTAATATATTTTTATTTATTTTTGCATAATTTATTTATTTTTAATATCATTTTTTTATGATTAAATTTGCTTTTTATAATTGTTCTTTTGGATACTTTAAAATTGGTTATCAAGACCAAGTTGTTCATTCAATTTCTTTTAGCTTTGAACCTTTTGCTAATCAAAATCATCAACCTACTTTTTTTACCCAAAAAGTCTTTGACCAAATTTGTGAATTTTTACAAGGGCAAAGAAAACAATTTGATTTTGAAATTAGCTTTATAAATGGAACTAAATTTGAACAATTGGTTTGAAATCAATTGTTAAACATACCTTATGGTTCTTATAAAACTTATAAAGAAATTGCAATAGAAATCCAAAGACCTAAAGCATATAGGGCTGTGGGGACAGCGGTAGGAAAAAATCCAATTATTTTAGTGGTTCCTTGTCATCGAGTAATGGGTTCAAATAATAAAATTGGTGGTTATGCCCATGGAATTGAAATAAAAAATAAAATTCTACAAATTGAAAATAATGATTTTTTAGGATAAAAAAATAAGGAAAGCAATTTTGCTTTCTTTTTTAAATTTTTCAAATAAAAAAAATATTTTTAAGCTTTTTGCATTTTTTGTACATATTATATTGGGTAAAAAAATAAAAACGGAGGTAAAAACATGACTGAAAAAGAAATTGAAATTTCTAAAAAAGAGTTTCATTTAATTTCAAAACAATATGATAACCCTAAATATTTTTATCAAAAAGATGATGAAAATAATAAAATTATACTAATTATGAAATTTGATCAAGACAGCAAGAAGCAACCAGATAATCCAAATACTAACAATGTGTCAAATTTGACACCAGAATTTTTTAGAAACTTGTTAAATGATGTTTTAGACGAAAGGTTTGGCAAAAATAATTGTTTTATCTTAGACGAAATTAAGAATGTAAAAACTGAAGTTGCAAATATAAAAACTGAAGTCGAAAACATAAAAGTTGAAATAAAAAATATAAAACAAGAAATTGTAGTGATAAACACGAGAATTGATGCTCTTGAAGTAAAAGTAGATGATTTACGTGAAGATGTCAAAATGCTCAAATCATTTCACGAAGATGATATTGAAAAGTACAATAAAAAGAATAAAAAATAATTTTGTGTAAGCCTTAACAAAAAAATAGACTTGTAATTGAAAAATTGCGAGTTTTTTTGTCTTAGTTTAGAGGAAATTAACCATTCTAATTGCTTATTTACACAATAGCACCAAATAATGGTGTTTCATTTTATTTCAAAATCATTAGTTTAAAAAGATGATGAAAATAATAAAATTATACTAATTATGAAATTCGATCAAGGTAGCAAGAAGCAACCAGTTAATCCAAATACTAACAATGTGTCAAATTTGACACCAGAATTTTTTAGAAACTTGTTAAATGATGTTTTAGACGAAAGGTTTGGCAAAAATAATTGTTTTATCTTAGACGAAATTAAGAATGTAAAAACTGAAGTTGAAAATATAAAAACTGAAGTTGCGAATATAAAAACTGAAGTCGAAAACATAAAAGTTGAAATAAAAAATATAAAACAAGAAATTATAGTGATAAACACAAGAATTGATGCTCTTGAAGTAAAAGTAGATGAAGGATTCGAACAAGTTCATAAAGACATCAAAATGCTCAAATCATTTCACAAAGATGATATTGAAAAGTACAATAAAAAGAATAATTTAAGCAAAATGCTATAAAACTAGCCCAAAATGGTGTTATTAATATTATTAATAATATATACTTTTATTATAGTTATTTAAGTATTAATAAAAGTGAGCTTAAAATGGACAAAAAAGAAGAAAATGTACAAACTAATCCCCAAAATTTACTAAATAATACCCATAGTCAAATTTTAGTATTAAATGAAAATAAATTTACACTCAAAAGAAATGTTTTTTTTGATTTTTTAACTACATTAAAAGTACATTTTCAATACTTTTTTAAAACTTTGTTTTTAGTGCCAAAAAATTTAAAATCTTTAAGAAAAGAAAGAAAAAATAATAAAAAACAAAAAAATACTGCTGAGGAAGAAATTAACTACAAACCATTAATTCATACAGTTATTATTACTAATGAACAAGAAAATGTTAATGATATTGTTAATATTCCTTCATCAGTTTATGAATCAGAGAATAACAAATATGATATTTCTAACCAAGATAATGCTGTTGATGCTGCATTGTTAGCAAAAAGCTTTGAGTTAGAAAGATCATTTGGATTTAAACAAAATGAGGTTAAACCTTTCGAAGTTAGTGAAAGTGAAATCAATGAATTAGCAATCATTGATAAAAAGATTAAGGAAGAACAAGAAACTAATTTAGCTTTAGTTGAAAACAAGAATTATCTTCCTGGAACCAACATCTTCGAATCACTAGTTCCTGAAAATAATTCATTGATTAGATTTGTTAGTAAATCAAAAAATAAACTTTGATGAAAATTACTTATTTTCTTTGGTTCAATAGGAGTTGTATCAATTGTTGCTTATGTTGCTACAACATCAATTATGAGAATCTTAAAAGATAAAGAAAATTATGAGAAAACTTACTTTTATCGTAAGGAAATTGATAACTTAATCACTGATTCTAATCGCATTATTTCTAATAATGTTGAAAAAAGAGATAATCGTGACATTGACGCTATTACTAAATTAAAAACTGCTATCAAAATAGCACAATTAGAAAGCAGTAAAATATTAACTTGACCAGAGTATAAAGAAATTTTTGAAAAATTCCAACAAGAATATACTCAAGTAATAAATGAAATTACTGAAAAAGAAAAATTAGAAATAGAAATTCGTGAAAATTCTATCTATAACTTAGCAGTATTAATTAATAAATTTTCACAATATGAAAACGAAGGAAAATTTACCGATTTAGTTAACAAAGTTGTTGATTTAAAAAAATATGTCGAAACAAGATTAAAGAACTTTTCAACTGTATTTACTTTAGTAGATATGAAAAATTTCAAAATAGATATTGATAAGTTTTATTCTCAACATTCTGATTTAATGTGAGCTAGATATAATGATTTTCAAACTATTTTAAAATATGTTCCTCATATTGAAAACAAAACAAATATTTTTCCTTCTGAAATTTTTAAAAAATATCAACAAAAAATTGAATTATTCTCATTTACTAATGAGCAAAAGAAATTCTTAAAAGATAGAAACATTACTTACAAAATTCAAATTGATCCAAATGATATTGAAGGAGAAATTACTTTCAAGATTTCATACTTTATTGAGATTTTCGGTGTTAAAGTTTCAATCAATTCTAATTCTGGAAGCAATTTTGAAAAAATTCAAGTTGTTGATTTGAAAAAATTTGATTTTCAAAATGATAAAAGACCACAATTGAATGCTAAAAACAATTATGAATTTAATAGTACAAATTGAAATGAATTTAAAAATAAAGTTATTCAATTTACCAATAATGAAAATTACGACTTATTAAATAGTCTAATCAAAGTTGAACATCCGGATCCTGACTTAAAATACAATTTAGTTTTTGATAAACAAAGTGTTTCTTCTCCAAGCTCAAACATTTTGAAAATTAAATATAAATTAGCATCACAAGCAGTTTCAAGATACAATGAATTAAGAGAACAAATTGAATATGCACCAGTTATTTCTAAAAATGAATATGAAGTAAATTTAAACTACTATGATTTTGCGGTTTTAAATTCTAAAAATGAGAACTTTACTAAATCTATTAAAGATATCAATAATCGAAATGAAGAATTTTTCAAAACTACTTCTGAACACCTTCACTTTGTTTATGATGCTGATTTAGCACAAAGAACATTTAATTTCTATAAAGCCAAGGCTGCTGAAATCGAAGATTTATTTACAAAATTTGGTGATCCATTAGATCTTGAAGGTTTAAACAAAGAAATTGGTAAGCTTTCTGAAGCAATTACAAAAGAAAAAACAGAAATCATTCAACTTTTTGAAAATAGAAATAACCAAAAAGATGAATTAAGAAAAATTATTAAAAATATTGAAACCTTTGCTGAAAACAATATTAATAGAAAAATTACTAATATTGCTAAAACTAATGAAGTTTATGACAAGATTGCTACTTCAATTACGATTTTAAATACTCCAAGTACTGATTTATCAGTTTATGAAAATAAACGCAATGAACTAGAGCAATATTTTAATGAAATCAAGACCTGAGCAAATTACAAGAATAGTATGATTTCAAATATGGAAAATGAATTAAAAGACTTTATTCATTGAATGAGTAGCAATATTACTGATACTAGAAACGCTGAGTTTTTAGTTGATGCTAAGGCATTAGAAACTACATTTAAAAATGGTATTCAATTAAGATTTGGTACTTCACCAGAACTTAATGCGATGAAAAAAGAAATGGAAGATGCTTTAAGAGAATTCCAAGAAGGCACAAATAAATTTAAGAAAAATATTCAAGCTAAAAACGAACTTAAAGAAGATTTCCAATATCAAGTTGAAACCTTTAAAAACTCAATGAACGCTTATGATTATGAACATGATAATCAAAAAGCAGTTTATAAAAACATTTTTGATGAAGCTAAAATTGCTATTGGTAATGCTTCTATTGTTTACAAAGACACCAAGAGCACTACTGACCAACTTAAAGCTGCTAAAGATATCTTTATCGCTAAAAAAGTTGAATTGGAAAATGCTATTAAGAAATTGAACGATGACACCAAAGCAGCAGCACTTGCTAGAATAACTGAATTAATTGCTCAATTTGCTTCTTTAATGAACGAAATTGAAAAGAAACAAAATAGTGAAGATTTAACTAACCCATTAGATGAAGAACTTGACAATATTAAAACTAATATCGAAAAACCTGAAGAAAACTTTGCTCATCTTCATGTTAAAAATAAAGCATTAGTAGAGCAAACATTTAATAAGTATAAGACTAAATTAGACGCTAAAAAAGCAATAATTAACAATCTAAAAACTTTAATCGAGCAAGCTAATGCTAGATATCAAGCGATCCAAAATATTGATAAATATAAGAGCTTGCTTGCCGGTTTTAAGAGTGTTATTGATTCAGCAACTGCTAAATTAAATACTAATATTCCTACATCTGTTGAAGAATTTAGTGTCGAAGTTGCTAATATGCAAAACTTATTAGTAGAAATGAATAAATAAAATGCAAAAAGTTCAAATTTTTGAAGTTAAGCATAATGATTCGATTGCTTTTGTTGCTGATTTTGTTTTAAATTTGGCTAAACAAAACGATCTTAAAATCATTTGCTTAAATGGTGAATTAGGAGTAGGCAAAACGCAATTAACTAAAGAAATCGCTAAACTTTTACAAATTAAAGAACATATTACCTCGCCTACATTTAATTATTTAAAACTTTATCCTAATTTAGTTCATATTGATGCTTACAATTTAAAAGGAAATAATTTAGATGAATTTTATGACTATTTTGAAGACAACTATGTAGTCATTGAATGAGCTAATTTGCTTAATACTAATTTTGCTAAATATATCAATGTTGATATTAGCTTATCTAAAAATAATACTCATATTTTTTCTATTAGTTATCTAAAAAGGGAATAAAATACAAAATAGGAGTAAAAATGCCTACGAATAATAATTTTAAAAAAACTTATATTTGTTTTTGAATTTTATTCTTGTTTATTTCTTTGCTCTTTTTATCTTTAGCATACTGAATTGACTTTGGTTATGTTTTAGGTTTTACTTTAGGTGCTTTAATTTCTTTTTTATTTATTTATATAAAAGATATTTTAAGTAATAAAATATTGTTAAATAACAATAAAAAAAGCTCAATAACTATAATCTATTTTCTTTTCATTATAGATCTTATAGTTATTGCTTTTATTTCATTTTTGGTCTTTAAAATGAATGCTAAAATTGCTAAAACTAGACTAGAAATTGCTTTATATCCTTACAATATTTTTTGTTATTTAGCAGGATTAGCATTATTTCACATTTGTGTTTATATTGCTTATATTCCTTTTGAAAAAATGTTTAAGAAAAAAGCAAGAAAGGAGGTGATTATTGACCATAAATAATCAAGAGGTTAATCCTTTATTTCGTAATTGAAATCAATGAAATCAACCACAAATATTTTCTTTATTTATTGTAGTTCTGATTTGTTTTATCTTTTCTTTATATGTATATATAAAACTTAAAACTTCTTTCAAAGTAGATAAAGCGCCCAAAGGTATCTTATTACTAATGGAAGAATATTTAGTTTATGTCACTGGCACATATGACGAAGTAACAGAGAAGAAATTACCTCATTTGCGCTTTTACATTTTTGCTTTAGTGTCATTTCTAATTGTTGGTAATTTGATTTCCCTTCTTGGCTTTGAGCCGATTGCTTCTTCATATTCAATTACTTTAACCTTAGCATTTATTACTTGATTAGGAATATACATAGTTGGAATTTGATTCCAAAAATGAAGGTTTTTCAAAAAGTTCTTGATGCCAACCGACTTAATTGGTCAATTCGCTCCTTTAATTTCTTTAAGTTTGCGGATGTTCGGAAACATAGTGGGTGGTGGGACAATAGTCTTTTTACTATATTCTTCATTAGGTGGTCTATTTGATTTGATTTTCAAAAATCATAATCAGCAATGAGCAAAATATTTATTTGCACCCATTTTAGCCCCATTTTTCCATATGTATTTCGATCTATTTGGTGCCTTTATGCAAGCAATGGTTTTCACTATTTTAACTAGCATATATTGAGCATCCGAAGCGGTCAAAATTGAAAAGAAAGCTAAAAAAGCAAAGATTAAACAAGAAACAGAACAAAAATTTATTAATGTATTAAAAACTAGTCAAAATATATATTAATTTGACATCATATTTTAGTTTTAAAAGGAGAAACAATGATTGAAACTATTACAAAATTAGCAGAACAAACTACAGATTCAAAATATCCATTAGGAAGAGGCTTAGTTGCCCTAGGCGTGGGAATTTCTATGATTGGATGTTTAGGTGTAGGCCTAGGACAAGGGATTACTGCAGGTAAAGCAGTTGAAGCAGTAGGAAGAAATCCTGAAGCAATGAACAAAATCAGAACCTTATTGCTTTTAGGTTGTGCTATTTCTGAATCATCAGCTTTATATTCACTTGTTCTTGGTGTTTTATTATTATTTGTATTTTAATTAAATAATGATTAATAATCAAATTACAAGCAATTTTTCTAATATCAATTTTTTAAATCTTATTGTTAAAAATCAAGATTTAAAAACCGATATTTCAGAAAAATTTATGGCCATCTTTCCCTCATGACCAATGATGCTTGCTACAATTATTTCTTTAATTTTAGTAATCATCTTTTTATCGTTTTTAGTTTATAAACCAATTAAAAATGCAATGAAAAAACGTCATGATTTTATTCAAAAAAATATTGATGAAGCCAAAGAAAATCAACGTTTAAGTTTAGAAAAATTAGATTTAGCAAATGAGCATCTAGAACAAGCACACCGTAGTGCTGATGATTTAATTAAAGATGCTAAATTAAAAGCTGAAAAAGTAATGAATACATACACCGAAAAAGCAAAGCTCAACGCCAAACAAATTATGGATGAAGCAGAACTAGACATCAATAACCGTAGAATCGTGATGGAAGAAGAAGCTAAAGCTAATGTGGTTGAAACTGCTTTGGAATTAACTAAAAAAATTCTGCAAAAAGAAGTTACTAAAAAGAATGAAGCAGAAATTATTGAAAAGTTTTTAGCAGAAAAATAATTTATGTATTTTAGAAATAATATTCAAGGTTATGCTATTGCTTTATATGAATTAGTCAAAGAAAGCAAAAAGCAAAAAAATATTCATTACCAATTAGGTTCTTTATCTGAAAATATTGAAAATAGTCGTGATTTAGTTCATTTTTTATCTTCTTATGACGTTAATGAAAAAGATAAAAAAAACTTTATCGATGAAGTTTTTGTTGATTTTGATCAAATCATCAAAAATCTAATGAAACTTTTAGTTGATCGAAAAATGATTTTAACTTTACCAAGAATTTTGAAACACTATTTTAAAATTTCTGATGCTGAATTAAATATTAAATTCGGTGTTATTTATACCACTATTCCTTTAAGTCCCAACAAAATCAAAGAAATTGCTAACAAAATTAGCAATCTTTACAATATTGATTGCGTTTTAATTAACCGGATTGATCCTAATTTGATTTCTGGTTTTAAAATCAAAATCGATAGCTTAACAATTGAAAATAATTTAAATACTTCTTTAAACGAATTAAGAGAACTAATGTTATCTAAAGGAGATAAGCATGATTAACAAAGTTACTGATATTAGTGCAATTATCAAAGATAAAATCAAAAACTATAATGCTAAAACTAATTACTCTGAAACTGGCAGAGTAATTACTATTGGTGACGGAATTGCATTAGTTAACGGATTAGACAACGTTAAAAACGGAGAAATTGTCATTTTTCCTAACAATGTTTATGGACTTGCTTTAAATCTTGAAGAAGAAGTAGTTGGGGTAGCGCTTTTTGGTGATTTTGATTCAATTGTTGAAGGCGACATTGTTAAAAGAAGTGGTCAAGTTATATCTATTAAAGTTGGAGACGAATTATTAGGTAGAGTAGTTGATGGTTTAGGTAATCCTATTGATGGCAAAGGTGCTTTTAAAAGCAAAAAAACTAGTGAAGTATTTAAAGTTGCTCCTGGTGTTTTAACCAGAGAAAGCATTAATGAACCCTTAGAAACAGGAATTTTAGCCATTGATTCAATGATTCCAATCGGTAAAGGACAAAGAGAATTAATTATTGGTGATCGTCAAACTGGTAAAACTACCATTGCCATTGATACCATTATTAACCAAAAAGGTAAAAACGTTAATTGTGTTTATGTAGCCATTGGTCAAAAAAATTCAACCGTTGCCCAAATTGTTAAAAAACTAGAAGACCATCATGCGATGGAATATACTACTGTAGTTATTGCTGGAGCCAGTGAATTAGCACCTTTACAATACGTAGCGCCTTATACTGGAATTACAATTGCTGAAGAATGAATGGCTCAAGGCAAAGATGTTTTAATTGTTTATGATGATTTATCTAAACACGCTATTGCATATCGTACCTTATCATTGCTTTTAAGAAGACCTCCTGGTAGAGAAGCTTATCCTGGCGATGTATTTTACTTACATTCACAATTATTAGAACGTTCTGCCAAAGTTACTAAAAAATACGGTGGAGGTTCAATTACTGCTTTACCAATTATCGAAACTTTACAAGGCGATATTTCTGCTTATATTCCTACTAACGTAATTTCAATTACTGATGGTCAAATCTTTACCAATGAAAACTTATTTAACACTGGTCAAAGACCAGCGGTTGATGTTAGCTTTTCTGTTTCGCGGGTAGGATCAGCTGCTCAATATCCAGGAGTTAAAAAAGTTTCTTCATCTTTAAAATTAAAAATAGCTCAATATAATGAAATGCAAAGTTTTGCTCAATTTGGTTCAGACTTAGATGAATCAACCAAAAAAATCCTTAAACAAGGAGCCAAAATCTATGAGCTTTTAAAACAAGAACAAGGATTTTCAATTTCTGAAGTTTCCCAAATGGCAATTTTACTAGGAGTAAAGGAAAAAGTTATTAATCCTTTACCTAAAGAAAAAGTTCATAAATTTAGAGACAAAGTAATTAAGTTTATGGAAAATGATCCCAAAGGTGTTTCTATTGCTTTAGAAATTCAAAATAATAATTACGCATTAAATGAACAAATCGAAGAGCAAATCTTACAAGTTTTAGTCGAAAAAGTTGCCAAAATTATCAAGGCAATTCCTAATTATGATATTCATGAACATGAACCATTGCCTGAAAAGTTGAAAAAATACTTACCTAATTAATTATGGAAAGCTTACAAAGTACTAAAAATCGAATTAAACTTGTTAGTTCAATCAAGAAAACCACTCACGCAATGCAAATGATTGCTATTGCTAAAATGCGTCGAACCAAAACTATTTTTAACAACATTAATCCATACAATCAAGAAATGGTTTCAACTTTTGAAAAAATCATTAATAAGTTAGACCAAATTGATTTTGAAAAAGTTTTTGCCTTAAACACTAGCAAAATTAGTTTACATATTATTATTACTAGTGATTTAGGTATGGCAGGAACTTACAATTCTAACATTTTAAAATTAGCTAGATCAGCAATTAAAAAAAATGACTTAGTAATTGTTTTAGGACATAAAGGCATCAACTTTTTTAAAGAAAAAAAATGAGAATCTAATTTATTAGAATACTTTTCATTTCCTAGTGAAGACATTGATTATAGCATCATCAGAGAAATCACTAAAAAAGCAATGAAAATGTATAATGAAAACCAAATTGGAAAAATCAAAGTTATTTATACCGACTTTATTAATAACATTGTGCAAAAAGAAACCATTAAAACTATTTTTCCAATAGAATATACCAAAAACGTTAGCAAAGATTTTGAAACCATTGAAATTGAACCTTCACCATATGAAGTTCTAACCAGTGCTTTTCCTCTTTATATTAGTAATTACATATACACTTGTTGTATAGTTTCTAAATTAAGTGAAAATGCTTCAAGAAGAATGTCAATGGAAAATGCTACCAATAATGCTAGTGACATTATTGATAAATTGAAACTAGAACTTAACCGTAAACGTCAATCAATTATTACTCAAGAATTAAATGAGATTATTTCTGGTGCAGAAGCAATATAAAGGAGAATTATGAAAAAAACTACTAAAAACAATGTAGGAACTATTGTTCAAGTTTTAGGTCCTGTAGTTGATGTTAGATTTCCTAGAAATCAAATGCCTAAGTTATATAGTGCTTTAAAAACTAGTGTAGATAATCGTGATTTTATTTTTGAAGTTGCTCAGCACATTGGTGATGACACGGTTAGAACCATTTCAATGGTTTCTACTAGTGGTTTATCTAGAGGTCTTTCTGTCGAAGATACTGGTAAACCAATTATGGTACCTGTTGGAAAACAAGTACTTGGTAGAATGTTTGATGTTTTAGGTAATCCAATTGATACCGAAGAATCAAGTAAAGAAACTTTTGATGCTAAATTAATGATGCCAATTCATGCTAAAGCTCCTTCATATGAAGAACAAAAAACCACAAGTGAAATCTTAGAAACCGGAATCAAAGTTATCGATTTATTAATTCCTTATGCTAAGGGTGGAAAAATTGGTCTTTTTGGTGGTGCTGGTGTAGGTAAAACTGTTTTAGTTCAAGAACTTATTAACAACATTGCTACTGAACATGGTGGATTATCGGTTTTTGCTGGTGTTGGTGAAAGAACAAGAGAAGGTAATGATTTGTACCACGAAATGAAAGAATCGGGTGTTTTAAATAAAACAGCATTAGTTTTTGGTCAAATGAATGAACCTCCAGGGGCTAGAATGAGAGTAGCGCTTTCAGGACTAACTATGGCTGAATATTTCCGTGATGAACAAAAACAAGATGTGCTTTTATTTATTGATAACATATTTAGATTTACCCAAGCTGGCTCTGAAGTTTCCGCTTTATTAGGAAGAATGCCTTCAGCTGTTGGTTATCAGCCTACTTTAGCTACGGAAATGGGTCAATTACAAGAAAGAATTACTTCAACTAGAAATGGTTCAATTACCTCAGTTCAAGCAGTTTATGTACCAGCAGACGATTTAACCGATCCTGCTCCCGCTACTACTTTTGCTCACTTAGATGCTAAAACCGTTTTAGATCGTAACGTAGCAGCGTTAGGAATTTATCCAGCGGTAGAACCATTAGAATCTTCTTCTAGATTATTAGATCCTTTAATTGTAGGAAATATCCACTATGAAGTAGCACAAGGAGTAATTAATCTTTTACAAAGATTCAAAGAACTACAAGATATTATTGCTATTTTAGGTATGGGTGAATTATCTGATGAAGATAAAAAGATTGTTGCTCGCGCTCGAAGAATTAGAAACTTTTTATCACAACCATTTTTTGTAGCTGAAAAATTCTCGGGAATTAAAGGAAAATATGTTCCATTAATTCAAACCATTGATTCTTTTAAAGAAATTCTAGAAGGTCATTATGACCAATATCCTGAAGAATTATTTTTATATGTTGGTGACATTTCTGAAGTTAAAGCAAGATATGAAAAAATGTTAGAAGAACAAAAAGCTAAAGAAGCACAAAATGAACAAAGTCAAAATTCTAATTCAGAAAACTAAGAAAAATAGTTATTTTTATGCCAAATAAAACAACTCATTTAAAAATTATTACCCCATCAAAAGTTTTTTATGAAAACGATGTCAAAATCGTAACTGTAAATACTAGTGATGGTTATGTAGGAATTTTGCCTAATCACACACCTTTTTTTACAAATATTGAAATTGGTAAATTAACCATCAATTACGAAAAAGATGATGATTATAAACTTTGTACCATTAGTAATGGACTTTTATATGCTGATGCTGAAAAAATTTCTATTTTAACTGATGATATTATTTTTGCTAATGAAATTGACATTGAAAAAGCAGAAATTGATCGTCGTTTAGCATTAAAGAACTTAGAAATTTACAAAAACACTCATGAAGCATTAAAATATGAATTGATGCTTAAAAAAGCTTTAAATCGTATCGACGTCTTTTATTCAATTAAAAAATAAAAATTCTAAGAATTACTAATTCTTTTAGCGATTCTTAGAATTTTTTTAATAGATTTAGCAAGTCTAAAATAATCTAAAAAAACATTATTGACTGTTTCATGATATTCATTCATCAATTGAAAATCTACATAGATATGATGATTAATATTAGACTTTTTAACTATTACATAATGATTATTAGAAGTTTTGATTTTAAAAAGATAATGGAATAATTCATTTTTAAAATCAATAATTTCTATACTTTGATTTTTGGCTTTGAAATTGATTTTTTTCAAAAACGATATTCAATCAAAGTTAATCTTTTTAAATTTAAAAATTTTATTTTTATAACTTATTTCACCTAAATTTTCTTTTAGTTGTTTTCATTTATAAGTTAATAAATTATTACGGTTTAAAAAGCTATTAAACATTCAAATTAAACAAACTAAAAAATAGTAATTGTCATAATAAAAGAAAAATCTAGAATTAGGACAAAAACGATTTTCATTATAAAAGAACAAGCAATTTTGATCTTTTATAATTTGGTCATAATTTTCGTCATTTTCATATTTAATTGCAATTTTGTAGCGGTTAAGCAAGATCTTTAAAGTTTTAGGTGCATCAACAGGCAAAATCACAAATAAGTCATTTAAATTAACTTCCCCATCAACTTTTAATTCTTGAATAAAAAAGTCCAAATAAATTAATGCTAAATTATGATTATTTAATCTTAAATATCTATCTGTTAGTTTTGTCATTACAAAAATGTTATTGTTTTGATCAAAACTAAAAATGTTGTTAATTTTTTTATCTTTAAAAAATCATTGGTCAATGATTTTACTTTTACCAATTGTTTTTAATAAACCATTTAGGTTTTTAACTTCAATAATTGGAGTGTTATAACGAGATAAAAGATATTTACTTTCTTCCAAAGCAAAAAGATTTTTGGAATTGATAAAACTTTTGGTTTTATAGCGTTGTTTGATGTTTGCAAAAGCTTTTAATAAATGATCACTAGAGCAATATTGATCTAAAAGCAAATCATATTCGACTTTAAATGAACTATATTCTCCATAATTAAAATCTTGTAAATCATTTTGATTTAAAAAGTTTAAAAGTTCTTGGACTTTTACATCTAATAAATAATTGTTAAACCCTCTTTTAAAGTTGTAAATTTTAATTTGTACAGTTTTAGATTCTTTAAAAGAATTAAAATGAATTAAATAATCAACATTTTGTTTTTTAGCACAAAAAAAGGCAAAATTAAAACTAACGTTTTGATGGTTGTTAAATTCATAAAAATTATGATTGATTAAGGCTAATTTATCTTTAAAATTAGCAAAAGCTAAAGAACAAGCAAAATCATTTTCAGTAGATATAAAGATTTTTTGTTCTTGATTTTCAAACACTACTTGGTTTAATGCTTGTGCTAATCAAGAAGCGCTATATTGGTTAAAATTAGCAAAACCAAAGTCATGATTAAAGATTAAATGATGATTTATATATAAAGGAGAATTAAGAAAATATTCTTCATTTTTTGCTAAGTTTTTAAAAACTTTTTTTAGCAATGAAGAATTTTCTTTATCATCTTTATAAAAATTTATTCATTTGGAAGTATCTATTTTCATACTATTATTTTATAACTTAAAGTACTTTTAGTTTTCACCAATCATAGCATTTTCATCGTATTCTTCGTTTGATGCTTCATCATCTAAACTATATTCTCTAGTTTGAGATTTGATGTTATCAATAGTTTGGGTAGCAGCCATAGTAGCTTCTGGGTCGGTTTGTTCATTATTTTTGATAATTTCAATAGCCACAATTTCTTCTTTTCCTTTAAGATTCATAATCTTAACACCTTTGGTTGCTCTACCTGTTTCTGAAATTTGACTAATAGCAGTTCTAATGGTGGTTCCGTTTGAAGTTATGATTAACAATTCATCTTGCGGATTAACGAAACGAGCAAAAATTAATGAACCGGCTTTAGCAGCATTTAACCCCATTACTCCTTTTCCACCTCTTTTAATTAATCTAAATTGTTCTGGACCAGTTAATTTACCAAAACCTTTTTTACCAATAGTTAAAATAAGTGCACCTTCTGAAGAAGTTGAAGAAGAAATTACTGATAATCCTGAATCTAAACGCATTCCAATAACTCCAGTTGCGGTTCTAGAAATAGGTCTAAAGTCAGTTGCTAAGAATTTAATTACCCGACAATCATTATTTGCTAAAAGTACATATTCATCATCAGTAAGAATTGATGCTCTTACCAATTCATCACCTTCTTTAAGACTAAAAGCATATTTACCATTAGCATTAATTCTTTGGTATTCTAATAATGAAGTCTTTTTGATAACCCCAAATTTAGTGGTAGTAAATAGATAATGATTTTCTTGATATTCATCTACTGGAAGCATCGAAATAATGTTTTCATTATTTTTAACATCCAATGATGGAATGATATTGATAAATGGAGTTCCTTTTGATTGTTTTGATAAATCAGGAATTTCATGTGCTCTAATTCTATAAACTCTGGCAAAGTTTGAAAATAGTAATAAGTCAGTATGAGTGGTAGTGGTAATGATTGAAGCTACATCATCATCAGAATAGGTTTTCATTGTGTTCATACCTACTCCACCACGGTTTTGGATTCTGTATTCTTCAAGATCCATTCTCTTTACATAACCTTTAACAGAAGTAGTGATTACAATATCTCTTTGTGAAATTAAATCTTCATCAGTAATGTTTCCTGCTGCTTCTTTATCAATAATTGATTTACGGTTATCGTTGTATTTGTCTTTAATTTCTTGTAGTTCTTTAATAATTAATTCAATTAATTTGTTTCTATCAGATAAGATTTCCTTGATATCACTAATTAATTTCATCAATTCAGCCATTTCTTCTAACATTTTGTCAATTGATAAACCAGTTAAACGACCTAAACGCATGTCAACAATTGCTTTAGTTTGACGATCAGATAAATTAAATCTTTTTCCTAATTTTTCTTGAGCTTCAATATCAGTTTTTGAACTCTTAATGATTTTAATTACTTCATCAATGTTTTCAATAGCGATTTTTAAACCTTCAAGAATGTGTAATCTTTCTTCAGCTTTACCTAAATCAAATTGTAATCTTCTAGTTACAACACTTTCTTGGTGTTCAAGATAAACTTCCAAGGCTCTTTTGATATTTAGTAATTTTGGTTCTCCGTTTACTAAAGCAACAAAGTTAACATTGTAATTTACTTGCAAAGGAGTAGTTTTAAATAATTTATTTAAAATAATATGAGGATTTGCATTTTTCTTGATGTCAATAACAATTCTGATTCCTTCACGAGATGATTCATCTCTTAAATCAGCAATTCCTTCAATTGTTTTGTCTTTTACTAATTCAGCAATTTTTTCTATTATTAAAGTTTTTTTAATTTCATATGGAATTTCAGTAACAATAATTTTGCTTTTTCCATTTGCTAATTCTTCAATTTTGGTTTTTGATCTTAAAGGAATTGCGCCTCTACCAGTGGTATAAGCATCATAAATTCCTTTGGTACCTAAAATAATTCCTCCAGTAGGAAAATCTGGTCCAGGTAAAAAACTAATTAACTCTTCAATTGTAATTTCTGGATTTTTAGCTAAAGCAATAGTAGCATCAATTGCTTCACCTAAATTATGTGGAGGAATGCTGGTAGCCATACCAACAGCAATCCCAGTTGCTCCAGTTACTAATAAATTTGGAAATCTTGAAGGCAAAACAACAGGTTCTTGTTCGCTAGCATCATAGTTATCAATAAAATCAACAGTATCTTTTTTAATACCTTCTAACATTTCTGCAGCTATTTTTGACATTCTAGCTTCGGTATAACGCATTGCAGCAGCTTGATCACCATCAATAGAACCAAAGTTACCGTGACCATCAACTAATGGATAACGCATAGAAAAATCTTGTGCCATACGTACCATAGCTTCATAAACAGAACTATCACCATGTGGGTGATATTTTCCTAATACGTCCCCGACAATACGAGCACTCTTACGGTGTTGAGAACCAAAAGTAATTCCTAGTTCATTCATGTCAAATAAGATACGTCTATGAACTGGTTTTAATCCATCTCTAGCATCAGGTAAAGCACGAGCAACAATAACACTCATGGCATATTCTAGAAATGAATTTTTCATTTCTTTGTGAACGTCGATTGGTTCAATTCCATCTACTGGTTTATCAATGATTTGTGACACAACAGTATATTCTGGTTTATTTTGAGGAATATACTCTTCATCGTCTTCATTTTCAATTTTTTCTTCTTTAACAAAAACCTTTTTTAATTCATCTTGGTCATAGTTCAAAATTTCATCCTCATTGAAAGAATTGTCTGCACTAGCATTAACTGGTTCAATTTTGGTTGAAATTTTTTTATTATTTTTAGGCATTTTTACTCCTTATCGCATAATAGAAAAATACTTGTGTAAAATGTATTTAATCATTATAACACATATTTTTTTGCTATTTTAAATAATATATGTATATATACATATATATAGGAAAAATATTAAAAAACAGGAATTTTATTTTTTTATTAAAAAAATTATTCAAAGTTAGATTTATTTAAACAAATTTTGCTAAAAAACCAAGTTTTTTAAATTGTTTTCTAACACATTTTTTTCACATTAAAATTAGTAAAAAAAGTAGAAATTTTTATCTAAAATAAGTTTATTTTAAATGCAATTTTTTATGTATTTGTCTTTATTTTGCATTGTTAATTCAAAAGTAATAATAATACTAATTTTTAATACTTATTATATATAATATTAAATATAAAAGTTTAAACGAACATTTATAAAAAAACGAACATTACATAACAATGAGGAGATCATGTCTAAAAAAACACAAGATAATATGCTTGCTCCAGTTAATAAAAATGCTGTAGCTCCATATCAGTCTGCGAATAATCTACCTTCAAATCAAATTGCACCTTACAATATGCAACAAGGTGGTTTTTTGCCAGCACAAACAATGGTTAATTTACCTATACAACCAACTATGAATATGGTTGTTTCTCAACAAAACAAAGAACAAAAAGAAGCTGATGCTAGATTTAAATCTGGTCTTTTTTGAGTTTTAACTTCGATTTCAACTGCAGCAATTCTTGCTGGTGGTACTTATGCTGTTATTAGTACTTTAAAATCTAATTCAGTTAATCCTACAACTAACTTAAAAAACTTAATTAGTTATTCTGAACAATTTGCTCAAAACTCACTAACTTCAGTGGCTTTTGAAACATTAAAAACTGAATTGGAAGAAAAAATCAAAATTGCTAAGGAATATCTTGAAAATCCGAACGTTACTAAAATACTTGCTATCACCAAAGAATTGAGCGAAAAATATCAAAGTGTTTTAGATATTTATACAAGAAAATACTTACATATTCAAAACATTGAAAATTTCATTTCTTCCAAAGAAATTACCGAATTTTCAGAAAACTTAGCTAATTACACAGAGTACTCAGATTTATATGAAAGTTTTAGAGAAGGATTAAAGAAATTAGAAGAAGTAAAAAATAGAAAAGATGACAACTTTGATATTAAACAATACAGCATTGCATTAGAAAAATTCACCAAAGACATCCAAGAAATCAAAGATTTAAAAACCAAAAGAGATTTAAAGATCACTGCTTATGATGAATTAAAACAACTATATGATATTGCTACCAATTGACAAAATTCAAGAACTTCATATCGTTTTAATGAATGAACTTCTATTTTGTCTGTTGCTTTAGATAATGCTAAAAAGAATATTTTAAGTAATATAGCTATTCAAGTTAGAAATCCACAAGATAAAACTGATGTTGCTTTAATAGATAAAGAATTCAAATCATTGAATGAAGCTTTCTTTAAAGCTAAAAGTATTTGTGAAAAAGAATTGATTTGATTGAAATCAAATTCGAATTATCTAATAGACTTAATGAATTTTGTGCTAAATATGAAATTAGTCCAGCAATCAATAATGTTTTCAAAAAGTTCTATGAAAATGAAAAACTAAATGAAAAAATGGATGAGCTTACTTCTAAAGAAAATGATCCTACTGTGGATAATAAAACTTTTGAAGATAAAATTAATGAATTTATTAAATCATTTAATAGCTTAAAGAAAAATGTTGTAGATACTAAGAAGTTAATTGATCAAAAAATAAGTGACTTTAATGTTCTTTTAAAAGAAATAAGAGATTGAAAATCTATTTCGCCTAATGCAGCAGATGAATTATATTTAAACCCTAACATTGATGCTAATGATTTTATGAATGTTCTTTTTGGTTCTAGTGCTGGTATAGGTGAAGAACAAAAAATTGAAAACTACTTAAATGAAACAGTCAAAAAATATTTAGTTGATTCTAATGAAATTGGAATCAAGTTAAATGAATTTAAGAAAACTATTCAAGACTTAAAAACCCAAAAAAGAGATAAGCATAGACAAACCATTTTATTAAAAGCAGAAATTGAAAAATTCGAACAATTAATAGAAGCTAATGCTCCTAAAACTTCTCAACCTACAGGTAATTATGATGAGGATAAGAAGTTCATATATAAACCGTTGAATGTTAAAGCAAAAGAAGATGTTTTGAAATTTAAAAATGTGTTAACTAGTCAATACAGTTTAAGTGATATCAAAAAAGATAATTTTAATCAAAATACTCTTGATGAAAGAATTAAAAAATCAGTTAAAGAATATCAAGAAAACCTTGAAAAAGCTAATCAAGATCTTCACTCATACATTAACAACAATAACGGTGATATTAAGTTCATAAATCCTAATACAAATACAGCCTTTGTAAATAATGAACTTCAAAATGTATTACCAAGTACAATTCAAAATTATCTTGAACCCGCCTCTTCAACACTTGTTTCAACATACTTGCAAGGTAATTTGCACGTTGATGTTGAAATGAAGCCTGATGATGTTAATGGAAAAATGTTTTATACCAAAAAGTATTGATATGCTGAAACAGAATATATTAATCCTAATAATCCAAGCGAAGGAAAGAAAATTACAAATAAATTTTACTTTTATTCAGATGCTCAAAAGTTTTTAGATGGATTTAAAAAATTTGCTTTTACTGATGATGACAATGTTATTTTTGCAGTTCATAATGAAATTCAGGAAAAATACGAAACTGTAGAAGCAATTTCATTATCATTGGCACAATCTATTAACAACACCTTAGTAACTAATGATTACTTAACTGGAACAAATGGAATTAATGACAAAATTTTGCTTATTTCATTTAATAATAGCAATAATAAAAAATTAAATTCTTATGTTTTTATGAAATGTGAACCAAAAGGTAATGATAAAATTACTATTCAGTATTCAATAAGTAGACGTGTTAAATCTGGTGATAAAGAAGATCAAACTGTTGTAGATATAAAAACTGTTGAAGTAGATTTTTCACAAATCATTGCTAGAAATAAAGACAAAAATGAAGCATCAAAAAACAAAAAAGATGTTACTTATTTCTATAATTTACTAGATCAATTTGTTCAACAAAAATTAGATTCACAAAAAGATGAGGATTTAATTAGTCAATCTAAAGTTCTTTTAGAAAAAGTTAAAAAAGATGTTGTAGATAAAGAAACCAATTCTCTTAACACTGGAACTGCAGAATTTCAAGAATTTGTTAATAAGTGTAAAGAATATAAGCAACAATTAATAAAAATGTATTCTGACATAACAAGTCAAAAATCAGAAAAAAATGCAACTTATTCTAAGTTTAGAGAATTAAAAATTAAAGTTGAATTTTTACTTTCTAATATTAATCAAAGTCCTTCAAAAGTGGCTGATAAGCACCAAGAAGATGAATTAACAAAAGTAAAAAATGATATAGATAATATATTGAAAGATAATGTTCAAACTAAATTAGCAGAAATGCAAAACACATTGAAGACTTCTGAAGAAAACTTTAAGAAAAATGAACTAGAAATAAAAGAAAAAGAAGAAGCAAGAACATTGTTAAATTTTGCTATTTTAGAAGTAAAGGACAAAATTCCTCAAACATTTGTAAATGAAAAATTATCAGCATTTTTTAAAGCAAAAGCTGAAGAATTAATAAAAAATGCTGAAGAAGTTGTTACTAAAACAGGAACTACTAAAGATTTAATTAATAGTGG
This sequence comes from Mycoplasmopsis hyopharyngis, assembly GCF_045276885.1. Taxonomy (NCBI): domain Bacteria; kingdom Bacillati; phylum Mycoplasmatota; order Mycoplasmoidales; family Metamycoplasmataceae; genus Mycoplasmopsis; species Mycoplasmopsis hyopharyngis. Next base: position 549,450 of record NZ_CP174164.1, on the reverse strand, counting down.
TAAAACAACATTAGAAAATGGTTTCAATGAATTAGATTCAAAAAATGCTATTGCCACAGAAAACTATGAACAATTAAAATTGTTATATGACGAAATAACAATATACAAAAACAATAATTTACTTGACAAACAATACTTAAATACATATAAACAAAAAATAGAACAAGAATTAGAAAAAGCTAAGAATATTCTAGAGAAAACTATTGAAGTAGGACAAGAACAACAATTGAATGATATATCATCTACATTAAATAGTTTTAACAATGCTATAAATAATATAAAACAAGAAATTATTAAAGTTGTTGCCAAATATGATGAATTATTAAAATTTATAAATAATTATGCATCAAGATATGCTATTGGTTTAATCTTAACTAAAGTAGCAGCTGGTAATGAAGAAGCAATTGAAGCCTTACAACCACAAGATTATGAAGATATTGCTAAACCATTAGTAGAAACAATTGATAAAACAAAAGTTGAAATGAATAAAGAAAATCCTAATGTTATTCAAAATCTTGAAAAATTATTAGTTGAAATCAAAGCTTCATATGAAAAAGCAAGAAATGCTAAAATTGAAAAAGATATTCAAAAGAAATTATTGAATAAAACAATTAAAGAAAAAGAACAATTTGTTACTTTAAATATTACTGGTGTTTGAATTGCTGATGTTTCAAAAATTTCTGAAATTTTTTCTAAAGAAATAAATGAAGCAAAAACTAAATACACTGCTTCTAATTCAAATATACAAGCCTTTAAAGATGCTATTAAAAAATTAGAAGATAATACAAATGTTGCTTCAAATGCTGCTCCTGACAATTTAATGACTGAATGAGATAAAGCGCAAAAAGAAGCTTCAGATAAAATTAAACAATTTTTACAAGATATAACCAAATTTAAAACTGAAGATAAAGAAGAAGTAGGCAACATTACAATAGCAAATGATAATGAACTAAAAAATGAACCCGAATTTGTTAATAAAATTGAAATATTGAAAAAATCTATAAACGGAGATAAGCTATCAGGAGATACAACATTTATTCTAGCTGGTGATAAATATAATGCTTTAGATTTAGTGTTTAATAATATTAAAAAACATAAACAATTAAAAATTCAAGAACGTAATGAATTCATTAATACCTTAAAAAACGCAGCGTTTTACTTCAATCATGCTAAATCTGATAATTCTGAACAAGTATGAAGCAAAACAGAATATATTGGAAATAGAGATGCAGTTCCAGGATTTAGTGCTAAAGAAGCAGATTATAAAACATTAGAAAAGATGAATACTCCAGAAGATCATTTTTCAACATCACATCAAGATAAAATCGATGTATATAGAAAATCTATAGATGAAAAATTCTCAGTAAGTTCTGTATCTTCTAATATTAAAACCTATAAGACTGCTACAGAAGAATTGAAAAAATTTATTAATGAATATATTGCTGCAAGATTAAAAGCATTACAAGAAGCACAAAAAGAATATGATAGAATTGTTCAATTATCTACTGAATTAAGAAATCAAGCAAATACAGCCGTAGCTTTCAAAAAAGTATTTGACGCTATTAATACAGCTTTAGATACTTCACAACAAGAATATAGCATAGGTCTTTCTTCTTTACAACCTAATAAAATTAAAGAAGCAGCAAACAAATTAGAAAAAGTTTATCAAGGTCAAAAGAATTTATTTGATTCATTAAATCAAGCATATACAAACTTAAATATAGCATATACTAAGTTTAGTGAAGATTTAAAACTTTATGAACAATCAAGTTTGTTTGCGCAGTTTAAAACTAATCTAGAAAATGCATTGCAAAAAGTTAATACAATGCTAACCAAAGGAAAATCTGCAGGTGGGAATAATTACACAGGTGTTGATTCAGCATCAGAAATATCTAATTTAGAAGTTGAATTAGAAACCAATGCTAATAATATTTTTGCACAACATCAACAAGCAGTTATAAATTTCTTTAATGAAAATTACAAAAAGAAACTTAATGAATTCACTACTCTAAAAGATATTCTTATTGCTCCAAGAGATATTAGTACAGGTTTTAAAACACTTGAACAAATTTTTGCTCAAGTAAGTATTTCTGAAAATTCATATTTAGGAAGAACTCCACAATATTTATTTAGTAAATTAGAATCAACATGTTCTCAAATAGAAGCCGTTTTTGCAACAACTATTACTAATATGAAACAAAGAAGAGAAATAATAACTAAATTTGATGATGCATTAAATAAAGCAGAATCAGTTAAGGACAGAAGCCAAAACTTTACATATGCATGTTGTAAAAGCACATGTTCAGGTAATAAATGAGCTAAAGATTGAGAATATCATGTTTCAGAAAATCATAAAAAAACATTATTAAACACAATAGATATTGCTAAAAAATCAAATGAAAAAGAAATCTCTAATGAAGATTTTACAAACTTACTAAATCTTTTATTATTACATACTAAAAACTGAATAGATAATTCAGGTGGTCATGGTTCATGTAGATCAACAATAAAAAAATGTTATTGTGGAGGTTTCCATACGCAAGTCTAATCATAAAATCAAGCATTTTACTAGTGCTTGATTTTTTATCCCTAGTTTCCAAGTTGAAAAAGAAAAAAAATTCATATTCACCTATAAAATAGAAGAATATGAAATTTTTAATTTTTAAATTACTATCCTAAATCACTACTTTTGATTTAGTGCCAATTCAATAACTTTATAATCTTCTCTTGTGTTTCGGAGTTAATAAATAAAAAAATCATTTTTCCTTATTCCCATAAATAAGGTTAAAATGATTTTTATTTTAATATTATGTAAGAGTTATATTTTTAATGAAATTTTGCTTAATACTACATTTGTGTATAGTAATATGCACAAGTACATTTATGAACTGTAGATGAACAATAACGACTTCCACCTGAATGATCTATTCATTCTTGTGTAGCTTTAATTATTATGTTTGTATGATTTTCTAAATCTTTATCAAAAATTTCAGCAGAAGTTGCAGTTTTAGCATTATCTATTGCACTCTTTAAGGTATTAAAATAACCTTCAGAATTTGCATTAGAATCAAAATTTCCTCACTTAATTTTTGGATGACAAGTTTTTTGACAACATGAATATGCTGAATTATATGGACGTCCTAATGTTTTTTCAGCATTAGCCATTGCTTCATTATATTTAACAACTAATGCTTTACGATTATTCATCTCATTTAATGTAGAAGAAAAAATTGTATCTATATTAGAAACCACCGATTCTAAAGAAGAAAATGAAACAATAGGGCTTCTACCTAAATAAGCAGTTTGATTTGAATTTGTAGATTCAAAGATGTTTTGTAAATTCTTGAACCCCGTTGTATTGTCTCGAGGCTCTAATAAACCTTCTTTAGCACCATTAAATTGATCTAATTTTTCTTTATAGTTTTTATTAAAGAATTCAGCAACTTGATTTTGATGTTGAGCAAAAATATTTTTAGCATTTGTTTCAAATTTACTTTGTAATAAAGATAATTCAGAACCGGAATCAACACCTGTGTAATTGTTCCCGCCTACAAGTTTTCCTTTGGTTAACATTGTGTTTACAATATCTAACTCTTTATTTAATTGTTCTTTATAATTATTAAACTTACTTGATTCAGAATAAAGCTTTAAATCCTCACTATAATTTGCATAAGATTTTTTTAATTCAACATAAGCTGTATTTATATCGTTGAACAAATTATTTTGATTAGAATAAGCGTTTCTTAATTTATTAGTTGCATCTTTAATTTTGTTAGGTTTTAATTCTGATGTACCAGCATTATATTCAGTTTGAGCAACATTTAATGCTTCTGTAATTGCATCAAATACTTTTTTAAACACTGTTGATACATTAGCATTGTTTTTTAATGTATTAGCACTTTCAACTACTTTGTCATATTCTGTTTGTGCTTCTTGTAATGCTTTTAAATTTGCTGCAATATAATCACTTATGTATTTTTTCAACTCTTCAGTTGCTTTTTTATAAGTTTTTAAATTTGAATTTACAGAACTAACAGCAAATTTTGCATCAAGTTGTTTACGATATTGTTCAATTTTATCTTTATGAACTGTAGAGAAATTATCATTTTCAGTATTTACATTATTTAATGTTTTGTAAAAATCTTCAGATGCAACAAATCCTGGAACAAGATCTCTATTAACTGTATATTCTGGTTTACTTCATTCTTGTTGAGCATTATCAGATTTAGCATGATTGAAGTAAAAAGCGGCAGTTTTTAAATTATGAAGAAATTCATTACGTTCTTGAATTTTCAATATTTTATGTTTTATTATTTGTTGATAAGTATTTTCCAAATGATTATATTTTTCACCAACGCTAATGAATGTATCATTATTTCCTATTTTATTTCCATTAACAACTTTTTTCAAAATATCAATATCTTTAACAAATTCAGTTTCGTTTTTTAATTCAGAATCGTTAAATATCGTTACATTATTGTCTTCTTCTTTATCTTCTGTCTTAAATTTTTCAATCTTGGTTAAAAATTCATTAATTTTATCAATTGCTTCTTTTTGTGCTTTATCTCATTCAGCCATTAAATTGTCAGGAACAACATTTTGAGTTACATCAGTATTTTTGTTTAGTTTTTCAATTGATGTTTTAAAAGTTTCAATGGTTGAACTAGATGCATCATATTTAGTTTTTGCTTCATTTATTTCTTTTGTAAAGATATTTGAAATAGTTGAAACATTAGCAATTCAAACACCTACTAAATTGTCTGAAACAAATTTTTCTTTTTCAGAAATTAATTTATTTAATTTTTTCTTTTGAATATCTTTATCAATTTTTTTGGTTTTTGCTGCTTCATAAGCAGTTTTCATTTCTTCTAACAATGAACCTAATTTTTGTAAAATATTATCATCTTTTTGGTTCATCTTAGTAACTACTTCATTCATTTTATCAATTAAAGGTTTAGCAATATCTTCATAATCTTGTATTTGTAAAGCTTCAATTGCTGGTTCTGAACCAGTTGCTACTTTTGTTAAAATTAATCCTCTTGTATATCTAACAACAAAATTATTGATAAATTTATTTAATTCATCATATTTCAATACAACTTGAGCAATTTCTTTTTTAACATTGTCAAAATTAGTTGTTAAACTTTCGAGTTCAATATTAATTTTGTTTAGATCCTCTTCTTTATCTTTTTCAACAACTTTGTCTAAAACATTTTTAGCACTTGTAATATATCCTTCTAATTTAGTTTTAAAGTTTTCTAGATATGGTTTTTCAAGTAAGTTGTTATTTTTGTATAGTAATGCTTGGTTATATAAAGAATTTAGCTTGTTATATTTATCATTGATTTGATCATTTTTTGTGGTTAGTTCTTCAAATTTTCTTGTTAATTCAGAATTACCTTGTTCAATTAATTGTTTGGTTTTTCCTGTTTCTTTTGCAATTGTTTCTGCTTCTTTAATATAATCATTTGCTTTTGCTTCAAAATAATTCTTTAATTTGTCATTAACAAAAGTATGTTGAATTTGTTCTTTGATTTCTGATATTGTGAACAATAATAAGGTTCTAGCTACATTTTTCTCTTTTATGTCATTTTCATATTTTTTAAATGATTCATTAGATTGTTCATAAGTAGTAGACATATTTTCTAATGTTGTTTGGGTATTGGGGTCTAAAATAGTTTCTATGTTAGTCTTGATTTTTTCTAGCTCAGTTTTTTCGTCAGAATCTGCTTTAGAATAAGGACTTCTTTCTATTTCAAAAATTAGAAATTCGACTTTTGATTTTAATTCAGTAAAATTAGAATATTTTTCTTTTTTTTGCGATTTCTTATTTGTTACTTCTGAATATTTTTCAATTAATTGTTTTTTTAATTCTTTACATTTATTTATAAAATCATCAAAAGCACTTTGACCTGTTGATAAAGAAGATATATCTTTATCAACTACTTCTTGTTTAACTATTGCTAGCAATGCGTCGGTAGGAGTTTTTAAATCAGAATCTTTTTTAGAGTCTAATTTATGATCACTGAAATTTTTCAATTGTTCATAAAAGAAAGTAACATCTTTTTTCTGTTTAGAAGCTTGATTTTGTTCTTTGTTTCTTAAAATAATATTTTCAAAATTAATTTCTTCTTGTTTTATAGCAACTGATTGTGTGTCACTAGAATTTCCATTTTTAATTAATCTAGAAATTGAATATTCAACAACCAATACATATTGTGAATTTGTCTTAGCATAACATCTTCTAAAAAGATATGTATTCATTTCTTTGTTTTTATTATTTACAAAAGATATGCTTAATATTTTATCATTAGTTGAACCACTACCACATAAATAATCATTTTTGACTAAAGTATTGTTATCAGAATTAGAAGATAGTGAATGAACAATAGATTCAATATTTTCATACGAATCTTTTATATCACCATGAACTTGAAAAATAACATTATCATCGTCAGTAAAGGCAAATTGTTTAAAACCATCTTCAATTTTTTGAGCATCTGAATAAAAGTAAAATTTGTTAACAATTTTCTTACCTTCATTTGGGTTATTAGGATTGATATATTCTGTTTCAGCATATCAATACTTTTTAGTATAAAACATTTTTCCGTTAGCATCATCAGGCTTCATTTCTACATCAACATATAAATTACCTTGTAAATACGGAGTAACTAATACCAATGATGAAGGTTGAATGAAATTTTTAATAGTGCTTGGTAATACTTCTGATTTATCATTACTATTAAACGCAGCATTTGTATTAGGGTTTACAAAATTAATTTTTCCATTACTATCATTTACAAATTTTTGAAGATCAGAATTTGCTTTTTCAATATTATTTTTGTATTCTTTGAAAGAATTTTCAAGTTGAACATCTAATGTATTTTGGTTAGAATTGTCCTTCTTAATTTGATTTAAACTATATTGTCTTGTTAAAATCTTCTTGAACTTGTTTACATCATCATTAGCATTTAAATTCAACGGTTTATATATGAACTTCTTATCCTCATCATAATTACCTGTAGGTTGAGAAGTTTTAGGAGCATTAGCTTCTATTAATTGTTCGAATTTTTCAATTTCTGCTTTTAATAAAATGGTTTGTCTATGCTTATCTCTTTTTTGGGTTTTTAAGTCTTGAATAGTTTTCTTAAATTCATTTAACTTGATTCCAATTTCATTAGAATCAACTAAATATTTTTTGACTGTTTCATTTAAGTAGTTTTCAATTTTTTGTTCTTCACCTATACCAGCACTAGAACCAAAAAGAACATTCATAAAATCATTAGCATCAATGTTAGGGTTTAAATATAATTCATCTGCTGCATTAGGCGAAATAGATTTTCAATCTCTTATTTCTTTTAAAAGAACATTAAAGTCACTTATTTTTTGATCAATTAACTTCTTAGTATCTACAACATTTTTCTTTAAGCTATTAAATGATTTAATAAATTCATTAATTTTATCTTCAAAAGTTTTATTATCCACAGTAGGATCATTTTCTTTAGAAGTAAGCTCATCCATTTTTTCATTTAGTTTTTCATTTTCATAGAACTTTTTGAAAACATTATTGATTGCTGGACTAATTTCATATTTAGCACAAAATTCATTAAGTCTATTAGATAATTCGAATTTGATTTCAATCAAATCGATTCTTTTTTCACAAATACTTTTAGCTTTAAAGAAAGCTTCATTCAATGATTTGAATTCTTTATCTATTAAAGCAACATCAGTTTTATCTTGTGGATTTCTAACTTGAATAGCTATATTACTTAAAATATTCTTTTTAGCATTATCTAAAGCAACAGACAAAATAGAAGTTCATTCATTAAAACGATATGAAGTTCTTGAATTTTGTCAATTGGTAGCAATATCATATAGTTGTTTTAATTCATCATAAGCAGTGATCTTTAAATCTCTTTTGGTTTTTAAATCTTTGATTTCTTGGATGTCTTTGGTGAAGGAAAATAAAAGTTGAATAAATTAAATATACGGTTTATTTATTTATGTTTAATTATAGAAAGATAAACCATTTATTTAATTGTTGAATATTTATTATTTATTTCTATTATCTATATAATAGAGAATGAACATCAAAGTTAATTAAATTATATGGAGGTTATTATTATGAAAAAGAATAAATTTATTTGTTCAAAAATTATTAGTTCAGTTTCTTTAATATCTATACCAATAATTTTTACTTCAAGTAAATGTACTCATCATAATGTTGACAAAATAAAAACAGACAATGTTGAACAAATTAAAGAACCTGATTTATTAGAACAATAACTAATGAAGATCAAAGTTCAATTAAAAGATAAAAATATTCCGATTGACAAATTAGCAGTAAAGGATTTAAATTTCTATGACTATGATCCTTGAAAATTCATAATTGTTGATCCTGAAATTAAAATCATAGACAATAAAAGTGCTATTTTAGTTCGTTTTAGACTTAAAGAAATTAAAGCTAATAAAATGAGTCAAAAAATTGAGTATAAAATAGAGATTTTATCACCAACTGTGGAACAAATTCTTAAAGATGTTGAAATAGATTTTTGAGGAAAAGTTTTTATTGAAAAAATTACAAATACTGATTTGTATTTTAAAAATCTACCAACAAATTTTATTGTTGCTTACGCAAAAATTGAGCAACAATTAGATTTGGAAAAAGTTAAGATTACTTTTGCAATTAAAAATTTAACAACCAATGAAATTTCAAAAGAAAAAATAGTTTATTTTAATTACAATGAATTTGCTATTCCACAAGAAACTTTAGATGAATTAGCATCTAATATAAGACCAATTTTAAAAAATGAAAATGTATCAATAGATGAGCTCTTAAAAACACCTTTTGATCATGCTATCACCTTTTTAAAAGTACATAAACGGATAAAAATAATTGATAAGAAAATGTCAAAAGCTAATGAAAAGAATTACTTAAATATTAGTTTTAAAATTCAAGATCCTTATGATCGAAAAACTTCAAAACAGATTGTTAAAAAACTAAAAGTTAATGATAAAAATAGTGGAAAAATATTTCCTTTTGCAACTTAAACATATCCTAAAAATGTAAGAATAAAAAATTCATATTTACTTCTTTACAAACTAAGACAAAAAAACTCGCAATTTTTCAATTACGAGTTTAATTTTTATCCGGGTTTATTCGTGGTTAAATATGATTTTTTACTTTTTAGCAGTAAAATCTTACATTCGTTTGTTATGTCCTTCACAACAATATTTTCCTCATCCTCTTGAAACTCATACTGAGCGACATCATTCACTTCCACCGCTATTTGAAATTCATACGTTATGAGCGTTTGTTAATTCAGCTTTTAAGGCGTTAAGACTAGAAGCAGATATGCTAGAAGCTCCAGAGGCAATCTTTCCATTAATTTCATTAATTTTACTTTCTAAATTTGTTTTTGTATGAACATTATGTGCAGAACCTTGACCATGTATAGCTCATAGATTACCAGTATAATAACATCTACAACATGGATATGTGTAATTAAATGATCTTCCTAAGGAAGCTGTTGCATCAGAAACTAATTTTCTTATTTCAGATAATAAATTGTTTCTATTTGTAGCGTTAGAATGGAATCTGCCATAATAACTATCAATTCAATTCATAGCATTTATAATAGTATTGTATTTAATACCTTTTGTTAATGCATCCACATAACTAGAAACATTATTTGTTCAATTCATTGTTTGATAATAATTAGGTGGCAAAATTTCATTGTCTCTTGGGAATGATATACCAGATAAAAATGAATTGATTTTTGCTTTGTATCCTAAAACATAATCATATTTTGATTTATATTCATTTTTATAATTGTTATATACAGATTGAACATCATTATTAAAGCTTTTTATGTAATTGTCCAAAGTAGCACTTGCTATTGGGCCATTAATACCTTGAGCAACTTTGGTCATAATATCAATTTTATTTGTAAGTGTAACTTTAAAATTATTTAAATTAGGATGTTCACTATATATGTTTAAGTAAGAACGTGAATTTGAAATATCACTTTGTAATTTATTTCTAAGCTCAATTCTTTTATTATATTCGTTGTTAGATGAATTGTATAAAGGTGTATATTGTGAAACAATATTTTCAACTTTTGTAAAGGAATTTAAAGCAATAGCATTATTATATTTTTGCTCCATTTCTTGTACATAATTACTACATTGATTTTTAAGATCACTAGTTATGTTATTTTGATTTGCTGAATTTTGTAAAGCAATAACTTTATTTTTAAGTTCATTATATTTAGAAATAGCATTTTTCATCTTTACATCTTTGTAATGAATTGCTTCAGAAATTCATTGTTCTAATTCAGCAATTGCTGTTTCATAAGAATTATTATTATCATAATCAAAATGTTTATACACTTTATCAATAATTTTTCTATATGTTTCAACTTTTTCATTTTTTGTTGAATGGAATGGGTCAGAATCAGAATCAATTAAATCTAATTTTTTATAGTAATCAAAACTAGACATTATTGCAGGTAATTTATTAGTGTGTTTAGTAAAAGCAGAATTTGGTTCTGGATATATATTATCAATAATGTTTTGATTTCTTTGATAAATTGCTCTTTTAAGGACATTAATAAATTTTTGTCTTTGTGAAATTTTGTGTAATTTCTTGTTTTTAATTAAATTGTAACTATTGGTTAATGCATAATATTTGTTTTGTACAATCGATCATGGGCTATTGTTAGTGTTTGTATATTCTAAATTCTTTATTGCTGCTCTAAAACTAGTATCTTCTTTTAATTCAGAATCATTAACAATTGAAATTGCTTTTGGATCAGCATTTCAATTTTCATTATCAACATTTTCAAAATTTTTAACTTCGTCTTCTATTTTTTTAACGATTTCATTAATTTTTTGAATAATTAAATCTCATTTTGATTTGAGTTCATATGTTGATTCATTTAGAGCAATATTAGTTTTATCAGTCAAGTTTTTAATAGCTTGTTCAAATGTATCATTAGTTGATGTTACTTGCTTATGTAAATCCGTTGCTATTTTAATTTCATCATTAAATATTTTCTTAATATGATTTACATCTACAATGGTTATTCCTGTTAATCAATCAAGAACAAATTTTTCTTTAGTTTTGATTAAATCTAATAATTTGTTTTTATTTTCAAATTTCTTAATTTTGTAATCTTTGTATTCTTTGAATTTATCTTCTAATTCTTTTTTAATATTTGTATAAATTTCTTCAATAGTTTTACCGCTTGTAGGTTCTAGTTCAAGTTGGTTTTTCTTTTCAATTACAAATTTATTAAAAGGATCTGCAATATCATTAAAATCTTGTGCTATTAAACCTTCAACTTCAGTTGTATTATTATCAGGTAATCTTGTTAAGGTTTTACCTTTAATTCAACTATCAATTGTTGTGTTGATAAAGCTTAATAATTGTTGTCTTTGCTTTGTAAAAAGAACTAATTTATCATATAAAGTTGTTTTTGTAGTTTGCAAATGTTCTAAGGCATTTTTTATTTGTTCAAATTTAACTGGTTTTGTTATACCCTCACCAGTTGTTTCTTGAGTTTTATTGATTAATTTTTCATATTCATCTTTGTAATACTTAAGATATTTGAAATTGTCTAAATTTGCTTTTTTGAAAAGTATAAGAGAATTTAGTTCATTTCTCAATTCAGTTATTTTTCCGAAGCTAGCATTATATCCATCTTCAATTTTCTTTTGCTCATCATTTAGTTTTTTAGCAGTTGCTTTAATTTTATCAACAGTATCATCTGTTTCATTTTTACTTTTTGTTATTTCATCAATCAATTTTTTTGAAAGATCTAAAAATTCTTGCTTTAATTGAATATCTGTAAAATTCTTTAAATTATTACTTTGTATTTCAGAAATGGCAATATCAATAAATTTTCTTTCATTATTTTTAGCATCAAAACTAGCAGAAATAGTCGTAAATGTTTCATTTAATTGTTGTAAAGAAGTCTTTAATTCTTCTAAACTAACTTGTACTTCAGGTTTTATTTTATTTTCTGCATCATCAATTTTTGCTTTTAATGAATTACTATCAGATTCATCTGCTTTTGCAGTTGGAGCTGTAATTATAGAACTATATAAAGTTTTTGCTTTTTGTAAAGAAATTTCTAATTCAGCAACAGCAATATTTTTTTCCGATTTTGCTTTTTGTGTTTCATTTTTCTTTGAAAGAATAGCAATTATTTTTTCCTTGCATTTTTTTATGTATTCTTGTTTTTTAGCTTCATCTTGACTATTTGAAATTTCATCTATTTTATCAAGCAAATTAGTTTTGGCATCTTGCAAAATTGTTTCTAATGGATCAATCAAATCCGTTTTATCTTTTTTCTGATCTAGTTTTTTTGTTATTCAAGTTTTTGTTTGTTCATAGATAGCACTTAAACGATTATAGTATCTTTTTGTTTCGTTATTCTCAGTATTAGCTTTAATTAATTTTGTAATATCAATTTCTTCAGATTGTTCAATAGGATCAATCATTTTATAAATGATATTTCCTTTTTCATCTCTATCATAAGGAACTTCTCTTTGAATTGAGTAAATGATTTTTAAATAATTGTTGTTAAGTTTGTCATCTTTTGAAACACTTTTCAATACATATTTATTTTTAAGTTTTTCATCAAAATAAATGTTTAATAATTTAGACTCTTCAATATTAGGACTATTAGGAATACTTCAATCACCATTTTTAATTTCTTTGTTTTGATAATTAATTAGATGATTAACTAGTATATCAGTGCTTGTTATACTTTCTGGAAAACTACTTGCAATAGTAAAAGAAATTCGATCGTTTTCTGAAAAAGCAAATTTTTTCATACTTTGAATTACTTTTTCTTCTTCATCATAGTAGAACTTAATAATTCTACTATTTTCTAGTGTAGGTTGTGAAGGATTGTCATATATTACTTTTTCAAAATAAAGTTTAATTTTCAAAGTTAAAAAACCATTTATGTCATTAGGACATAAAATAATTTCTGTTTTTAAAAAATTGTTTTTTAAATAATCAGATTGAAGTATAAGTTGTTGTTCTAAAACATAATCAGTTATTTGTGAAGGAATGAATTTATTGTATTCGTTTTCAGCTAATATTGGTTTTGGATTGTTAGTAGGTTTTGAAGGATCTACCAACTTAATGCCTTGAGTATTTTTCTTAAATGATTCTAAATCTTTATCTATTTTTTCTAATTCTGCTCTATATTCGTTTAAATAAGTATTGATTTTTTCTTTGATTTTTCTAACTTCATTTAATGAGTATGGTGAAGATAATTTTGATGAATAACTTTGAATAAAGTTAGAATAATTTTCATTAAGTTTTTCATAAATTAGTAATTTAATTTTTGATTTATCTGTTGGAATATTATTAACATCTCATGATAAATATTTGTTGTTATATGTGCTTTCAAAATTTTTAATTTTTTCTTGTATATCTTTTAATGCTGCACTTTTAGCTATTTTTGTTTGCTTAATTTCTTCTAATTCTTTACTAATTTTTTCTTTTTCTTCATTGATTTGATCAGCATTCAATTTATATCTATTTATTTCAAAAATTGTTGAATCAATTTTATAAATTAAACCTTTTGAATCATCTCCTAAGGCATTCAAAATGTCTAAATCAACTATTTCATTTATTTTTAAATCTTCGCTTTCATAATAACTTGGATTAATTATTCAAGATTGGATTTCTGTTTTAATGTTCTCAATATCTTTTGCTTTGTTATTGATTTCAATTCTAATCAAATTACATTTTTTTATCAATTCAACAAGAGTATTATTTAGATTAATAGCTTTTTGTTGTAAGTCAACATTTAATGAAGTTAAAGTATTTTTTTCAATTATTAAATTTTCAATATAAGCATTAATAGTTTTTTCTTCATTTCCTTGAGAAATAATTTTAAATTTATCATATTCTTTTTTAAAAATATTATCATCAATAGTTGTAAATTCAATATGAAAATCATTAACTTGTTCTTGTAGATTTTCAATAAATGCTTCAATATCTAATCTATGATAATGAATTTTTTTAGCAGAATAAAATGCTTGTGATAAATCTTTTAATGAAATATTTATGTCTTTAATTTCAGTTTTATCAGTTGGTTTTTTAGGATTAACTGCTGGATTATTAATAAAATTCTTTCTAACTTTATCTAAAGTAGGAAAAATTTTATTAAATGCTTCATGTGCCATATTTTTTTGATTTTGTAATCAGTTATTGGCAATTTCATATAAGGATTTTAATTCATAATAAGCATTAATTTTTAAATCTCTATTTTTCTTTCTATTTTCAATATCTTGAATAAAATTTGAAAAAACTATTAATGCTTGATCATATTCAGTAGCATTTATTTCAGGATTTTGACTATTCTTAACTGCTTCTAGTTTTTTAATTTCTTCTTTGTATTCCCCCTTAAAATCCTCATATTCATCAAAAACTAAAATACTTTCTGACAAATTTTTTACTCTTTGAGATTCAATAAAATCATTTATTTTTTTAATATGTGGATGTTTATTTATGTACAAGTTAGAAATATACTTAAATTTTTCATAAAGCTCATTTGAAATATTTTTTATAGCATCAACATTTTTTGGGTTATTTTGAATTTGGTTTTCAGCATTTCTAATTAAAAGTTCAAGCTCAATTCTATTTTTTTCAAAAGCAACATCTGTAAGAGTATCATTAGCAAAATCTATAGAAATTTTTATTAATTGTTTTAAATTTTGAACTGGATCAACTTTATTTGATTTTGCAGTTGAAACCATTCCTGCAATTCCACCAAAAAATATAAAAGCAGTTGCTGCTCCTGAAACAGATCAAAAAATAATTTTTTTAAACTTTTGATTTACCAACGCAATTTCTTGCATTTGCTTTTCAAATTCTGCGGGGTTCATTGGCAAGTTTGTGCCATAAGGAGAAATAGAAAGAAACTGTGAATTATTTTGTGGTAAGTTGTTTGTTGATGAAAAAACTTGAAGTTCATTGTCTTTTTTATTTGTTAATTCAGGTAAATTTTCTTCAATAGCAAAATTCGATTCTTGGTCTGTCAAAAATACTTTTTCTTCTTCTTTTTTTGTTTCTATTATTTTTTTGTCATTAGTTTTTGGTTTAACACTTCTTTTAGTGCTAGAAGTGTTGGTTTTTTTATTTTTAGTGGTAGACATTTATTTCCTTAAAATAGATTAAAAATAATCCTAAAATATTTATATGTTTAATTATAATATATTAAATATATAAAGTTATTAATTGTGCTTATCAATTAATGGTAGAAAGTTCTTAAAAAATGAAGAAAAAAAACTTTTTTTTATTTAGTTTTTTACCGATTATTTCAATTCCTTTTATTTCATATTCTTGTGTAAAAAATGATTTAAATAGCAATCTTTTTATTAATAAAAATCTTAAAAACAAGGTTTTGCCTCATTTTTTTACTGTTTCTCAAATTGAAAAATTAAAGGAATTTAACAACTTTTTTATAAATCCTAATCTTTTAAAAAATAAAACTATTTTAGAGTTTTTAAATAGCAAAAAGCAATTGTTTTTTTCTGATCAAAACGAATTAAAAAACAAAGAATTTTATTCTAAATATTTATACAACCCATTTTACTTAAACGTCTTTAAGCAAGGTGAAAAAAGCAAAATAGTTCGTTCAAAAAGCGAACAAAAATTATCAATAAATAATCTCTTTTTTGATAAAGAATATTCAGAATTTTTTGGAACTAATTTAGAAAAATATTCAAAAGAAAATTTAACTACTTACTTTGAAAAAATCGAACAAAAATTTCAAATGGATTTGAATCAAGAAAATAATTTAATATCAAATTCAAATCAAATTTTTTGTGTTCCAGAAATTCAAACAATCATTAATTTTGCTAGCAAATATCATTTCTTAGATGCTCTTTTTGCAAGACAAAATAATCTTTATTCTGACATAAGAAGTCAAGCATTATTAAATGATGAAAATACAATAGAGGACTATAAAAAGCTTTTAAATTTAATGTTTTCTCAATATGATTTGTACGATGAAAAGTTAGAAAGAAAATTTGATCATGTAGAACTTTTTTTTGAAAAAGGTTCAAATTCCTCATTTTTAAAGCTAAAAATTGACTTTTTAGATAAAAACAATCATTCTATTTTAAATTCAAAACAAAAGAAATTTTATTTTGTCTTAGATGATTTTAAAAACAATTATCGTGATATTTCTTATCCTAATTACACTTATACTATTGATGATGAAGAACAATTATTTAATGAATATGTTAAAAACCCAACTATAAGTTTTAAGAAAAATCTATTGGAAATAAATTCATTCGAAGATCTTACAAAGAATTTAAATCCAATTTTAAATTTGAATTCTCAAGCAATCGTAAAGTTGTTTTACAAATCACCTGATATTTTTAAAGTCGATGTTGAAAAAAAACACCCAGATGATAAAGAATATAAAGTTGTAAAAGTTGAAGATTATTATTTTAATGAATCAAAAGAAGAAGGTGTTAAAAATACCAAATCTTTGGTTTGTTTTACTATTGAAATAACTAAAAATGACAATAAAAAAGTTTATAAAAAATGGTATTCACCAGATTTTGATTCTCATCAACATTTATTAAATCCTTATTACAATGAGCAAAATATTTCTATCTTTGATATTAAAAAAGACAATATTTATGGAGTAAGATCTTATTCCAAAATTAACCCAATAATCAAGTGACCAAAAGGCCAAGACCCTTTACAATTTTTAAACAAAAACATTGAATTTTTGTTCAATTTTTTCACTTATTTTTATTCAAAAAATTCAGTTATTTGAAAAGAAAATAGTCAAAAAGACATTGAAAATTGTGAACTTTGAGATAAATATTATGATTCGATTGAAACTTTTGAATATCGCTTAAATGCTTATTTATCAAATTACATTTTTGATGATTTTTCGTTCAAAAATTCACAAAATGAACAAGGATTAAAACCATATTATTTAAAAATTGTTAAGCTAGAAAATATAGATTGATCAAAAACTGATTCAGGTGCTTTACCAATCAAATTTTTATGAATTCCAATTGATAAAAATCAAAAAATTTTATTAGAAAATGAAGCAATAAAAATTCCAGAATTATTATCAAACACTTATTATTGATATGGTTTTAAGGGTACAAATTTTTCAAAAATAAACAAATATATTAAAGAAAATAATCAAAAAATTAATGAAAAAAATTATCCTAATGAAGAAATAAATATTCCATATTTAGTCAAAAAATAAGCTATTTTTAAGCAAAAAAATTATTAAAAAATCGAAAAAATTTGTTGCATATTTGTTAATATGTATGTATTTAATATTATTAATATATTAATATAATTAAGTATAATTAGTTTACTAATATAGATTTAATCAAAATTATAGGGTAACATAAGGGACAAATATGAATTCTTTCAACGAAGATTTTTATGACAATAATTCAAAACCAAAAAGAAAAAGAAAAAAAATTCTACCAATCTTTTTATCATTAGCAACAATTTCTATTTTGGCTACTAGTTTAGTTTTCTTAGTTAAAAACATTAAGAACAAAAATGCTAGAAAAGAATATAACTATCAACTTGATAAAATCAATGATTTAATGCAAAAATCAAATGTTTTCTTAAATACTGATTTTGCTACCGAAGAGATGAAAGAAAAAATGAATCTTGATTTAATTTTGACAATGCAAAAAGTTAATGAAGAGATTGATAAGATATCAATTTTATCTCAAAGATATTCAGAACAAAATAGATCACGTTTATTTGATCTTCAAATCAAGCTAAAAGGCGCTCTTAACAAATCAATGACCTTCAAAAAGGAATTTGATGCTGTAAAAAATAAATTCACTAATTTGTATCAAGAAATGAATGAATTTAATAAAGACAAATTTTACAAGTTCATTTATTCAGATTTTAGGATTTCGCTAAAAGAAGAATTAGAAAAATATAAAAAATACATTAACGTTGGTTCTTATTTTCCAAAACCAGAGTTAGAAAGCAAAATAAAAGAACTCGATTATATCTATAACGATTACAAGAAAAAATATTCTGAACGTGAAAGCCTAAATAATGAACTTTCTAATTTGATTTCTACTTGTAAAAATTTCGCGGATGTAGATTTAAATATAGGTGTATTTACAAAGCTAAAAATTCAATTAACCAGAGAAATAAATTATTCATATGAATTTTTATACAAATCAAAAGTTGAAAACATTCACAAAAATCTCCCTTCTGATCCTGAATTTATAGAAGTTAATATCGAATCTATTAAGAAGCAAATCAAGAATTTAGATACTGTTTATCAAAAAGTTCTTGAAGAATTTAGACAAAGAAATAAAATTTATAATGAATTAAAATCATTAATTGCTAAAGCTACTAACTTAAAAAATAATGATTTTAAAATTTACAAAAGATATGCTGAAATATCAATCGATATTGAAACTATGATTTTAGAGGCAAATAGAATTCTTTACAAAGAATCTACCGACGCAGAATTGTTAGAAGAAACTTCAAAACTTGAATTTTACCTTTTACAACTAAATAATCAAAAGAATGAAATTGATGCTATTTATGTTGAAACTAAAGAAGAAATTAAAAAAGTTTTTGAATGATTAAATAAACAAGAGGTTAAAGCAACTAAAAACAAAACTTTATATGAAGAAGTAAAAAAACTAATCACAGACATAAAACAACAAATTGAAGCTGAAACTCTTAAAAAAGATGAAGTTAATGATAAAAAAATAGAAATTATTAAATTACTTGCTACCAAAAAACAAGAACTAACTAGTTTTGAATTGAAAATTAAAAACTTCTTTTTCCCAAAACTAAATAAGTTGCAACAAAGAACTAGTTATTTTGATATCAAAATTGACGCAGCCTACCCTATCAAGAAATTAAAAGAAGAATTAATAAAAATTTCAACTAGTTATGACAATGGTGAATTTACTACATCAAACATAGAACAAAAAATTACATCTTTAGATACTTTGGAGCAAACCTTTGAAGATGATCTTAAGAAACAAAAAGAAATAATAGAAAAAGTTAAAACATTATGAAATACTGTTGATTCTGACAAAGAAAAAGCTGGAATCAATAATTTATACCAAAAATATAAAGAACAAGTTAACAACAATATTGATATGGACTTTCAAAAAAAATATATTGAAAACACAAATCTTTTTAATTCAATGATCAATGATAGTGTTACAGATCCAAAATTTACTTATGAAAATTGAATTGAAAATAATAAAAAATTTGAAGAGTTCAAAACAGAACTAAAAAGCAAATTAAATTAGTGGATAAAATTTATGGAGATATTTATGCTAAGGATAGAAAAAAGAATTATTCAATTCGGAATATTTGATGATGATAATGAAAATGACTGAATTGAAGAAGTAGTTGAAGAAAGCCCTACTAATCAACAAGCAGAAAAAGATGTTTGAAACGACACTGATTCTCCTTTTGAAGTAGAAAATAATCAACAAAATAATGCTCAACAACAGCAACAATTTCAACAACAAGCTAATCCGCAAATGAACGCTGCACAACAAAATTATATGCAGCAACAAGCTTATATTATGCAACAACAACAAATGCAAGCACAACAAATTGCTAGACAACAAGCGTACCAAGAAGCGGTAAAAAGAGCTACTACTATAAATCCAGCAACTAAAAAAGAACCAATGAGTAAAAAAACCAAGATTATATTGGGTTCAACAGTAGGTGGTGGATTAGCACTTTTAGCAATTTTATCGGGAGTTGCATATGTTGGTGTTACTAAGTCTAAACAAAAGGCATTAATTAATAATGTTAAAAATGATTTTGAAAAAGCTAGTGCTGAAATTCAAGAATTCATTGATAGTCATAAAAATAATAAAGATAAACAATACTCTTTAAAAGTAATTGAAAATCTTGAAAAATCATTGATTGAAATCAATGGCAAATATTCTCAATTAGCCAAAAATATTAAAGATCCCAACAATTTTAAAAAAGATGTTGAGATCTTTGTTGCTAATTTAAAAAATAACCACAGTAGTGCAAAAAGTAGTATTATTGATTTAGAAACCCAATATGTTAAATATAAGTTAATTAAAGACAAGTATGAAGAAATCATTAAAAATATGAAAAATGCTGATTCTTCTACTGGTTTATATGGGTCAAATGATTTATACAATTTTTATTCACAAACCAATAAAGAAGATTCTTTATATTTCAGAATTACAAATCCTAATTCCGAATTTTCATTAGCAAATAAAGTTTTTTCAGCTGGTACAACAAAAAAAGAGGCTGAAGAAGCTGTTGATAAATTAAATGCTAGATGACCAAAATGAAAATCTGAATTAGAAACTTTCAAAGATTTATATGTTAGCATGCTCCAAACTAAAAATAATTTGGAAGTTAAAGAAAAAAATACTGCCGATCAAGCAGTTAAAGAATTAGTAAGAAAACAAATTCAAGAAATTTCTTCATTACTTGATTTAACTAATAAAGACAGAGATTATGTGTCTTGAGATACATGAATCAATCAACCACAAGTTTTGACTGCTCATAACCTTAAGTATTATGAAGAGTTAATAAATGGTGATGAAAACAAAATTAAAGAGTTTAGTGAATACTTACTAAAATATGTAACACCTACATTAGAAGCAATTAATAATTTAATTAAAAAAGCAAATTCACATAATAAATACAAAGATTTTTGTGAATTGATTAGAAAAGATTACACTAATTTCACAAAAAAATCACAACCTTATGCTTTCGATTCTTCAGATGATATTAAAAAATTTGACGCAGAAGTTAAGAATTATTATGCTACTAAAAATAAAGAATTTGATGATATGGTTGCATTATTTACTAAGTTAGAAAAATTAGATAAGTTAGTAAATGATTATGTTCTTAATGCTAATTCACAAACCAAATTCAAAGAAATTTTTGAAAAAGCAAAATTATATAATGTAAATGAAATTGTGGACAATTCTATTAGTTTAGATAATTTTAAACCATTAGAACATTACAAATGATATCTTTCTATTAAAGATAATGTTGCTCAATATCCAAACACTGAAGTATATGCTGTTTTAGCTAAAACCATAAATAATCATGAACAATATTTAAAAAATATTTATCGTTCTAACAATAATAACTTAGAACAAATGCAAACAACATACACTAGTTTCAGTAATGTTTTTAAAAAAGCAATTGTAGATATTTGTAAATTTGAACAAAAAAGAGATTCAACAATTGTAGCAATTAATAAAACTGAACAATGAATCAATTCATTGACTAATTTCAATAGTTATAATTACGATGAATTTAGAAAAGAATTACGTCAAAAACTTGAAGATGATAAAACTAAAGTTAATAAATTTATGGATTATAGTGAGATTGAAACTTTCACTACTTTTGAAAATTACTTAGATTTTTATACCAAAACTATTGAAAATGTAACTACTTCTAACCAAGATGTTGAAAAGAATTATAAATACCGTGAACAAGTTTTCAAGGAAAATATTGATGAATTAAAACAATTAGAAACTACTTTTATAAATAATAATTTTCTTTCTCAACCTAATTCTTTTTCTAAATATACTGTTGAAAAAAATAATTTATCAATAAAAGTTCAAGATCTTTTAAAGAACAAAGATAATAGTTTATCATTCATTAATTTAAAAAATTCATTGTCAATTTTCAAAACCAAATGAAGTCAAATTTTACAAGGACACACTGAATTAAAAATTGCTTATGATGCGCTTAAAAAAGCTATTGAAGATTCTTCATTGACTTTAAATCAACTTCAAACTGAATTTGAGTTTTTATTTAAAAAATTAACTCAAGCTAAAGCAAATGCGCAAAATGATTATGACAATATTTCGCCTACTTTAGAAAAAGAATTTTATGACAATGCTAGAAACACTTTAACTTCAACAATCAATTCTATAAATGGTGAAAAAGTTGAATATCAAAAACTTGTTGATAAAATTGATCAAGAAATTGGAGCTACTGAATCAGACGGATATAAGAAAGTATTTAATCAATATAAAAATCAACCTTATTTAAATGTTCAAACTAAGAAATTATTTGATTT
Organism: Mycoplasmopsis hyopharyngis; assembly: GCF_045276885.1. Lineage (NCBI taxonomy): Bacteria > Bacillati > Mycoplasmatota > Mycoplasmoidales > Metamycoplasmataceae > Mycoplasmopsis > Mycoplasmopsis hyopharyngis. The sequence continues at coordinate 527,344 of NZ_CP174164.1, read as the reverse complement.
ATACACTACTAACTCTGTATCAGTTAAAAAAGATTTAAAAAAGGTTTCTTTAGATCAAGCTAAGCAAAATCAAATTAATTTCCTTAATCAACTATCTTCTGCATCTAATGAAATTACAACTCGTTTTGGAATTCATGAACAATTAGATCAAAAAATCAAAGAAATTACCAATAAATTACAAAATGCTGAATTCAAAATTGAACCTAAAACTGCCTATAGTTATTTAGGGGAAGATGTTAAAAAATATCTTGATTTAGCAATAGCTTCTTTAGCAAAAAATGATGAAACTAATGAAAAGTGAACAGAATATACTAATGGATTAAATTCTAAATGAGAAAAAGCTGTTCAAACATATCAAAATCACAAAAAAGCTATTGAAGATTTACAAGCATTGATTGAACAATATAAAACAACTATTAGTTCAACAACTAATAGTTCAAGCGATTATAAGGATGAATTATTTAATGTAATTAGAACTGAAGAAAATGCTTATGCTGAAAATGCTAAGAATTTAACTTTAAATGTAAATACTACATTAGAGCAAATTCAAGAAAAAACTACTGAAATAACTAACAAAAAAGCTAAAATTTTAACAGCAACAGGTGAATTTGCTTTACATAAAGTGGCTTTTGAAAAATTTAATGTTGAAATTGCTAAATTTGATAACATTTTTAACCAAACAGATGTTATTCATAATAAAATAGTTTCAAATTTTGGTAATTTAACTAATAACTCATTCGCTGATTTAAAAAATAAAAATTTAAATATCAAAAATACTGACAATAATTTTAAATACACCAAAGCTACAACTAAAACAAGTGAATATCAACAAAAATTACAAGGAATTAAAAGTTTAATTGCTACTAGTCAAAATGAAATTGATACAAGAATAAATATTTATTCAACATTAAATATTAATTTTGAACAAACTAATGCATATTTAACTTCTTTACAAGAAACAAGTCCTATTAAATTTGTTAAGACTAATAGACAAACAAAATTTAATAAACACAAACAAGAATTTGTTGATTTATTTACTACTATTCCAAACAACTATAATGAAAACAATCAAATTAGTGAAAAAATCACTAACTATTTTGTTAAGTCACAATGAGAAGCAAAAGTTAACCAATTGGTTGGTTTTGGTAATTTAATCATCAATAATTGAAATTCTACTAAACAAGTTTATGATGAAATTATTAAACAACAAAATGATACTAGTGAAACATTATCTCTAAGTTTAGAAACAGTAACAAAGCATAACGTTGATAAGACTTATTCTTTATTTAAAGAACAAAAATTAGAAAATAATGTACAAATTAATCCTTTTGAGAAGGATAAATTAATTGAAACATTATTAGCGCAAGATAGTAATGAATCATTTACCTTATTCAATCAATATGCTGTATATTTTGAAAAATCTGGAAACTTTTTAGCTAAAAAAGATGTAGATTTAGAATTGAAAAAATTATGAGTAACTAAATTTACAAAAGAAATTGCTATAAAAGAAATTCAAGATGAAATTACTAATAACAATAGTTTCTACCAAATCACTAATGATTACTTTGGTATTAATCAACAACGTAATACTAATGCCTTCATTAGAGAAAAATTGGATAAATTCTTGAGAATAAGAGAATTTGAACAAATTAAAGATAATACTTTTGAAGAAATAAAAGCATTTAGTCAAGAATATACTAAACAATTATTTGAAAAAATAAAGAAAACTAGAGAAGATATTGAAAAATTAAGCGCTAAAGTTAAATGAACTAAAATTAACAACTATTTATTGAAATATTATACTTATTCTAAATATTCAGGTAATTACCCTAATGAAAACAATATGGAAATTAGTAACCTCAATGTAGTTATTGATGACCAAAATTACAGTAATAAGGATTTTCAAATAAAGGATCTTACTCCTGCTACTACTTGACATACAAAGAGTAATGAATTATCTAATTATTTAAAAACAATAGTTAGCTCAGAACAAAATATTGCATCGACTACTTATAAAACCTTTGATAAATATTTAGACTACTATAAAGAACAAACATTAAGTAAGTTTAATGAATTTTTCGGTATGCAAAATAACACCTTAACAAATGTTCATAAATTTATTCTAAAAAATACTAATACTAATGCCTTTAATTTACATAAGGATTTTGAAGGAATTATTTCGTCATTTAAATCATTTAATAAAATAAACAATATTGATAATACTCATTTATATAATTCAGAATTTTTATCACAATCTAGTGAAAAAATGACTAAGTGACAAAATGATTTTATAGATAAAATCGAAGAAAATATTTCAAAAGATCTTGATAATCTTGATTCAACATCTAATTTATGAACCAAGTATTATTCTTCTGTTGATGCTGTTTCAACATTTAAAGAAACATTGCGTAATTATATGAGCACATATAATGAATTCAATGCGGAAAGAGTTAAATTTAAGGTTGCTTTAGATAATTTAAATGGCTATCTTGAAAACCTTAAGAAATTGAAAGAATTTGTGAATACACATAATTACTTTGGTGATGTTAAAACTGAAATCGATTCACATTATAGTCAATTAGAAGCTAAATATAAATCACATTTAAAAGGTTATAATGAAGATTATAAAAATAAATCAAAAGTAACTAGTGAAACAAATAATATTGTAAGTTTTATTTCAACTATAAAAAATAAAAATAATGAAATTGCTACAAAAATAAAACAACAAATAAATACATCTATTTGAACAGGTAGTTCCAATGTTTACAATCAATTTGATGCAAAATTAAATGAATTAAATAGATATTTCAAATCAGATTTAACTAATTGATTTGAAAAAATAAATTATTTATTTAATTCTATTGAAGAAGCAAATAGATTCAAAACAATGGTTTTAGATTTTGCTATAAGCAAATTCCATTTATTAAACAAGTTTAATGAAGGAAGTCATTTTACAGACATTTTAGGAATAGATCAAAACAACAATAATAATTCATTTACATGATTATCAAAAGTAATGAATGAATTAAATGCTTTAAAGAATTTTTCATTAAATTCTATTCTTGAAAATCAAGACAAAAAATTTATTTTTGTAGAAAATAATAACAATATTAGCAATGCAATGGGCAGATCGATATCTGTTATTAACTTCTTAAATTCTAAAGGCGAAAACTTAATTAATGCTTTAAAACCTGTTTTTGACTTATTTGAAGCCATTTTCAATGAATTTGAAGGCATTGATGTTTTAGGAGAAGTAAACGATTCAATATTAAAATCAAAAATTTATACTTCCGCTATTAAAGATGTACATATTCATAGTAAAGATTTAGGTTTGAATAATATTAATGTTAATTCAAATAATATTCTAAGTATTGTTAATAGAGCAAACTCAATTTTAAAAAGAAATGATGTAAAAGGTGAAATCACCTTAAAATCTATTTTAAGAATTCAAATTAATAATTCTATGAGTTCGAATACTTTTGAAATAAATAAAGAACAAATTAAATCAGGATTTTTCAAATTAGGCGAAAAAAATGGTCAAAATATAGCTGTTTCCGATATTCTTGTAGGTGAAAATTTAAACTTATATGCTAAAAATTACAATTCTGGTTCAATTTCACAAAAAGGTATTTTTACACAGAAAGTTAAAAAACAAGATGAATGAACACTATATGATGGAACAAATAATTTAGATAAAACTATAGATTCTCCTTATAAATATCTTTGAAATAAAAATTCAGATTCTTATTACAATAGAAAAATTATTGTTAAAGAAAATGAAAACACATTAAATATAAATAATTCACCACATTATTACCCTTCAATAACTTATTATGATGAACAAGGAAATCAAAAAACAATAGATTTTACTGATGTATCTAAAAAATATAGTTCAATTTATATAAATACCTTTAATACAACAACTAATTTTGAGGACAATGTTAAAAAAGTTAAAAGATATCATAGAGAATTTTTAAAATACTACTCAATGCTATCTGTCTTATTCCAAGAAAACATTTCTAATAGTTTATATGAATTAAAAAATGATTATGAAGTTAGAAAAATGTACATTTTGTTAAAACTATTTTTTGATAGCATAAATCACAAAACATTAGAAGTTCTAGACAATCATACTTTAAATTATGTTTTAGCTGAAATTTTCGGTATTACTAATGAAGTATTTACTAGCTTCAAAAATAAATTATATAAGTTTAAAACAGAATTGTCTTCATTATTAAATAGTAATAATAATTTTAAAATTTTTGATATTAGTACTGGCGAATTTGAAACAAGAAGTAGTATAACTTTAACTTCATTTATTAATGAAACAAATAAATATATTTTTGCTATTAACAATGGTAATAAAGCTCAAGAATTATTGAGAAATTATACTTATTCTAACCCATCTAGTGAAGAAATAATGAAAGCAATTTCTTCATTCATAAATACAGAAGAAGGTTTTTCAGAACATTTTATTTTCGAAAATAATAACAAAAAATTCATTAGTAATTGCATATTCAATAATGAACATCAAGTTTCATTTAACTATTCAGCAAACTATGGACAAATGAATGAAGTTTATATTATAAATTCAGATATATCAACTTTATCAATTGGGCAAAATGTTGATAAGATAGTTATTAAAAATTCAAAAATTGATACATTAAAATTTGAAAATACTTTCAAAGAAATTGAAGCTATTAATTCTACAATTTCAGAAATAGAAAAAACAAATCAAAATAATTACATTAGCGTTCAAAAAATATTGGTTGACAATACTAATTTTAATGATAAAAACTTTATTAAATTAATAAATGAAACCTCTAATGTACAATACAATACAAATGGTTTTGATTTATATTTAGATAATATATATGAAGAAATAGATTTATCAAAAATGATAAAACCTTATCAATTAAATGAATGAAATAAAAATCTATTCGAAATAAATTCTACTAAAACAATTACTGGTGATGAACCAGAACTTAGTGTAAACAATAGTAAATTTAATAATTCTGTAGGTTCTAGAAATGATATTAATACCTCAACTACTGGTTTTAGTAAAATAAAGTCATTTGTAGTTAATAACTCATATTTAAAAAGAACTGATTTATTAAAATATACAAATCCATATTTAAATAGAATTAATGTAAATAATTACAATAATTCTGCTGATACAATTTTTGTGAAAAAGATTAAAGACAATAATTTTGAACAATTATTTGATGTGCAACATTCAGATGTAAATCAAGTTGCAATTGCAGATGAAATTAAATCTAAACAATATTTATTTGCTGAACTAAAGGAATATAAAAATACTTTTTCTTCAGATAAATTTGAAGTGATAAAATACGAAGTTCAAAATCAAAAATATAATTTTGACTTTATTATTTCAAGATTAGATAAATTATTGTTAAAGAATTCATTTATTGAAGGTGAAAATATTATTAATGAATTATCAACTGATATAAAACTTGTTGTAAATGAAAAAATTAAATTTTATAATCAATTATTAAGTGTTGGTGTAGGAAGTCCTATAAACATTGAATTCAATAAGAAATATGAAGACAATGGTGAAAATAGTAATATAAAGGAAGAAATAAAAAGATGATTGGCAACAAAATTTTTTGCTAAAAAATCTCAAAATATAAATTCTATAAATACTTATTACAATTGTTGAATGGGATTAAGTGACCAAATAGGTATAAATACTTTAGAATTTACCGGAAACTTTATTAACAAAGAATTTACTAACCAAACATACAAAACAATTTCTAATTCTAAAGATTGAAATGATGTAACAACATATCGAAATAATTCAGATTATATTAAAGATAATATTAAATACTAATAAATTATTTATAGAGCTTGTTAAATCTTAACTAATATGGATTTAACTCATAACTCAATCAAATATTAAGATTAGAACAAAATTTTCATAATCAAAAATGTGAAAATATCCATATTTGATAAATAATATTTAAAAACAGACCCATAGTTTAAAAATTATTGGTCTGTTTTTTAATGAATATATTATAAATATCTTAATATAGTTATTCAGTAATCCCTAAGTTCCAAAAGGAAATAAGTTTCCACTATTTTTATCATTAACTCTTAGTTTTGTAACAATGGTTTTTGAAACATTTAGATTATAAGGATCTTGAATTTTAAAACTTATATTTAAGCAATTCTTTTCTTTAGTTTTTGTCATTTTCTTATCTATTATTTTTATACGCTTATGTACTTTTAAGAAAGTGATAGCCTGATCAAAGGGTGTTTTCAAAATATCTTCTAACAAAACATTTTCATTTTTTAAAATTGGTTTAATGCTAGAAGCTAATTCATCCAAAGTTTCTTGAGGAATAGGGAATTCATTGTAATTTAAATAAATTGTTTTTTCTTTTGAAGTTTCATTAGTTGTTAGATTTGTAATTGCAAAACTAATCTCAACCTTATTTGAATCTATTTGATGTTCAATTTTTGTATAAGCAACAACATAATTGCTAGGTAGATTTTTAAAATGTAAATCAGTATTTGTAATTTTCTCAATGAAAACTTTTTCTGAAATTACTATTTCAACATCATCAAGTACTTCAATTATACTTGGTGTTGAAATTAGTATTTTTAATTCAATTTCTTGACTTGTCTTATTAGCCTTAATTTCTTTGAGTCTAAAAATTACCAAAATAGCACCTTTTTTGTCAATGATTTTAATTTTTGGCTCAACAACTATAAAATTTCAAGGATCATAGTCATAAAAATTTAAATCTTTTATTGTAAGTTTGTCAACTGGAATATTTTTATCTTTTAATTGAACTTTAATCTTCATTATCTCTTGAGTTAATGAATCAGATTCTTGTATATGTTCAACATTATCTTTATGTTTCTTTTCATCATTTTGATGAGTAGTACATTTACTTGAAGTAAAAATTATTGGTATAGATATTAAAGAAAGGGAACTAATAATTTTTGGACAAATAAATTTTTTCATTTTCATAATAACCTCCATATAATTTGTATTGCACTTTTCTATTAAAAATAGAAAAGGGATTACAAACATATAATATACAATTTTGAAATTTTTAAAAGTTTTAAAAACCTTTAAAAGGTTAAGCACTACTATTTATTTTGTTTATAATTAATTCACTATGGAATTAAAAGAAAAAATATTTAATGAAAAAAACAATAACTTTGCAGAAGAAACAAAGTTAAAAAATCCTGTCACAATGAAAAAGAATTCTTTGTTAGCATTGTCAATGATTTGATTTGCTTATTTTTTGATTATAACTATTGCTTTTGCTTCACTAATTGTTTGACAACAAAAAGCAATTGTTAGTTTTATTGAAAAACATATTAATGAATTTGCTTTTTTAATTATTACAATCACATTATTTATAGCATTTTTTGTTCTTTCAATAATCATTTCATTTTTTTCACATAAAATGTCAAAAGGATGACTAATAAGTGTATTAACTTTCTTTGCTTTATTTTGAGGCATTTTGTTAATCCCAATTATCAATCATTTTCTTAGTCAACCTATTGCTAAATCACTAGCTTTATTACTTATACCTAGTGTTACTATGTTATTAGTAGGAATATTAGCATATTTTAATGTAATAAATTTTTCTAAAGTGTGACCAATTATTATTGCTATTAGCATTGCATTAGGAATTGTAATTTTAATTACTTTTTTAACCAATGATAGTTTTGTCCAAAGAAAATTAAATCTTTTGATAGCAGTTTTAGGTTTTATAATAATTGTGCTATATATGGGAATTGATTTTATGTTAATTTCTAAAAGAGGTAGATTTATTGAGGAATATGATGTCCAAGTTGAAAAAGATTTTTTAATGAAACAAGGAATTTTATTTGGTTTTCATTTAGCAACTGACTTTATTGTTTTAATTAGATATACTCTAGTTATTCTTAATTCATTAAAAAATTAATCTTTTTGTTAAAAAAATAAAGAAAAAATAGACTCTTTTTTGGTAGCTTGTTGTTGTATGAGTCTATTTTATTTAAACTAATATAAAAAATGGCGACCATGGGCGGGATTGAACCGCCGCACCAAACTTAGGAGGTTTGTGCTCTTTCCAACTGAGCTACACGGCCGCATTTTTACTTTATCATTATAAAACAAAAAAACTTTTATTTGTAAAATTATTTTTATGTTATTATAATATAAGCATTTGAAGCAAAACATATGCGCTCTTAGCTCAGGCGGTAGAGCAAATGGCTTTTAACCATTGGGTCGGAGGTTCGAGTCCTCTAGAGCGTACCATTTGGTCAATTCACCACATTTTACACCTATCAATAGTGATAGGTTTTTTTATTTTTTTAACTTTCAAATAGACAAAAAAATAAATTTAGAGCTTATTAAATTCTAAAAGTCATAAGAAATATAATTATATTAAAATATATTTATATGTTATATTAATGTACTTTATATAATATAATAAATAAATTAAATATAAAAGAGTTAAGTTATAAATAAATGCTATTTTTTAACAAGTGGATAGGTTAAAAAATAGTGCTAGGAGATATGTTTTTATGGACAACAATAATACTGATAAGAATCTTATCAATAATTTTGGTCAAGATCCAACTAAGCAACCTCAAATGCAATCAAATCAAATGAACTTTGATCCAAATGCAATGGGAGCACAAGCAGGAATGCAACCCAACCAAATGGGATTAGATCCAAATACAATGAATATACAGTCTGGACAAATGAATCAATTGGTTCCGGATCTTTTGCCACAAAACAATATGCAAAATGGTATGTTTCCAACCAACTTTATGCCAATGCCAACCAATCAATTTACATATGAAATTGCAACAGCACAACCAGCATTTAATCCTGCTTATGCAATGTATGATCCTAATGTTGCAGAAGCTATCAAGAAAAAACAAAAAAAGAAGATGATTGTTCTATCAACTTCTTTATCTGCAGGAGCTTTAGCATTAGTTGGAGCAATTACTGGTGTTTCAATTTATTTAAAAGACAGAAATGATAGATTAACACATAATAAATTACGTTCAGAGGCAGAAAGAACTGTTAAAGACTTTTTAACACTTTATGAATCGATTTTCAAAAGATCTGATGATAATAAATTTATCTATTTAGAGAATCAAGCAAAAACATATGAAAATGAAATTAACGAAATGTTGAAAAAGATCATTAATAGTCCATATTCAAAAAATACTGATGCTAAAAACATTTTGACAGAATTAAAAACTAAAACAGATACTTTTACTGATTTAGTTAAAATTTTTGATGAATATATTAGTACAATCAAAAACATTAAGGATACCCAAACTTTTGAAAAAGATTGTGAATCATTTTTAAAAGATCTTTCATCAAAATTAACTAGTGGTTCATCAACAACTGCAAGTAGTTTTAATAAAATTAAACAACATTTTAAAAGTGAATTTGATAATTACTATGACCATGTTGTTAACATGTTGAATAACAAAGGTGAATCAACTAATGAAATCTCTTTAAAAACAGCAATTTCTAATTTTAGAAAAGGTCAAGAAACTATCAAGAATAAAATTAATTCTTTAAAATCTGATATTTCTGAATTATCGACTATTAGATATGTAGCAACTGATGCTGCTTCAAAACTATTTCCATCACAATTTGATGACATTAATCAAGTGTTAAATTTCGCACCAAATTCAAACTTTAAAAATATTCATAGCAATTATTATAGAAATTCAATTAATGGCAAAAAAACATACAAATTTATTCCTAACGACTTAACAGGTACATTACAAATAATTGTAGAATATTATTATGAATTAACTAACCCAATTGATCCTGCTCATTCAGAATATGTTTTAATTTCTAACAATGAAAATAAAACCAATACTATTGTAGAAAATGTTAATAATTCAAAAAGTATTGCTAGAGATGACTTAATTAGTGTTCCAAAAATTAATGTTCAATTAAATACTTTTAAAGAAAGTAAAAATTTTGATTGAGAAGATAAAACCATAATTGAACAATTTAAAAAATTCAATGAAATGATTAGAGATTTTATTCCTTTAACTGAAAATAGTACTAATTCAGAATTATTCAATAAAGAAAATTTTAATGATGGAACTAAAAATAAAATGAATGAACTATTTTCTATTTCAGGTCCACAAGCTATTTTTCCTAATCAAGAACTAAAATATAGTTTTGAAAAATTTACTTTAAACAATGTTAATGTTTTAGTTGAATATAGTATCCAACAAGAAATCATTACTGGTTTATTACCTAATGGAAAATTCAAAACTGAAATTGATATTAGAAGAAATGAAAAATTAGTTTTTTCAATAAATGAACTACTACAAATTTCAAAGAATGTTCTTGAAAAGAAAAACTACAATAATGAAACTGAAAAGATTTTGGATATAAATGCTGTTGATGAAGAATTTGCAGTAGTTAAATTTTTAGAAAATACTGTTAATAAAAATTATGCTTTTCAAACTATTGAAGATTCACACAATGATATTTTTGATCAAATCTTTAAATCAAAAATTACTTTATTAAAAGAATTTAATTCAAAATGAAATTCTGACCAATTAGAAACCATTAATAAAGAAGAATGAAAAAAATGCATTGAGAATTTGAAAACTGACTTTAAATTCAAAAAAGAAACATACAATACCAAAAAGAAAATAATGGATGAATTTAATGAGGAATTAACTTCTGATTCCAAGAATTGAAAAAATAAGTATTATAAATTTCTACTTATTACAGATTATCTAAATGAAGGATTTAGTTTTGAAAATGGTAATTCTGATTCAAATAACAAAGATGCTAGAATGATTTTGAAAAAAGAATTTGAAGACTTAGAAAAAACTAATACTACTTTCCTTAATTCAAATAAATATTCAAACAATGAGTTAAATAATAAAAAAACTAGTTTCATAGCAGAATCACTCAAACTTTTTAAAAAGAGAGAAGAACATCAAAAACATGCTAATAGTTTATGAAATGATATTAAAAAAACAAATCAACTAATTACTGAATATGCTGAAAAAATTAATAAAGGTTCTGAAGAACAAAAACAAGCATACAATGAATTGAAAAATTTAAATGAAACTACAAAAGAACAATTTAAAAAAGAAATTGATATTCAAAAACTACAAACATTGCAAAGTGCTTTATATAGTAAATTAACAGATACTAAAGCTAAATTAGCAACACTATCATAAAAAAGGAAGAGATATGAAAGACAATAACAATATTAATCCAAACAATGGAAACAATAACCAAATCAACAATCCTTCTAATAATAATTTTGCAATGCAACCTGAACAATTTCAAGCTAATCCGTTAAATCAACCTATTGATTTAAATTCTCCAATGAATTTTTCTCAACAACCTTTTAATTCTTTTAATAATAACCAATCAACTCCAAATATTCAAAATAATAATGTTCCTTCATTATTACCAGATATTCCAAACCAAAACAATAGTATGCCATCATTGTATCAAGCACAAGAAATTGCTCCTTATACAGGTTTTACTAATTTACCTACATTACAACAACCATTTTTACCTGGTGTTTTTGACCCTTCTGCTAATCCTTACGGATTACAAACAAAGAAAAGTAAGAAAAATTTAATCATAGGTTTAAGTGTTGCTGGTGCATTAGCAGTTATTGGGATTGGTGGAGGAATTGGAATTTGAAAATATTTCTCTAGTAAAAATGAAGCTGAATTAGAAAAGTTAAAGAACATTTTAGCAGAACAAATTGCTTTTGCTAAACTATATTTAGCAGACAAAAGCAAAGGTAAAGAACACTTTCAATTCATGGATAAAGATTTAAAAAATGAATTGGAAAACAAATACAAAAAAGCTGAAAATATCATTTTAAGATCACAAACAACTAAAGAAGAAATATTAAAAGCCACTGATGATTTAGTTGAAGAATTTGAAAAAACTAAAAAAGAACATGAAAGAAGAAATGAAATTCGTGATTTAATGGATGTACAATTAAATATCTCTAAAGGTCTATTAGACAAAACTGCTAGTGATATTCTTTATACAGAAATTTATAAGAATTTTAAAGACGCTTACTATAATGCTGCTTCTGCTAAAAATAATATCGATACTTCATGAACAAAATTTGAATCTTATTATAAAGAGTTACAATTATCTAGCAAAAATGCAGAAAACGATGTAAGAATTTTAGACCAAGAAAAAATTGAATTATCAAAAGTACAAAGAATCAATATGGAAACCTTATTGAATTATCTACCTTCACAAATTAATCTAAGATTAATTGAAGATAAAATTGATTATTCAATTAAAAATAAATATACTATTGAAACAGATATTTATGCAAATGACCAAACTGGTTCTTTAATCATTGTTGATAAATTTTACAAAGTTATTTCAGGAATTAAAGTTTATTTAGCTTCAAGTAGATCATACATTGGTCATGATTTTAAAAAAATTGATTTTGATAAGTATCATAAAAATATTAAAATTGAGCCAAAAAATCATTACTCTTTAAATAAGAGTATGGATCAAATTTGAGCTGAAATCCAAAACTTTATTGATGATTCAAATAAAATAACTGATTTTCTTAACAATATATTAGAAATAAAGGTTATAGATCAAACAGAATATAATTTCAAAAAAGATAACGTTTCTATTCAATTTGCTAATGATGGTTCTACCAAGCCATGTGAATATGATCCATCTAATAAAAATTTAACAATCAATTATAAGTTATACAAAACTGTAAAAACTGCAGTTGATAAAGATACTAATAAAGAATTTCCTGGTAGAGTAAACACTATTTTTTCTTCAAATGAATATTACAAAGAAAGCAATTTAAATTTTGAACAATTTATTAAACAAAATATCGAAATTAAATCAGCAGGGGAAGAGTATAAAAAAATAACTGATTTTGTTTCTAGCAAGAAAAGAACATTTGAGGAAGTTAATAAATTTAAATCAGTATTTGAAGATAGTTATAAAAAATATACAAATCAAATTGATTCTTTTGTTTCTCAAGCCAATACCATAAACTCAACTAGTTCAAGTAATAAAGCAACTGAGCTACATAATGTTTATGATCAAATAATTAAAGAAACCACCGAATTAGAAAAGAATTGAAACATCTATAAAGAAGCTAGAAATGGTGAAAATAATAATCAAAGTTTTGAAAAACTTTGAGCACTTTTATTAGAAAAGAAGAAAATTGTTGAAGATAGTAAGGGTTCTGCAAAAGCAAAATTTTATGAAGAAATTTGAAATTCAACAGTTGATGGCTTAAGAAGTGTTTATGATGAATTTTTACAAAAAGCTTATCATAATGGTGTTTTAGATAAACATAAAGAATTACAATTGTATGATCTAAAATTAGCAATTCAAAAAATGAAAATGGGAATTGAAATTTTCGAAAATAAAGATAATGAATTTGATAACTTAATTAATGAATTATCTATTTATAGACAACAAGTTCAACTCACAGTAGATAGATTTACTTATCCATCACCTTTAGCACAATCAATAAATGATTCTTTTGTTTCTTTTGGTAATGCCGCTAAAATTCAATGAAAAGAAACTTTTGCTGATTTATCACAAGAAGCTCTTGACATTTATAATGAATTAAATGATTTCTTGGTAAGTGATGCGAATGATAAAACATATTCCAATGTTCTAAAATTTTCTTTAGACACAAAAAGAAAAGTTAATGATTTAAATACTAAGAGAGTCAATAAAGAATTGGTAATTAATCGTCTTTACAAATATGTTAAAGATTTAAAAGATAGATTTTTCAATGAAACCACTAATTTTGCAATTTCTAAATATGAATATATTGATGCAAAAGATATTAATACAATAGATTCAACTAAGATTTTAGGATTAAAATTCCTAGAAGAATACATTGAACAAGTTAATGGCCAAAATGTTACTAAATATAGAGAAAAATATGAAGTAATTACTCCTGTTCAAGGATATAAAACTATTGTTGAAAAATTTGTAAATCATTTATCAACTGTTAATTCACAACTTTTTGAAGATTTTAAAAAGTTAAAACTTGAAGCATTAAAGAAAAGAACAACAGAATACTTTGAAAATATTCATAATACATTTTCAAGAGAAGTACTTATTTTAATGAATGAAAAGAATCATTTGGAATCTACTAAATTTAATGAATTTAAAGATGAATATGAAAAAGGTGAAACCTTAGTTGATTCTTCAACGAATATTTTAAGCCAAGCGCAAATTGATGAATATAAGAAAAAGCTTACAGCTGATAATGAAAATAGTGTTCAAAACTTCTTAAAAGGTGGTGTAAGCACTGAATTTAATGGTAAACATAAAAATATTCACTTAATTCAACAATACATCAAAAAGATTAGAGAAATTAATGCTACTGTTACAGATTCAGTATCTAACCAAGGAAATTACAATAATTTAAAGACATTGCTTGGTAAAGGCATTACTAATTTAGTTGATCAGTTTAATCAATGAATTACTTTTGCTGGCGGTAAAATTGATGCTTCTACATTAATTTCACAAAGTTTAAATGAATTTAACCAATCATTAGAAACTAAATTGAATTCAGTTAAAACAAATGAAAGTTCAACCACAAGATATATTTTAAATTATGTATTAGATGGAATGAAAACAAATATTATTAATTTGTTTGAAAAATATACACAATCTCAAACTCAAGATTATTCTATTGAAAGAATGAATGAATTAGCTTTAACAAATTCTAGAGTTAAGACAATTTTGAGTGATTACACTTCTAAAAAAGATGTTCTTGATAAGTTAATTAAACAAATTGATGATTTAACCAAAGAAATTGAACAAAAAATCAAAAAAACAACCGATGAAAATAAACAACCAAGTTGAAAAATCAAAAAATTCCAATCACTTTTCGAAGACACTTCAAAAGGCTATAATAAATTTCTTTCTGACTTAAAAGAAAAAAGAAATAAAGTTACTAATTATTTTAAAACTTCTGAAGTAGAAGTTTATCAACCTGAAAATGCTGATAGTGATACTAATAATAGTACAGTTGCTGGTTTGAAAAATTATGCTGTGCAACTTAAAACCAGATTGTTCCAAGAAATTGATAAGAGAAATGAAGCATTCAAAAGTTTTGAATTATTAGTTAAAGAAATTGATTCATCATTAGCTGGTACCTATAGTTTTGTTCAATTTGACACCATAAGAAAAAAATTATTAGAAAAAATGGGGCAAGTAGTTAAAAATAATAATGTTGAAAATTGAACTGGATATTTAAAAGATGTTTATGATGATTTTGTTAACAAAGATAAAAATATTCCATTAAATAATTTAACAGAATGACAAGCATATGCTAAATATTACTATGATTTATTGAAAAAAGATTATGAAGAATTTAAATTACAAGCCGCAATAATTTTAGGAACTGATGAAAACATAGATTGAATTTCTAACTTCTGAAAAGAATTTGGAAGTATTTGTTCAAAAGGTGGATGAAAAACAACAAATGCTGAAGATCAACAAATGATTGATGAACAAATCAAAAATTCAACAGGCAATATTAATCATACATTAATGGTATTACATGGATTCAATACTGATCTTTATGAAGTAGAAATTATAAATTCTCAAAGAATTGATGCTGACACATTAAAAATATCCGTTATTATGAGAAACTTGCAAGGTAACCAAGTTTCTCCAACTGTTAATTTAATTTGTAAATTAACTGGTAATGTTGCTAGTCAAGTTAAATTTGATTTAGAAGATAGTTTTAAAAGTGAATTCCAATTATTAAATAAAGATGGTACTTGAGAACCAGTTGTAGGTAAAGAAGATGAAGTTAAAAATCTTATACAACAAGAAAATGGTAATATTCAACCTAATATGATTAAAATTAAAGGTTGAAATGAAAAGATTTTTGAACTTTCGATAACATCTACACAAAGAATAAATAAAGACAAATTAGAAATCGTAATTCAGCTTAAAAATGTAGTTGGAACTGAAACAAAAACAAGAAAATTTGTTGCTGATTTAAAAGACCAAGAAAAACGTATTGTTTTTTCAGCATAGATAAATTAAAAAATATAGAACTTTCGCAGTTCTATATTTTTTACAATTGAGACCCATCGGCAAGAGTAACATCTTTAAAAATTTGGTCAATGTTTGAAACTTTAAATTTAGTTGCTATTTCATGAAGCATATTTTTCAACATAAGAAAAGTACTATTCAAAACAGCAAAATAATTTTGGTCTTGTAGTTTTATAGTTTGCTCTCATGAGATATGTTGAGATCAACTTGTAGTTTTTCAAGAAGTTGTTAGTGATTCTACTTTTTTTACAAAGCTTATTAATTTAGGATTTTTTGCATCTTTAGTTAATTCTTTAATTTTAGCTAAGTTTAATTCATTTGAAGATTCTTCTAAAAATTTTGTTAATAAATGCATATATCAGTTAAATTCTCAAAGCATATTGACTGATGAATGAGAATGGTTATGACTACCTTCAGCACTGTTGCTATAAACCTTGATTAAATCAGAAACATTTTGTAAATTGTTTAAATCTTCAAGTTTTTTTAAACTTTTTGGATTTGGATGCATGATACGATTACATATAAATTCATATGCTTGTTTAATTTTTGCTTCAATAGTTGCATTAGAAAAAATCTCTGAATTTTCCATTCTATCTAAAAAGTCATAAACTAATTCAACTAATTTATTAATAGATTCTGGATTTCTTTTATCTTCTTTAAAATATATAGCATTGTTTTTTAATTGCTGCATTGCATCTTCGGTTAAACTAGTTAATGCTTCACAAATTTTACTAAAAGTGCTTTTGTTTTCTTTAGTTCCAAAGATCTGTTTAATGATTTGTGTATCTTGGTTAGAAGAAAATAGTTCTTTAATATCTAAAGTTAATGAACTTGAGGTATTAAAATCTGAAGTTTTGATAATTGATTTAGCATTTTGAACAAATGGCAAAATAGTTTGAATGTACGAATCATTTGTTTCTTCCAATAACATTGGAGTAATGATTTTAAAATGACTATCTTTTATTTTTAATAACTCTTGTTTTAGTTTTTTTAGATCTTTATAAACTTCTTTATATTGTTCAGCAACTCTAGAACCTGGTTCCGGAATAGGTGTTGGTTCGTTGCCAGAGTTTTTTTTTCAATCACATGCTGCTGAAAAAGCAAAAGGTGCACTAGTAGTTGTTAAAACTAATAGTGAAGATAAAAATATTTTATTAGTTTTTTTCATTATTATCTTTCTACATTTATAAACATAATTTCATTGATAAAATTATAAACTTATATACTATTTTGTTTCCAATTCATTTTTTAAATAGTATTTGTAAATATTTTGTAATATTGCATTTACCATCTTAAAATGTACTTCATCATCAAAATACATTTTAGTAAGTTCAATTGCTTCATTAATTACAATTTTAGGTTGATCAATTTCCATCAATTCATAAGCAGCTAGAATTAAAATAGCTCTAATAACTGGTGAAAGTCTATTTCATGCTCAATTCTGATTAATAAATAATTGAATAGTTTGAACAAAAAAATGGTAATGGTTAGCAATTTTTTCAATTTTTTTGAATGCTAAATTAGACAATTCTTTCTCTTCAACAAATAATTTGTCTAAGTCAATAGTCTTTTCAAATAATTCATTTTGATACAAAATGTTAATAATTTCTATTCTGGTTTTTCTACTCTTACTTAGGGTTTTATCATTCAAAAAATTTTCCATAATTCATAATTATATTGATTAATGTGTTATTTGGTAATTCTTTTCAATGTATTTTTCTTTTAATATTTCAACAATATTAAAAACTGGAGTAGCAATTAAAGTATAAATTGGAATAGTAAATAAGCTTTTAATAACTATTGGATACATAAAAGTAAGATAATGGTCTTTTAATACCATTGGATTTTTACTTTTAGGAGCAATTATCTTATTGTAATAATCAATATAAAGCATTGAACCAAATGCTCATCTAAAGATAATTAAAATAAAAATAATTAAACTAAAAATTAATAAGTAATTCTTTCATTTTTCTTTTTTAGTTTTTTGATAAATGACAAAAAATGCTAAACACGCAGAAATACCAATAATTGTATACACTGCCATCATTCCAATTACAATCTTAATTGAAATTGGAGAATTACCATATTTGTTTTTTCTACTTCCTTTCAAAGCTATTTGACCATCTTTAGAAAAATAAAATAAAGTCAAAGCTGCAATTGTTAAACCAATAACAATAATGGTTATTGGCATAATAATTTGCGCATATTTATTTTTCTTAAACAATAAGACAAATAAATAAGAAATAATAGGAATCGCAATACTTACTAAAGAATATCCGTAATATCACTGACCAATTGTTCCGTTTATTAGCATTGTTAGCGTATCGCCTAAAAATGCTAATAAAGCCCCTTTAATAGGACCAATTAATGGTCCATATAAAATGTAAAACAAAAATTCTATTTCAATGGGAATGACCTTTAAAATGGTCATTTTACTAATATACATAGTTATTAATTGAATTGCTAATAGCATTCCAGAAATAGCTATTTCTAGACTATTAAATTTAAATAGTCTTATAAAGTATTTTTTAACCTCCTGTTTTTTAAGTTTTTGTTCAAGTTTCTTTTCTTCTTCTACTGATTTTAAAATAAATGAAGAATCGAATTGTTGTTGAATTTCATCGTTTTTCATATTGCTATTATAATATGACGCATTTTTTAAACATAATTTTTTTTATTAATTATTTCTTACTTTCCAATATTAAACAAATTGAGCCACCTAGTATTTTCTAAAAAAATTGAAATATAAAGGAAAATATTATTATGAAAAAACAAGGTGGCTATTCTTTTAAAAAAGATAATGTGATCAAAACTATTTTACATTTTTCTAATCTTTCAAATAAAAATCTTGCTTTAAGAGCTAATCTTTCAATTTCTTCAATTAAAAGTCACAAAAAACAAAACCAGTTGTTTTTCCACATTGAGGAATAAAAAAGGAGAGATTAAATTCTTCTGATGAAAATAATCAAAAATTTGGAATAGTTGTTACATTGAAAGAAATAGAAAATTTTAATAGAATTAGTGAATTTATTAAAAATTGTCAAAGTTAAAATTTAATATTTCATCCTATAAA
Organism: Mycoplasmopsis hyopharyngis; assembly: GCF_045276885.1. Taxonomy (NCBI): domain Bacteria; kingdom Bacillati; phylum Mycoplasmatota; order Mycoplasmoidales; family Metamycoplasmataceae; genus Mycoplasmopsis; species Mycoplasmopsis hyopharyngis. The sequence goes on along the minus strand of NZ_CP174164.1, from coordinate 508,193 downwards.
CATTAATGAACAAATTAACATTTATAATAAAAATGAGGAAGATCTTAAATTTAAATAGCTGTCATAAAATATTTTTATATATTTAATATAAATGTAAAATATTAAGCATATGAATAATGACAATAAAAAAACAAGAGAATTTTTTAAAAATATTTTGTTTAAATTAAAAACTTGAAAATATAGCATTAGTAAAGTTAAGTACATTTTTATTACTTATTTATCAATAATAATTGCCGCATCTTTAACTTTACTAATGCCATTTTCCTATACAGCAGGTAAAAAGATTTCTTATGTAGATACTTTATTTACTACTATTTCTGCTTTTAGTGACACAGGTTTGACAACAGTTAATACCTATAAAACTTGAACTATTTTCGGACAAGCAATTATTGCAATTATGATTTTAATGGGTGGATTAGGAATATTTGCTTTAAAAATTTTTATTGTTAATTATATTTTTCAAAGAAAAAATAAGTTAGAAGATCTAGAATTAGTTTCCCAAGAACGAGCCACTGGTAATTATGGTAAAACTTCTAATTTGATTTTTGCTTCTTTAGTTTTTTTAATTACTTTAACCTTCTTATCTGGTTTTATTCTTACTTTTTATTTTTATTTTACAACTCCAAAATCAACAATTTGAGATTTAAGAGCAAATGCTGATCCAAATTTATATAATTTCGAATCACCGCAAGGGAATTGATCATTAGCTTTTAGATATGGTTTTTTCCATTCGATATCTGCAATTAATAATGCTGGTTTTGATATCATTAGTTCCCATTCATTAATGCCATATTATCAAAATTATGGATTACATATTATTTTTATTTTGTTGCTTCTTATTGGCGGAATGGGTTATCCATTTATATATGATTTAATATTATTTTTTAGATACAAGATTTTAAGAGACAAAAGAATTAAAAAATTTAAATGAAGTTTATTTACTAAACTTTCATTAACAACATATTTAATTGTTTTACTTTCAGCTTTATTATTAGTTTTACCTTTTGAAATTTTTAATAACAATCCTAATAGCTTTTTTAAAAATCAGCATTATGGAACTAATGCAGATAAAATATGAACTTTAATTTTTATGTGTTTTTCAACTAGATCAGCTGGTTTTTCAACCATTGAATTAGCAGACATATCTAAATCAACTATATTAATTTTTACTCTATTAATGTTTATTGGAGCAGCACCTGCTTCTACTGGTGGAGGAATTCGAACTACTACTTTAGCAGTTGTTGTATTAACTATTTTTTCAAAGATTTTTGGCCGTCCTTCAGTTAGAGTTTTTAAAAGAAAAATTGATGATGATGCTACTAAAATGTCACTAGTTGTTTTGATCTTAAGTACCTTTTTAGTTTTAATTAATACAATGATTCTTTCAACTAGCTTATCAACTTATGGCGGACAAATTGATGCGAACAAATATAATTTATTAGATTTGATATTTGAATCAGCTTCGGCGTTCGGAACTTCGGGATTATCTACTGGAATTACTCCTAAGTTAAATATTGTTTCTAAAATTTCCTTATTGATTTTAATGTTTATTGGTCAATTTGGAGTTAGTTCAACCATTTTAGTTTGAGGTAAAAAGAAAAACTATTCATATAAATATGAATATGTAAGTGAAAATATAGCAATAGGTTAAAAAACGCTCGTTTTAATAAACGAACGCTTTTTTTATTTTTTATTCTTTTTATATTTTTCAATATCATCTTCATGGAAAGATTTAAGCATTTTGATATCTTTTTCAACACTGTCAAGTCTTACTTCAATTACATCTAGTCTTTGTTCGACCTTATCCAATCTTTGCTCAACTTTGTCTAGTCTTACTTCAATTACATCTAGTCTTTGTTCGACCTTATCCAATCTTTGCTCAACCTTATCTAATCTTTGTTCGACTTTGTCTAATCTTTCATCAACTCTTTTAAAACCATCATCAATTTTCTTGTCTAATCTTTTAATTTCGTCCAAAATGAAACAGTTATTTTTACCAAATCTTTCATCTAAAACATCATTAAGCAAGTTTCTAAAAAATTCTGGTGTCAAATTTGCCACATTATTAGTGTTTGATTGAGTTGGTTGTTTTTTGTTATTTTTATCTATTTCCATAATTAAGATAATTTTATTATTTTCATCATCGTTTTGATAAAAATATTCAATTTTATTATAATGTTTTGAAATTGCTTCGAATTCCTTCTTTGATATTTTATTTTTGTCAATAATCATTAAGTCCTTTCTTTTTGGTTTTTTTTAATTGTTTTCCCAATATAATATGTACAAAAGTTGCAAAAAGCTTAAAAATATTTTTTTATTTGAAAAATATAAAAAAAGAAAGCCAAAAATGCTTTCTTATTCATTATTTATAAATTTATCAATTATTTAATAATTAAGGATTCTTCATCCATTTCTTTTGGTTTTGCAATATTTAAATAATCTAAAATAGTAGGAGCAACATTAGCTAATTTACCATCTTTAAGTTTTAAGGTTTTATCACTAGTAATAAACATTACTGGACTAGAAGTATGTTTGGTTAAATGATTACCTTTTTCATCTTCAGTTAATTCAGCATTTCCGTGATCAGCAGTTATAAAAAAGGTTACATCATTTTCCTGTGCTCAATCTTTAATTCTTTTGATTTGAGTATCTAAAAATGAAACTGCTTTTATAGTTGCTTGTAAATCTCCGGTGTGACCTACCATATCTGGATTAGCAAAATTCATAATAGTTAAATCATAGTTTAATGCATTAGCTAATAATTCATCAGTAATTTCTTTAGCAGACATTCAAGGAGCATCAGCATAGCTTTGTACTTTTAATGAAGGAACCATAATTCTTTTTGAATTTTTAAATTCAATATCGTTTCCCCCATCCATAAAATAAGTAACGTGAGCATATTTTTGAGTTTCTGCTAATCTAAGTTGAGATTTGTTTGCTTTTTCTAAAACTCTTCCAATTGGCATATTAATTTGCATTTCTTCATACGCTACAATGGTTTTAATTCCTTCATATTTCATCATTGAGCAAAACTTATTAATTTTTACTTGGTGTTTTGCTTTGAATTGATATAAACTTGAATTTAAGAATAAATGACTCATTTGTCTTGCTCTATCTGGTCTGAAGTTAAAAAAGATAATTGAATCATTGTTTTTAATTAAGTTTGCTTTTGGATTATAAGCGGGAATTAAAAATTCGTCATAAATATTTTGAGCATATTGATTTTCTAAATATTCAAGCGGATCAGCAAAAGTATTACCTTCTAAACCTAATAATGCATTATAGTGTTTTTCAACCCTATCAAACATTGAATCACGATCCATTCCGTAGAATCTACCACCAATAGATGCTATTTGGTAATTATATTTTTTACATATTGCTATTAATTTTTCCAATGAAGGTTTAATTGATTGTGGTGCTACATCTCTACCATCACCAAAAACGTGAACTGAAACCTTTTTTAATCCATATTCATATGCCGCATCTAATAAATAAAATAAATGTTCTTGTAATGAATGCACACCACCTGGACTTAAAAGTCCCATTAAATGTAAAGTAGAATTATTTTCTTTAACATCTTTAAAAACTTTTACAAAATTTGCGTTATTTTTAAAAGTTTGATCCTTAATACTTTTATTAATTAACGATAAACCAGTATAAACTACTGTTCCTGCGCCTATATTTAAGTGACCAACTTCTGAATTCCCCATTTGTCCTTCTGGAAGGCCAACAAATTGCCCACTAGCTTGTAAAACACTATTAGGATAATTAGCAAACAAATCATCAAAAGTAGGAGTAGTTGCTAATTTAAAACCATTTCCAACTTTTTCTTCACGTAGGCCCAAACCATCAATTACTATTAAAATTGTTTTTTTCATTTTGCTCCTTAAAAAATAAATAATTTTAGTAAATAATTTTAAACTATAACTATTTTACTTTTTTGTCTTTCTTTTTTATCTCGATTTTTTAATTATTTCCCTATAAATATGGAAATAATGTTTATTAATTCATTATTAAATCAACATCATATACAATTATATTTGTATTAGATGTAAATAAGAGAGGAAAGTCTAAAAAATGAGAAATAAAAAACTCAAATTTATAGGAGTATTAAGTACCTTATCACTGATATCCGCAACCCCATTTTTAATAAGTGCTGCTTGTGATCCTAAAGAAAATATTGAAAAAGAATTACAAAGTGTAAAAGCTGATGTTAAAGACAAAGCAAACAAATTAGCTAAAGATGTAAAAGTTGCTGATGTTGAATTTTCAAATTTTGCAAAAGATAAATTTAAAGTAATTGACATTGCTTTAATTAATGTAAAAGCTACTACCTTAGATGTTAAATTTAAATTACAAAGTTTAAAAACTAAAAAAACTAGTGCTGAAAAGGTTCTAACCATTTCTGGTTTTAAAAAAGAACAAACTGTTGATCCAGCTGCTAAATTAAGTGAAGAATTAGAAAAAGTTACTATTTCTATCGATACAACTAAATTTGCTAGTGCAGTTGCTGCTGCTGATGTTAAATTCCAAAATGTAGCAGAAGGTTATGAAGCTACAGTAATAAAAGTAGAAAGAGTTACTAGCGAAGACGCTGTTAATGTTTTTTGAAAACTAAAAGATACTAAAAACAATTTAGAATCTGAACAACAAGAAACCAAAGTTGAAGGATTTGCTCATGAACCATCAGCACAAGAAATTTTAGCTGCTGAATTAGCAAAAGTTAATGCTGATGTTGTAGACAAAAACAAAAGAGCAAAAGAAGTTAAACTTGAAGAAGTTGTTTTTTCTGGATTTGATAATACCAAATTCACAATTGAAGAAAAATCACTTGTTGTAGTTTCTACTTCTGTTCAAGTTACTTTCAAACTAAAAGATGCTCAAAACAATCTTTCAGAAGCTAAAACAATTACCATTGAAGGCTTTAAAGCTGCTACTACCGACGAAGAAAAACTTGAAGACGAACTTTCAAAAGTTACTTTAAAAGCACCATTAGATAAATATGCTAAAGATGTTCAAACCACAGATATTACTTATGAAAATTATGATTCCGCAGTATTTTCAGCAATTACTGTTTCAGTAACTCGTGTGGAAGATGAAGATGCTGTTAATGTTAAATTTAAATTAAAAATAATTGCTAATAATAAAGAATCCAATGAAAGAGAAGTAAAAATTTCTGGCTTTAAACACGAATTAACAGCCAAAGAATTACTTGATTTAGAAGTTGCTAAAGTTGGTGCTGAAGTTGAAAATAAAGCAACCAAATTAGCTTCAGAAGTTAAAATTGAAGATGTTAAATTTGAAAACTTTGGCAAAGACAAATATGAAGTTGTTGAAGCAAAAATTTCAAAAACCGAAGAAACTTCTATTGAAGTTACCTTCAAATTAAAAGATAAAACCAAAGACTTAACCTCAGAAGAAAAAGCATTAACCATTACTGGTTTTAAAAACCCTCCTTTAACTGTTGAAAAATTGAACGACATTTTGAAAAATGTTACTGTAACTTTAAAAAATAAAAATTTAACCTTACAAGAAGCAACTACTCCTGGAGCAGATCCTTTACAATTATTTAACTTTGAAGGTTTTGATGCTAATAGAGTAGAAATTCATGAACCTAAAATAGTTAAAACTCACGATAGCGACTTTAGTGTTGATGTTACCTTTAAACTTAAAGATAAAGAAAATCCAACAGTTATTTCTGAACACGAAAAAACAAGCAAAGTTGAAGTAAAAAATCAAGAACAAGAAGAACTAGCTAATTTCTTAGTTAAAACTCATATTGTTGGTAAAAACGGAGTAAATCTACAAGATTATGATATTAATGAATTAACTGTTGATTTAATCAAAAATAACACAGAAATTCAAAATCAAGACAATCCTGTTGAAACCATAGCAACTAAAGGAATTACTTTAACCGAAGTTGTATTCGCAAAAACTGACGATAAGCTAACAAACACTGAATATAACAATGGTACAAGAACTTTAACATGTACTTTTACAAAAGGTAAATTTACTCAAAATATTGAATATACAATTTCTGTTCATAAAACCGATAAATTTGTTATCTTAGAACAAGAAAGTATTTTGCAAGGTGCTTTTGAATTTGACTCAGAGCAATCAGGAACATTTATTTATGAAGAAAAAATTAAAAATGCTGCCACAAAAAATGATGGTCTCATAAGTTTTAATAAAGATAAAAATGTTTTTGAAGATGAATATGGAAACACTTTATTTAAATTAAAAGAAGGCATTGTTCTTAAACCTAATACTTCTTTTGCTACTAAACAACAAAATGAATTCAAAATTGCTAAAGCAAAACTTACTTTCGATCAAATAACAAGACAAGTTCAAATTAAATACTTTATTGCTAAAAAAACCAAAAATAAAGAATGAATTGGAAAGAAAGAAATTACTGGTCTTGATTTAACATTAGAAAAATTCATTACTAGTGAAGAATTAACACAATATGCTAATGAAAAGAATTTAATATACCCTGTTGCAACTTCAACAATTATGATTAAAGATTTTGAAGAAAGCAAGTTAACTATTGATCCAGAATTGGCAGCTAAAAATATTAAATTTGAAATAAGAAAATTCGAAAAAGATGAATTGCAAAACAAAGTTAAATTTGAATTTAGATATGTATTTGAAGATAAAAAACAAAATAAAGTATACGGAGCATATAAAGAACAAACTTTTGGAGATTTTGTTGTTAATACATTATCTGACGAATTAGCAAAAATAAAACAAGTTAAATATGAAGATAGCGCCTCAATTAAAGCGTCAGAAGCTAATGAAGTAAGTAAATTAAAATCTTACGGTGCTGATGGTCAAGTCGTTGTTCTTAAACAAGGTGTTGCTATAACATATGAAATAATGTCAAATACCGCTAATGATAATTTAGGAACAGTGGATGTTAAAGTCACTTTAACAGATGGTGCTACAAATCAAATATCATACATTTTCACAGTTTCAGATTTCAAAATTGAAGCAACTGAATTTACTCAAGAATACGTAAACTCAATGCAAATTACTTTAAAGAGTGAAATAGTTCCTGAAACTAAAAAACCTTCTGAAATAACCACAAGTGATTTTGATATTTCTAATCCTCAAAATATTCCTTCTTTGCAAGTTACATTGGAACTAAAACCAAATGATAACAACGGAACATTAGAAGTTACTATGTCAGTTCAAAAGGATTCTACTATATTCACTAAAAAGCAAACTTTCTCAAATTTCAAAAAAGCTGAAAAAACTAAGCAAGAAAAATGAGATGAAATTGTTGAAATACTTAAAGATGTTGAAAAAAGAAAAAATCTATTTGTGAAAATAAGTCAAGAAAAAGCAAATGATATTAGACAAGTAATTGCTACAGCAAACTATGCTAGAGTCAATGAAAAAGGTCGTTGAGGATATGGGGTAAACGCAACTGCCGCAAGAAACGATGACCCTAGATTAGACTTGCAATTAAAAGATTTTGATGATTCATATTTAGAAATAATGCAAAAACACTTTTATAAGCCTAAATATCCAGGTTATGGTACAGCGTTATCTGAAATAAGAGAAGTTAATGGGAAACTTGTTTGAAAATTTTCAGTAATTGGAAAAGATGCAGAGAATTTTGATAAAACACAACAACTAATTGCCGAAGTTTCAATCGAATTAGATTAATAGCACAATTTCAAAAAATATTAAGTGTAAAACCGCACTTAATATTTTTTATTTGCTTATTTAAACCTTTATTCTGATACCTAAGAACCAAAAGGTAATATTGGGCTAATACTTTTACTGTTAACCTTGACTTTTTTGATGATGGTGTCCGAAATAGCTAAAGCATAAGGATCTTGTAATCTGAAAATTACATCTATATGATCTTTTTCTTTAGACTTTCTTATTTTCTTATCTATTACTTTTATACGTTTATTAACTCTTAATAAAGTAACAGCTTGGTCGAAAGTTAATTTTAAAATCTCATTTATTGACACATTTTCATTTTTCAAAATTACTTTACAGTTTTGACCTATTTCAGTTAAGGCTTTTTTAGGGATTGGAAATTCGTTATATTTTCAATATTCAACTATTTCTTCTGATTCTTCATTTGTATTTAATTCAATGATTTTGTAACTAATTTTGACTTTTTCTAAATCTAGATCATGTTCAACATTACAATATTTAACTTTAAAATAAAATGGAAGATTTTGAAAATATAAATCGTTTGGTTCAAGTTTTTCGATAAATGTGTCTTGATAAAAAGTTACAATCCTAATCTTTTTAATTACTTGTTTTAAAGTTAGTTTAAAATTTTTCATTTCCAATGACACTTGTTGGCTAATTTTATTAGAACTTATTTCTTTAAGTTTAAAAGCAACAAAAATAGTTACATTATATTGATCAGCAGTTATTTGTGGTTCAATAATTTCAAAACGAGAATTATCAAAATCATAAAACTCTAGATCGTTGATTGATATTTGATCAATTGTTAGATTTTGATCTTTTAATTTCACTTTAACATTCATTAACTCTTTAATTAATGAATCAGGTTCTTGTATTGGCAAAATGCCTTGATTATGTGCATTATCATTTTTATGATTAGTACATTTACTTGAAGCAAAAATTATTGGTATAGATATTAAAGAAACAGAACTAATAATTTTTGAGAAAATAGATTTTTTCAACTTCATAATAACCTCCAGATAATTTAAATATGTTTTTATTCTCTATTTCTATTATTAATAATAGAAATGAATAATCAAACAACTATAATATACACTTTTTAGAAAATAAAAAAATGGATATGGAAAATAATAATTTTAATACTAAGATAAAATTTGTTTGGTTATAAAATTGTATAGCATTGTTCTAAAGAACAATAAGGAGTAAGTATGTTAAACAAAAAGAAGACACATATAGTGTTAGGTGGATTAGCACTAATTACTTTGCCAATTATTTTTACTAGCTCAAGTTGTAACAATAGAGTTTTACCTAACCCAGGAATAATCAATAAAATAGATGTAGAAAAAAGCATAATTCAAGATTTAGAACAAGAATTAAAAAAAGTAAGTCTTGAAGTCATTTTCAAACCAGATACAAGAGCTTCAGAAATAAAATCAGAAGAAATTAAATTAGGAGGTTTTAACAGGGCTAAGTATTCAATTGTAGAAAAAACCTTAAAAACCTTTGATACTTATATTGAAATTTCCTTTAAATTAAGAGATGATATAAATAGGGTAATTTCGGAAACCAAAACAATTACAGTTAGTGGTTTAAGACGTGAAATATCTTTAGAAGTAAAAATAGATAACGAATTATATAAGGTTAAAGCGGATGTAGAAAATAAGAAAAATCTTACAGTATCTGAAATTACTATCAACCAAGTTAAATTTAGTGATTTTAATGAAATAGAATATCAAATTATCGACCAAACAATCTCTAAATACGATAAAGATTCTATTGAAATTTCCTTTAAATTAAAAAATAAAAAACATTCTCTTTATTCAAATGAAAGAATCATAAAGATTGACGGTTTTAAAGAAATGTCAAATGAATCAAAAACAATTAATGAAGAAATAAAAAAAATTGAGGTGGCATTAAAAAATCCTATTACTACTTTACAAGAGCTTTTGGAAAAACAAGAGTATGGCAATTATTTGAACATTTCAAATTTTGATCAAGAAAAATACCAAATAATAGAATCGGCATTTGAAAAAGTAGATTCAGATCCTTTTAGTGTTCATTTTACTTTTAAAATCGAAGAGAAAAATAAAGGTTTGATTTCAACAAAAAGAACAATTAAGTTAAGTGTAAAAAATAAAATTAAAGATGAATTAGAAACATTTTTGAAAGATATTGATATTAAAAGAAAAAATGGTAAATCATTATTAAAATATGATATTCATGAATTAACTGAAGAAATTATCAAAAATGATATGGAGTTTGATTTTAGTGAAACAAATGGTAAAACTCTTGAGAGTGAAAAAATAAGCTTATCTAAAATTAGTTTCTCAAAGTCTAATATTGAATTAACTAATAAGGATTACAATTCAGGGATTAGAGAAATTATTTGCGAATTTACAAAAGAAAATATAAAAGTAACTAAAAATTTCTCAATCCTTGTTCATTTCACAGATAAAGAAATTATTCTAGATCAAGAATTTTTAGCAACAAATGCTTTTGAATTAATTAAAAATCAAAATATTGATGAATATTATGAAAAAATTAAAAAAGCAGCTATGGAAGACGGAGGTAATTTAAGTTATGATTCTAATAAGAAAGTCTTTACAGATTTTGCAAAGAACGAACTATTCAAATTAAAAGAAAGCATTTCTTTTAAAGACAAAACTACTTTTGGATATATTTTTGATAAATTCAAATCACCAGATTCTGCTAAATTGGAATTTGATCCAAAAACCAACAAAATTACAATTAAATATTATTTAGTAAAACAAAGTAATGCTAATGTTTTAGACAATCCTGAAGATCAGTCTTTATTATTTGGTAAAAAAGAAATTATTGGCTTAGAAGTTATTTTGAAAAAATAAAATTAAAACTTGTGATGCTGACATATCACAAGTTTTTTGTTTATAAGTTTAAAAATCTTTTTAAAATTTTAAATTAGTTTTGTGTTTCGTTATTTTCGCGTTTAGTTTCTAATGCTTTTTTGAAAATAACATAAATAACTATGTAAAAAAGTAACAATAAGCTTAATAATATTCATAAAACTAAAATAGTTAAATTTAATCATTTGTAATTAAAAGTGTAATTCCCATTCGCTAATGACAATATTAAGATTAATAATGAAAGTATTATTACAGTTAAAACTATCAAAATAGTTTTCTTATCTTTATTTTCTTTCAATATTTCACATATTGCTCATATTGAAATAAAAATTAATGTAGTTGGAATTATATATGACATATAACTAAATATTCTTATAGCAACAGCATTGTTAAATGAAATAGGTTCATTAAGATTTTTGATCAAGAAAGTTTTTATTAAACCATAAAAAATAGCGAATATTAATACAAAAATATTGATTATTACTTTTGTCTTGTTTTCAATTTTATTGAAAACCACTTGTTACTTCTTTAATTGTGTGAGATATAGAAAGCACACTGTGATCAACAATTAATCAGGTTATCATTAACGCAACAAAGACAACAACTAAGATAGCAAATAGAATTTTATTTTTTATCTTTTTCCTCATTATTTTTTATTATGCTAATAATTATAAAACGAATAATAAAATGTTGTATTAAGTTAGAATATGGCAAATATTTTTTAATAAGCTGATTTGCTAAATAATAAGTTTAAAATATGATTCTATTGTTAAATAACTTTTCTAGCATTTTAAAGCTAACTTATGACTTTTTAAATATTCATAACAAAAAATTAGGGAGTTCCCTATTTTTTTATTATGAATGCGCATTTTTTGCTATTTTTTATATAATTTATACTATAAAAATAGGGAACTCCCTAATTTTTGAGTATGGTGGTGTTTAAAATGGAATTTCAAAGAAATAAATATTTAAATAAATTAATTAAGAAAATGAATAATCAAATGATTAAGGTTATTACTGGAATTCGTAGGGTTGGAAAATCTTATTTTCTTTTTAAAATATTTAAAAATTATTTATTAAATTTAGGAATAAAAGAAAAAAACATAATTTGTATTTCCCTAGAAGAACAAAAAAATGAAGTATTAAGAGACAAAAACGAATTGTATAAATATCTTAATAACTTAATTAATCAAATTGATAATTATTATGTACTTATCGATGAAATTCAGTTAGTAGAAAATTTTTCAAGCTTATTAAATGAATTTAATAATAAGGAAAACGTTGATATTTATATAACTGGTAGCAATTCTAAATTTATTTCTTCTGATATCGTAACTGAATTACGGGGTAGAAGTGATGAAATTAGAATTTACCCTCTTTCATTTGCGGAGTTTTCTCAATCATTTTCAAACAAAAATAAAAGCGATCTTTTTAATGAATATATTAAATATGGTGGTCTCCCAATGTGTGCAAAAATGGAAGATAGTGAAGAAAAGGAATCATATTTAAGTCAAATTTTAAATTTAACTTACTTAAAAGATATAGTTGAAAGAAATAAAATATTAAAAAGTAATGTTGAAGATCTTAAAAGTATTTTTTGTTTTTTATCTTCTAACATTGGTTCCTTAACCAACTCTAGCAAACTTTATAATTTTTTTAAATCAAATACAAAGTCAAATATATCAAATAGCACTATACAGTTATATCTAAGTTATTTAGAAGAAAGTTTTTTTGTTGAAAAGATTGCTAGATATGATGTCAAAGGTAAAAAATACCTAAGTACTCCTTATAAGTATTATTTTACTGATTTGGGTTTGAGAAATGCTTTGATTGAATATAGACAATTAGAAAGTAATCATCTATTAGAAAATTTAGTTTATTTAGAATTAAAGTCAAGAAATTATAGTGTACAAATAGGTAATATTTTTGTTGATGAAACAAAAGATAAAGTTAGAACTAAACAAAATTTAGAAATTGATTTTATAGCCAAAAAAGGGAATAAATTGTTTTATTTACAAGTTGCGGATAATATCAATGATCCAATAAAAAGTAATCAAGAAAAAAGGCCACTTTTAAAAGTCAATGATTCTTTTACCAAAATATTGATAGTTAATTCTCCTGTTTCAACTCATTTAGATGAAAATGGTTTTGTAATCATTAATATTATTGATTTTCTATTAGGCGATTTAGTTTAATAAAAATAGTGTTAAAAAAACTTGTGAAGTTTAGCCTACAAGTTTTTTTGATTAAATGATTTCAAATCAAGGTTGTTCAGCTTGATCGATTTTCTTTGAACAAAGTAATTTAAGTTGAGATTCTTTGTTTTTTTCATCTGTAACAATAACAATAATATCGGTAGAAAGAACATTAGCTTCTTTTAATTTTTTAAGATCAACTTCCACAAGTTTTTGACCTTTTTTAACCATTTCGTTTTGGTTTACAAATGATTTAAAACCAATTCCATTTAGTTTAACTGTTCCTATACCAATGTGTAATAACACTTCTAATCCACAAGCTTTAATTCCAAAAGCATGTTTAGTAGAAAAGTTGGTTTCAATTTTTCCATCAATAGGAGAATGAATTAATAATTTACCAGTTGTACTAGGACTAATTGCGTATCCATTACCTAAAGTTTTTTGGCTAAAGATTTTATCTGGCAATTCTTCTAAGCTTTTTCATTCACCAGCACAAGGAGCATAAATAACCTTTTGGCATTCTTGTTCAACAGGGTTTTTAGCATCATTTTCTTTACTTTTTTCTAAAAGGTTTCCAGTTTCAAGTTTAATATTTTTGGCAGCTTCTATTTTTAAAGTTTCTTGTGCTCTTTGAATTTCTAAGTTTAATTCTTCAGCTCTTTCACCAAATTTAACTTGAATATGTCTAGGTCCAAATAAAACAATGTCAAGAGCGCCTAAAGCTGTTAATTTTTCTTTATTAACCTTGTCTGAATCTTTGATGTCATAACGCAATTTGGTAGTACAGTTATTGAAAGCAACAATATTGTTAATGCCACCTAAAGCATCAACAATTTCTTTGATTTCTTCTGAAACTACAACAATATTGCTAGTGGTTGTTGTTTTATTTTTTTTCTTAAAAATCTTGCTAAAAAAACCCATTTTTTCTCCTTATTTATACTTTGAAAGTAAATTATTAAAAATACATTATTAACTATTATTAATAGTTATTTTATTACAATAAAATTAAAGTAAAATGATTAGCAACAAAAAATAAAAGCATTTTATGAAAACATTTACATATTTTATGTTTTTTATTAAACAATACAAATTAAACTTTTTATATAAATGCTAATATTAATAAAGCAATATTATGTAGTATATATTTTTACTACATTAAAAATAAAAATAGGAGAAATATGAAGATAGCATTTTTTGATGCGAAAGAATATGATATTAAGTATTTTGATGCTATTAACAACAATAGACACCAAATTACTTATTTCAAAGAAAATTTGTCCATAGATAATGCATATTTAACCAAAGGTTTTGATGCTGTTTGTGGTTTTGTTAACACTTATGGAGATAAATTTGTTTTAGACATATTGGCAAGCAATGGGGTTAAAGTTTGACTTCAAAGATCAATGGGGTATAACAAAATTAATTTAGCTTATGCTAACCAATTAGGTATTAACGTTTTTAGAGTTCCAAACTATTCAGCAGAATCAGTAGCTGAATTTGCAGCTTGTACAATGATGGCGCTAAATAGAAATTTGGTAATAGCCCAATCAAGAGTTAAAAATTTCAATTTTTCATTAAACAACCTTGATGGAAAAGTAGTTTATGGCTCAACAGTTTCAGTGATTGGTGCTGGAAAAATTGGTCAATGTTTTATCAACATTGTTAAAGGTATGGGAGCAAAAGTATTAGTATTTGATACTTATTCACAACAAAACTTCCCTGAATTAGCACAAAAAATGGGATTTGAATATGTGTCATTTAAAAAAGCAATAAAAGAAGCAGACTTTATTTCTTTACATGCTCCTTTATTACCTTCAACTAAATATTTAATTGATGACGAAGCGGTCAAAATAATGAAAGATGGAGTAATTATTGTTAATACTGCTAGAGGGGAATTGATTGAATTACCTGCAATTATTAAAGGATTAAAATCTAAAAAAATCGCTGGAGTTGCAGTTGATGTTCTAGAAAGAGAAGAAGGAAGATTTTACGAAGATGTTTCTGCTTATGCTAAAGATTTAAAAACTAGTGATCCAGAATGAGCAGAATTGTTAAAAATGGATAACGTTATCGTAACTTCACACCAAGCATTTTTAACTAATGTTGCTTTAGAACAAATTGCTAAAATTACATTGGCAAATGCAGATGATGCTCAAAATCAAAATTTTGAAAAAGCATTAGTAATTATGGAAAACGGAAGGGTTAAAAACGGTTAATCATGTTTAAATTTTTTAAAATCAAAAGTATCGATCGTTTAAATGCTAATGAACCACAAAACAAAAAAGCATGAGCTAAACATTTAGCAAGTGAATTTATTGGAACCATTTGAATTTCTTTAGCATTAGCAGGTTTATCAATTTTAATTGCTGGTAAACCATTAGAAAAATTTTTCTTATTACATAATGTAATTGTAGGATTTTTCGCAGGTTTTGTAGTTGTAGGATCATGTTTAATGATTTTTGCTAGATGGTCAGTTGATTTAAATCCAGCAGTAACTTTATATAGATGATTAAATGCTACCAATACAAGTAAGTATGCATTTACCAAAATTTTAATGCAAATCGCTGGTGCGATTGTAACAGGAATATTGATTTGAGTTATTGGTTATTTTGCTAATGGCAAAGATGCATCAAACTTAGCAATTTCAAGTATAGTTGCTGCTGAAAAAGACTTTTTGGAATTTAACAATTTAAAAAATTCTAAACCAATTGTTGCTATTTCTTCTGGAACTGCTTGAATATTCTTTGGTGAAATGGTAATGACAGCTATTTTATTATTCCCTATTTTTTCTCCAAGAATTGAAGATAAATATCGTGATTTATTAATTTACTTCATTATTTCTTTATCTGTATGAATGGGTATTTTACAAGGTTCTGCCGCTATTAACCCTGCTCGTGGTTTTGCGCAACAAATTCCTGATTTATTCTTTGGAATTAAAAATCAATCAACCTCAATGAGTTCATTAAATGGAACATCATGAGCAAACGATAAAAAAATCGCTCAATATGATTTAATATCTGCTACTTTAGCAATGGTCTTAGGTGATTTATGTGCTCCATTCTTTTACGCAGTTGTTCAAGGATTGACTGAAAAGTATTTCAATAATTGAAATAACAATATTATCAATTATAAAAATAAGAAAATGCAAGATTACATCAAGTAATTTTAAAGGATTAAAAATTTGCTATTTGAACTAGCAAATTTTTATTTTCCATTTTTTGTTTTAGAGACTTTTGGAAATTTGTTTTGAACTTTGTTCTCCTTTCATAATCAAAACAATTTTAGGTTTGTCGTTTTCACTGTTTATTTTTTCACCCATTCTATCAACTACTTGCAATTGATTTTTAATTCCTAGATATGGCATTTGTTCCATTTGCTCTTCGGAGGTTTGAAGATTATAAAACATATCTTTTTTAGATATCTTAAAGATTTTAGTTAATTCTACTGCGTATGCATTTTCAATAAATTTTGATTCACCTTCATCAGTAATTCCATCACTTTGATCGATTTTAATTAGATCTTTATTGCTTTGAAATTGTATTTGATCAATTTCTTGATCAAAGCAAGAAAGGAAATAAAAGTATTCTTGATCGTCAGCAATTAACATAAAGGTGGCAGAATTAAGTTGTTCTCCAGAAAGATTGTTCAGAAATTTTTGTTTAAAGCTAATAGGTTTTAAAATAGGTAATAGATTAATATTTTCATTTTTAATCATGGTCAAATTTTAAAAAAACCAAGAATTCTTTTTTGCTAATTTAACATTAGAATTTAAAAAGTTTAATTTAACAAAAAAATCATTTTTAAGCACTTTTTAAGCACAATTGTTTATTTTTTGCTTATTTTAGCCCTGTGAATAACTATTAGTAATAATTATTAAAAGTTAATTAAAGGGCTAAAATAGTGTTTAAATTAGGCCTTAAAGGGCTTATAAAAATGAAAATAAAAACAAGTTTAAGTTTTAGGACTTAAACTTGCTTAAATGGTTTTTTATAAATAATTAAAACTTTTAAAGGATGATATTAAACTAATTGAATAATAGCCATAGGTGTTGCATCACCTTGACGCGCAGGGATTTTGAAAATACGTGTATAACCACCATGTCTTTTTGCATATTTTGGTGCGATGTTTTCAATTAAGTGTAAAGCAACAGAAATGGTTTTAGCAGCTTCTTTTTTCTTACCAGCGATTTGTACTTCGATTGGTCTTAAAAAAGCTTCAATAAGTCTACGGTTTGCTAAATTGATGTGTTTAGCTTTGGTAATCATTTTTTCTGCGTGTCTTCTTAATTCTTTTGCTCTAGTTAAAGTAGTAGTGATTTGACCATTAGCGAATAATTCACTTACTAAGGTTCTCATAACACCTTTTCTTCATTTTGTATCACGTGAATAAAGTTGTGTTGGATTAGCCATAATTATTCTTCTCCTTTAGAAAGATCATATCCATGTTCTCTCAAACAATCTTTGATTTCTTCAATTGATTTTTTACCTAAGTTTTTGGTGTTTTCTAATTCATCTTCAGTCATAGTAGCGATTTCTGATAATTTAGTTTTTTTACTATTTCTTAAAGCATTAAGAGAACGAACTGATAAACCTAATTGTTCAATTGATAAATCATTTTCTTCAGTTGAAATTTTCTTTTCTTCTCCATTTGAAAAAACTTCAGTAGTAGCTTTTAATTCATCAACTTGACCAATAGTTTTAAAGTGGGCAACTAAAATTTCTGAAGCTTGTTGTAAAACTTTTTTAGTTTCAACAGTTCCATCTGTTTCAACAAAGATCTTTAATTCTTCTTCGATTTTGTTTGAAGAAGAGTTTAATTCTTCAACAGTATAAGAAACTTTTTGTACTGGTCCAAATTTACTATCGGTAGCAATAAAGGTTGGGTTTTTAATTTTACTTTCAATTTTAGTAGCAAAGTTAGAATGTAATAAGTTTTTCTTATTTTCTTCGCTAGAAATAAATCCTCTACCTGGTTTTAAAAAGATTTCCAAGTGTAAAGAACCTTTAGCAGCAATATTAGCAATTACTTGTTGTTGGTTAACAATTTCTACAGCAGAAGTAACGTTAGTAGACATTAAACTAGTAGCGGTAACTTCTCCCTCTTCATTTACTTTTAATTCTGCTTTAATAATAGTATCATCAGAAATTTCGTTTGGATTGTATTTGAATTTAATTTGTCTTAAATTCATGATAATTGAAGGCACATCTTCAATTACTCCAGGAATTACTTGAAATTCATGATCTACACCTTCAATAGCTACAGCAAACATAGCTAATGAGGTAATGTTTGAAAGTAAAACTCTTCTTAGTGCCACCCCTAGTGTGTTACCAAAACCTCTTTCAAGTGGTTTGATAACAAAAGTTGACATATTAGGTTTATTTTTTTCGCTTATTTGTTGAATTTCTTCATAATAAAGAAGTCGATTCATTTTTTCCATATTTATCTTCCTTTATTTAAATTATTTTTTTTCACGTTTAAGGATACGTTTTGGAGGTCTAGTTCCGTTATGAGGAATTGGGGTTACGTCTTTGATTTCAGTAACTGAAATTCCAGCTACTTCAATTTGTTTTCTAGCAGCATCTTTACCTGCTCCTAGTCCTTTTAATTCTACTTTAACACTTTTAATTCCATGTTCTTTAGCAGATTCAGCAGCAGCTTGAGCAGCTAAACCAGCAGCATATGGAGTTTTTTTCTTGGTTCCTTTGTAACCAATAGCTCCTGCAGAAGATCATGATAATACGTTTCCTTGTTCATCGGTAAAGGTAACGATTGTATTTTGATTAGTTGAATGGATATGAGCAATACCAGTAGTTACATTTTTCTTTTTAGTTTTTCTAGCCATAAATACTATCTAAATAAATAAATTATTTAGTTGCTCCTTTCTTACCAGCAACAGTTTTTCTAGGACCTTTTCTAGTTCTAGCATTTTTCTGTGTAACTTGTCCTCTAACTGGTAAACCTTTACGGTGTCTAATTCCACGGTAGCATTTAATTTCCATTAAACGTTTGATGTTTAAGTTTACTTCTCTACGTAAATCACCTTCGGTGGTGTATTTTTTAGCAGCTTCACGAATAGCAGCTAATTGGGCTTCAGTTAAATCTTTTACACGAGTATTTTCATCAATTTTGGTTGCGGCACAAATTTCTTTAGCCACAGATTTTCCTATACCATAAATGTAAGTTAAAGAGATAACCACACGTTTATTGTTAGGAATTTCAATATTTAAAATTCTAGCCATTTAAATTATCCTTGTCTTTGTTTATGTTTTGGTAGTAAGCAAATAACACGTATTACGCCTTTACGTTTAATAATTTTGCAATCCTTGCACATTTTTTTAACACTAGCTCTTACTTTCATATAGTAAAACTCCTTGTTAGTTTATTTTTTCCGATATACAATTCGTCCCCGAGTTAAATCATAAGGACTCATTTCTACATCGACTGCATCTCCAGGAAGAATTCTAATGCGATTAACACGCATTTTTCCTGAGATGTAAGCTTTAATTATTTTGCCATTTTCAAGTTCCACTTCATATTCATCATTAGAATAAGCTTCCTTGACAATAGCTTCCAATTTAAAAGCATCTTTTGCCATTAAATCCCTTTCGTTAATACCACACCTTTACCATTTTTGATCAAAATAGTATGTTCATAATGAGAAGCGTTTTTACCGCTAGCGCTAACAACGGTTCACTGATCTTCTTCAACATAAATTGCTGCTGAACCTTGTAAAATCATTGGTTCAATACAAATTACCATATTGTCTCTTAGTAAAGGACCGGTACCTGGTTTACCATCATTAGGAATCATAGGGTCTTCATGCAATGAAGTTCCTATTCCATGACCACAATATTCAGATGGGGTATATAAATTATTTTTTTTAATAACTTGACCAATTGCATATGAAACATCGCCAACTTTTGCTCCTGGTTTAATTGCTTTTAAACCAGCATAAAAAGCTTCTTTAGCAACTTCAATAATTTTTTGGTCATCTTTTGTGATGTTGCCTACACCTTTGGTAAAGGCACTATCACTGTGGAATCCTTTATAAACGCAACCCATATCGATCGAAACAATGTCTCCATCTTTAATCACATAGTTGCTAGGAATTCCGTGAATCAATTCTTGATTTACAGAGGCACAAATAGTAGCTGGAAAGCCATATAAACCTTTAAAGTTAGGTTTAGCACCTCTTTTTATTATTTCTTTAAAAGCGATTGAATCAAGTTCTTTTAAAGAAATCCCTGGTCTTACGTGGTCAAAGATTATTTGTTTAACCTCTGCCAGGATTTGACAACTCTTGGTTATCTGTTCAATTTCAAAAGATGATTTTATGGAAATCATTAAAACCTTCTTTCTAATTTTTTAATCATTTATTTAACTAAAAAATACTTAAAAAGTTGATTATTTAAATAAAAACTATACTTATATTAGTGGTTTAATATAAGTATTATTTTTATGCTATTTATTATATAACTTATTAATAATAAGTGAAGCAATTTCCTTAGGTTCTTTGGTACCATCAATTACAAATAAATTATTTTTTTGTTGATAATAATCAATCACTGGTTTAGTTTGTTCATCATAAATTTGTAATCTTGTTTTAATTGATTCTTCTGAATCGTCTTTTCTTTTAATCAATTCACCTTGACATAGATCACAAACGTCTTTAACTTTTGAAGGTTTAAAATCAATATGATAATTAGCTTGACATTTTGAACATTGACGTCTACCACTTAATCTTTTAACAATGATTTCTTGCGATACATCTAACATAATTACGTTGTAATTTAAATTTTTAATAGTGTCTAAAAATTTTGCTTGTTCTTCAGTTCGAGGGAAACCATCGAGCATAAAAATCTTTTTTTCAGAAATAAGTTTATCTAGTTTATTTTTAACGATTTCATTGGTGATGTCATCAGGAACATATTGACCTGATTCAACAATTTTAATAACTTTTAAACCTAATTTAGATTTTGAAGCAATTTCTTCTCTGAAGATATTTCCGGTTGAAACATGAATTAAACCATATTCTTTTGCAATTTCATTAGCTACGGTTCCTTTTCCTGCTCCGGGTTTACCTAAAAAAACAATTTGTTTGTCAAAATTTATCATAATAAACCATCTCCTTTTTTAACATTATTTTTCTTATTGTCGCTTTCCACACTAGAAAATGCTGAAAGTGATAATCTTTTTTGTTTAGCTAATTTGTTAGTTTTTAATCTTGCTTGGAATTGTTGAATTGTTTCTAAAGAAACTGAAACTAAAATCATCATTCCTGTTCCTCCAAAAGCAATTTCTGGTCCTAAAATACCAGTCATAATTTGTAAAGATTGAATAGAAGCTAAAATAATTAATCAAAAACCACTAAAAGCTGATAATCTTAAAACCACTCCAATTAAGTAATCTTCAGTTTCTTCACCTGGTCTAATCCCAGGAATGAAAGTTGAATTTTTAGTAAAATCTTCTGCTATTTTATCAACTCTTGATTGTTGAATTCCCATTACAAAACTAAAAAAGAAAGTCACGATTACTAACAATGAAAGACCTAATCAATGATTAAAACTTAAATATTCGTTAATTCAGTCTTTTGCTTTTGAATCAGGTAATATTCTAGCGATCATCAATGGGAATGAAAGAAGCATTGAGGCGAAAATAATTGGCATTATTCCCCCTGGATTTACCTTAATAGGTAATTTTCCCATTTCAGTAACATTCTTACTTCTACCTACCCCAATTTGTTGAATAGGAATATGTCTTTCCGAATTGTATATAAAAGCAATAACAAATAAAACTAGTAAATAAGCAAATAAGTAAGTTAAAAATTTTAACGAACCAATAAAAACAGTATTTTTGTTATTGATGTCAATAAAGGTATCAAAAGCATTTCTAAATTGAGCTGGTAATTGGAAAGCGATACCAACAAAAATAATTAAACTTGTTCCATTTCCTAAACCTTTGTTGGTAATTTCTTCAGCAACAAAAAGTGCAAATAATGAACCAGCAATTAAAATCATAGGTAAGATAAAGTAAGCAATTAGATTTTCACTTAGGTTTCCTACTTTTTCAATCACAATGAAAGGATTATTACCGCTTTTTAATGAAGTTGCTAACAAAATAGCTTGAGGGAAGGCAATAACCAAAGTCATTATTCTTGTAATGATGTTAATCTTTCTTCTTCCTTGGGGACCACTTTGACTTAATTTTTGAATAGGTGGGAACAATCTAGTTTGCAACAATGACATAATCAAAGAAGCATTAATAAATGGTCCTAGACCCAAAGCCATTAGCGAGAAGTTTTTAAGTCCTCCTCCACCAACTAAGTTTAAGGTGTTTAAGAAAGTATCTTTTTCAATTACTGAACTATTGCTAATTTTTACAAAAGGAGCAATAATTGTGGTAGCAATTAAATAGATGCTTAATAAAAGTATTGTGTAAAGTAATTTTTTGGTAATTTCTTTTGTTTCTCAAAATCTTTTTCAACCATTTCGAAATTTGAAAATAAATCTTGAAAAATAAAAATTTAAATTGCTAAAAAACTTTTTTACATTGTTAGTTTTATGCATTTAAATTCTCCTTTTTTCTACTTGAAACATTATTGTAAAAATAACAATGATAGTGTTAATTATATAAAATAAATACTTTTAATAGTACTTTTAGGTGTATAAACCCAAAAATAGGAATTTTATTTTTTACTTTTTTTCTTGTAAATAAGGCTTAAAAAATATTTAATTTTAAGCATTAATATATAGTAAAAAAATCTATTAATTTTGTTATATAATAAAAACATTATTTATTAAATATTAATTATTAATATATAAATTAAGCAAAAGACTTTGAAAGGAACTTATATGAATAAGTTTAACAGCAATATTTTTACTTTTCCAGAATTAGCAAAAAATACTGAATTGTCATATAGATATTTAAATACAGATACAACTAGAATTGAAGTTATTTATTCAAATGAAGCTACTACAGCTTGAACAGAAGATGAAAGTGTTGAAGTTGCATTTTTATTACAAGGAACAGCAGTTGTTGAAGAAAAAGGTTTTGTTAAAACAGTTTTAACCAAAGGTGAAGGAATTAAAATTGATGCTAAAGCTCAACATAGAGTTGTTAGCACTTCATCAGACGCTATTTGATTAGTTGTTTATGCAAAATAATACATTCTTAAATTAGGAGTTAACTATGTCGAAATCATCAATGAAAAAATATGGAATTTTAGCAACCGCTTTATACTTTACTGCCCTAACCACTGGTGTTGGAGCAGCATGAAGTTTAATTACAATTAAAGCAAATCCTGCTTCAAACAAATTATTAAAAGATTCTTACAATGATTTGAAAAAAGAAATTGATCGTTCAGAAGAATTTATTAAAACTTTAGATAGCACAAAATGACAATACAATGATCAAAAAACTAAACCAAGTATTAGTATGTATGAATGAAATGCTAATGGAGAAAAACAATTTTCATTAAAAAACTTCTTCACTGAACACATTGAAAGTACAAGAAGTAAAATTGATAATTCAAAATCAAAAATCAAAAGTAAAAATTTCCAAGAAATTGATTTAAAGAAATTAACATTAGATTTAGATAATAATAAAAAGCAAATCAAAACTAACTTAGAATTAAAAATCAAAATTTTGGAAAGCATTGCTAAAACTTATACAGAAATAGCTAAAAAATCAGTTCGTTTCAAAAATGAAAATAATTCAGATACTCAATTCAAAGAAAAAATCAATGAATGATTCAAAAAGATTGATAAAAAATTACTAGTAAATGGAAACACTACTGAATTTGAATCTAAAACAATGGCTGAACTAGAAAACATCAAACAAGAAGTTGATGACAAACATTACACTATTGATTATGAAATTTATGCTTCAAAAATCAATAGCTATATTGTTAATGATTGTAAAAAAACTAAAGATTTTCTAGAAAGTAAACTTAAAGAAAATGATGAAAACTGAAAGAAATTAAGAAATCAAATTTCAAGTGCTTTAAGTTCATTAGTAGATGCTGAAAACAAAGCTAATTTAGATGCTAATACAATTAATGCAGCAACTGATATTTCAAAACTTTCAAAAATTAATATTGATATTAGTTCAAATCAACAAAGCGGATCATTCTCTTCTTCATTTAACAATTTAAGAATTATTCATTCACAAGTTAGTGAAAAAATTAAAGAACTAGAAGCTCTTTATGAAAGATTAAAAACCACTACTGATATTAAATAAAAATTAAATAGTTTTTTAATCTGACTATTTTATAAAACTATAAAAGAAAAGATTAGTCTTTTCTTTTTTTATTGTGTTGAAAGGAATTTCATGGCAAAATTCATTGATGAAATCGAAATTCTATTAAAAGCCGGTAAAGGTGGAGATGGGATGATGTCCTTCAGACGTGAAGCACACGTGGACAAAGGTGGTCCAGATGGTGGTGATGGAGGAAATGGTGGAAACATCTATTTTGTAGGCGATAAAGGAAAAAACACTTTATTATTTTTAGCTAACTTAAATAAAATTATTGCTCAAGATGGAGTTAAAGGTGGACCTAAAAATCTATATGGTGCTAATGGTGAATCTACTTATGTTAAAGTACCTATTGGGACAATGGTTTTTAAAAATAATGAATTAGTAGCGGACATTATAGAAGAAAATAAACCTTATTTAGTAGCTTCTGGTGGTAAAGGTGGACTTGGGAATATGAAGTTCAAATCTGCTAAAAATACCGCTCCTAAAATTTGTGAAAACGGAATGCCAGGCGAATCATACAAAGCAAAAATCATTTTAAAAATCTTGTCAGACATTGGGATTGTAGGTAAACCATGTGCTGGTAAAAGTACGTTATTATCAGCAATTTCTAATGCTAATGCAAAAATTGGCGATTATGATTTTACTACTTTAGTGCCACAATTAGGAATAGTTAAATATAAAGATAACATTTTTACTGTTGCTGATTTACCAGGACTAATTAAAGGTGCTGCTTTAGGAAAAGGATTAGGAATTAGATTTTTAAAACATATTGAAAGATGTAAAATCATTGCCCACATTATCGACTTTGGTTCAGAAAACGCTAATCCTATTGCTGATTACGAAGAAATTAATCACGAGTTAAAAAATGCTAATTTGAATTTAGAAACTAAAAAGCAAATTATTATTGCTAATAAAAACGATTTAGCAAACTTTAGTAAGAATTATGCTGCTTTTACTACTAAATATCCAGATTTAAGTATCATTAGCATTTCTGCTTTAAATTATGATAATTTAAATCTATTAAAAAATAAAATGTGAACTGAAATTGAAAATCTAGAACTAGAACCAATTTCTTCACCAACATTAATCGAAGATCAAAAGATTATTACTTTAGAAAAACCATATGAGGTTACCAAAATTAAAAGTGATACTTTTGAAATAAAAGGCGAGAGAGTTTATCATTTTTATTGCAAAATTCCTTTTACTACCTATGACAATATTTTAAGATTCAATAACATTATGAAGAAAATAGGTGTTTGAGACGAATTGGTTAAAAAAGGTATCAAAGCTGGTGATACAGTTAAAGTTTTTGACTATGAATTTATTTGAGAATATGACTAATTTATAGTAAAATAAAAAGAATATTTCTTTATTTTTTAATGTTAAAAAATAAGAACTTAAAAAATTAAAATATCTTTAATGTAAATGATTTAGATGAAAGGGCAACAACTAATTAAAATATGGCTATAAAATTAATTGTCTGTAAAGATCCTAATGAAATTGGTTTTAGAATAGCTGATTTCATAGTTCAAAATATAAGGCGTAAACCTAATATTGTTTTAGGTCTTTGTGCTTCTGATTATTCTAGTTATGTTTATCGAAGCTTAATTGCACAAAATTATGCAAGAAATGTTGACTTTTCAAGAACTACAGTGTTTTCAACAGCTGAATATGTAGGTATTGACCCTAGAAATAGATTAAGTTGTAGATCATTTTTATTTGAAAACCTATGCGGTAGAATTAATATGAATCCTAATTATTTAAGAACTCCTATTCCTTATGGTAATATGGTTTTAAATTGTAGTACTTTTGATAACGAAATTATGCGTTTTGGTGGTTTAGATATTAGTTTATTAGAATTAGGTGATTACGGTGAATTGTCATATCAATATGAATTTCGTTCTACCTTCGATAGTAGTTCAGTATGTAATATTTCACAAGAAAACTTAGTAAAAAACCAATATTTATTTGCTGGTCAAATGGTACCAAACAGAATGATTTCTTTAGGTGTTGGCCAAATATATGCATCCAAAGCAGTAATTTTATATGCTATTGGTGCTAAAAAAGCTAATGCGGTAGCTAATTTATTATTGAACCCAATTAATAATAATTTTGCTTCTTCAATATTACAACAACACAATAACACTTATTTATTTGTTGATGTAGCAGCTTCTAGTGTTTTTTATCAACGTTTACAAAGTCAAAAACAACAACAAATGCAGCAACAATATCAACAAATGAATTCGCAAATGAGTGCTCAACAAATGCAACAATATCAACAATTACAGCAACAACAGCAAAATATGCCTAATAGCCCAATTAATCAATATCCTAACCCTAATGATCCAAACAAAAAATAGCAACCATTGATTGCTATTTTTTTAAACATTTAATCTAGTGATAGTATATCATCAAGGTAAAGGAATTACATTTACTGTTTGAGTTAATATAATATAAGTTATTAATAAAGCTACAAATAATAAGCAAAGGATATCTCTTCAAGAAATAGTTAATTTTCTATATCTAGTTCTTTTGGCATAAGGATCATATCCTCTAGTGTCCATTGCATTAGATAAA
Organism: Mycoplasmopsis hyopharyngis; assembly: GCF_045276885.1. Classification (NCBI taxonomy): domain Bacteria; kingdom Bacillati; phylum Mycoplasmatota; order Mycoplasmoidales; family Metamycoplasmataceae; genus Mycoplasmopsis; species Mycoplasmopsis hyopharyngis. The sequence continues at coordinate 481,609 of NZ_CP174164.1, read as the reverse complement.
TCATCAGCTTTGGCAAATGAAGCAATAAAAAGGGGAATTACTAAGGTTGTAAATGATTTAACCTTTTCTTTGAATTTACCATTTTTAAAATCGACTCCCCGTGATGCTTGCGCTTTCATAATTCTTTTTGATTCATCCAATAAAGTAGGAATAAATCTTAAAGCTAAAGAAATAATCATCGCAATAATATGAACAGGTATAAACAATAACTTAAGTGGTAGCATTAAGTCTTCTAAGGCTTTAGTTAATAAAATTGGTTTAGTAGTATTGGTTAATAATGAAGTGGTAATAATCATTAAATAAACTCTTAAAACTAAAGATAATGTTCGAATGATATTTTCTTTAAAAACTCCATAACCTTTATTATGTGGGCTATTAGAAACAATTTTTATCCACAATTCTTTATTAAATATCTTGATTATTTCATAATCTTCACCTTTGGTATTATTAACGGTGTACAAATTAACCAAAAAGATAACTATCCCTATAAAAATAGGCATCTTTAATAAAGTAATTAAAGGTAAAAAGCGTTTGTTTGCTATTAAGTAAGCAATTAACATTGGAATTAATAAAATAAAACTAGTAATGAAATAATTGCTAATAAAAACTAAAACAATGTAAATGATATTGATAATAATCTTAATTCTTGGATCTAATTTATGAATAAAACTATTACCAGGTAAATAACGACCAAAAACTGATTTCATTATTTACCTCCTTTAACAACCGACCTATGGCTATTTAAAAAGTTTATCAATTCATCTAAGGAAGTTATTTTAGGAATATCAATTCCTTTTTTTCTTAATTTGTTAATAAAAGCCAAAATTCTTGGTGGTTCTAAACTGTTTTCATATAACGCTTCAGTATCGTTAAGAATTTCATAAGTATCACCATCTTTTAAAATTTTGCCATTCTTGAATAAAATAACCCTTTTTGTTACTTCTAAAACATTATCTAAATCATGAGTAACGATAATGATAGTTTTACCTTCTTGATGTAATTTGTTAAAAATTTCTAAGATTTCTCTTACTCCAGCAGGATCTAGCCCAGCGGTAGGTTCATCAGCTACAATTACATCAGGTTCCATTGCTAAAATACCCGCTAGTGCCACTCTTCTTTTTTGACCTCCTGAAAGACCAAAAGGTGATTTTTCTAAATAAGTTTCATCAAGTCCTACTAATTCTAAATATTTTTTAGCTCTTTCATATGCTTCTTGTTTTTTTACTCCAAAAGACATTGGACCAAAAGCTATATCTTGTTTGATAGTTTCAGAAAATAATTGATATTCAGCAAATTGAAAAATAATTCCAACTCTTTTACGAATATCTTTTGAACGTTTTACACGATTACCAAAATTCTTTTTTAATAGAAAACTATCCATAAATTTTTCCATTTGTTTAGTTTTTCTATTCCATTTTTCATTTTCAAAGATTCATTCAACTGTTCCTTGATTTGGTAATAATAAAGCGTTTAAATGCTCAATAAAGGTAGTTTTACCAGAACCTGTTTGTCCAATAATTCCGATGTATTCACCTTGTTCTATCACTGTTGATACATTATCAACAGCTTTGGTTTGTAAAGGAGTTTTTTTATCAAAGATATGAGTTAATTCTTTAACTTCTATTCGCATAATTGTTCAATTAACTCCTGTTCTTCGTATGTTGCTTCAATACCATTTAGTGCTTGACTTAATTTAAAAATAAATGGTGAATCAATTTTGGCTTTTTCAATTATTTCTTTATCTTTAAGAATTTCTTTTGGTGAACCAGTAGCTAGAATTTTACCTTTATAAAAAACAATACAATAATCTGCTAAAATCGCTTCATCCATATCATGGGTGATGGAAATTAAAGTTTTGTTTTGTTCTCTTTGAATTTTATGAATGATTTCAAGAATTTTTCTTTTTCCTACTGGATCAAGCATAGAAGTAACTTCATCAAAAATAATTATTTTGGGATTTAAAGCTAAAACAGAAGCAATAGCTACTCTTTGCTTTTGTCCTCCAGAAAGATATTGTGGCTCTTTGTCTAAATAATCACTCATACCTACATTAGCAGCAAGTTCATCAATGATTTTTTTCATATCTTTTTGTGGTATTCTTTGATTTTCTAAACCAAAAGCAATATCATCTTCCACTGAAGCACCTATAAATTGATTATCGGGATTTTGAAAAATAATTCCAATTTTTTTTCTAATTTCTTTAATGGTACTTTTTTGAATTTGAATACCATCGATTTCAATTTTTCCGCTTAATGGTTTATATAAAGCCACTAAAAGTTTAGAAAAAGTACTTTTACCAGAACCATTATGGCCTAGTATTGCCACATATTTTCCTTCAGGAATTTCTAAAGAAATCCCATCTAATGCATTAGTGGTATTACCAGGATATTTAAATACTAAATCGGTTATTTTTATCATAATGATAATTATAATATCATACAAAAAAATATAGCATTAATTATTCTCTAAATGCCATATTTTAAACTAAATCTATAACTATGTTTTTTAAAAAACTTTATCTTTTTTATTAATAAATGTTGTTTAATAGAACTAACAAACCAAAATTTTATTATCTATTAAAATAACAATTAAGAAATGATTTTTTCATTGTATTTATCTAAGTTTTTCATAGCTTTTTTTAAGCTATCATAAACTGAAGTTCTAGTGGTAGCAATAATGTTAGCAATTTCAGAATAGGATAAATTTTCATAAAAATATAGTTTAAAAATACTTTGTTGACTTGGAGTTAAAAGTGAACCATATTTTTCAAACAATTCAATGTAAAGTTCTCTAACTTCTAAATCTCTAACATCTTTATTCATTAATTAATTCCTTAGTCATTCCGTAGATAAATTTATCTAAGTCAAACTCTTGTAAATCGTCTAAACCTTCACCTAAACCGATGTATTTAACGTTTAAATCAAATTCCTCTTTGATAGTTAAAACAATCCCACCTTTAGAAGTTCCGTCCATTTTAGTTAAAACAATTCCTGTTGGATGTGCTACTTCCTTAAATGCTTGTGCTTGAGAAATACCATTTTGACCAGTTGTAGCATCTAGTACCAACAAACATTCATGAGGAGCAGAAGGTTCAAATTTTTGAATAATTCCATACATTTTGCTTAATTCATTCATTAAGTTAACTTTATTTTGTAATCTACCTGCGGTATCAATTATCAATAAATCATAATTTTCTTTTTTAGCTTTATCTAAGGCTTGATACACCACAGAAGAAGGATCAGCACCTTCTTTAATTGGTTTAACGATATCTGCCTGAACTCTTTGTGCTCAAATGTCAATTTGACTAACCGCTCCAGCTCTAAAAGTATCAGCGGCAGCAATTAGTACTTTTTTACCTAATTTTTTATATATATGAGCAATTTTAGCAATAGAGGTTGTTTTGCCACAACCATTTACTCCAACAAAGATAAACACATTTAAACGGTCTTTTTTAAAGTTTAAAGTAGTATCAATTACTGATTGATTAGCATAAATTAAAAACATTTGATCTGCTACAATTTCACCTATTAATTTTGGATCGGTGATGTTATTGATTTTTACTTCATTTTTAATTTGAGTAATAATTGCATATACTAATTTTGTACTAATATCGCTCATAATTAGAATTTCTTCTAATTCTTCAAAAAACTCTTCATCTATTTTATTATGCTTGTTTTGTAATTCAAGTATTTTTCTACCAAAAACACTTGTTTTATTCAATCCAGCATTATATTTTTCTAACTTTTTTGAATTAATTAATTCTTGTTCTTCTTGTTCTTTTATTTTTTGTTCTTTGGCTTCAACTTTATTTTTTTTGCCAAATAATTTTTCTTTTAAATAACTAAAAAATCCCATATTTCTATTGTATATTATTCTATTTTAGATAATCAAAAAAACTCCCTTGAAAGGAGTTTTAATGAAATCTTATTTTAAAGTGATTTTTGCTTGGTAAACTTGTGAAGAAATTGCTTTGTTAGCACTGTAATTATGTAGTCTAAATTTAAAGGTAATTGTTTTTCCTTCAACTTGACAATTAATAAACGCAGTAATCATTGCTTTATTATCTGATTTTCTTTTGTAAATAGGATTTTTTGTTGGTGCACAAGCTGTTACTGTTGTATCAAGTCCTTCAATAGCAAATAATTCTTCACCTTCAAAATTAGCTTTTGTTGGTTCACCATCTTTTATACCATGGAATTTTCCTGTTTTAAAAGAATAAGCCATTGAGTAATATGTTTTACCATTTTTTTCTTCTTTAGCAATTTTGTTTAATACGTCTTTTGATAATACTGTTAATTTTGCTTTAGATATATTTGTTAATTTTAAATCATCTTGTTGATGAAATTTTTCAATACCTTGTTCTAATTCTAAATCACTTTTTTCTTCTGCTATTGTAAGTTCTAATTTATCTTCTTTATTACATGATGCTGATAAAGCAATAGGAGCAAATGCAAATGGTAAAGAAATTGCTGCAAATCCTAATAACTTTTTGTTTAATTTCATATTTTTCGACCTTCCTAATGTTCGTTTAATATACGTTATTAATTTTATCATATTCTTTAAAATATCATTGATTTTGCATCAAAATTGGAACAAAAAATCACACCTTTTCGGTGTGATTTCGAGTTATTCAAACTTGATTAATAAACTTTGATCTTTGTCGTTTTCTTGGTATTCTTTGCTTGTTTCAATTGATGAGTTATGAGAAACAAAATCTTCTATAATTTGTTTTTTATTTAGAGTTTGAACAAATTCAAAGATAACAGGAGTTGTAAGTTTTTCTTTATCTTTAATATCTTTGATTTGTTCTTTAACTTTTTCAAAATCAATAATCATTTTATCAATTAATTTTGTGTATTTTTGATATTTAGCATCCGCTTTTAAATCTTCAAAAGCTTTTTTAGCTTCATCTCATTTTTCGTAAAATGGAATAATTTTATCTTTATATTCAGTTTCAATTTTAGGAGTAAAAGGAATGTGAACTAATTTTTCAAAGTATTGTTCTAAAGTTGAAACGTTTTTGAATTCAGGATTTGATTTTTTAATAATGGTTAATTTTTGATAATCAGCAAAAGGTGTAAAGTTAATTCATTCACCTTGATTGTTTTTAATTTGTAACAAGAAGTTATTGTCAGTTAATTTAACAGTTCTTACACCTGATAGTTTAACTGAATAAAGCACTTTTGCCATTAAAGAAGCAATGCTTTCTTGACCAACACCTTGATTTTGAACTAATTCTTTGAATTTGTCTAATGCTGGTTTACCATTATATTCACTTGTATCGCTTTTGTAAGCGGAAGAAACTAAAGCTTCATTTTTTTGATAAAAAGCTAAAGGATCTTTAAGAAATTCTAAATAAACATCTTTAGGCATTTTGCTTAATGTTTTAGAATCAAACATTGCGTAAAGAAGTGATTCAGTACTGGTGTAGTCTTGATCTAATGAAGAAACTTTTTTAGAATAAACTGGCAAAATGTAGTTTGCTGGACCAAAAACTTGTGAAAGTGATTGGTTAATTGATTTGGTTTTGTTGTTGTAACCTTCGTCGTGTAAAGCAATTTTAAGGTTTAATTCTAAAAATCTTTTTAAAATAGTGTTGTAATTTTGAATTATTTCTTCATTTGAAGAGGTTTTAAATTCAAGACCTTTTACTAGGTGTTTTCAAAGAACAACAGGAATTCCTAAACCAACAGTGTTTTTGTTATCTTTATCAGTGTAAGTTAAAGATGAATAGCTTTGGAATTTGTTTTCGTTGCTTGAATTTTGAAATACAAATTTACTATTTTTGTTTAAGATTTCGTGAATAAATGGAGTGTCATTAAAATAGTATTTTAAAACTTGAAAAATGTATTCTGATTTAACGTTTTTAACTGAGTTTAAAGCATCAAAGCCATAAAGTTCAATGTTAAATAAAAATTCTTCATATCTTAAATATTTAATAGTTTTAATTTCTTGACTAAATTTTTGTAAAGCAGCTTTTTCATCTTCGGTTGCTGCTTTAAATTTATCATCTTGATAAATGTTTAAAGTTTGTTTGTTAGTAATTGAATTTTGGGTAATAAATTTTTTAGAATAAATAATTTCGTCTTGGTTTTTAAATGGATTAATACATGATGCTGAAATTGCGAAAGGAATTGTAGCTAAAATAGGAGTTAGTGAAATAAGAACTAATTTTTTGTTTTTCATATTTACCTCGTTTAATTTTTTTAAGCTACAATGTAGCGTTGTAATTTCATGATTTAAATCCAGCATAAGCGATATAAGCACCCATTAAAAAGACCACAATTGCAAAAGCTAAGATTCCAATTGCATATGCTTTATATGAACGGTAAAGTTCAACAAAAGCAAAGTCTAATCTAACGCTTTTTTCCATAACTTCAATGCTTGAAGTTTTAGCAATAATTACTGAGCATAAGATAATAACTATTAAAGCGATTGAAGCTGCAATGGTTCATAAGATAGTTTTTGGTTTTAAGTTTGCTTTTTCCATAATTATCCTTTAATTGTGCTTCCTTGACGTGAAATTGCACCCATAATTCTTTTTCTAAATACAAAGTAGAAGATGAACATTGGTAAGATAACCAAAAGAGCCCCAGCCATTTTAATGTTGTTTCATACCCGTTCATCAGCGGTTGTAGTATCTTTACCAACACCAAATAGTCAAACAGACATAACTCTATAATCGGTTCCAGCAACTAAGTTAGGTCATAAATATGAGTTTCATGAGGCTAACGTAGTTAGAATAATAATTGTTAATGTAGTAGGTGCTACCATTGGAACCGCAATTTTAAATAAGTATTTAAGTCCAATAGCACCATCAATCATTGCTACTTCTTTAATTCTTGTAGGAATTGATTCAAAAGCATTTTTGAACATTAAAGCATTAAATACAGAAGCAACAAAAGGTATAGCAATTAAAAATAAGTGTAAGAAGAATTCAGCAAAAGCTGTATTAGCTCCTGGTAAATCCTTCGAAAAGTTTTTAACCCTAACAGTTACTCAGTATTGACCTGATAATAAAGCAACTTCAGGTAAAACTAATAAAGCCATTAGAATAAATCATACAAAGTTTTTACCTCTTCAAGTTTTTAAGCTAAATGCATAACCTAAAAGCATAGTGATAAAAATCTTTAATACGATTGAAAGTAAAACGTTAGAAAAGGTTAATAGGAATGAAAATAGATAACCTTTTTGTCATTGAGCTTGTCATGGTCAAAAGCCCCCACCATTACCTTCAGATGCTGATTTAAGGTTGGTTCCTAAGTTTCATTCTTGTGGAATAATACTTGCTTGCCCGTTTTGTAATAATTGAGCTTGGTTATTCCCCATGATTGAAAGTAAAAGCATGTAAGCAAAAGGTATTAAAATAATTAATCCGAAAAATGATAGCGTCACAATCTTTAAAAATGATTTAAAAATTAAGTTAAATAAAGAACTATCTTGAACTTGTTGAGTAACTAAGTCTCTTTTTTTTCTGAGCTTCAAATTCGCGAATTTCGTTCGAGTTTTTAATTTTATTTCAAACATCAGATTCTCCTTTGTTAAATGACGCTAAAGCAATGGCACCAAATCCACCACGGATTATTGTTGAATATGATACCCCAATGATAAATAGTCCAATAGATGCAGCACCAGCCATTTTGTAATTGTTAGATTGAACAAAGTGGTAAATGTATAAGATAATAGTTGAAGCCCCAGCATTACGTGCGTTTTCAACATTGTTTTCAAAAAGTGCTAATGGGAATACTTTGATTCCGTTAATGATACCCATTGTAACTAAGAAAGTAGTTGTTCTTTTAATTGATGGTAAAGTAATGGTGAAAAATTGTTTTCAACCTGGAAGTCCATCAATAGAAGCAGAACGGTATAAGTTTTTATCTACTGAAAGCATAGCAGTAGTAAATAATAAAACGTTAAATGCTAAACCATGTCAAACCCCGTTAATGATTAAAACGAAGATTGAATTCATTCCTCATTCTTTTAATTCACTAGGTTTTAATCATCCAGTATTTAAACCAAAGATTTTGTTAAATGGTCCAGTAGGTTCAAACATCTGTACGAATGCTAACGAAACCGCAACAGCATTAGTAACATACGGTAAGAAAAAGATTGTTTGTCAAAAACCTTTAGCAGTTTTTCTAATTAAACTTGCTACCAATGATGAAATCAAGATTGAAATTATCATTGAAATAGGAAGAATTAATAAACCATAGATAAATGAGTTTCTAACCCCAACTGCAAAATATTTATCTTGGAAAAGGGCAGAAATATTATCGAAAGTAAAATTAGGTCTAATCCCTGCTTCGATTTGTTCTTGAGAAACAGAAGTAGTTATAGATTCATATAAATTAAAGAAAAATGGCAAAATAGTAAAAAATCCAAGTACTAATGCTGCAGGCAAGATAAGTAATAGAGGAATTCAAGCTTGAGTTCTTTTTTCTATTACTGAACCTGAAATCGCATTTTTCTTATTTGCTTGTTTTTTTAATGATCAATTAAATAAGAACTTGCATTTATTTGCTAAATTGTTTCAAAAACTATTTTTGAACATTGTATTCAATTCTTTCTTGAGTTATAGCATTAAATATATGTAATCTATCAACAGGTACACTAAAGAATATAGAATCACCTGGTTTGTAATCATATCTATTATTTAATAAGAAGTTAAGTTTATCTTCACCTAAATAAACAATTAATTTAGATTCTTTACCAAAGTTTTCCACTGCATGAACTTTCCCTTCGAACATTGCTCCTGCTTTGGTTTTTGATAAAATGAAGTCTTCAGCTCTAACCCCAACTTTAAGTTCGATATCTTCAACGTTAGGAATTTTAACTCCTTTAACTTCTTGGTCTTTAACGGTTAAAACACCATTTTTGTATTCTGAAGATAATAATCCCATTTCAGGCATACCTAGGAATCTAGCAACAAATTCATTAACTGGTTTGTTGTATAGTTCTAATGGTGAACCCATTTGTTGAACTTTAGAAGTTGACATACAGATAACGATATCACTAATTGACATAGCTTCTTCTTGATCGTGGGTAACAAATACGGTAGTAATACCTAAACTTTGTTGAATTTCACGAATTCATTGACGGGTGTTGATACGTAATTTTGCATCAAGGTTTGAAAGAGGTTCGTCCATTAACAAGATCTTAGGTTTTTTAACAATCGCTCTAGCGATAGATACCCGTTGTTGTTGTCCACCAGAAAGTCTAGTAGGTTTTTTTTGTAAAATAGGAAGAATTTCAACTCTTTTAGCAACTTCAAGAACTTCTTTGTGAATTGCTTTTTTGATACTTAAAATATTTTCAGAGAATTTAGCAATTTGTTCTCTTTCTTCTTTGCTTAAAGCAAAGTCTTGGTTTTTCATATCAGAAGCAACTACTTTAATAAAGTTGTATTTCTTGTTTAATTCAGTAGCTAATTGATGATGTTTTTGTCTTAACATAAGAGGAATTACTTTTAAGTTTCTTGAAATTCTCTTGATGTTTGAATTCATTTTCAAACCTTTTAAGCTTGCTTTTGCATCAATGAATTCTTGTTTAAGTTCAGCAATTTTTTCAATATTGGTTTTATTGATTTCTACTGTTTTAGTTAAGTATTTACACATCATTAAGTTTCTAATGATTTTGTTTTCGTATTTAACTAATTTTAAAGCATCTTCTAAGTTGTATTTTTGTTTGTTTTCTTCAGCAATTTTAGCGATTAAAGATTCAAATTTTGCCTTGTATTCTAATGCTTTTTCATACTTGTTTTCCCCAGTAGGATTTGAGTATTTTAATAATCCTGATTCTTCAATTTCTTTTAAAATTGTACATTCAGGAAATTCTTTAGGTAAAGCATTGTTACTTTTAGCAATGTTAAATTCAATTGTTAAATTTTGTTTTGCTTCTAATGAATCCTTTTTTAAGTTAGTTAAGAACTTAAGAGTGTTTTTAGCAAGCATACTTAAGTCTGATTCATAACGGTTTTTAGCTAATTTGTAAGCATTTTGTGCTTTTACAAATTGACCACGAATTTTAGCAACTTCTTGTGAATATTCTTTTTCAATTTCATCTAAAATACCACGAGTATGTTGAACTGAATTTAAATATTCTTGCATTTCTTCTTCAGAAGCGCCAAGTTTCTTTAAGTAAATATTATTTACTTGAGTTTGAGCAATTAAACGTTTAGTAATTACTGAGTTTTGTCAATCCATATCATTTTTCAATGGGAAAGCAATATTAGCATAAACACTCATATGTGGGTAAAGAGCATAGTTTTGGAAAACAAAACCTAATTTACGTAATTGTGGAGGTAAATTGGTAACATCTTTATCATAGAATAGCACCTTACCACTACTGATTGTTAATAAACCTGAAATTGCATTTAAAGTAGTGGTTTTACCAGAACCAGAAGGTCCTAATAAAGTTACTAATTTTCCTTCTGGAATTTTAAAACTAACATCATCAACTGCTAAAGTTTCACCAAAATCGATAAAAACATTTCTTAATTCAATAGCAGGAACATTTTTATCTTCTTCAGACTTAGATTCTTTAACTTTGTTTAATAAACGTTCATATTCTTGTTTATCTCTTTCATCAAATTTAGTTACCCTAGACTTAATGAAATTTGCAAGTCGTTTGAATATAATCATACATTTCACTTTCTTTTAATTAATTTTTATTAAATGGGTTCTTATAGAATTTATGTTCAGCATCTGGAACAGTAATAGGAATAATAGTTCTTTCTTCAGGTGTTATATCATCAATAAAGAACTTGTAACCTTGACCAATAGGTTTTATCTTATAGATTGATTCTATTTTACGAATAGAATTGTTAATCTTATACTTGAAAAAACCTGTTCTTGTATCTAAAGCATATTTTAATGCTTGATACATTAAGTAATAAGTGTAGTATTCAGTTGTGAAGTTTGAACTAATAGTAGCATTAATTTTACTATCAGAAGTTAAAGGTAATGAATAACCTGCTTTAACTATTTCTACACAATATGATTTATAAAAAATTCCAATTTTTTTGGTTAATTCTCTAATTTCTTTTTCTAATTCACGAATTTGTTTTTTTAGATTTGCTTTTTCTTCTTCAGAAGTAATTGTTTCAAATTGTTGTTTTAATTTTTCTAATTGATCTTTTTTAGGTTTAGCAGCATTTTCAATTTCTTCATTTTTGATTTCAGTTGGATCAAAAAATACATCTCCAACAGTTCTACCAAAACTATCTTTTTCATCAGCAAAAACAATAACTTCTTTTCCTACTGATAAGGTTTTAATACAAAAATCCGATGACATAAGAGCATATGTATATTCTCTTTTTTCTGATTTTACACCACCAACAGCTTTTTCAGGTGTATCTATACCCGATAATCTAATTTTGTATTCTTTACCTTTTTCAATTTTTTGTTCTGTTCGATCTTCTAATGCTTCAACAGTAACAGTATCACCATCTGAATTATCAGTAACTTTTGCTTTAAATGCACGTTTTTTAAATAATTCATCTTCGGTATCTAACTTAATCCTTGTGTCTAATTCATAATTAGCTTTGATTGGACCAACTACATTTTTAAATTCATTACATGAACTTGAAATAGTTGGAATGATAGCTAATGAACTAGCAGCTAACAATGATGGGATTAAAACTTTAGTTTTAATTTTCATATTTTCTCCTTTCCTCATATTTATTTTATTAATATTTTTATTTATAAACAATAAAAAAGAAAAATAAGTAATTAGAAATTAAAGCTTATTTTCTTTTTCTTTTTTATTTTATTATTAAATTAATTTTGGAGAAAATTATTTAAAGTTTTTGATATTTGATTTGATTTCATTAGCAAGATCTTTATATTCAAATCCTTCTTTTCCACTATCAATGGTTGTGTAAAGTGCTTTGTACTGTGAGTTAACTAAGTTTCTAAAGTTATCAGCATTAGCACTAGCTGGTTCTTCATATAAAGTAATTTGACCTTTAGCAGCTTCTTTAAATAAATCAAAACAAACATTTAAATATTTATTATCTTTAGCATTTGTTGGTAATGAAGCTGTTTCAAATCCTTTGTAAGGAACCACATAAGAAGCAACTCTAAATACATGTTCCATAGGAGTTTCTTCATAAGTGCCTGTTTGGTCTGTGAATTTCAATTTCTTGTTTGAAGTTAAGAATTTAAAGAATAGTTTTGTAGCTCTATCTTCATTAGCATTATTTCTAATCCCCATTATGTTAGGACCTTGAAGGAAGTTAGTTTTCTTTATGTTTGTTGATTCTCATTTAGTAAATGGTTTAATAGCAACTAATTCAGATTCTTGTAATGTTTTATCAGATGTTTTAGCAATTACTTGGTAGTGACTTAATGATGTGCTATTAGTTTTTAAACTAGTTTTAAAACTATAAACATTGTATTCAACGCCGTTTTGTCTTCCTTCTGCTAATAATTCAATTTCATTTGTTGCTTTTTTCAATGATTCGATTAATTCACTATTATCTTTTTTAATAAACATAATATGATCATTTTTATTAGCGATTGTTTTAAATTGTTCATACTTGTTATCAAATTTAGCATCCAAAACTAAATCATATTTGCCGCCAGTTTCAGTTGATTTTAAAACTTTATTATGAAACTTAGTGTTTGTTTCATTTTCTTGATTAAATCAAAATACCTTGTCACCTTCAACTTTTGTTAACTTGAATGAACTTGAAGAAATTTCTCTCAATTCTTCTTTTAAAGATTGATCTTTTAAAACAATATTATAAAGATTAACACCAGGCAAAAAGTTATGTGAATAACCGGCTGAAGAACCTAAGTTTGAACCTAATTTATGGTTAGTAGCATCAGCTGAAGCATAAGAACCATCACCAAAGATTTTAATTGCTTTTGCTGTAATAGCTTCTTTTACTAAATCAAAAATTTCTTTCGATTTTTTGTATGCTTCATGGTTTTCATTAGTTACAGCATTTTCATATGAAATTGTAATTTCACCAGCAGCATTCTTTTTAATTGAAGCGTTCATTTTGCTTTCATCACCGTCTAATGCAGCAAATAATAATGGGTTAATAAAACCTGAAATATCATCGATACCTAAAAGTGGCATTGAACTATTTTTGAATGATTTTTTAACATTGATTAAAAATTGAATAAATTCTTTACCATTTTCAAAAATTGAGTAATTAACTTTTTTGTCTTTAAATAATTCATTAACCTTATTTTCATCAATTTCACCTAAGAATTCAGATTTATCACCATTTTTAGTGTTTTTAATTGCTTCCACATCTGTTTTTCATTGTTCATTATCAAGATTAAACATTTTCTTTATTTGTTCATCGATTTGTACTGATTTTTCTTGTAATGATTTGAAAATGTGTTTATAAACAGGACCGTTAATTCCGTGAACAACTGAAGATTTTAAAAATGGTAAAAGGTAAACTCCACCTTCTTTAAGACCAGCAACTTTAGAGTTTGATCCGGTAAAGTGTTCTGAGAATATATCAAGTGAGTTTGAAGCATCAGGATCAGCATCTTTTAAATTGATATAACGTCTTGTTGCTACTAATTCAGCAATAGTAGCACCATAGTTAGCAGTAATGTTTGCTAATTCTCTATTTTTTGATTGAATATCACCAACAATTTTCTTGTGAGCAGCCCCATATCCTGAACCAATGTTCTTTAATTCAACTTCTTTAAAACCTTTTTTAGCTTTATGTTCTGGTGAATTATTGTATTTTTGAATAATATCTTCTAATGCTGTTCATTGTTCTTTACCCCTAGAAAATGAAACACCAAAGATGATTTTTTCTTTTTCCCTTACACATGAAACTGAAGTAGCAGCTACAACACCCGAAATACCAAGAGTAGTTGCAAGTGCTAAATTAGTCACAAGTAATTTATTTTTTTTCATTTTGCTCCTATTTTTAAATTCCAAAAAATATTCTAATTTTCTATTATTTCCTATATTTACTATCTAAATATTAATAGTAAATTAGATAAAAAAAGTATATATATTAATATATAAGAAAGAAAACAACGAAAAACTTTGTGTATATTTTCCACATTTTTTCTAATGAAAATATAAAAAAAATTTGCACAATTTTTATTATGTAAAATTAAAAACATGAAGAAAATAAGAACTAGACATTTAGGAATTTATTCCCTATCTTTAATTGTTTCTGCTACTTCTATTCCTTTTATTTCAAGTTCATGTGAATCTAAAAAGAAATTTTTAGAATATGAACAAATAGTTGAAATTATAAAAAGTAAAAATATAGAAGAGCAAAAAATTGATGATTCAAAAAATCCAGAATTAAAAATTTATAAAAATGAATTTTTATATTTTGAAAAAGTTGTTTCACATATTTGAAATAACGGACCAAAGAAATATAAAATTTCTAACTTTTGACAAAAAGATTTTTATATTCAATGAATAAATAATTTTAAAAATTCATTGAAAAAATTCGAAAATTGAAAAGAAAAAATTTTAACAAACCAAACAATTGAAGCTTCTGAAAAATATGAAGAAGGTTTTTGAAAAAAAGTTCTTGTTGAGAGATTTAAAGTTAAAGAATAATTAAGGAGATATTTTGGATGAAAAATAATTATGAAAAATACACCAAGATTGTTAAACCTTATTTTTGATCACTTTTTTTGTCGATGTCAATCATTATTTTGTTAGCAATTTTTATTGTTAAAAAATATATGATTTTTAAAAATACAACTTGAAATGTTAACAACACAATATATCTTGTTTTCTTAGTTACTTTCCTTGTTTTATTTACATATGCTTTAATATGTATGATCTTAATTTTTGTTTATATAACTAAGCTAGAAAAATTGAATAAATTAGAAAAAGAAAAACAAGAAGAACAAATTAAAAAAGTTAAAAATTATTTAATTAAATTTGGAAAAGCATTAACAATTTTTACAATGAATAAAAATATTGTTTATAACATTGAAGATTGTAATTCAATTAAATTTGATGCAGAATAATTTTTTTGTATTTTCCTTTTTTATAGTCTATTACAAAAAAATATATTTTTAAATAACTAAAAGTTAAACATAGTTATATTTTCAAAATGTAATTATGTTTTTTTTATCCAAATATTTTTTTGAATTTCAATATCAATAATTTCAAATAATTTTATAAGGTTTTTAATTACTAATTACTATGAGTATAATGTGTAGTATAATATTACATATTATACTCATTTTGTAATTAAGTAAAGAAAGGAACAATATGGCTAAAGAAAAAGATGAAGCAAAATATACGGCAAGTAATATCAAAGTTATTGAAGGATTAGAACCAGTTAGAGTAAGACCAGGGATGTATATTGGTACAACTGGAATTAAAGGATTACACCATTTAATTTGAGAAATTGTAGATAACTCAGTTGATGAATGTATGGCTGGTTTTGCGAACAGAGTAGAAATCACAATTGGTGAAGATGAAACTATTGAAGTTTCAGATAATGGTCGGGGAATTCCTGTTGATATTCACCCTAAAACTAAACTTTCAACTGTTGAAACTGTTTTAACTGTTTTACATGCTGGAGGAAAATTTGATCAATCTTCTTATAAAGTTTCTGGTGGTTTACACGGGGTTGGTGCATCTGTAGTTAATGCATTATCAGATTCTTTTGAAGTTTGAGTAAAAAGAAATGGTAAATTACACTATGCACAATTTGCTAATGGTGGAAAAATTATTAAACATTTAACAGTAATTGATCAAGTTGATTTAGAAGATACAGGTACTAGAATTAAATTCCATCCAGATTTTACAATCATGGATAAAAATAAATTTGATAAAGAAGCTATTTTAGACCATGCTAAGCAAATTGCTTATTTAAATAAAGCTTTAACTGTTGTTGTTTCAGATAAAAGAGATAATTCATATGAAGAATTTTTCTTTGAAGGTGGAATTGTTGACTATGTTAAAGAACTAAACGCTGGTCAAAAGATTCTTCATGAAGAAATTATTTATGCTGATGGAGATTATTCATTCCAAAATCAACCACCAGTACATGTTGAAGTTGCTATTCAATATAATGAAAAATACATTGGTAATGTTGTTTCTTATGCTAATAATATTGTTACCGTTGAAGGTGGAACACACGAACAAGGTTTTTATGATTCATTAGTTAGATTAATAAACAATTACGCTACTTCAAATGGATTTTTAAAACCAGATGCTACTAACGAAGAAAAATTAACTAGAGATGACATCAAAGAAGGTATTACTGCTATTTTATCTATTAAACATGCTGAACCTATTTTTGAAGGTCAAACTAAAGGTAAGTTAGGTAATAAAGATGCTAGAGCAGCTGTTAATAAAGTTCTATCTGAACGTTTAGAAAGATTTTTAAATGAAAACCCAGATGTAGCAAAGATTATTGTTGAAAAAACTTTATTAGCTAAAAAATCTCGTTTAGCTGGAATTGCTGCTAGAGAAGCAACAAGAAGAAAAACTGTTTTTGAAGGTGGATCATTACCTGGTAAATTAGCTGATTGTTCTTCAAAAAATGCTGAAATTTCAGAACTATACATTGTCGAAGGTAATTCCGCTGGTGGATCAGCAAAAATGGGTAGAGACCGTAATACTCAAGCAATTTTACCTTTAAGAGGTAAGGTAATTAATGCAGAAAAGAACCAAGCTAAAAAACTTTTTGCTAATGCTGAAATCTTATCAATGATTACTGCTTTAGGTACTGGTATTGGTGAAGAATTTAATATTAACAAATTAAGATATCACAAAATTATCATAATGACCGATGCCGATGTCGATGGCGCTCATATTAGAACCTTATTATTAACTTTCTTCTATCGTTATTTCAGAGAATTAATTGAATATGGTTTTGTTTATATTGCTCAACCTCCTTTATATAAAATTTGACAAAATAAAACTGTTGAATACGCATATAACGATGAACAAAAAGATGAGATAATGAAAAAACTAAATTCTAATTCTAAAATTAATATTCAACGTTATAAAGGTCTTGGAGAAATGGACCCCGAACAACTTTGAGAAACTACTATGGATCCAAAGAACAGAAAAATGTTCCAAGTTCAAATTGAAGATGCCGCTAGAGCTGATTGAGCCTTTACAACATTGATGGGTGATGAAGTATTACCAAGAAGAGAATTCATTGAAAATAATGCTAAATATGTTAAAAATATTGACTTTTAATATTTAACAATTTATTCGAAAACACCAAGAAAATCCTTGGTGTTTTTTCATTATTTGTTTCAAGCTTTAGCCCTTATTAAGGGTTAATAAAAAATTTCATATTTTCCTTGTTTATAGGCTAATATGAAATTTTAAAACGTTTAGTAATTAAACCATTGGGTCTCAAGGTTCTAATTCAATGATGTTCTTTTCAGCCTGTTCTAAAATAGCTTGATCAACATATTTTTTGTTAACTACAACTTCGAAATTATATTCATCAAACCATTTGTCGCTCATTGAGTAATAACCTTTTTTACCAACTTCATCTCCTCATGAATTTTCTACTTCTCATGAAATCGGTTTACCATTTTTATCTAAATTAACTCCAACAAAAGTCATAGCATGACTTACTGGAGAAACAAAGTATTTAACTCTTTGTTCTTTTGTTAATTTATTTTTAAAATTAAAGGTTTGTTCGTAATTAAATAATTCAGTATCGAAAATACCAGTTTTATTATCTGAATAAGCACCTACGTCACAACCAAATCAAACAGGTTTGTTATCTTTTAAAGAAGCAATAGTTGCAGCTTTCATAACTTCTAAATCTACATTAATGTTTTTAACTAATGGTGCTTCATTAACTGATTTTCAATATTTATAATGAATAGTTGAATTTTTAGAATGTTCTTTTCTAGGATCGTCAACTAAATCGATAAGATCTAAATATTCATTATCTGCATATTCATTTAAAAATTCTAAAGGGCTAATGTTTTCAATTTTTTTAAAGTTTTTGTCTTTATCACGATATTCAAATGTAAATTTCTTTGGAGGCAATCCTAAAGATTTAACTAAAGTTTGAAAAATGTTATATAAACCTTCTTCTTTTATTTTTAAGATTTGTTCAATGTTCAAACTTTCTTTTTGTGCTACTTGAATATCAACAATTGTATTCATTGTTATGTAATGTAATATTTCATTCATTTGCATTGTATTACTTGAACTATAAGTTTCAGGCATAGCAGATTTAGGACAAATTCCGTATTTAGCAATTAAGTTTGGAACAAAACCTCAATACCCACCATCAGAAACTGGATCTTTAAACATTGTGGTAAATAATCTAGAATCAACAGTTAAATTAGGATTTTCAATAATGATTGTAAATAAACTATTTGCCTTTTCTAATTTGTCATAAAAATGAATAAAGTTTTGTGAAAATTCAAAGTCTTCAACATTTAATTTTTCTAAAATTTTAGTTTTCATTACGTTAAAGGTTGCAAAAATTCAACATCTACCCGATTTCTTTTGATTAGTAATTGATGATTTTTTAGTTTCAACTGAGAATTGAAAGCTATGCTTTCTTAAAACTTCATTATTAAACGATGCTTCTTTTGGCCCAACTTTAGCAATTGCGTTTTCAATCACTAAATTAGCTTTATCTTTTGTATATTTTTTATAAAAACTTTCTAATAAATTTTTATCAATATTGTTCATTTTTCCTCCTGGGTTAAAAATGATAACTTGCGTTGCCACAAGTTATACACTTTTAAATTGATTATTGTAAATCTTTTGGATCTTTAATAATTTCTTCAATTATTTTTCAAAGATCTCTATAACTTCCATAGTTATATTTCTTTTCTCATCCACCATACATTGCATTTCCTGGTGTTTGAACATAAAATTGTTGTCAATCTAAGTCAGTCATTTCAACTTTTTTGTCTTTAATAACAACTTTTTTACCTTTAGTTCCTTCAACTTTGGTTAAAAGATCTTTAAATTTGTCAATATATGCTGTTCTTTCTTCTGGTTTGATGTCTTTATATGCTTGATCGAAAAAGTCATTAAAATCGTCGCCAATTTTCATAATTACTCTTAATTTAACAGCATTTCCTGATTGTGAATCACTTTTTGAAAAATCTCATCCCTTAGTATTATCACTTACAGCGTTCATTCTTACATTTTTAGAAGTAGTAACCGCTTCGTTTTCATCAGTAATTCTTTGCATTCAAGGAGCTTCTTGGAATTCGCCTTCTTTAGTACCAATAGGATTAACTTGTTTTAATCAAAACATTCAATCTTTAATGTATTGTTTTTTAACACCTGCTTTTTCTAAATTGGTTTTTAGTCCTTTAATAACTTCTTCTTTTTGATTCATGTTTGAGTTAAAAAATACTAATCCACCTTTTTCAAAAACGTGATTGATAAATTCAATAGCACCTGGGATAGCTTTTCTTTTACCTTGGATATCATATTTTTCTTTAAATGAAGGACTAAAACCATCTCTCATTGCTACTGCTTCTGAATATTCATTAGCAAAAACAGTTTCATCAATATCCATAAAAACAACCGGAATAAATTTGTCATCTTCTGGGTTGGAAACCTTGCCAGAATCTTTATCAACTTTTGTAAGTTCTAATTTGTTTTCACTATTTTTTGTAATATTATCAAAAGCAACTCTTGCTAATGAATAACTTTGCATTTGTGCTACTTTTGCTTCAGCAGATTTAACAAATCAAACAACAGAACCTATCTTACCAGCGTTTTTATTTAATGTGTGAATAATGCTTACTCTATCTTGTTGTGTTAAAACTTTATTTCTATCAATTCTAGTAATAAAGTTTTCTTTTTCACTATTAGTTAACTTTGGATATAGCTCAGAAAATTTTTCAATAAGCTTATCGTAATCTGTTTGATTACAAGATGCAGATAAAGCAGTTGGAATTACAACTAATGGAGCAATTGAAAGTCCAACAAGCATTTTTTTGTTTAGTTTCATATATTTACAATATAACCTTTCCTTATTTGAATGAAATATAATAATAAATTATATTAAAATTATTTTTATATATCTTATTTAATAGAACTCACATTCATCATTTTTTTATTTTGTAAAATCACTTTTCTTCTTCCTGAAAATGAATTGAATTTTTTATCAAAAATCATTCTAGATTTTCATTTAAGCAGTTGATAAGTTTTTAAAGTTTTTAAACCAAAAAGTAAAAATATTTTTCAAGCATTTTCACTCTCTATTTTTATGAATTTTTCACCATCATTTTTTAAGTATTTTCTTGATGGTTTGATTAACTTAAAATTTGTTCAAAAATCTTTATCAATAATTCCTATTTCTAAAAATTTTTTAATAGCATTTTTAATACTTGTTTTCTTGAAACCACATTTTTGTTCAAGAGTTTTTTTACTAATTCCAAAAAACATATTTTTTTTATGTTTTCTTTTTTTAGCTTCATTAAATAAAACAACTATTGCTATAAATATTTCGACAAAAACTTTATTTGTTTTCAGCAATTGAAAATAACTATCACTGATGTAAAACTTTGACTTATAAAGTTTTCTTCTAAAAGAAAAATTTATTTTGTCGTTTTTCTTTTCTGAATATTTCAAATCAAAATTTTCATTTTGTTTTTCTAATCTTGAATAGCTTTCATTTCCAAAACCATTTAATGAAAATTGTCTATCTAAATATCTTTGACTTAAAACACCCATAAAACTCCTTTCGTTTTGAGAGTAAAAAAAGCACACTAACTTTTTCGTTAGCGTGCTTGCTTAACAAACCAATTTTTTACGGTTCCAATAGAAATAAAACAAAGTAAAAAGAGTATTTTTGCTCTTGTGGAAGTTATAGCTAAACGGTCACAAAATCTTCCTTGAGTAATTTCGATAGATAGTGAAAAACAAATAAAAAATGAGTTATTAAGAAGAATTTCAATTGATAAATTTTATGAAATAGTGACTAATGATAAATATGCATTTAAAAAACTATGTGAGCAATTACCAATAACTATTTCTAAAATTATTTCTAGAAATAAACTTTTACATATTGAACAAGACTCTGTTTTTCAAGAACTCAAATCTATTGACCAAAATATCTTATTAGCTTTATATAAAATTGCATTTAAAACCTATGAAGGATTTGATCTATAAATTTCACCAATTCGACATTTAAAACAAAAAAATAGTTGATTTTGGTGATTTTTTATACCTAAATTTTGTCTAAAAATAACCTAATTTTAATAAGCAAAAATTTAATTAAATTTTAAAAAACTTATGCTAGTTTTTTTCTTTAATATATATAATATTTTCCATTATGGAAAAAGATTTTTTGTGTTCAAAATTATTTGATAGAAAAACAAAATTTATATTGTCAATAAACAATGAAGATCGTGTTTCAGATCTTCCTTTTAACACTATCGAATATTCACAAAATCTTTACGATTTAGCCTCCGATTTATTTTAGTTTTAATTTTTAATTAAAGTATTTATTACTTTATTGTTTTTAATTTCTAAATAAACAAGGAGCAAAATGATTAAAACAAATAAAAGTCCTTATATTATCCAATTAAAGGATGTTGTTAAAGAATTTGATGATAAAAAAGTTCTTGACAATGTTAATTTGGATATTACAAAAGGAGAATTTGTAACTTTATTAGGACCTTCGGGTTCAGGTAAAACCACAATTTTAAGATTGATTGCTGGTTTTGAAAGGGCTACTAGAGGTGAAATTAAATTTTATGGAATAGATATTAAAGATTTACCACCTCATAAACGTGATTTATCTACTATTTTTCAAGACTATGCACTTTTTACTCATTTAAATGTTGAAGGTAATATTAAATATGGATTAGCTTTAAAAAGATATCCTAAAGAAGTTATTAATCCTAAATATGAAAAAATCTTAGCAATTAAGCAAGGTGTTTGAGAAAAAAAAGCAGCTTTAGAAAAGAAAAAGTTAGATAAATTACAAGATCAGTACGAAAAAGAAATGCGTACTATGAAACCTAATTCTATTCAATATAAAAGAAGATTAAAATGATTGGATAGATCGGATTTTAATTATTCATATTGAGAAAGTTATGTATTACAACAAACTGAAAAATTTGAAAATAAATATCTAACTAGAAGAATCACAAAAGAAGAAATGAATCAAGAAATTAGACAAATTATCGAACTTGTAGGACTACAAGGATCAGAAAAAAAATCTATTTCTCAACTTTCTGGTGGAATGAAACAAAGAGTTGCTTTAGCTAGATCTTTAGTAATTGAACCTGAAATTTTATTGCTCGATGAACCTTTATCAGCACTTGATGCAAAAATTAGACAAAAAATGCAAGTTTTATTAAGAACCTTACAAAAGAAACTGCAAAAAACTTTCATTTTTGTAACTCACGATCAAGATGAAGCCTTAGAACTTTCTGACAAAATCGCAATTATGCGTGGAGGTAGAATTGAACAATATGATACTCCAAAGCAAATTTATGACTATCCAATTAACAAATGAGTAGCATCATTTATTGGTGATTCAAACATTTACAACGGGATTTATTTGGGCAATGGAAAAGTAAATATGTTTAATGAAAAAATGACTTTTCCTACCATTCATAACGATGAGCAATTTAAACCAAACACAGAAGTTGATGTTTTAATTAGACCAGAAGATATTGATATTGAAGATGTTGCTACAAATAAAGAAAATGAACTAAAAGCAAAAATTATTAATATGGCTTACCGGGGAAGTTATTACTATATTAAGATTGAACTTGAAACCAAGGACATTATTTTTGTTGAAACAGCTAAAAAGTTTGAAATTGGACAACAAGTTTATTTAAGTTGAACTGTTGATTCAATTCATTTAATGAATAAAGATAGCAAATGGGATTACGAATCTAATGAATTTAAAAATTAACAAAAAACTAAACCTTAATCGTAGATTATTGTTTCTACTACCTTATGTTTTAATTGCTATCTTTTTAATAATTTTACCTATTATTTTAATTATTATTAATGCTTTAAAACCCAAAGCAAATTTCGATTCTTGATCATTGATTAAGCAATGAACTACTTGAAAAATTATTTGAAGATCATTGAAAATTGGAATCATATCTGCTATTTTATGTTTGATTATTGCTTTTCCGTATGCTTATTTTATTTCTAATTCTAAATCTAAAATTTTAAAAATTTATGGTTTGAGTTTGATTTTAAGCCCGATGTTAATTTTCACAATCGCAAAAATTTATGCTATTCGTGGATTTTTTCTTTCAGTTTTTGAAGAAGAATCACTAAATGCTGAATGATTTATGATTTTAGCATTAACTTATTTGAATTTGCCATATATGATAATGCCTTTATATAGTGTTTTTAAAGATATGCCTAGAAACATTATTGAAGCATCACAAGATTTAGGCTACAATAGTTTCCAAACTATTTTCAAAATCGTTATTCCTTATGGTTTTAAAGCAATCATTAGTGGATTTGGTTTGATTTTCCTTTCTTCTGCTACTACCTTTGTAATTAGTTCTAAATTATTACCAAATGGTTCGCAATTACAAATGATTGGTGAAGTAATAAATGGATATGCTAATCCATCAAATGAATTTGATTTAAGTCTAGGAAGCACCTTAGTTTTAGTAGTTTCAATTATTTTTATTGGTACTTATTCATTGATTATTTTTCTACCTAAATTGATTATTAAAGCAATCAATAGAAGAGGAGAAAAAAATGCATAAGTTTAAAGAAATAATGAAAAGTTCATACATTTATTTAATTTTAATTTTTACTTACATTCCTTTGGCTTTTGCAGGTATATTTTCATTTAATAAACCAACTGAAAAAGGTTATTTAAATACAGTTTGAAATAAATTTTCAACCACTGCTTGAAAAGATTTTTTCAATGATGGAAGAGGAATTGCTTTAATTAATTCAATTATTATTGCCTTTTTTGTTTCTATTATTGTAATTTCTATTTCCTTAGTAACTGTTTACGGAATGTGAAAACAAAAAAACAAAGTCTATGGAAAAGTAATTAAAGGGGTAAATAATATACCTTTAATTAATCCTGACAACATTACAGCAATTGGTTTATTTTTAGTTTTCGGTTTATTTTTTGGAACTTTATCGTTTTCGAAAGAAGGAATAGTTAGAGCCATTGTTGGACATTCAGTTATGGTATTACCATACGGAATAACATTAATGTATCCTCGAAGTTCTAAATTTAATATAAGTTTACTTGAAGCTTCACAAGATTTAGGTTATTCAAAGTTTAGATCATGATTTAAAACTTATTTTGTATATATGATTCCTTCAATTATTTTTGTGGCTTTAGTTTCTACTTTCTTTAGTTTTGATGATTTTATCATTATGAGAACTGTTTCTAATGCTTCTACACTAGGGACTAAATTGTATGAAGGAACATTTAAACCTTGAGGCTTAGTTGTTGGTGCTTCATTATTAATGATTACTTTGGTAGGTAACTTTACTTATGTATTAATTAAAGTCTTTAGAATTAAAAAAGGAGAAAAAAATGAAAAAAAACAACAACAAAATTAAATCCTTTTTTAAAAATGTTGTTTTAACTAAAAAGTTTGGTTTTTTTGCGTTTTTTGGTTTCTTATTTACTATTTTAATTGTGATGTTAGGGATTAAAATGAGTAATAAGTTTAAACCTTCTTTTTATTCTTATCAATCATATATGTCACCAAAAAATATGCAAAAGATTAGCCAAAAATTTGATTTTAAAGAATTTGGAGAAATTGCAGAATTTAATAAAGCAATTTTAACTAATAAAGCTGTAGCTGGGATCGGTAGTGATTCCCAATCGGTTAATTTAATTAAGCGTAATGCATTAAAAAAGATTGACTATGAAAAAATCTTTGGCAAAGGAATTAAAAGTCCTAAAGCATTTTTAAGAAAAGAAATTTGAGATCATTTACAAGAATATGATGAATATTTAAAAACTGATTACTGAGGTAACAAATTTAGAGATGAAAATGGCAATGAGGAAACTAGACACTTATGACAATACTTTTTGCCTTATTATTCACAAGATGCGATTATTGCCTATAATCCAAGCAAAATCAACAAGGAAGCAAAAGATGTTGACTTTCCTAAAATGGTTGACAATAAAGCACCAATGATTGATATTTTAAAAACTTTAAGCAAAGAAGGTTATGATTCTTGAGCAATTACCAACTCAATAAGAGATAACTTAATATATGGATCTGCTTATCGGTCAAAATTAACTAGTGGAAGTCAAATTGATGATGAAGCTAATGGAAATGTTTATTCTACTACTTATGAATTATTAATTAATAACTTTGTTAAATTAATTCATGATGGAACTGGTTATTCAGTTAATAATGATAAACATATCAATTTTAAATCTGATGGTTTGGAATTATTAAACTTGCTTTTAAATCCCCATTCTAAAATCAATGCTGCCATTATGTATAATGGTGATGGGATTGATGCTTTTTATTCAGAAGACAATTTTAAAAATGTAGCTAATGGAACTATTAGATACGTAAGACCCCTTAAAAACTTATTATTAGTTGATGGTTTTGTTATTAATAACAACAAAAGCAGCAAATTAGATGATACCGTTTATGAAGTTGCTAGACAAACATGAATGTCAAACTATCAAAGACTTTATCAAGTAGGTGTAGCTAAATTCGGAACTGATGTTTATCAAACCTTTAACAATCCAGATACTGATGAAAATAAAGCAAAGTTAGAAATTGTTTTCGATGAAGCAATCAAACAATTAGCACAAGAAAAAGAAAATGATGAAGCACAAATAGAAAAAGAATATCCAGATCCAGAACAAAGACCAACACACTTTGAAAATGGTTATAATCCTGGTTTTGATAATTTCAACTACATAGGTTATACTCCTACTAACTTGTTAGAATATCAATTTATCTATGACAATTATTTTGAAGAAGATGAAGATAAAGAATTAGAACAAAGAGCTAAAAGACTTTATCGAATCGAAGGTGAACATATTTCAATTAAACCAATTTCTGATGATTTATTCTCAGAATTAAGCGTTTATTACAATAAATTAATAAAAGGTTAATTAAATTTTTTATAATTATTAAGTTTGTTATTGAACTTAATAATTTTTTTGCTAATCAATAATACAACTACAAGGATTAAAAATATGAATAATAAAAATGATGAACTAGATAAATATATTGCTTCTTATTTTCATAAAACTAAAACTATTTTAGAAAATGAAAATCCTAACAATGTAATTACCTTACAATTTTTTCAAAGAAGAGATAATTCCATTTTAGGAGGGATGAACGAAGTTTTAGAATTATTAAGTAAGCACACTGATACTTCTAAATACAAAATCAAATATCTTCCTGAAGGGTCAAAGATTTCAAATTTAGAAGTGGTTTTAGAACTAGAAGGACATTATCAAGATTTTGGTAAATTTGAAGGAATGATTGATGGAATTCTATCAAGAAGTAGTTCTTTAGCAACTAATGCTTATGAATGTGTTCAAGCAGCCAATGGAAAACAAGTAATTTTTATGGGAGATCGTGCTGATCATTATTTAATGCAAGAAATTGATGGAAAAGCAGTAGCTTTAGGGGGAATTACTTCAGTTTCTACCCAAGCACAAAATTCTTTACAAATTACTAGTACTTTTGGTTCAGTGCCACATATCTTAATTCAAAATTTTGCTGGTGATACCACTAAAGCAATGGAAGCATATGCAAAGCATTTTCCTAATAACAAAATTATTTCATTGGTCGATTATCACAATAACGTAATTGCTGATTCGATTGCTTCATTCCAAAAGTTAAAAGAAAAACTTTTTGCAGTTAGAATTGATACTTCTAAAAATATGGTTGATCATATGTTTGATGGCCAAAGTCCAGAATATGGAGTTAATCCTACAATGATTAAAAATTTACGTAAAGCACTAGATTCAGTAGGCGCCAATAATGTTAAAATTGTTGTTTCTTCCGGTTTTGATGTAAATAAAATCAAAGATTTTGAACAACAAAAAACTCCAGTTGATTTTTATGGTGTAGGACAATCAATGTTTAAATTAATTTGTAATTTTTCTGCTGATGCAACTTTATTAAATGGAAAATTAGAAGCAAAAGAAGGTAGAAATTACCGTCCTAATCCAAAGTTGAAGATCTATAAATAGTTAAGGTGAATTTATGAATATTTTTTACGCAATACTTTTTAATTTTTTAATCCTATTAATAGGTTATTTGATTGGTTCATTCAATATTGCGATTGTAATGAGCAAAAAGTTAAATAACGAAGATTTAAGACAACAAAATAGTGGTAATGCAGGAGCAACTAATGGTTTAAGAACTTATGGGAAAAAGTTTGGTCTAATAGTTTTTGCTTTTGATACATTAAAATGCTTTATTCCCACTTTAATTACCATTATTGTTTTTAACCACGGTTTAAGTACTTTTGTAGATAAATATTATTTATTTTCGCACTTTATGGGTTTTGGAATTATCTTTGGACATATTTTTCCAATTTATCATAAATTTAAAGGTGGAAAAGGGGTTTCATGTACAGTTGGTTTTTTAGCAACTTTAAACCCAATTATCTTTGTCATTGCTGCTATTAGTTTCTTTAGTATCTTTTTTATTTCTAGATATGTTTCATTAGCTTCAATTTTAACCGCAGTTATCGTTATTCCTTTTACCTTTATTCCTTGAATGATTTTAAGTTTTTCAGGTAAATGACTTAATGTTATTGGTTTTATTGATATTACTATTAATAAGAGTTTTCCAATATCAAACCTTTGATATATCCAAGGAATAATTTATAGCATTGCTGCTATTATTATCATTGCTGCTCATCACACGAATATTACAAGACTAATTCACAAAGAAGAAAAGAAATTATATTTTAAAAAGATTAATTAATCTTTAAGGAACAAATATGAATATAAAACCTATTAAAAAATTAATTATTCCTGCCGCTGGTTGAGGAACAAGGTTCTTGCCAATGACTAAAGTAGTTCATAAAGAACTTGTACCAGTGTTAAATCGTCCTTTGGTTGATCTTTTAGTTGATGAAGCTGTATTATCAGGAATTGAAGAAATCATTATCATTATAAGTGAAAGAAAACATAATTTAATTGATTACTTTGAAGTTAATCACGAATTACAAGCAGAATTAATTCAAAAAAATAAATTAAGCCTTTTACAAGAAGTAAAAAAGACTAATCGAAGTCATTTAATTACTAAAATTGTTCAAACTGAGCAATTAGGTTTGGGTCATGCTTTAATGTGTGCTAAACAATATATTGGTAATGAACCTTTCGCAGTTATTTTGGGTGATGATTTAATAAAAAGTAAAGTTCCTGCTATTAAACAACTTATTGATTTTTATTATCAATCAAATGGTGCTAATATTTTAGGGGTTCAAGAAGTAGAAACCAAAAATATCAATAAATATGGAATTGTAAAACCTAAAAACGAAAGTGAAAAGAATTTAAATGCTTTTGAAATTGAAACCGCAATTGAAAAACCAGAAGCTAAAGATGCTCCATCAAATAAAGCGATTTTAGGAAGATATGTTTTTAATCCTGAAATACTAGAAGTTTTTTCAACTTTAAAAATTAAAAAGAATAAAGAAATGCAAGTAGTTGATGCTTTTGATATTTTAAAAGATAAATATAAACAAAAGATTTTTGCTTTTAATTTTGAAGGTATTAGATACGATTTAGGCTCAATGGAAGGCTTTGTTAAAGCAAACATTGATTACGCACTAGAAAATGATGAAATTAGAGATGAGATTTTAGATTTTATTGTTAAGAAAATTGAATTTAAAAAATAAAGCGTTTGAGGCTTTATTTTTTAAATCTTTGATTAAAGGATTTAATTAGTATCCTTCAGTAGCTGGTTTACCTTCGATAATTGCTACTGAACGAGAAGTACCAAAACGATTTGCGCCTGCTTTAACCATTGCTTCCATATCAGCAAATGATGAAACACCACCAGCAGCTTTAATTAATAATTTGTCTCCACAAACTGATTTCATAATTTCAACATCTCTAACTGATGCTCCACGAGTTGAAAATCCGGTTGAGGTTTTAATGAATTCAGCACCTGATTCCATAACGATTTCGGTTATTTTCTTGATTTCTTCTTCATCTAAAAGAGCGGTTTCAACAATAACTTTTAAAGTGTTTTTACCACAAGCTTTTTTAACTTCTTTAATGTCTTGTAAAACATATTCGTATTCATGGTCTTTAAATTTTCCAATATTAATAACCATATCGATTTCGTCAGCACCTAATTTGATAGCTTCTTTAGCTTCAAATGCTTTTGTAGCGCTTGTACAAGCACCAAGAGGGAAACCAATAACAGAAGTAATACCAATAGTAGTTTTTGCTAATTCTTTTTTACAGTATGGAATTCATGAAGAATTAATGCAAATTGTTTTAAATTCGTATTTTTTTGCTTCAGCAATTAATTTATCGATATCTGCTTTAGTAGCATTTGGTTTTAAGAATGTGTGATCGATTAATTTGTTGTATTGAGTCATTTTTTCCTTATCTTTTTTAATTAACTTAATTTATCTAAAATAATTTTATTTTCAATTCTAGCATTATTAATTTTATAACTTTGTTTTAATTCATTAAGCAAAGTTTTTTCAATTGGTTTTGAAGAATATAAAGTGAACATTGTTTCACCTTTTTTAACAGCTTCATTGGTTTTTTTAGCAATCGAAATACCTGCTTCAAAATCAATACTATCTTCT
Source organism: Mycoplasmopsis hyopharyngis (assembly GCF_045276885.1). Taxonomy (NCBI): domain Bacteria; kingdom Bacillati; phylum Mycoplasmatota; order Mycoplasmoidales; family Metamycoplasmataceae; genus Mycoplasmopsis; species Mycoplasmopsis hyopharyngis. Next base: position 451,921 of record NZ_CP174164.1, on the reverse strand, counting down.
TTAGTTGCTCTTCCAGCACCAAGTTTCATAGCAACGATACCAAAAGTTAAACTATCATAGATTTCAACAAAACCATCTTGTTCAGCTTTGACTTCTAAACTATATTTAGGTTTTCAAAAATCTTTAGATTTTAATGCTTTTAAATCTCCACCTTGAAGTTCAATGAATTCATAGAATTTTTCTAATGCTTTTCCATTAGCAATTACTTGTTTAATCTTTTCAATAGCTTCTTCGTGAGTTTTTACTAATTTTGCTTGTTCCAAAATTGTTGCACAAGAAGAAAATACTAATTCATTAAAATCTTCTGGTCCTTGGCCTTGTAAGGTTTTAATTGCTTCTAGAACTTCGTTTTTATTACCAATTTCACGACCAATTGGTCTATTCATATTGGTAATTTCTGCTCTAACATCAACACCTAAACCTTTTCCGATGTTGATCATTGTTGTTGCTAATAATCTTGCTTCATCAAGATCCTTCATAAAAGCACCTTTACCACATTTAACATCCAATAAAATAGCATCTGAACCAGTAGCTAATTTTTTAGACATAATACTTGAAGCAATTAAAGGAATTGATTGTACACAATTAGTTACGTCTCTTAGAGCATACAATTTTTTGTCAGCAGGAACCATTTCATTTGATTGTCCAATAACAGCGATTTTATGTTTTTTAACTTGTTCAATAAATTGTTTGTCAGTTAATTCAACATGAAAACCAGGAATAGATTCTAGTTTATCAATGGTTCCACCAGTGTGTCCTAGTCCTCTACCTGACATTTTAGCAACAGGAGCACCTAATGCAGCTACAATCGGTGCTACTGCTAAAGTAGTTTTATCTCCAACTCCACCAGTTGAATGTTTATCAACTTTAATTCCTGGGATTTCTTTTAAGTTCATTACTTTTCCAGAATTCATCATTGTTGAAGTTAAAACATTGATTTCTTCATTTGTCATCCCGTTAAACATAACAGCCATAATAAAAGCAGCCATTTGGTAATCGGGAGTTTTTCCTGCAACGTAGCTATCAATAAGGTATTTAATTTCTTCAGTAGATAAAGGTTTGTTTAATCTCTTTTTTTCTATTAAATCAACTACTCTCATTTTATTCTGCCATTTCTAATGCTATTTGCATCATTTTAGTAAATGCTGTTTGTCTTTCTTCTGCGCTAGTGATTTCATGAGTTATTAAATTGTCACTAATAGTTAATAAGCAAGCAGCATTTTTGCCTAATTTTTCAGCATTGGTAAATAAAGCATATGATTCCATTTCAACACATGATGCTTGAGTAGTTTTGATTCTTTGTTCTAAAGAAACTGAAGCATAAAATACATCTGATGAATGAACTCTTTTTTCACTTACAGGAATATTTAATTTTTTAGCAATTGCTAGAATTTTTTCATTGGTCTTTTTACTTGGAAGTGAAATATTTGATTTGTCTCCAATTACTAATTCTCTAAATGCACTACTATCAGCAATAGCATCTTTAGCTAAAACAACATCATAAATTTTTAAATCTTTTTCGTATGAACCAGCTGAACCAATTCTAATGATAGTATCTACATCATAAAAATTAAATAATTCATAAGAATAAATACCAATTGAAGGACATCCCATACCGCTAGCAGCAATTGTTATAGGTTTTCCTTTATATGTACCGGTGTACATAAAAGCATTTCTAACGCTATTTACTAGTTTATATCCAGGATCTAAAAAAGTTTCAGCAATAAACTTAGCTCTTAAAGGATCACCAGGCATTAAAACGGTCTTAGCAATTTCTCCTTTTTTAGCATTTATATGTGGGGTCATTTTTCTCCTTTTATTTAAATTAATTGTTAGTTTTTATAGTAAAAAAAGTAAAAAAATAAATATAAAAATATTTAGAAAAACTAATCTTTTTAATGATATCACATTTGCTTTTTATTAAGCGATAATCAATGAAGAAATAACAAAGTTTTTTTGTTAAAAAAATAAAAAAGAACAATAAAAATTATTGTTCAATTTTTGCATTTTAAATTATTTTTGTGATTTTTTTACTTTCGATTTTTCAGGATTTTTAAATATATATTCATATACTTGTTCATATTCTGAAACAGGGATAAATTTAATAAAATCAGTTACTTCTTTTGGAAATTCAATTAAATTCTTTTTGTTGTTTTTAGGAATAAATACTGTGTCTATTCCTTTTTTGTAAGCAGCAAATGATTTTTCTTTTAAACCACCAATTTCTAAAACTTTACCTCTTAAAGTAATTTCCCCGGTCATTCCGATATTTGTAGGTACAGGTTTTTTACTTAATGCAGAAATAATAGCGGTAGTAAAGGTAATTCCAGCACTAGGTCCATCTTTAGGAATAGCGCCCTCAGGAACGTGAATGTGAATTTGATTATTTTCGAAATCAAATTTATCACATTCGAATTTCTTAGCATTGGCTTTAACGTAAGAAAGAGCAATTTGTGCTGATTCTTGCATTACATCTTTTAATTGCCCTGTAAGTTTAATTGAATCACCTTTACCTGGGTAGGTAGTTACTTCAAGTTGTAAAGTGGTTCCACCTAAAGAAGTAAAAGCAAGTCCATTAACTAAACCAATTTGAGCTTCTTTTTCATTTTCGTTTTCACTAAAAATAGGAACACCTAAAAAGTCTTGAACTACTTTTTTATCAATTTTAAATTCTTTAATTTCATCTTTAGAATCAATTACTTTAACAACAATTTTTCTTGCGATTTTATCTAGCGATCTTTTTAAACCTCTAACTCCAGCTTCTGAAGTATAGTTTTTGATAATAAATTCGATAATATCGTCTTCAATTTTGAATTGTTCAGGAGTTAAAGAAGCTTGTTCTATAGTTTTTTGAATTAAATGATTACGAGCAATTTTAACTTTTTCATTAATGGTATAACTACTTAATTCAATAATTTCCACACGATCTAATAAAGGCGCTGGAATATCTTCATAGTAATTAGCGGTAGCAATAAAAATTACTTTTGATAGATCATATTCAGTATCTAAATAGTGATCTTGAAATTTAGCATTTTGTTCCGGATCTAATACTTCTAACATCGCTGATGCAGGATCGCCTTTATGGTCAGAAGCCATTTTATCAATTTCATCTAATAAAATTAATGGGTTAGAAACATTGGCTTTTTGAATTCCTTTAATGATTTTACCTGGCATTGAACCAACGTAAGTTCTTCGATGTCCACGAATTTCTGATTCATCATGAACTCCACCTAAGGAAATCTTAATAAACTTTTTATTTAAAGCTTGAGCAATAGCTTTAGCTAACGAAGTTTTTCCAGTTCCTGGAGGGCCAACCAAAGTTAAGATAGGAACATTATTAAAGGTTTCTTGATTTTTGCTTTTGGTTTCTTGAGTTTCTTTAAAAAGATTTAAATCAATCATATTTTCATCATCGATTGAAATCAATGAATTTTGATCAATTTTATTATGTTTTTGTTGATTGATAATTAATGCGATATATTCAATAATTCTTTCTTTTACTTTTTCTAAACCATAATGATATTTGTCAAGAATTTTTCTAGCATATTTAATATCAAGCGATTCTTTTTCAACTTTTCTTCAAGGAAGTTTTTTCAAAGTGCTAATGTAATTTTGACTTAAAGCAAAATCTGGCGAACCAGTCATCATTCCCTTTAGACGATCTGCTTCATTTTTGATGATTTTTTGAATAGATTCGGGATAGATTTGTTTTAATTTTTCATCATTAATATTCTTACTATATTCATCATCAATTTCTTCACCATTATCACCATCATCTAAGGTATCTTTAATAGCTTTAAGTTTTTCTCTTAAAATAAAATCTCTTTGTTGTTTTTCAAGATTCTTTTTAACTTTCTTTTCAATTTCATCGTTTACATCAATAGTTTGTTGTTCACTTTCAAGGAAGTTAATGATGAATTGAATTTGTTCATCAACTGATAAAAGAAAAAATAGTTCATATTTTTTTTCATATGGTAGAACTAAGCAACCAGCTAAAATGTTGATAAAATCAACAATTCCTTCTTCTTCACCTGAAAATAATGAAGAGGTTTCGTTAGAAGTATCATCAAAAGTTAAAATCTCAATATTCTTATTTTTAAGTTCACTTAATAATTTGTCGATTTTGTCAATATCTTTTTGATAAACTGGTTCAAATGTTTTAGCACATTTATATTCATATTTTGAATAAGGAAGTTCATCAACAGTATGTAAAATAAATTTATCACTATTTAGTCCAATAGCAGTTTTATCAAAAGAAACTTTAACTCTATTAATTGCTTTTAAATTAATAATAGAAGGAGCAGATTTCTTTTTAGTAACTTTATTTATTTTACATAAAACCCCTAATTCAAAAACATCTTCATTAGTTAATGAAAGATTTTCGTAAATAAATTTTTTATTTTTGTTTGTAAGATATTTCTTTTTAGGGAAAAGTAAAATTACTTTTTGATCTTGCTCTTTGCATATTTCGAAGAAATCTACAATTTTTGGATCTTCTATTTGTATTTCTCTGTGGTGACCTTGATAAACAATATCATTAAAAATTACTATATGTTTTGCCTTCATTTTTTCTCCTTTTTTAATAAAGCAATAAAGGTCTAGATTTTTGCTCATAAAATTATATACAAAAATTAGCACTCTAACAATAAAAGTGCTAATTTAATAAAAACAGCACTATTTCGCAACAACTACAAAGTTGATAATTTTATTTGGAATAAAAATTTCTTTAGTAATTGTTAAATTATTTTTTTCTAAAAATGCTTGGACATTTTCTTTAGCTAAAGAAATAATTTCTTCTTTACTTAAATTCTTATCAACTAGAATTTCACCTCTGATTTTACCATTGATAGTAATTGGATATTTGACTTCGTTGCTTTCTAAAGCATTTTTGTCAATTGTAAAATCATATAAGTTTTCATTTTTAAAATATTTATTACTTAATTCTCAACAAATGTGAGGAATAAAAGGTTCTAAAATATTTAAAACTACATAATAAAATTCAGTTAATAAAGTTTTATTTTCAATGTCTTCATAAGCATTTCATACTTCCATAACAGAAGCTATTAAAGTATTAAAAGCATAAGCATTTCTTCTATTGTTGTAAATCTCTTCTTGCTTTTGTAATGTTTGGAATAATTTCATCCTTGCTTTTTGTTCTAGTTCACTTAGGTTTTGATGTTCAATATTTTTAAAATTACTTTTAGTATCAATAGTGTCAATTCTACTAAGTAATTTTTTAATAAAACGATAAGAACCTTCAATACCTTTATCAGATCATTCTAATTCTTTTTCTGGTGGAGCAGCAAATAAAATAAATAAACGTGCAGTATCAGCTCCATAGTTTTCAATAATTTCTAACGGATTAACTATATTACCTTTTGATTTAGACATTTTTTCACCATTTTTAAGCACCATACCTTGAGTTAATAAATTAGAAGCAGGTTCTCTAAAAGGAATTAAATTTAAATCATTTAATGCTTTGGTAAAAAATCTTGAATAAAGTAAATGCATAATTGCATGTTCAACACCACCAATGTATTCATCAGCATTTTGTCAATATTTTAGTTCTTCCTGATTAAACATTTGTTTTTGTCAATATTTTTTGCTAGTAGTATATCTTAAAAAATATCATGATGATTCAAAGAAGGTATCAAAAGTATCTGTTTCTCTAGTAGCATCTTGTTTACATTTTGGACATTTGGTTTTTAATCATTCTTTAGCATGCGACAATGGATTACCCGAAACTTTCAAGTTTATTTTTTCAGGTAAAAGAATTGGAAGATTTTCAATTTTTTCAGGAACTAAACCACAAGAATTACATCTAATCATTGGAATTGGGGTTCCTCAATATCTTTGACGAGAAATACCTCAATCCTGTAAATTCATTTTTTTACTTTGTTCAACATGTGCTTCATTTAATTTGTTTTGTTGTTGCTTTGCTATTTTTATTTTGTTAAATTCAGCAAATTCTAATTGTGATTTTGAAGTTTGAACATTTGCTAAAACTAAATGTTTAGGATCAACAGATGCAGAAGCAAAATCAGTAATTCAAATTGGTAATTGTTGACCATTCGCTTTATTAATAGCTTTAAAAGGCAATGCTAAACCTAATTTAGTAAATTTTTTGCTATTAGCATTAGCTTTAATTTCGCTAATTTTTTCAATTGAAGAAGCATCTAAAAGATTTCTATCTTTTAAAAATTGGACAAATTCATGAGTAGCGTTTATTGCTAGATATGAAATATTATTGATTTGTTCTTTTTCATTAACAAATATTTTTAATTCATAATTAGTTTTTAGATCGATTTGAATGTCAATAGAAAAACTATAACCATTTTCTAGTCCGATTCAATTTTTTTGCATCAATAGAACTTTTTCAGGCCAATGGTTAGCAAGAGTTTTTAAATCGTTATCTAGTTCATTTGCATATTCAGAAATTTTTAAATAATATTGTTCCATTTCCTTTTGAACTACTGGTTCATCACATCTTCAACATTTATTGCCAATAACTTGTTCATTTGCTAAAACAGTTTGATCTTTCTCACAGAAGTTTAAATTAGTTTTTTTAGTATAAACTAGATTTTTTTCTCAAAACTTTATAAAAATTTCTTGTTCTCATCTAGTATAAATAGGATCAGCGGTGATACATTCACGATCTCAAGAATAAGAAAGACCTAAACTTTTAATTTGCTCATCCATTCTTTCAATATTTTTGTAGGTTCATTCTTTAGGATGAATATTATTTTTAATAGCAGCATTTTCAGCAGGAAGACCAAAAGCATCTCAACCAAAAGGAAAAAGAACGTTATATTTTTTTCTTCTAAAATATCTAGCTATTGCATCACCAATTGTATAGTTTCTAACATGACCCATATGCAAGTTACCACTAGGGTAAGGGAACATTGTAAGAATGTATTTTTTTTCAATAGAAAAATCATCACTTGGTTCAAATGATTTATTTTTTAGTCAAAAATCTTGTCATTTTTTTTCGATTTTTTGGTGATTATAATTTTGGTTATTTTTCATATTTTCCTTTGTGTTTAGATTTTGGTCTAAATCTTGTTTATTAGTTAATGCATTGGTTTTATAATCAAATTTTAAAAGAATAAAAATAAAAAAAGAATTAATAGATAGATTTAATAGGTTAAATGTAAAAAAGACAGCAAATGTACCTAGAAAGTAATTATTTAAATTAAAAAAAAATAATTTGAATTTGGTTTGATAGTTATCAATAGCTATTTGTAATAAGGACTTATTGGCTTCACTTTTAATAAAATTTAAAAGTCTAAAATAAGTAGGAGTGCTTCAAAAAACATTAATAAGTGTTAAAAAACAAGTAGTTATTAGAATTGAAAAACTTAATAAGGCAATTGATTTTTTCAAAGATATTTTTGACTGCTTATCTTTTTTTAAAACCAAAGAAGTTTTTTCAAAAAGATAATAAGTCATTAAAAAAATAAATTGAGAAAGAAATAAAAGAAAATGTCCTAATAGTCCTACCAAATCATATCCCTTAGAACCATAAGCAGGTCCTACTAAAAAAAGAATTATTGAAATAGCAATTGCATATAAAATATTGGCTTTTTTGTAAGCAATAAAAATACAAATAAGTGATAAGTTAAATTTTAAAAAGTTAGTGAAAGGAAAGTGTAAAAAAGTTGAAGAAAAAAAGTCAATAATTATAGCTAATGCCAATGTAACCGCACTATGTAAAATATCTTTTGTAGTTATATTCTTATAACTAGAATTCTTCATATTCTCCCCTATTTATAAATAGTAATGGTTTTAATTATAAATTTTGTTTACACTTTAGTTTTTGTTTGCAATATTCGCAACTTTTTTCGATAATCATCTCTGATTTTAGAAATGGAAACTAATTGACCATCGCGAATTACATTTAAATAATCAAAGGCATTAACTCTTATTTTTTTATTTAACATTGTGGCAGCTGTTTGGTGCATAGAATCAACTTTTCCTAAATACTCTAATTGACCATTTTCATTCATTAATATAGCTTCTTGTCCATTGTTATGAATAAATTTTTCACCAATAATTAAATATTTATCTTTGACCATTTCTTTAAAAGAAACTTTTAAGGGTTTAATATCATAAATAGCATTTTCGATTTCACCAATTTGTGGTTCAACTTGATCTAAACGTTTTTTACCATATTTAATGTATTTAGAATCTTTTTCAATTAAAACATAATTCCGACCGCATTTTTTAGCAACCACACCTGTGGTCATTGTTCCACCAAAAGGATCTAAAATTAAATCGTTTGGTTTAGTAAATAAAGTTATAATTCGGTGCAATAAAGCTTCTGGCTTTTGAGTGCTATGGATTTTAATTCCTTGTTCATCCTTAAGTCTTTCATTACCAGAGCAAATAGGGAATTTTCAAATTGAGCCCATTTGCTTATCGTTATTTAATTTTTTGCCAGTTTTATAATTAAAACTAAATTTAGATTTTTTGCTTTTAGCTGCTCAAATTAAAGTTTCGTGACTATTATTTAATCTTGTACCACCAAAATTTGGGGTTGGATTAGATTTTTCTCAAATGATATCGTTAAGAATTCAAAAATCTAATTCATGTAAAATTGCTCCAATTTCATATATAGATTGCATACCAGAAATTAAGCAAATTGTTCCATTATCTTTTAATAGTCTTTTTACTTCTGTTAATCATTTTCTAGTGAAATTAATATATTCTTGCATTGATGGGAACTTATCTCATTCGTCATCACAACCCTTAAATTCTGTACCCTCAACTCTATACAATTTTTTATTTGGTTCTAATTGCATAAAATATGGTGGATCAGCGAAGCAAAAATCAAAAGTTTTATCTGGTAAAGTCTTCATTACTTCTATGGTATCACCTTGATAAATCAAATTCTTTTCCATAATTACTCCTTTTATTTTTTAACCAAATAAATTTGTACAATTACTAGCGATTTTATTTAAAAAAGTTTTAAATTATTGTTTTTTATATAAAAATGCAAAAAATATTAGTAAATAACTAATTTTTTTAAGTGCTTTAATTTTTAAACACTATTTATTTAGTACCAAAAATTCTATCTCCCGCATCACCTAAACCAGGTTCAATGTATCTATTTTCATTTAATTTTTCATCTAATGAAGCTAAATAAATTTCAAATTCTTTTCCAAAGTGGTTTTCAATATTTTTAACCCCATCTTTAACTCCAACTAAGCAAACTAAATGGATGTTAGTAAAACCATCTTTTTTCAATCTAGTAATAGCATCAACAGCAGAACCACCAGTTGCTAACATTGGATCAACTACAAAAATGTAGCTATCTTTAGATACGTTAGGCATTTTGTAAAAATATTCTTTAGCTTTAAAAGTGGTTTCATCTCTATACATTCCAATGTGCCCCACTCTTGCTTCAGGAACAAGTTCTAATAGTCCGTCAAGCATACCTAAACCAGCTCTTAAAATTGGAACTAAAACAATTGATTTGTCAAATGTTTGCCCTTCATATTTTTTGTGTAAAGGAGTTTCTATAACTTTACTTTTTGTTTGGTAATTTCTTAAAATTTCGTAAACCATTAATGAAGCAATTTCATTTAAATTTTGTCTAAAAATTGAATGATTAGCATTAATATCTCTCATATTGGTTAATTTAATAGATATTAATGGATGATTAATAACCTTTAACATATTTCTCCTACTTTTATTATCGATATTAATTATATTAATATTAATACAATTATTTTTTAAAATAAAAACCATACTTTTTAGACAATATGGTTTAAATAAAAAAGAGTTTATTTTAATAAACGAATTGAACTATGATTTTTTGACAATTTTTTAGTATCTTCAAATTTTAAAAATTTAACTTCAATACTTCAATTGTCCACATACACAACTTGTCCTTCACCAAAAGTGGTGTGACTTATATAATCACCTACAATAATTTTATTGTTTGCTTTTTTATTATCATTTTCTTCATCAAAATTGCTAACTATATTATTTTGAATAATAAAATCATCAATATTAATGCCCATTTCTGAAATAAAACGAGATGGAATTTTTTCTGTTTTTGTGTCAAATAAAGTTCCTCGAGAATCAGAAATAAATAATCTCTTTTTAGCTCTAGTAATAGCAACGTAGGCTAATCTTCTTTCTTCTTCAAGTTGTTCTTTTTCATCATCAGATGAAGTTAATGAACGATTATGTGGGAACAATTGGTCTGATAAACCAACAATAAAAACGTTTTCGAATTCTAACCCTTTAGCAGCGTGAACCGTCATTAATGAAACATAATTTGAAAAGTTATCAAATTCATCACCTGCAGATAATAAGGAAACATGCTCAAGGTACTGATTAATTTTCTTGTCAGGATTTTTTCTTTCTCATTCATCAATCGAGTTAATTAATTCTTTTACATTTTCTAAAGCAGTTCCTCTTAAATTTGGATCAGCTTTTATATATTCATAATAATTAACTCTATTTAACATTTCTTCTAAAACAAGAGAAATTTTATTTGTTTCCAATGCTTTTCTGCAGAATTTTATTGAGTTTAAAAGATTAACAATTTCTTTTACTGTTTCTTTTGGGAATTTCAAATCTTTATGATATTCAACTAATGTGTCATAAAGACTTAATCCGGTTTCTTTAACTTTCTTTTCAATTTTTTCTAAAGCAACTACCCCAATTTTTCTAGGCGGAACATTTAAAATTCTTTGTAAATAAACCTCAGAACCATCATAAATTACTCTTAAAAAGGCCAAAGCATCTTTGATTTCTTTTCTATGGAAGAACTTTTGACCACTAAAAATTTTGTGATGAATACCTTCGTTAATTAATGCTTCTTCAAAAATACGTGAGTATCAGTTAGATCTATAAAAAATCGCAATATTTTTAAGTTGAACTTTGTTCTTTTTTAATTCGTTAATTTTTTGAATCACTCATCTAGCTTCTGCTTCTTGACTAAAGGCATGATTAAAAACTATATCATCACCTTCTTCATTTTCAGTAACTAAATCTTTGATAAATCTTTTTGAATTATGTTTAATTAAATTATTAGCTGCATTTAAAATCTTTTTAGTAGAACGATAATTAGTATTTAAAACTATGGTTTTAGTATTAGGAAAGTCTTTATCAAAATTTAAAATTAAATTTACATCAGCTTTTCTTCAACTATAAATAGTTTGATCAGGATCACCAACAATGGTAATATGAGCATTTTTAGAAGTTAAAACTTTTAAAATTTCATATTGTTGTAATGAAGTGTCTTGAAATTCATCAACTAAAATAAATGAATACATTTTGCTTCATCTATCAACAGCAATTGGTGATTTTTTAAACAATTCATTGGTTTTAATGATTAAATCATCAAAATCTAAATATTTTTCTTTTTTAAGAGTTTCATTATATTTTTCATAAAGATTTAAAATGACTTTATTTAAATCATCTTTTTTGAGCATTTGTTGCTCTAGTTCTTCTTTATCAAACATATTAACTTTTGCTCAAGAAAAAAGTTTAATTAAACTTTTAGTATCAATATTATCTGGGTCATAATCAATATTTTTGCAAATTCTATTGATTATTTGTTTCTTTTCAATTTCGTCAATAATAACAAAATCACGTTTAATACCTATTTCTTCGCCATCTATTCTTAATATTTTTGCACAAAGGGAATGAAAGGTTTGAGCATTAATTTTTTCTTCCTCTTGTAGATTGCAATATTGTTGTACTCTTTCTTGCATTTCTGCAGCTGCTTTGTTAGTGAATGTAACTGCCAATATTTGATTAGCAGGAATACCTATTTCATTAATTAAAAAAGCTATTTTCCTAGTTAATACTCTTGTTTTTCCAGAACCAGCACCCGCGATTAAACGTAAGGGAGTATCAAAATATAACAAAGCTTCTTCTTGTTCTTTGTTTAAATCTGCAAAAATCATTTCTCTTTTAGTCATTAGTACTCCTTTTGTTCTTGTTCATAATATGAAAAAGTTTTATTTGTTATTTTATTAGGATAAATTATTGTTTCTTTTATAAGGTCAGATGCTTCAAAATGTTTAAAATCAACCATTCGAGTGTTACTAATAATTTCTTTTAGGCCTAATTTATTTTTTTTAAAAATTATTAAACAATAATTTATTAAAGCAATCAAAAATCACAAGCTACATAAAATTGAGATTATTTGATAAAAAAACAAAAGTTTTTTGTTCATGTATAAATTAATTCGTTTTTCTTTTATAAGTTCTAATATTTTTTTAAATTCTATAAAATCTTCTTTTTTGATAAAAAGTATAAAGAGCAAAAAAATGATTGCTCAATAAAGAAAATTAAAAGTGTATCTAAAAAAAATGATTTTAATTTTTTTTCATTTAATAGATAAAAAATTAACAATTATTTGTTTTCGAATTATGAAAACTCCAAAAGTTCTAATATTTAGAAAATAAGGAATTATCAAAAAATAAATTAATAAAATCAAAATTGAAAATACAAAAAATAAATAATATGAATATTTTTGAACAATTTCGTGTTTTAAAAAAGCAAAATAATTAATGTATAAAAGACTAAAAACAATTCAAAAATCAAGTGTATTCGAAATTAAATGTGTTCAAAATGAAGCATTTTTGTGTAAATTATTTTTATTCAAGACTTGATAACAACTCGTTTCATTTTTTAGTAGGTTTTAACTCACGAAGATATTTAATCTCGTCCCTATCTTTACACATATACATATTAGTGTTGTAAAATTTTTGATTTTTTTCAATCTCTTTATTAATCAGTACTTCTAGTTCTTCAACTAAACGATAAGATCTTTTTTCTTTATATTCATCTTTGTTAATGAAAGAAGCTAGTCCTAAAATCCCTGCTAAAATGATTTGAAAAAAATAAATTCTAGCATATTCCAATTCTTGGGTAATTTTCATTTCTTTAGTTTTAGAAATTTCAATTATTCTTTTGAATTGTGAAATAAAGTTTTTAGGATTCATTCATGAATCATAATTGATATATTCTCTAATGATTCTGCGATCATTGTAAGAATATGTTTTAGCATTCATTAGTAATAAGTAGTTTAATTCAACTGCGAAATTGTAATCATTTGTAAAACTAGGTTTGTATTTTAATAAACTTTCAACAAGTTCTTTTTTGAAAAGTTTATTAGAAATAAAAGGATAAGAATAAGCTAAAAAATCTGGTTCATCTTTAATGTTGTAAGTTTTATCACATTCTAATCTAGCCTTTGGTTTTCATCTTATTGAACCAACTAAACGTGGTTTAAATTCAATTACATCAGTGTGAAAATCATTGATTAAATTTTTCATTGAGTTCAAGAAGTAAAAACGAATATTATTGTTGCTAAAAAGAATATTAAAATATTCTCCTGACATTATTTTTCAAGCAGCAATAATATTATCTTGTAATGTTTGCTTATTTGAATTTACAATGAATTTTAGTCTTGAACCAAAAAAATCAAGATAATTGTTTAAAGTAGAATAAATTTTCTTATTGATACTATTAAAAACTAAAATAATTTCAAAATCTTGATAATTTTGATTTTGCATTTCAGATAAAAATTCTCTTAGTTCTTTATCGCCATTAACAATTGGTGAAATTATAGATATTTTCATACTCTCCGTCTCCTTTATTTATTGTTGAAATTAAATTACATTTTGATATTACCATTAGTTCTTGGGTAAGGAATAACATCTCTTATGTTATCCATACCAGTTACATACATAACCAATCTTTCAAACCCAATACCAAATCCAGCAGAACCTGAATCACCAAATCTTCTTAAATCTAGATATCATTGTAAATCGTCTTTGTCGATTCCGATTTCAAGTGATCTTTTTAAAAGTTTGTCATATCTTGATTCTCTTTGACTACCACCAATTAATTCACCAATCCCTGGCACTAGCAAATCAAAAGCAGCAACACTTTTACCATCATCGTTTTGGTACATATAAAAAGCTTTTATATCTTTTGGAAAGTTAATAACTGCTACAGGTCCTTTAGCATATTCTTCCGCTAAAAATCTTTCGTGTTCTGTTGCTAAATCTAAACCAAATTCAAATTTTTGGTTTTCAAATTTTTCTTTGTTTTTCTTTAACACTTTTATAGCGTCTTTATAATCAATGATTTGTAAAGGATTATTTAAAAATGTATTTAATTTACTCATTAAATTTTGATCAACGTTTGAAGTTAAATATTCAAATTCCATTGGGTGTTTTGCTATTGTGTTTCTAATTACATTCTTTAATAAATCGTCACTAAGTTGAATTACATCTTGTAATTTTGCAAAAGCAACTTCAGGTTCAATCATTCAAAACTCGTTAGCATGCTTTTTAGTATTTGAATGCTCTGCTCTAAATGTAGGAGCAAAGGTATACACTTTTTTAAAACCAATCGCATAACTTTCGGCATGTAGTTGTCCAGTAACACCTAAACTAACTTTTTTGTTTCCAAAAAATGGTTCTTTTTCATCAGTGTCAACAAAAAACATTTCACCAGCACCTTCACCATCATTACCAGTTAAAATTGGTGAAGATACATAAATAAAATCTCTATCCATAAAGTATCTGTGAATTTCTTGAGATAATGTAGAACGAATTAACATAACAGTTCTGAATAAGTTTGTTCTATGTCTTAAATGAGGAATTTCTCTCAAGGTTTCTAAATTAATTTCTTGTTTTTGAATTGGATAATCACTATCTGCTAATTTTAAAATACTTACTTCTTTAGCAATCATTTCGATTGGCTGTTTAGCATCAGGCGTAAATTTAAGTGTACCTAAAACTTCAATAGATGTTCCTAATGAAATTGAATCTAACATTTCAAAGTCTAAATTAGAATCCTTGCAAGTTATTTGTAAGTTTTGAACGCAAGAACCGTCATTTAGACTAATAAATCTTATTTTTTTATTTCCACGGTTTGAAGTTACTCATCCTTGAACCTTTAATTCTCAATTGTTAAAGTATTCTGGATGCATTAAAAAGTTTTTAAAAGTATGCATGTCTTTTCTCATAAAATCTCCAATTTTTTATTTTTTAAGATTGATATTTATTACCAAATTCAAAAATCACATTAATACTATTAATTTTACTCTAAATATTTAATGTTTATATAATATATATAAAACGAATTTAACTAAACTTTGAATTTAGCCCAAAAATTTGTATAATTTTAAGTCTATTTTTTTCAATAAAATTATAAAAAAGGAGGTATTTAAGTGTTTCGTGTATTAAAATATCTACCAAAAAATGTCAAAGTTTTAATCGCAATTTCAACCATTTTAGCTCTTTTTGATCCGCTATTATTTATGATTTTACCTTTTTTAACTAAACAGTTTTTTCAAATCATTGCCAATCCATTGAATAAACAAATTAATTTTTTAGGTATAAAAATTGTTACAAGTTTAGACCCTATTTTGGTACTTTCATTAATGACTTTTTCATTTTCAATCCTAATTTTTGCAGTGATGTTTTTAGGATTTTTTATCTCTGGAAAAATGTCAATTTTAGCAGAGTATCATTTGCGTAAAAAACTATTTAATCACATAATTAATTTATCAATTGGTGATATTGAAAAAATTTCGTATTCCACTATAATTACGAGATTTTCGAATGATATCAACAAAATTTCTAATGGTTTAATGACCATAACGAGAAGTGTAATTGTTAGTCCTGGTTTTGTAGTTTTTGGAACTATTTTTTCAATAATTGTTAGTCCTTCTTTATCATTATCACTAGCAATTATTATTCCTTTATTGGCAATCAATGCTTTGGTTCTAGTTTTGAAAATTTTTCCTTTATATAGAAAAGAAAATGTGATGTTAGATCAATTGAATTCTTTAGCAAAAGAGGATATTAATAATATAACTTTGATTAAATCTTACAATTTAGAAGAACGTCAATTACAAAGATACCAATTAAAAAATAATGATTACATTAAAATAATGAAAAATGAAATGAACTATGGTGTCATTATTTGAAAAATAGTTGATTTTATTATAGGTTTAGGAAGTCCATTAATTTTTGGAATCATTGGATTAAACTTAGGAGATTTTAATAGTACATCGCCTGAAAAAATTATTGGTTCCGTATATCAATTTAACATTTATGTAGCAATGATTTCTCATGGAGTTGTAAGAAGCTTTTTTACAATGAATTGAGTTTTTAGAACTTCAGTTTCTTCAAAACGTTTTGATGAAATAATGACTAAGCAATCATTGATTCCAATAGTTGTTAGCGATAAAAAAGTAGAAAATTCAAATATTAAATTCGAAAATGTTAGCTTTTCATACAATGAAAATAAAGTTGCAATAAAAGATGCTAACTTTGAAATCAAGGAGAATACTTTTGTTGGCATAGTAGGTAAAGCAGGTTCAGGAAAAAGTACTTTGATTAAACTTTTAACCAAACAATACTTGCCAAATCAAGGTTCTATTTTTGTTGATCATAAAAATATTAATGAAATAGATACCAAAGATTTTTACAAAAATATTTCATTGGTTTTTCAAAATCCAAAAATTTTGTCTGGTACAGTAAAAACTAATATTGATTTTTCAAATGAGCAAGATTCACAAAAAGAATGGTTAGATAAAGTTAAACAAATTTCTTGCGCTAACTATATTGATGATTTTGAGCAAATGTATGATTTTAAAATTCAACAAAGAGGAAAAAATCTTTCCGGTGGACAAAAGCAAAGATTAGCAATAGCGCAAGCAATTATTAAGAAACCAAAAATTTTAATCCTTGATGATGCTACTAATTCTTTAGACAATGCTACTGATGCTAAAGTAATTAAAAATATTAGAAAAGAGTTTAACAATTCAACTTTAATAATGATTTCTCAAAGAATAAGTTCAATTAAAGAAGCGGATCAAATTTTAATGTTAGATGATGGTCGAATTGTAGCGAAAGGTACTCATCAAGAATTATTGAAAAATAATCAATATTATCAAGAGCTATTTTTATCACAAGAAGGCAATTATGAAAAGTAAAGTAAATAGATTAAAAAGTTTTTGGAAAATTTATTCATTTTTTGGTTTTAAAAAATTAATTTTAATTACCATCATTTTCTTAACGGTTATTTCTGCTTTTTTATCAAACGCAATTTCTTGATTAATAGGTTATGGTTTTGATACCTTTTTTAAACCCGAAACTTTTAATAAGGATATTTTTACCACTTCTAAATATTGAACATTTGTTTCCTTTATTTTTGTTGCTTTAGCACTTTCGCAAATCTTAAATGTGATATCAAGCAAGATGACTTACAAAATTATTTTAAATTTTGAAAGAAAAACTAGAATTGAACTTTATAAAAAGTTACAAAAAATGCCAATTAGTTATTTTGAAAATACTAAACCAGGCGATTTGATGTTAGCATTAACTGATGATATTCAAAACTTAAGAGAAGCACTTTATCCTTTATTTTTAGATATTGTACCTACAGTTTTCTTTTTTGTAGCCGTAACAATCATTATGTATGTTTATAATCCTTTATTAGCAACCATCGTGATAGTTTTAATTCCAGTTATAATGTTCCCTATTATGTTAAAAATCTTTAAAAAAATGCATAATAACTTTGTTTTTTTACAAGAAGGAAAAGGGAAACTAAATGGTTATATTGAAGAAATAATTGATGCAATTCCACTAATTAATATTCATCAACAACAAGAAAAAATTAAGGAAGAATTTGATAAATACAATAGTTCCTTAACCAAACCTGCACTAACCAATGTTAGATATTGAAATTCAATTAGACCAAGTATTTTCTTTATCAAAAATATAATCATTATTTTAGTTATTGTAATTGGTTCAGTTTGTATTGACAAGAAAATTTATGTAGGTGGAATTCAACAATTAACTTTCGGAATCCTAACTTCTTTTACAATGTATATCAATACTTTTGTTAATAAACTAATGAATGTTTTAGAAATTACTGAAATGATTCAAAAAGGAGCAGCATCAGTTCCTAGAGTTGAAAAAATTATGGAACTTAAACCTGAAATTGATCAAGATAAATTGACGAATTTAACTATAAAACAAGCAAATGTGGAATTTAAGAATGTTAATTTTTCTTACTTAAAAGAAAGTGAAAAATTAACTTTAGAAAATATTTCATTTAAAATCAATCAAGGTCAAATGCTAGCTTTAGTAGGTGAAACTGGTTCTGGTAAAACCACGATTTCAAAATTGTTGTCTAAATTTTATATTCCAAATTCTGGCGATATTTTAATTGATGGTCAGTCAATATTTGATGTTTCTGAACATTCTTGAAGAGAGAATATTAGTATTGTTTCTCAAGACATTCAACTTTTTAATGGTAGCATTGAAGATAATTTAAAATGTGTAAATCAAGACATTGATGAGCAAGAATTTTATGAAATTTGTAAATTAACTCGAATTGATGAATTTATTCAAAATCTACCTGAAAAATATGAGACTAAAATTAGTAATAATGGTAATAATTTTTCAGAAGGACAAAGACAATTATTTTCATTAACTAGAGCAATCATTTCTAAAAGAAAAATCATAATTTTAGATGAAGCTACTTCAAATATTGATACTATTACCGAAAAATACATTCAAGAAGCAATAAGCAAAATCATAAAGCAATCTACCATTATGGTAATAGCACATAGACTTAACACTATCAAAAACGCAGATAAAATTTTATTGATTAATAAAGGAAAAATCATTGAACAAGGTAACCATAAAGAATTAATGAACCTAAAAGGTGAATACCAAAAACTTTATTCAATTGGCTATAATCAAAAATAATATATATAATAATACTTATGTTAAGAGTAATATCAGGTAAATATAGACATAGAAAACTAGAACAACCACCGTTGGAAATAACTAGACCAACTACTGATAAGAATAAAGAAGCAATTTTTAATTCTATTAGAATGTATTTACCAGGAACAGTAGTTTTAGATTTATGTTGTGGTTCGGGTTCTTTATCAATTGAAGCATTAAGTAACGGTGCTTGTAAAGCAATTGGAGTTGAAAAAAATCATATTTCGCAACAAGTTATTTTAAAAAATATTCAAAGTTTAAACATTGAAAACTTTGAATTAGCTAAAACTGATGTTTTAACTTTTTTAGCAACTAAAGCCAAAAGCATGAAGTTTGATTTTATATTTTTTGATGCTCCATTTAAAGACTATGATTTAATTAATGACACATTAAAAAGTATTGCTAACATTAAATGTTTAACTAGAAATGGTCTTTTAATTATGGAAACCAATGACTTAACTAAAGTTAATATTCCGGAGGAATTTTCTACATATAGATATAAACAATATGGTAAAAGTCATATTTTATGATTAACATTAATGGAAAATGTTTAATTTAAATTATTAAGCAAAATAAAAATCATTTTAGCCACAAATAAGGTTAAAATGATTTTTATTTTTAATAATGAGTTGGACTTTATTTTGTTATTCTAATTCAACAAGGCATTATGATTAAAAAGATTTTGTATTTTTTAGATATCGGTTCATTTTTCAAAATAAAGTACTTAGCTAAAACCTTTATTAAGCAAAACATTAATATTGATATTGGAATGATAATTCCTCAATAAATTGCTCAAATACTTATAGGATGCATACTTATAATGCCATTAATAAATGCTTCATCAAACATAATGTTATAAAAAACCAAAGTGCTTGTAAATAAAATAATCATTACAAATCATAGTAATTGAATTGTCATAATTACAATAGCAAATAAATTGTGCTTTGTAATAAATTCATTTTCTTCAATTTCATATTTAAAGGTTTTAATATTAAGATTTAAGTCAAATAGTAAGAATTTTAACAATCAAATAATTACTATTGGTACAAAAACCATTAATAATAATTCGATTCCTATATTTGTATTATCTCTAGTTCCAATGTTTGCTGCTAAATAAGAAATTGGAACTATAAAGTATAAAAGAGCTAAAACATTGTCTAATCAAAATAATTGTTTAAAAGTATTTTTAAATCTATTGATTATTTTGATTTTATTTTCTGAAATTGTTTTGTTAATCAAAATATTGAAGAAAAAAGAGTTCAATGTATAAAAGATAAAAAATAGAAAAGCAAAAACAGTATTTAGAATTATCATTTTGTTAGCAAATATTCAAAAATCATTACTCATATAATGAAAATCATAATAACCTATTAATGGTATTGTAATTAACAAAGGAAGTAATAAAGCATAATTTAAGGCAAAAAGCAATATGCTTAATCCTAAAGACTTTTTATTTATTTTGTCTTTATTTTCTTTGTAAATAGCAGCTACTTTTAAAATAAAAGTAAATGGTGTATAAGAATTATTTTCAAAGTATTTATCCATATTTAATTTAAAATGTTCTTTCTTTTTTGTTCTATTAAATTTTACCATTTTATACAATTTGGTGTTATCATTTCCGTTTTAGATTTTTTGGAAGATTTTAATTTTCAAAAGAAAAATCAAATATTATTTTAGACAAAATTAGTATGTAAAATAAAAAATTGTTTTTTCGTATTAGGCTATAAATAAGGTTAAAACGATTTTTTTATTCTTGTAAGTCAGAAAGAAAAATAAAAAAGTCTTGTGGTTACAAGACTTAATTTATTGATTATTTAACTTCAGCTTGAGCAGCAGCAACTTCTTTAGCAAAATCAGTTTCTACTTTAGTAATTCCTTCACCAACTTCAAAACGAGCAAATTTAACTAATTCACATTTTGATTGACTTAAGAATTTTTCAATAGTTAAAGATTCGTCCATAACAAAGTTTTGCTTTTCTAAAACAAAGTCAGAAAATTGTTTGGTAATTCAACCTTCTTTGATGATTTTTTGAATGTTAGCAGGTTTTTTATCAAAGCCAGCAGGTTCTTCAAATTTTGATTCAATTTCTTTAATTTTTGATTCTGGTAAATCTTTTAATAAAGCAAATTCAGGATTCATTGCTGAAACATGCATTGAAACTTTTCTAGCAGCTTCTTGGTTAGCACCTTTTACTAAAACGATTGATGCCATTTGTCCATTAATATGCACATAGTTACCTAAAACTTGACCAGCTGCTGCTTTTACACGTACAAATCTTCTAAAAGTAATTTTTTCACCAATGGTTGCAGTTGCATTTTCACATAATGAAGTAATAGTTTCTTTACCAACTTTAACATTAGCAGCTTCTTCATTGGTTTTTGCTTTTGATTTTAAAATTGCTTGAGCAATTTCTTCTACTAATTTAATGAATTTTTCATTTTTAGCAACAAAGTCGGTTTCTGAGTTAACTTCAACAATTACCGCTTCTTTTTCATCGCCAGCTATTGTAACTAAACCTTCAGCAGAAATTCTTCCAGCTTTTTTAGCAGCTTTTACTTTTCCATTTTCTTTTAATCATTGAATAGCTTTATCAATGTTTCATTCTGAGGCTTCTAATGCATTTTTACAATCCATCATTCCGCCGTTTGTTCTTTCTCTTAATTCTTTAATAAGAGCCATTTTATTTACTTCAGCCATTATTTACTCCTTATTTAGTTTCAACTTTAACTTCTTCTTGGTTTTTAGTTGTAGTAGTTTCAGCAGTTTCTGGTTTTTTGAAATTATTTTCTTTTTTTACGAATGGTTTGTTGTTTTGAAATTTGTTTTTTCTAAAATTTGATCTTTCAAGATTAAATTCTGGAAAAACAATTTTTTCATCAGGTTGATAAGCGTATTTAGCATTGCCACCTCTAGCAGTTGCGATAGCATCAGCTAGGATAGTAATTATCAATGAAATACTTTTTGCAGAATCATCATTAGCAGGAATACCAAAGTCTAATAAATCTGGATCAGTGTTTGAATCTAAAATTCCAAATACTTTTACACCTTTTTTTCTTGCTTCTTTTATTGCGATAGCATCTTCATTTGGATCAGCAATAATCATAATATTAGGAAAATTGTTGGTTGAATTCATGGTTCTAATACCATCTAAATTTTTGTGTAATTTTTCTAATTCTTTTTTAAAGATTAAACCTTCTTTTTTAGTGTAACCTTCAAAGTTTTTTTCTGCTTTTCTTTCTAATTCTTCCATGTATTTAACTCTTGAAAAGATAGTTGATGAATTAGTTAAAATTCCACCTAATCATCTTTCAGAAACATAGTGAGATTTAGTTCTGATTGCATTTTCTTTTATTGTATCTTTAGCTTGTCTTTTGGTTCCAACAAAAATGAAATTAGCTTTCTTAGAACTTGCTGCTAATTTGTGTAAATATTGGTAAGCAAATTCCAATCTATTTACTGTAAGATTAACATTAATAATGTGAATACCTTTGTTTGGTTTTGGCAATAAGAATTCCTTCATTTTAGGATTTCATTGACTTGCTTTATGTCCAAAGTAAGTACCTGCTTCTAAAAGTTTTTCTCTTGAAACAATAGCTTTTTTAGCATCAGCAGCAACTTCTTGTGTAGTTTCTTTAGCTTCTTCTGCTGGTTTTTGAGTTGTTTTTACTTCTTTTTCTTCTACAGAAGTGGTAGTTTTTTTATCTGTCATTTTTTTCCTTTAGTTTGTTTTACTTCCTAATTATTTCTAACACCTAGCACTTTTTCTCAAAGCACACCCAAGTGAATCCATAATAGTGCATTTATTGAATTTAAAAATTCTTTTTAATTTTACTATAAATAAGGAGATTTTAGTTAAAAAACTGCTTAAAAAGGAAAATAAAAAAATGAGAGTTTAGTCTCATTTTTGATCTAATTTATTCTCTTCGGAAACATCGATAATAAATTAATTTTTGAAAAAATTAGGCACAGAATCTTTATCTTGTTCTTTTTTAAATTCAACATTTTTTGCATTTTGCATATTAAAAATGGAAGTATTAGACATGTTTTGAATTCTATTGAATTCTCCACTTGTAGAAAAAGGAGCCTCATTTTTAATATTAGATGCAATAATATTGACTTGAAAGAAATCTTCCTGATTATCAAATAATTGAAAACCTATTATTTTTTCCATTTCATCATTTTCGATATGCATTAGTTCATCAATCATTTCAGATGCTAATTCAATTTCTTCTAAATTAGTATTTCTATCACATTGGAAAAGAACGATCATCTTTTTTGCACCCTTGACTTCTTTTTCAAATAAAGGCGCAGAAAAAGCTTCAGTTATTGCTTTTTTAGCTCTTTCTTTTCCATATGCGGTTCCAATACTTATAATAGTGTCATTACCATTTAGTAATACTCTTTTAAGATCGTTAAAATCCACATTAATATATCCAGTTTCGAATATAGTATCGTGAATAACTTTAATGCTTTGTTTTAAAGTTATATTTGCGACCTTAAAAGCTTCAATAATCGGTAACTTACTATATAAAGAAATTAATTTTTGATTTGATAAAACAATAAAGGCATCTACATATTTTTTAAGATTTTCTAAACCTTTGTTTGCAACTAATGATTTAGTTTTACCTTCTAATTTAAAAGGAGTAGTAACAATAGCAATTGTCAACGCACCTGCTTCTTTTGCGGTTTTAGCAATGACAGGTGAAGCACCAGTGCCGGTTCCTCCACCTAAACCAGTTGCGATTACTACAATATCAGTGTTTGAAACAATTCTTTGGATTTCGCCAAGAGATTCAATGGCACATTGTTGTCCAACGTTGGGATCATTTCCTGCACCTAAACCTCTTGTACTTGAGCCTAAGAAGATTTTATTGTTACATCTTGATTTTTCTAAATCTTGACTATCTGTATTAGCTACATATAGTTCAATATTTTGTCAGTTTTTTTGTTCATCTAGAATCAAATTGATTGCATTATTACCAGCGCCACCTACACCAATAACTTTCATTGAAATATGCTTTTCATTTAGGTTATTTAGCATGTTGTTCACCTCTTCTTTTTTTAAACATTTTTCTAAAAAATGAAGAAAAAACATTTAAGAAATTTAATCCTGGTTTTGGTTTGGTTTTAATAAGTTTAGTGCTATCTAATGTAACTACATTATCTTTTAGTTTACTAATGTAGTTTTTGGTTAGAAATAGAGTTCCTGAAACAATGTCGTTTTTGAGTATATTATTAGAATAAAAAGGATCGTGATTCATAGCGTTAAAACCTAGACTACATAAATTATTAGTAATGATTTTATTTTCTAATCCTTTAACAATAATTATTCCTTCATGACGATCAAAATCTTTTCATTTAGAAATAATTTGTACAATTTGATAGACAATTTCACCAAAACTATTTTTGATAAAATCTCTAACTCCTTTTGTTAAAGCACCTTTAAAATTATTTTTTCAATTATGTAAAACAGAATTGATTAACAATTTTATTTCACTTTCATCATAATCATAAAATTTATTCTTTGTATACTCTTTAACTTTTTGAACAATATTGTAATCAATTTGGTGATGTTCCATTATGGTTCCATTAAAAAATTTATTAATAGATATGATTTTATCTTCCATATTGATAAAAATTGAAGTTTTTTCTATAGTTCCATAGCTTGGGACTATAACTTGTGATTTTAAAAAGTAATTGTTAAAATAAATATTTTTAGAATTGAAGAAATTAGCAATTTCTAAAAAATCTTTATTTTTATCAAGTTCAATTACATAACTTTCAACTTCCAATTTGTTTCCTTCCTTATGGAATGGAAAGTATTGATACTTTTTAATAGTTTCTTCACAATCAAACAATTTAAAAAGTGCTCATTGGTTTTTTGAATATTTGTAATTTGACTTACCATTTAGCTCTTCAATATCGTTTACACAACTTTTTAATATAGATTCGTTAACATATTTTTTAACAGCAAATGATGAAACATTCTTTTTGATTTCGATATTTTTTAAAAATGTATCAGCAATAACTAATGATGATTCAAGGTTTTTGTATTTAGAAATGATTTTTTTAAAATATAAAATAACTTTCTCTTTATCTTGTTCCAAAGAATTAAAAAGAGAAAAATCATATGATTTTTTTTCAATTATTTCATATTCATTATTAATCATTGACGAAACTTTAATTTCAATTTTGTCAAAATCTAAATACAAAACGACTTGTGAACTTTTCATTAGTTATTTCCTATCTATTACACTTATTACTTAATTTTGGTTAAAATTCTTAATTTAGCGCTTCTCGATCTATTATTGATTTCAATTTCATTCTTGCTAGGCAAAATGCTTTTAGCAATAAAAGATTTTTCTTCGATAATAGGGATATTTTTTGGTATTTTGCTTTTAATTAAAGTGCCAAAAAAATTCTTTACAATTTTATCTTCACCTGAGTGAAAGGTAATTATGGAAATAGATGAAAACGGATTCAAAAGTTCAATGCTTTGTTCAAGCATAGATTGAAGTGAATCATACTCGTGATTAACTTCAATTCTAATCGCTTGAAAAATTGCCTTTGCTGGATTTTTTTGTCTCAAAATCGCAGCAGGATAAGCATTTTTAATTATTGAAACCAGTTCTAAAGTTGTTCTAATCGGTCTGTGTTTTACTATTGCTTTCGCAACTTGATGAGCAAGCTTTACATCAGCATAGTTCTTAAAAATTTGAATCAATTTTGATTCATCATAATTATTAACAACTTCATATGCAGATAATTCTTGACTTTGATCCATCCTCATATCTAATTTTGCATCTTGTGAGTAAGAAAAACCACGTTCAGCATTATCAATTTGAGGACTACTCATCCCTAAATCTGCAATTATTCCATCTACTTTAAAAACGTTAATTTTTTCTAATTCTTTTTTTAAGTTACAAAAATCTGAATTAATTAACTTATAAGCTTTTTTTGTTTCCTTTAATCTTTGTTCTGTATTTTGTAAAGCAAATTTGTCTTTATCAAAACAAATTAATTTGCCTTCTTCATTTAATTGTTCAAGTATTGCTAGTGAATGACCGCCCATTCCCATTGTTAAGTCTATATAAGTACCATTAGGTTTAATTCTTAAACTCTCAATAGTTTCCTTAAGCATAACTGAATAATGTTCATTTTTAGTCATTGTTTTTGTCACCTTTTGCAAATGTTTCTGAAGTAGAAATTATTTTTTGGGTGTCAAATTCATTTTCGTATTTTTCATAACTAGCAGGATCTCATAATTCAATGTAGTCTCCCATACCTATGAAAATTATTTCTTTTTGAAAGGCTCCTTTTTCTAAAAATTGTTTGGGAACAATGAAGCGACCTTGGGTATCAAGCTCAATTTCTTGGGAACTACCAAACAAAGTTCTCCGAAGAATACGAGCATTAGAATTAAAAATACTTTTTTCAGCAATAAGATCAGAAAAATTTTGAAATGATTCTGAACTTCTTATTTCTGGTTGTCCATCGATTCCAATTGTTAGAAAAAATCTTTCCCCCAATAAAGTTCTAAATTGTGAAGGCAAAGCTATACGATTTTTTGAATCTAAATTTCTTGGAAACTTACCGATGAACACATTTTTCCCCACTTTTCCCCACCTTTCATAATTATTATATACAATAATTAGCGCTTCATAGTGATTTTTCTCTTAAATTTTGATTTTTTTTACAACTTTTTTGCAAATAAAAAACTTACAATCGCGAAATTGTAAGTTCTTAATTATGCTTTTATCTTAAATATATTAATTATTTAAGGATAACTATCAAATTTTTACTCTTTTTTCTTTTGGTAAAAACATTTTGTCAGTTTCTTTTACATTAAATACTTCATGGAACTCATCCATATTTTTTACTTGTTGATTAGCTCTTAATTTAGTTGGAGCATGAACATCAGTTACAAGTAACATTTTTTGATATTCTTCTTTATATAAAGAACGTCATTGTGTAGCTCAAGAAATAAAAAAGTCTTTTGGATTAAAATCATCTTCGGTTTTAGCTGCTTCAAAAGCACATCTAATTCCACCAGCATCCGCTATGTTTTCTGAAACTACTAATTTACCATTACATAAACCAACTGAAGTTTCAACTTTATCAAAAAGTTGAATCATTTCTTCGGTCTTTTTGTCAAAATTTTGTTTATCTTCTTCAGTTCATCAATTATTTAAATTACCATTTTCATCAAACAAGGCACCATTATTATCGAAACCATGTGAAATTTCATGAGCAATAACTGCCCCTATAGCACCATAATTTGCGCTTGAAGATCTTTTTGGAGAATAAAAAGGTTCATCAAAAATAGCAGCAGGAAAAACAATATGATTAAATACAGGGTTGTAATATGCATTAACTGTAGCAGGAGACATACTTCAGTATTTTTTATTTACAGGTTCTAAATATTGACTAAAAACATATTTAGCGCTTATAACGTTAAATTCATCGATGTTTTGGACTAAATTAGAACCTTGTTCATAGCTTTTAACTTCAAATTGATCATAATATGGTTTATAAATTTCAGGAAAACCAATATAAACATCTAATTTAGCAAGTTTTTTGATTGCTTTTTCTTTTGTTTGTTCGCTTAATCATTCATTTTCTTTTAATCTATTTTGGTAAACTTTAATCATTTTATTTACCATATTGATTACTTGGTTTTTGCCTTCTTCACCAAAAAATCTCTTCCCATAATATAGTCCAAAAGGCATTTTGAAGTAATTTAGAGTTTGCATAATAGCAGTTTTTTCAGGTTTGGAAGCTTTAGAAACACCTCTTAAATGTCTACTAAATAGACCACCTTTTTCTCTTAAATCATTACTTAAATAAGGAGAATATGAAATAATGGTTTCTAAAATCAATCTTGATTTATAGTTTTCGAAATTTTCTTTTGTAAAAATTACATTAAAGTTATTTAAAAACTTTACATTTTCAATACTAAAGTCAATTACTTGCTTTTTAGTTAGAGTTTCAGCAATTTTCTTAATATCGAAAAAATTGAACTTTTGCTTTGTTTCTTCAATGCTAAACATATTGTAAAGTTCAGCATATTTAGCTGCTTCTTCTCGTGAAAGTGAATATTTAGAAAGTAAAATATCGAATTTTATTGCTTGATCAATAATTTTGGTTGATTGGTCTTTTGAAAAACCTAATTGTAATAAAAAGTATTCACACATTTGTTTATAAACAGCAAATAGTTTATTCATTTTTTCTTGGTCTTGATAATATGTAGTATCAGGAAGAATTAAACTAGGGCTACCTAGTCAAAGAATTTGTTTTGATGAATCTTTAAAATCATTATAAATAGCAAATTCAATTGGTAAATATCTACCTTTTAATACTAAATTAACATAATCTTTTTCTAAATCTTCAAAAGAGTTGTAAGTATCAATAATTTGTTTAATTATTGGTTTTAATGGTGAAATGCCTATTTGATCTCTTTTAGTTCAATCAGAAGTCATCTTGTAAAATTCGATCATTTGCTTTAATGTATTATCATTAGGAATTAAAGTTTGATCATTTTTTCAATCAACAAAAATACTTTTGATTCTTTTTTCTAACTTACGATCTAATTCTTCAAAAGCACCTGTACCTGGTTTATCACTTTTAATTTTAGCTTTTGAAAGTCATTCTTTATTAACTTCTTGGTAAAAGTCATTAACTAATTCTTTTTGTTGCATAACTTACTCCTTTTTTTATTCTTAACAGTTTTATAAACTGTAAATGAAACAAGTGAAATTAAAACAATTGCTAATAATGCTAGCAAAACATAAAAATATATTTGATTATTGTTTGATTCATTTTGTTCAATTATTTGATTCACTGAATCATTATTATTAATTTGTTGTATTAAGCACGCTGGACACGCACAATTTTCAATATGCATTATCATATTACCTTCGTTCTTGTGTTTTTTAAATAAATAATAAACACGAAATTATGATTCCTAAAGCAATAGTAGTAGTTAAAATATCAGTTAAGGTATTAATAACTGAAATTGAAATTGATGATGGATCTTTTTTCAATTTGAAAGCAAGTAAAGGAAAAAATATACTTAATAAGTTGCTTAAAATAATAGAAATAAAAATTGCTAATGATGAAAATGAAATAATTATTAAATATTTTCTAGTTTCACTTATAAGTTCTTTACTAATGCTATAGTACATTGATAATCTAGCAAAATTTAAAACTGCTAAAATAAATCCAATAATTGTTGAAATCAATAATTCTTTACCTATTATTTTGGAAATGTGCTTTTTCTCAATTTCATTAATAGTAATTGCTCTAGTAATTGAAATATTAGATTGCATTCCTGAGTTGCTTGTGATGTTATTTAAAATTGGCACCAAGCTAGTAATAGATATCATCATAATGATATTTTTATTAGCAATGAAAGTAGGTTCAACTTTTTTAACAAAAAACCTTAAAAATACGTCAATGATTATTTGCGTAAAACTTGCGATAACCAATAGAGCAATTAGTCAAAAAATTCTTGATTTTATAATTTTGCCCACTGAAGTTTTTAAGTAAGTATTTTCAATAATTTCTTTTGGATTCATTCCAGCCATTTTGTAAATGTCTTCACTAGCTGAATCTTGGATAACATCGATTACATCATCGCTAGTGATCATTCCTACTAAAAAACCTTCGCGATTAACAACTGGTAAAACCGATAAATCATGTTCAGAAAAAACTTGAGCAGCATGTTCTCTATCATCATAAGTTGAAATAGAAGCAATAGAATAATAAATATCATCAATTAAAGCATTTGGATCAGCAAAAGTAATATCTTCAAGAGTAAGAGCACCTAAAAGTTTGTTAGTGTCACTAACCACAAAATAAAAATGCATTAATTCAGCTTTTGATTTATTGTAATCGCGTCTGATCTTATTTAAAGCTTGTTCACAAGTATAAGTATTTTTGATGGTTGATAAATCAATACTCATAAATGAGCCTACTTGATTTTCATCATATCTAAGTAGTTTGTTAATTTCAATTCTTTTTTCGTTTGGAGTTGAGGCTAAAATCTTGCTAGTGACATTAGCAGGTAATTCTTCAAGTACATCAACTAATTCATCAGATTGCAACTCTTGCAATAATTTCATTCCTCATTCTTCGGTAAAACATTGAGCTAATTTAGTTTGTACTTCATCATCTAAATAAGAAAAAATTTCAGCAGCTTCACTAGTTTTTAGCATTCTCAAAAATGTTAATTGTTCTTCAACTAACATTTTATTAAGAATTTTAGCAATAGTAGCATCAGGATATTCATCAGCAAAATCCCTTAATTTCTGAATATCTTTTTCTTTAATAATATTTTTTAATTGCTCACTTAATAATTCTTCTTCCTCATCTGAGGATTTTATTTTAGTTTCTGAATCAAGATCAATTTCGATATTTTTGGACATTATTTCCTTTTTTTTATGTATGTTTAGTTTTTAAGATATTTTATTAACTGTTCTTGGAATTGTTCAATTCTTACATTGTAGAAAATTCCGTTTTTAACTAATTTGATATCTCCTGTTTCTTCCGAAACAATAATGGTTACAGCATCACACATTTCTGATATCCCCATAGCAGCACGGTGTCTAGAACCAAAATGATTGTCAATAGATTTTCTAGTAATTTTAAAAAATGTAGCCGCATAAAAGATTTTATTATTTCTTATTACTACTGCTCCATCATGTAGTGGAGAATTTTTATTGAAAATTGAGATCAATAAACTTGAACTAATATTAGCATCTAAAACAATACCATCAGTTCTCAAATTGTCAATATTGTCATTGTTTTCAATTGTAATCAAAGCCCCAGTTTTAGTTTCCGATAAAACTTGCACGGTTTCACGTAATTGGTTGATTAATCTAATTTGAGTACTTTTACCTAATTTTTCATAATTAGTTTTTGTAAGTCTTTTTGAACTATTGTAAATAGTTTTTATTAAGAAAAATAAAATGATGCATAAAATTAAAAATAATGAAACACTCGAAATAATAGTGTTAACTAAAATGTTGTTATTTTGCATACTATGCAACCCTCTTTGTAATCAAATAACCAATCATCAATAATGCAATAATTACTAAAAGAACGGCAGAAATAATTAAAAATTTAGTAGCAATTGCTCAGTAATATTCTTTTTTGCTCATGGTTTCTTTTTTCTTAATTAAGCAACCAAAATCTTGACATTCTTTATGAATGGGTTCATCATCTTCAGTTATTAAACTAGGATGTTTTAGTTCTTCTTGATTTTGCTTATGAAGTTCAATAAGCAATTGTCTTCTTTCTTCAATTTTCTTTTGAAATTCATCATTTTGTTTATCCATTAATATCAACTCCTAGCACATAGATAATTAAAACGAAATTTTATTTTGATTTTCTATCAATTCTCATTAATTATATTGTAATAAATTTTATAATATATAATAATTTAAATATGAATGAAATAACAAAGGAGTTCAAATGAAAAAAACTATTGATGATTTAGTTTTAACTAACAAAAAAGTTTTGATGAGAGTTGATTTTAATGTTCCTATCAAAGATGGTGTTATAACTTCAAATAAAAGAATCGTTGCTTCTTTACCATCAATTGAAAAAGTTATTAAATCAGGTGGAAAATTAATTTTATTTTCTCATTTGGGGAGAATTAAAGAAGAGAGCGATAAAAGCAAAAAAAGCTTGCTACCCATTTCAAATGAATTAGCTCGTTTATTAAAAAAACCAATCATTTTTGTTGATCAAACAAGAGGAAAAGAATTGGAAAAAGCGATTGCTGAAATGAAAAACGGAGATGTTTTATTAGTTCAAAATACTAGATTTGAAGATTTAAACGATAAAGCAGAAAGTAAGAACAATGAAGAATTGGGTGCATATTGAGCATCATTAGGTGATGTTTTTATCAACGACGCTTTTGGAACAGCACACCGTGAACATGCTTCAAATGTTGGAATCTCAAAACACATTAAGGAATCAGCGATTGGTTATTTAGTTGAAAAAGAACTAAATGCTTTATCTAAATTAGTTGTTAATCCAGCTCATCCTTATGTAGCAATTATAGGTGGAGCAAAAGTTAGCGATAAAATCAAAATACTTGAAAAACTAATCACACAAGTTGATAAAGTGCTAATTGGTGGAGGTATGGCTTACACCTTTAAAAAGGCATTAGGATATCAAATTGGTACTTCATTAGTAGAAAACGATTATTTAGAATTTGCTAAAAACTTCTATGAAGCAAACCAAGACAAAATTATTCTACCTGTAGATAATTTATGTGCGCCAGAATTTGCTGATATTAAACCTGAAATCGCAGAAAAAGATATTCCTGTACATTTAATGGGATTAGACATTGGTCCAAAAACTAGAACTTTATTTACTTCAAGTTTAATCGGTGCTAAAACTATTATTTGAAATGGACCTATGGGAGTTACAGAATTTAACAACTATAGAACTGGTACATTAGCTATTGCTCAAGCAATTGCAAAATTAAAAGGTTGTTATTCAGTAGTAGGTGGTGGTGATAGTGCTGCTGCCGTAGAAAAATTAGAAATGGAATCTCAATTTTCACACATTTCAACTGGTGGTGGTGCTAGCTTAGAATTACTTGAAGGATTACCTTTACCAGGAATTGAAGCAATTCAAGAAAAATAATTAAAATAGGTTATCCTATTTTTTTATTGGAATTTATGAAGTCAAATTTAAATTTTGAAAATATTTTCTTTTGTACTACTGACACAGTAAACGGAATTGGTGGACCTGTTTGTCAAGAAACTTTGGATGCTCTATTTTATTTAAAAAACAGACCACTAGAAAAAAAGATTATGATTTTGGTTGGTTCTTTAAAACAAGCACAAGAATTTAAACAATGAAACCAAAAGGCAACCGAAGTTGCTTTAAAATATTGACCAGGAAACTATTCAATAATCATTAATGATCAAGGTTTTAGAATGCCTAATAATAAATTGCTATTGGACTTTTTATTAAAAAATGGTCCAATGTATGTAACAAGCGCTAATTTATCGGGTCAAAAACCAATTGAACTATCACAAGCTAATGACATTTTTCCGAAAATTAAACAAGTTTATGATTTTGGAAAAGGTTCAAATGTTCCAAGCACTATCATTAATTTAGATACAAACGAAACTATAAAAAGAAAATAAAAAGGAACGACTGGGTTCCTTTTTTTATGCTACGAAATCATTGATTCCGTTAAATACTTGTTCATCGTGTTTTTCAAAATTTCAATAATGGTTTTTTTGATGATTTAAAATAATTTTTTGTCTTCTTGTTTCTAAACCAGTTCAAATTCATACCGAAATAAATAATGAAGTATATGAACCAATTAATAAACCAAAAATCATTACTAAGTTAAATCATATATCAGTAGCATTACCAAATGCTAATAAAACGATAATTGATCCAACAGTTGTTAATGTGGTGTAAAAACTTCTTTTAATAACATCACCAATGGCTTGGTTTGCTATTTCTCTAATTTGGTTTCTATCAAGAATTTCATCATGTCATTTAGTACGTAGAATTTCCTTAATTCTATCAAAAACAATAACTGAATCATTAATTGAAAAGGCAACAATTGATAGCACTGCAGCAACTATTATTGGTGATAATTCAGCTCTTATGATTGCGATAAAGGCAATAGAAGCAACTGCGATATGTAAAAGACCAATTAAAATTGCTAATGAATAAGTTCACTTAAATCTTACTAAGGTGTAAATTAGAATTCCTAAGAATGAAATTGAAATTGCTATAACTGCATTAATGATTAATTTTTTAGCATCATTATTAGAAATTGTATGATGAATAATTTCTAAACCAGAAAAGTTATTTTTTAGTTGAGAAATCATTATAGTTGGATCAAAAGTATTCTTATCAGTTTTAATATTTAAAAGATAGTTATTTGATGTGGTATCAGCTATAGATTCTTTAATAATTAAGTTCTTTGGATCGATACCTCATTCTGTAGCATGGTTATTAACATATTTAACGATTTCATCAACTTTAGATTTTTCTAAAATACCTGAAAATTCATTGTTTTTAATTAAAACGTCTAATCCACCTTTAAAAGCGAATGAACGATTAAATCCATCAGCAATGTTTTTGTTAATTGAAGCAAAAACAATAAATACTATAACTCCAATACCAATCAATGAAGCTGAAGCAGTTAAAAATCATTTTGAATTTTTAACATAGTTAAAACTTTTGTATCATGTAGTTTTCGATTTGGTTTTATCAATATATTTTTTATGAATTCCTAATAGTCATAATTTAGTATCAAAAATACTCATATTTAACAATAATGAAGTTAGCATCTTGGTAAAAAGAAGCATAGAAATCAAAATAAACATTACTGAAAAGATTAACGTAATACTAAAGCTTTTAACTTGCGCATTACCAAAATAGAACAAAATAAATGAAACAATTAACGTAGTAATATTAGCATCTAGAATGGAAGAAAGCGACAATTTATTAGCGTTCTTATATGCTTTTTTAATTGAGTCTCCTCCATAAACTTCATCCTTCAGTCGTTCGAAAGTAATGATGTTAGAATCGACAGAAATTCCTATACCAATTATCAAGGCCGCTATCATTGAAGGAGAATATTCTCCACCTAGCCCTGTATAAAGCATTAACGTTAAGAACATATATAGAGCAATTGATAGTGAACTAATAATTCCTAAAAGCCCATAATTGACAATCATAAAAATAGCAATTAAACCAAATACAATTGCTCCTGCAAGCATAGCAAGTTCAAAGGCATTATTATTTTTTAACTCTGGACTTGTTCAACTTGAAGAAACTGTTGTTAAGGTATATTCAGAAGAACCATAATTCATATTCGCTACCATTTGCTTAGCGTCAGAAACAGTGAAATTTTCAGATCTAATAACAAATGAACGAGTTTGTAATGGATATCATACAGAAACGTTAGAAATTAAATATCTTCTAGCATTAATACTATTTGATTTCAAAACTGGTGGAATTTGTTTTCCAGGGTTTTGAGGATCGTTTTGTGGTTGGGTATTGTTATTTACGTGAACAAATTTAAAGAAATTTTTACCTGAATCTTGTCATTCTTTTGGATAATTCTTTTCCGCAATATTTTTAAGCTCATCTAAATTGTTTCAAAATAACAATTGTTTATCATTTCAATTTTGTTTTTCCGCAATGTAAGCAGTTGCTTTGGTAAATTCTTTTTCTGCCTCTTCATCTAATAAATCAACACTAACCGCTGGTTTATTTGATGAATAAATCAATTTAGCACCATTAGGTTTTAAAGGAGAAGCAAATCTAAATCAATCTTTTGTTTCAAATTGATCTAAAGATAAATCATTTCTAAACTTTCCATCTAAAAATAATGGTTTCATTTGATTATCTGTCAAAATCAATGATGGTTTAGTAGTTATTAATCTTTCAAATTCTCTTTTATCCCTTTCAAAAGTAGAACCATTTTTGGTAATTCTCAAACGACCATCACCTTCAGCAATAACGTTTGTACCTATAAGACCTGTTCCACCTGTCAAACGTTCAAATAAGGCATTAGCAACATTTTCTTCATCTTTAGATGAAATCGGAGAAGTATCTTTTTTATTAACTCTCTCCATCTTTGCGATGATTTGTAATCCGCCACCATATTCAACAGATTTATTTATGTTTTTAGCAATAAAAAAACGTGAACCAAAAACAATAGCTAATATTGTAGCTATAAATGTTATGGAAATAATCAATCATCTTTTCCAATTAGTTAAACTAAAAAAAGAAGCAAACGCTTGTTTAATTCTATTTTTCATATGTTAAAAATAATACTATATTTTTACTTATTTATATATTAATTAATAGCTAATATTGATATGTCTAGGCATAAAATTCATTATTTAAATTCGCATTTTTGTTTTTTAGCAAGTAATCTATGCCTAAAATTGTTATTCTTCTCCCTCTTGAACTTTTTTCTATTAGTTTAAGATTTAACAATATTGGCTCGATTTCATTTATTAAAAGTTCTTTGGAATTATTTAATATGCCAGCAATCGAATCTAAAGAAGCTCACTTTTCGTCGAATACATCAATTAGTAATTTTAAATAATCTAAGTGCTCTCTATTTAGTCCATTTTCAAACAATTCAATGTGCTTAAATGTCTCAACTACAGTTGCGATTGAAATAGTTTTTTCATTTTTTCTAATTGAAAAATCATTAATTCTTTTTAATAAATTGTTAGCAATTCTAGGTGTAAAACGAGAATATTTTGCAATTAAATTAACCACGCCTTTTTCAAGAACAATATTCATTTTTTGCTTTGATTTATTAATTATTTTCTCTATATCCATAATTGTGTAATTGGATATATGTGCTTTTAAACCAAACCTATCTTTTAATGGCTGAGAAAGCAAATTTAACCTTGTAGTAGCACCTATTAATGTAAATGGTTTTAACTTCATTCTAATTGCTTTGGAATTACCGTCCGGACCTAAAATTAAATCGATTTTAAAATCTTCCATCGCGTTATAAATAAGTTCTTCCAAGTTTTTGTTGATGCTATGAATTTCATCAATAAAAATAATGTCATTTTCTTGAACATTAGCAAAAATAGATAAAATATCTGATTTTTTATCTAATAAACTACCTTGTAAATAGTGAATTCTAGCACCAACCTGTTCAGAAATTATAGATGCTAAAGTCGTTTTTCCTGTACCAGGAGGTCCATAAAGCAATATATGATCTAACGGGATTTGTTGCTTTTTAGCAGAAAAAATCATTGTTTCTAATGTTGATTTTAATTTTTCTTGACCTATAAAATCATTAAAATTATTTGGTCTAAGATTAAGCAATTGTTGATTCATTTTTATTTTCCGCAATTATTTTGATTGCAGATTCAATCATTTTTTCTACATCTGAAGAAACTTCAACTTTTTGAAGAGCATATTCAATTTGTTTGCTTTTAAAACCTAACATTTTCAATGTTTCTCTAATTTCATTGAAATTAGGATTGTTAATATTATTTTTGACCTCAGTATCTGATAAATTTAATAATTTGCTTCATTTATCTTGTAATTCAATAACTATATTTCTAGCAATTTTGGGATTTAAATATGGAATTTTGGTTAATTCCTCAATGTTGTTTAATGCTATTAAATTAGCTGATTTTTCTCATCCATAATTTAAGATATTAAAAGCGACTCTTGGTCCAATTCCATTAATTGAAATTAAATCTTTGAATAAAAGTCTTTCTTTAAAATCTTTAAATCCATATGTGCCTTTGTAAAAATCATTTTCTATTTCAAAAATATACATTTTCATTTTTGTATTATTTTCGAATCTTTTAATGTCTGGAACTGTAATTGAATATCCAATTCCTTGACTTTCAAAAACTACATTATTGTTGTTTTTATAAAGTAGTTCACCAATTCTGTATAAAATCATTTTTTCCTCCACATTTATATATAGTCAAAAAAATACAAAAACAAAAATAATGCAAAAAACAAATAAAAAAAATATTTTTAAAAAATTTTTAAGATTTTTGCAAAAAACGTACATATATTAATATGGGAAATAATATAGAAATAACAGTAACTGGAATAGTTATAGATGAAATAGAAGGATTGTTAATAGATGATATAAGAGAATTTTGTTTAGAAAATATGCTAAGAATTTTATCAATTGAATTATTCGAAGATGAAGGAGTTGAAATTAAAATATCAATTTGAAATTCTGCGTCTCTTATTTTCTTTATTTATTTTGATAACGATTGTTATATAAAATGTAACACATCAAAATTTGGACCTGGATATCACAAACTAGCATTAAGTAAAATTGAACAACTGTGTGAACGTTTTTTAACTAATTATGATATTCAAGATCCAACTAGCTACTATTTTCATGAAGACTTTAAGCAATTACAAAATTACTTTAAAGAATATGCAAAAGGACAGTTAGAAATTTTAAAACCAAAAATTAAAAAATATAAAAAAGGTTATTTTGACAAAAGTCATTGAAACTTTTTGCCTATTTTAAACGAAAATGAAATTGCAACACCTATTGGTATAAAACATATCAATGATTTTTTTGATGACCAATTAAATATCAAAGAAGTAAAAATAGAAAATATCTTTCCATGAAACAATTTTGAATTCGATTTGCAAGATATTTACAATAAAGCACTATTTAATATTTGAAATTTTTGAACCAC
This sequence comes from Mycoplasmopsis hyopharyngis, assembly GCF_045276885.1. Taxonomy (NCBI): domain Bacteria; kingdom Bacillati; phylum Mycoplasmatota; order Mycoplasmoidales; family Metamycoplasmataceae; genus Mycoplasmopsis; species Mycoplasmopsis hyopharyngis. The sequence continues at coordinate 413,927 of NZ_CP174164.1, read as the reverse complement.
ATATAGAAAAACAACTATGTTAGAAAGATGATCACAATTTGAATCAGTTTTTCATATTGAAAGACTAGCAGAAATTACAGAAGAAAAAAGATATTTAAGTCTTCCAAAATTAATTTATAAAAATATAAAAGATAAAAAATGAGAAAAAGATGATGATCAAGTGTTAGAAAAAATAATTGATAATAACCTTTACGATAGCTATTTGATGAGAAATTCATTGGTTAATTTAGGCAAATTACAAATTCCTTTTCCTAGTTATTATTCTAATTGGGAATTTGTAGATAACACCTTGGTATTAAAAAATAGAAGTCATTCAGAAAAATGTAATCCAACTATGGTTATTACTAATTTAAAACAACATAACTTCGTTAAACTAAATGAGCAAATACAAAAAGGTTTTAAAACAATAGATGACATAAAAGAAAAAAATTTCTTTTTAAATGCAAAATTTAAAAAGATATGAACAAATAGATACCAAATAATTGGTATCTTCTCACATAATTCAGCATACTATGAATTTAATATAACTAATTCCTCAAAGAAAAATATTCTCAGAGAATGACAAGGAATTAAAACTGATTTGCAAAAGCTTTATCAAATTATGTAAATCTTAATAATGTTTCTGTAGCATCAATGTTAAGTTTAGAAATTTTTAAAATAAATTCTGAAATTATTTGATTTAGTTTAAAAGCAATAAATTGGTGTTCTTTAATTGTAATAATTTTAGATTTTTCAAAAAGATACTCTTTAATGCTTTTGAATAATTTTTCTAAATATTGTTCATTTGCTATTGAATCTAATTTAAGTTCTTTAATTTTTTCTTTTGAAATAAATCAATTTTCTTGTGCTTGCTCAAATGTAGCTTTTAATATATAGTTATTAAAATTGTTGTAAAGCGCATCTTGATTAAGGTAAGGGTTTTTAACTTTTAAAATTGGCCCAGAAATATATAAGCTATTTAAAATTGTGTTATTTAAAGAAATAAAACCATTAAATAAAACATTTGATAAATACTCTTTAAATAGGTCGATATTTATTAGTTTTTTATCTGTTTCAATTTTGTTGTTTTCGTCTTTTTTATAGTTATTTTTGAAAAAATCTTCAAATAATTTTTCACTATATTTTTTAACGAATGAAGGTACAAATTTTTCTTTAATTTCTTCTATTTTTTTAAACGTACTTTTTGATTCAATACTTTCTTCAATTGCTTCAAGTTCATCATTCGATAATTCATTAATTTTCTTATTTCTAGTTTTTACAACTTCAAAAATTTTTCATTTTTCAATAGTCTCTTTTGATTTTTCTATATTAGTAGCAGCTAAAACTATATTCGCAATTTCTTCATCTGTACAACCAAATTCGGTTAAAAATTTATGTGCTTTGGTTAAAATGACATCGTTAAATCTTTCATTAAATTTCTTAGAAAAAAGAACAATTCTAGTATTGTTAAACTTTCTAATTTGATCATTTTTCAAATTTACATAACCTTGTGAAATTAAAGTTTTTTGATCAGGATAATTGTAATTAATGATGTTTAAAATACTTTTGTAATATTCATCATTTGTTAATACATCATTAATATTATTTTCAATTTTTTTAAGTTTGCTTGTGTTGTGACAATTCACTGAAATACTTGGTAGTGCAACAAGAAGCACTGCTGAACTAGCTAACAATAGTTTTTTTCTTATGAATTTCATTTATTGCTCCATAAATTTTTAATAATATTAATTTTAATTCAAAAATTAATAATTTCATAATTTACTTTTGATTACTACTTTAAGTTATTAAAAAATCTATGCTTGTTTAAGCATAGAAAATTTTGATAAGATAAAATTAATTTTTTAAATAATCTTTTAAAAACTTTCCACCGTTTTTGCTACTGTTTTTAAGTTTTCTTAAAATTTTATTTTCAATTTGTCTAATTCTTTCTTTAGAAACGCCTCCACGTTCTTTGGCTAATTCATCTAAAGAATATTGACGATATTTTTGACCTGTTTCATCAGTACCAACACCATATCTTTTACAAATTAGTTGGTATTCTTCCATATCCAAATTATCTCTCAATAATGTTTCAATTTTTTCACTTAATTGTTCTTGTGAAGCGTATTCATTAGGGCTTACAACACTTTCATCTTTAACAAAGTCTGAAAAGGCTGAATCATTTTCTTTACCTATTTGTTTATCTAAAGAAATAGGATCGATGTTTATTTTTCTAATGTATCTAACTTTGTCAGCTGTATAACCATTACCATATCTTTTTGCAATTTCTTCATCTGTAGGTTCAACACCTTTTTCTTGTTGCAATTCTCTTTCAATTTTGGTTATCTTATTAATGGTTTCTACCATATGTACAGGAACTCTAATGGTTCTAGCCTGATCCGCTACTGCTCTAGTGATTGCTTGACGAATTCATCATGTGGCATAAGTTGAGAATTTAAAACCTTTGGTTACATCATATTTTTGAACTGCTTTAACAATTCCAGAATTACCTTCTGATATTAAATCAATAAAGCTTAGTCCTCTATTTTTGTATTTTTTAGCATTATTTATAACTAAACGTAAATTTCTTTTAATTAATTTATCTCTAGCTCTTTTACCACGGAAACCACCTTTGTCCATTTCCATAGCTAGTTTTTGTTCTTGCTCTGAAGTTAGCAATTGACCGTATTTACCAATTCAACGCATATATCATTTAACAATATCATTGGTTTCGGTTAATTTATTTCTTAACTCTTTAGCCTTAATTTTTTCTTCACTATTAGCAGATAAGTCAATTACTTCATCATCGTAATCTTCTAATTCTAAATCATCATTTTTACGTTTTCTTTTTGGTTTTTCTTCTTCTTCATCTTTTTTATAATTTTCTTCTTCATCTTCTTCATCTTCGTCTTCATCATCGTCATAATCATCTAGATCATATTCAGAAGTTTCGTCATAATCGTCATAACCAGCTTCTAAAAAGTACGAATCAACATCAGAGTTAGAATCAAAATCTTCTTCATAAATATTTTTATTCTTTTTGTTTTTAGAATTTTTACTTTCTTTTCTAAAATCATCAGGCAATTCTTCTTCTAAGTCTTCTTCATCAACTAAATCTAAATCACCTTCATCAGCATCAGGAGAAATTAAATCACTTTTGTATAGTTTTTCAAAAAAGGTTTCTAAACTTTCTTCATCTAACTCTAAATTATGTTCATCCAAAAATTCATAAACTTCTGATTGTGATAATTTTTCTTTATCTTTGGTTTTAACCCATTTTTTAATATTGTCAACAACAATTTTTATACTATTATTTTTTTGTTCTTTCTCTTCTTTCATCATTTCTCCTATCATTAGCTACACTTCTAGCTTCATTAAAAAATGGTTTCGCTATATCATCAGAAGCATCATTTATAAAATTATTTTCTGCTGTTTTTTTTATTTCTTCACTAAATAAATCATCACATTGTTTTTTTGCTTTTATAAAAATTTCCTTAAAATCTTGTTTTAAATAGGCATTTTTCTTGCTTATCACAGAGGCAAAACTATTGCTTTTTATTATATCATTAAATAAATTGTTCAATTTATCTTTTAAATTTAGAAACTCTTTGCCTTCGGGATCATTATTTAGAATAATATTGCTATAGTTGTAATAATCATTATCGATTTTTAACATAATTTCTTTTTCTTGTTTCAATTGTCTATAATCACTTATTAATTCAGGACAATTTATTAACACTAATAATAATCATTTAACTCAATTTGTGGGATCATAATCTCTTTTTTGAAAAAAATTGTCATATTTTTTAGCAATATATTTTGATTCTTGTTTTGGTTCAACACTTGGATATTTTTCTAAATGCAAATTGTTTATATTTTCATTACTTGGTGCTGTTTTACCAAAATCTAGTCTATAGTTAAATTTTTTATTAAAGTCTTCAACAAAATATTCTTGTACTCTTTTATTTTCTAAAACAATATATTTAGCAAAGTCTTCTTGAAAAGAAAATATTTTATTGTAATCTTTATTTATATTTAATTCGTATAAATCAATTAGATATTGATATACAAAATCAATTCCTAATACTGAATTATTTATATATTCTTGTAGGACTTTATCACCATTATTTTTTCTAATTTCATCCGGGTCTAATCTTGTTGAATTTTTAACAATTTTAGTTCTAATTTTATTTTTAGATAAAAAAATGAATGATCTTAAGGCTGCTTGAATACCTGGCAAATCACCATCTAAAAATAGGATTACTTCATTATTTTTTAATAAATGTAAATGATTTTCGGTTAGTGCTGTTCCCATTAAACAAACAACATTTTTAATGTTTGCCTTTCATAAAGCTATTACATCAAAAAAACCTTCGGTAATAATTATTTGCTTTTTCTCATTGATATATTCTTTAGCTAAAGAATAATTGTATAAAAGAGAATTTTTCTTAAAAAATACACTTTCAGGTGAGTTGATGTATTTTGGTTTTTCATCATTTAATGTTCTTGCTGAAAAACCAACAATTTCATCGAATTCATTTTTAATTGCAAAAGTCATTCGATTTTTGAAAAATGGATAAAAGTGCTCATTTAATAAACCAGCATTAAGTAATTTTTCATTACCATAGTTTTTTATAAAAGAATCGGGAACTCCATTTTCAGGAGCATAACCTATATTAAAAGTTCTAATAATTTCAAAATCTATTTCTCTTTTTTTAAAATATGCTCTAACTTGATCATCTAGTGGCAAAATTTCAAATTGGAATATAAAATAAGAATTTATTTTATCTAGTATTTCTAGAGTACTTAATTGTTCTTCATTATATTTATTATTTGCTGGATTATCATATTCAGTAAAATCAATATCTAAATTAATTTTTTCTGACAAAAATTTTATCGAATCTAAAAATGAATATTTTTTATATTTAGAAACAAATGAAATTACATTTCCACCAGTTGAACAAACAAAACATTTAAAAATTTGTTTATTAACATCAATGCTAAGGGAAGGATTTGTATCCGAATGAAAAGGACAAATAGCACGAAAATTTCTTCCAAATTTTTGAATAGGAAGAAATTCACTAATTATTTTTTCAATTTTATTTTCGTGAATTATTTGTTGAATAATTTCATTTGGTAAATATTTTTTCATTTTTAAACCCTAAAAAAGTAAATAATGTGTCTTATTTAAGATATTCAATTATTTTTTCGATATGAATTCTTTCTTGTTTCATAGTGTCTCTATCTCTAATAGTCACCATATTATCATTTAAAGTGTCATAATCAACAGTAACACAATATGGAGTACCAATTGCATCTTGTCTTCTATATCTTTTTCCTATTGAACCACTTTCATCATAGGTAGCAATAATATCTTTTGCTAATAGATCTTTAAAAATTGAATCTGCTTTATCATTTAGTTTTTTAACTAAAGGTAAAACCGCTATTTTGTAAGGAGATAATTTTTTATCTAAACGTAAGACAATTCTTTCATCGCTATCATCTATTTTTTCAACATCATATGAATCAATTAAAACTGCAAGCATAAGTCTATCTAGACCAATTGATGGTTCAATAATTCAAGGAATAAATTTTTCATTTGTAATAGGGTCTAAATAATCTAGATTTTCATTAGTAGCATTTTTGTGTGAGGTTAAATCAAAATCTCCTCTGTTTGCTACTCCCAATAATTCTCCCCAACCAAATGGAAACATATATTCGATATCAGTAGTACCTTTTGAATAGTGTGAAAGTTCTTCTTTTTGATGTTCTCTTACTCTTATGTTGGTTTTATTGATTCCTAAAAATAAAACAAAGTCTTTAACTGATTTTATGTATTCTTTGTAAATTTTTGAAGCTTCTTTTGGGTGGCAAAAGACTTCAATTTCCATTTGTTCAAATTCTCTAGTTCTAAATATAAAATTACCAGGTGTAACTTCATTTCTAAAACTTTTACCGATTTGACCAACTATCATTGGTAATTTCGATCTTGTTATTCTTTGAACATTTTTAAAATTTACAAAAATCCCTTGAGCAGTTTCTGGACGTAAATAAATTAAGTTTTTATTATCTTCGATAACCCCTTGTTTAGTTTCGAACATTAAATTAAATTTTCTAATAGCTGATCAAGAAGTTTTTTCATTTTCATATGTAGGAATATTTTTTCTAATATATTCTTCCATTTGTTCGAAAGTCATAGTTTCAGGAATAATATTAGGATTATGTTCACAAATTAATTTATCTGCTCTATATCTTTTACCATTAACTTTGTTTTCAATTAAAGGATCATTAAAATTGCTAACGTGACCTGAAGTTATTCAAACTCTAGGATTCATTAATATTTTAGAATCGATTAAGAATGAATTGGTTTTACTAAAAATAAAATATTTTTTTCATTGACTTGCTAAATTATCTTTTAACAATGAACCTAAAGGTCCATAATCTCAAGTATTAGCTAATCCACCATAAATTTCTGAACCTTGAAATACAAAACCTGTATTTTTCAAGTGATTAACTATTTCCTGCATATTTTTTTCATTATTTTTTTTCATAGATTTCTTTCATTTAATTAGTTTATTTTTATCGTAATTAAATAAATAAAAACACTTTATTAAAGTTTATTTATTGTATAAACAAAAGTGTTTTCATTAATGGTATTTATTAAAAGTTAAAAATAGTTATTTCTCCAAAAATTTGAAGACAAGCTAAAATAATTAAAACTGTGAATACTAAAGTAGCCACACCAAAAACAATAGCTAAAATTCTAAAAATATTAGTCTTATCAGGTGTTTCTTCTTCTGCGTTTTGAACAATTGGAGTTGGCATCGCCATTGTTGGTACAGCAGGTGGCATAGCATTAAATGGCATTATATTTGATTGCATTGCCATTGTTGGGAATTGTGTAACTTGCGGCGCAGGAACAAATTGACTAGTATTATTATTTACAATTGGTTCTGGAACCAATAATTGATCTTGACGATTAATAATTGGTTGAGTTTCAATTGGTTTTTCAACTTGTGGTTCTTCTTGTTTAGGCATTTCAACTGGTTTTTGAACTACTTCTTCAACAACAGGTTGTGGTTTTTCTTCTTGCTTGTTCTTTTTCATTTCTTCTTTATTTTCTTTCTGTTCAACGTAAGGTTTTTCTTCGATAACTTCTATTTCTTCTTCAACCATAACTGGTTTTTCATTAGAAGTTGCTTCATTTTCTTCTTCATCAGTTAATATCATGAAGTTGTTAACAACATTTTCTGATAAATATGAAATTGCATAAGGGTAATCTTCATATTCCACAAATCCTATATGTTTGTAGTTCATAATTACATATGAAGTTTCTCATGAAAGTGAGCTATATAGTCCGGTTTTTTCATCTTTCGCATATGCTCTATATAATGGTGAATCAATAACTGTTGGATCTTCAACAAGAATTGACATAATTTCTGTGCTTACTTTAGCAAATTCTTTAAATAGTCTTTTTAAAGTTTTTAAGTGTTCGAAGTTATTATTGTTTAATATTGTATTAACTTCAAATTCAACATTAGCAAAGTTATTTTTAATTAAGTTAAAATCTTTTGAAGAAACTCTTTTACCATAAATGGTAGGTTTAATCTTATTTAATTTTTCAACATATAAACCAATAGCACCTAAGAATTCGCTTTCATCAAGGTTAATATAACGACAATAATGAATTCCTTCAGTAACTTTTATGTTGTTCTTCAATCTTTCCATTGATTTACGCATTTCAATGAAGTTACTATCTTTTTTCTCAATTTCAGCTTTTAATTCTTCCATTGCTTTTTGAGCATCATTTGATTGGTCATTCATTTGTATTAACAACGAATCAATTTGTGCTTGATAAGCATTTTTAATTGCTTCAACATCGACCATCTCTTTTTTAGCTTTTTTGATGATTTCAAATTCAGGTGGAAAATAAGTTTTAGGATCATTTAGTAGTACAAAATCTAAATTTCTAATTCTTTCGTGTTCTGAATATCTGTTTCTTGTAAATTCAGATGGATTTATGAAAAATTCATCACAACATTGTTCATAGGTTGCTCCACCATCAAAACCACCTGTTTTGATGTAGTAGCTAAATTTTTCTTCATCAAAGTCAGAAGTTAATTGGCCATCGAAAATTTTCTTATCATTTTGAAATCATAAAGCAACTTCCATATCTAGTGATAAAAATCAATCGATAGCTTGTTGTCTGGTTTGGAACTTTGCCAAACCGTCTTTAATTTTTGGGTGTTTCAATAATCAAGGGTATTTTTTATCTTTTTTGTTTTCATATAAACAATTTAATCTTTTCATATGCTTCTCCAAAAAATATTGAAATTTATAGTTGAACTACTTAAATTCATATTTAATATTTTAATAATATATATTATATAAATAAATAAAAGATATAACATATATAATTTTAACTAGAATGAAAAAAAATAATAACCAAAAATTTATCTGTGTTGTTAAGGATATAACTAAAGATTCTGTGTCATTAATCACAGAAAAAAATGAGGTTTTAACAATCCTAAAAAATCACTTTTTGTATAGTAAAACTATAAATTGAGTTGAAGATTTTGCCATCGGAAACAAAATTTCAATTGAAAAATTAATAGACAAATTTGACACTATCAAAATAAAATATCGTCATGTTAATGTTATAAAAAGTAAGAAAGTTTTTGCTAAACATTTTAAACCAACTAAAAATGGTTTTACAAATTTAAAATTACATATATACGAAGAGAATGGAATTGTTGAAAACGATTATAAAAAAGGTGAATAATGAAAAAATTTACTTTGAAAACTTATAATTCTTATATTGATTTTTCGAATGAAGAATTAAAAAAAAGAAGTGCAAATTTGATAAAAAGAATCAAAATCAAAGATGTTAAAAACTTTGAAATTTTTAATTTTCACGATTTGGCTTCAAATTTTAATGAACAAATTTTGCAATATTTGTATGATTTCACTTCTATGATTTATGAGCAAAAAATTGAAACATTAATAGTTTTTGCTAATGATAAAACTAAGAATAATTTTTTATCTTCACATAATTTTTTAACCAAAAATTCACTAGATTCTAAAAATAAAATTGAAATAATTTTTATAAGCGAATCAGAAACTTCGTTGGTGTTAAATGAAAAATTACAATACATTAAAACAATAATGAAGAAAAAAAATATAGGTTTGCTATTCTCGGATTTCAAAAAAAATAACAACGATTTTTTAAATTTTGCAAAGCATTTAATTAACATTTTGCAAATAAATTATGGGTATTATAATTTTAAAAAAAATATTTTCATAATTGGAAAAGAAAAGTATGAAAATCAATTTTCTTTTTTAAATATCCCAGAAAAAAATGTCTTAATCATTCCTAACATTTTGCCTAATGATTTTTCATTTTTTTCTGAAATAAATTTGTTTTTATTATTAATAGATAATGTAAATATTGAAGAAGTTCTTGAAGGTTATAGACAAGGTTCGCAAGAATGACTAAATGCTAAATTAGACAAAAACTTAGCTTTTCAATACGCATATATAGTCAATCATTTAATTTCTAAAAATGAAAAAAATATTATTGTCAACGCTACAAATCAACAATATTTAAAACATTCATTAAAAACACTATCAGAAAATAGAAATTTACTATATCGAGGAACTATTTTTTCTTTGGACTTTTATTACCCAAACGACTTTTTTACTTATGGACAACATTTAATTGAAAATAATAGTAATCTTATTCTAACTAATTTTATAGTTGAAAATGAAAGCTTAGACTACAAAATAAGTGACGACATTATAAATGATGACAACTTGAAAGAATTATGATCAGTTAATTTAAGTACTATAAATGAAAAAAGCACTGAAATTACCAATGATATTTTAGTAAACATTGGTAATAATTGTATGTTTAAAATTGTTCTTGAAGACAATTCAAATATTTCGTTAGGTATATTTATTTCATTTATTTATTGAAGTTTTATATTTGAAAAATTTTTAATTGAAAACTAATCAAAATCTTTTAGACTAACAATAGGAATCGGATCAGATTCTTCATTTTGGATTTTTGTAACTCTATATACTCCACCATTATTTTCCTGAAAATATTCTAATTCAACATATGAATCTAGAATATTTTCGGTTATTACTTTTAGAGCGCCAGTACCTCTACCAGTGATGATAATAAGCTCTGAATTATTGCTATTTAAAAATTCTTCTATTGCTAAAGTAATCTTTGGTGTAGCACTTTCTATTTGTAAACCGTGTAAATCTATTTTCATATCTTTCCTTATTTTTTAATTTGACAAAATGGGCAATAAAAAGTTCCTCTTCCATTTAAAAACTCTTTCTTGATTAAATTTTTACAATTAAAACACTGCAAATTTTCACGAGAATAAACTTTTAAATAATTTTGATATGTACCTTTTTGAGCATTTAAACTGGTGTAATCAATGACGCTTGATCCGCCTTTTGATATCGAATCATTTATTATTTTGTTTCCTTCTATAATAATTTCTTTCAATTGTTCTTTAGTAATTTGATTTGCAATTTCAAAGGGATTTATTTTACATTGAAACAAAGTTTCATCAGCATAAATGTTGCCCCAACCTGTTAGAAAACTTTGGTCTAACAAAAGTGTTTTGATTGGCTTTTTTATTTTGGTCATTTTAGAAAACAAAATATCTAAATGTTCTAGTGCTTCAAAAGGCATATATCCAAGTTTAGACAATGGTAAAGTAGTTAATAATTCTTCCTGATTTTTAATGTAGAAAAAGCCAAATTTTCTATAATCGTTATAAATTAGAAAATTATTTTGATTTAGTTCAAAAATCAAATGATCATGATCATTTCTTTTGTATTTGGTAACATCATTTTGATAAAAATATTTACCTGTCATCGCTAGATGCGAAATTAATGCTTTATTATTTGAAAGCAAATAAATGATGTATTTTCCTTTTTGAACAACATCTAAAATAGTTTCATTTAATAAAAAATTTTCAAAAGCAACAACAGTTGCGTTTCTTAACATTTTTTGTTCAAAAACAGTGATTTTGCTTATTTTTTGATTCAAAATCACTTTTTTTAGTCCATTTATAACAATATTAACTTCTGGAAATTCTGGCATAACATTTAAATTATAAATATTAAACAATGTATTCTATGGAAAATATATCCATATGAAAAAAGCAATAAAAAAATAACTTTTGATTTTTGCCAAAAAGTTATTTTCATATTTTTATTCTTCAGCTTGATTTTTTAACAATTCTTCGTTTTGTTCTTTGTTTTCAATAGGTTTTTTATTTTCTTCTTCCATTTGTTTAATTTCAGAATCAAATTCAAAATCTTTAAGTTTCAAACCAAATGGTACTAATAATTGTAAAAGTAAGTAGATTAAGTAAATATCATCAATTAAGCGTGAAACAAAAGTTTTAATAATTTTATTTTTGTTTATTGTTTTTAATTTGATTTCTAAATCCAATAATTTTGAACTTGAATCAAATCAAATAAATGCTTCTTGTTTTTTAATTAATAAACTTAGTTTATTGACTAAATTGTTTTTTATTGTTGTTGAATCTTGATATTTATATGCATTTAATTCATTTTTGATTGCTTCTAAAAAAGCTAAATTATTTTCTTCTAGTCAAGGAAGTAATTCATTTTTTGACTCGGTTTTGATATATAAATCACTATATTTTTTGTCTAATTCTACAATTTCAAATTCTTCTGGAGTATAGATATTGTCTTTATCGAATAAAGTAAGTGAAATGCTTTCTTTTAAATTTCTTAATTTAACTGCTAAACCAAATCTGTCTAAATATTCTTGAACTTCAATTTGATTCATATATGATTTTTTACTTTTGCTTAGATACTTTTTAGCTTCTTTTTTTGCTAAAAGTCTTAGGTCATATCATTTTGATGAAAAGTATTCTAAATTTTGCATTTTAATATATTGATCATCAGTTACTAAATCATAGATAGGATATTTACCAACAATAGCAAAAGTTCCAATTTGAATATCATTAAAGTTTTTTATATTTCTAAAAAAGTTAATTTGTTCATATTTAGGAATAAAGACATTTTTTTCGTCTCTATTAAACTTTTCTTCTAACCCAAAATACTTAAAAATATACTTATAAATATCATATGAATTGAATTTTTTAACTACTTCTTGTTTTATTTGTTCTCGTTTTTTAAAACCCAATAGCATCAATAATAAGTTAAAAATACTTAAAATTGATAAAACAGCAATTCATATAATCCTATTTTGGTTATTTTTTAATTGGGTTACAAAGCTACTTGTGCTATTTGAAAAAAATGCAAGATAACCAAAAATTAACAACAATAAAAATGAAATAGAAAATAAAATTGCACCTACAAATAATCCTATTTCAGCAAAAAACAATTTTGTTCTTGTTTTGCTTTCCGCATAATAAGCATTAATTTTTTCTGCTGTCATTTTTTCAATTATCGAATATTGTTGTTCATAAAATTTATTTTTAGAAACTAATTTTGTTTCAGTATTTAATGACATACCAAACTCCTTTGTATTAAAATGAAAATATTAACTTATAAATCGAAAATATTAACATATATAATATTAAATTATAATAAATTACTACGTAATAATTTTTGATAGTAAAAATGATAGAAAGGTTGTAAATATGAACTCTAAAATAAAAATTTTAGCTCTAAATTCATCACCTAATATGGACAGTTTAAGTAAAAAAACATTGGATTTTTTACTAAAAGAAGCAGACAAAAATAATAAAAATCTGGAAATTGAAAACATAGATCTTAATAACGAGATTTTTGCTAATTCCTCTTTAAATTCAAGTAATATGGCAAATTTCTTCCAAAAAAATGAAAGCGATAAATGAATTGAAAAACTAAAAAATAGTCAATTATTAATTTTATCTTTCCCAATGATTAATTTTTCATATCCAGCAGTTTTAAAAAATTTCATAGATTCTATTTGTGTTGCTAACAAAACATTTAGTTATAAATACTCAAAACAAGGTGACGCTATTGGTTTGTTAAATAATTTAAAAGTTGTTTTAATTTCTACACAAGGAGCTCCAGAATCTTGATACCCTTGAGGTAAACCATTAGAATTATTAACTGGTATATGAAAATTTTTAGGTGCTAAACAAATTGAAACTCTTTTGATCGATGGGACAAAGACCTTGCCAAACAAAGAGTTAACACACGAACAAATAATTGAAAATAATAAAACAAAAATATTACAAATATTAAAAAACATTTTTTAATAAAGTTAAGGAGAAAAATGTTTAATAGAATAAAAGGAACCAAAGACATTGATCAAGAAGAAATGATCACTTACGAATTCATTAGGAACATATTTATAAAACTAACTAATTCATTCAATTTTAATTTGGTAGAAACTCCAATAATTGAAAATGCTGACTTGTACAAAAGATCAGTTTCGAATAGTGACATTGTCAAAAAAGAAATGTATGAATTTCAAGATAAAGGTGAAAGACAAATCGCTTTAAGACCTGAAGGTACCGCTGGTTTTGTAAGATCATTGGTTGAAAATAAGTGATATGTTTCTTCTTTAGATCCAAAATTTTCTTATTTTGGTTCAATGTTTAGATATGAACAACCACAAAAAGGTAGACAAAGACAATTTTACCAAGCAGGAATAGAAGCGATTGGGGATAAAAATATTTATCAAGATTTTGAAATTATATTTTTAGCTAATTTATTGCTTCAATCTTTAGAATTAAAAAATGTTTTAAAAATTAATTCTATTGGTGATGAAATTTCTAGAGCAAATTATCAAAAAGCTCTTAAAGAATACTTTTTGCCTTTTAAAGATCAACTAAGTCAAATTAATCAAGAAAGATTGGATAACAATGTTTTAAGAATATTGGATGACAAAATTGATAAAGAAAAAGACTTTGTTAAAAAAGCTCCTAAAATTTCTTCATTTTTAACAAATGAAAGCCAAAAATATTTTAAATCACTCCTTGTATTATTAGACAACGCAAATATTAAATATGAAATAGATTATTCATTAGTTCGCGGTTTAGACTACTATGATGAAATAGTATTTGAATTTGTTTCTAATGATAAAAACGCTGGTGCTCAATCAACTTTAATTGGTGGTGGTAGATATTCAAACTTAATTGCTGAATTAGGCGGTCCAAACATTTCAGCCATTGGTTGAGCAATGGGTGTTGATAGAGCAGCAGAAATAATAATTCAAAACAAAATTACTGATAAATTTAAAAATCAAATCAAAATTTTGTTTGCAGCAACAAATGAAAAGAATTTACCAACATTATTAAGTTTATGTAATGAACTTAGAGCATATGGAATAAAATCAGAGATTTTTAAAAATGAAGTCAAGAGCAAAAAAATCTTTGAAAAAGCAGAAAAATTAGGTATCAATTTTGTATTATTTGACGATAAATACGAAGAAAACAAAAATTTCTTAATTAAAAACTTAATAAGTAATGACAAAATATATTTTTCACACAATGAAAATGGTTTTCAAGATTTATTACAATTTTTAGCAGATAACGATGAGGAATTATTAGGCATATTACAAGAACTAGAAGATGAGGAAGAATAACTAATGAAAAGTAAAACAATTAATAATAATGAATTAAATCTTAAAGACATTGGCAAAAGTGTTACTTTGTATGGATGAGTAGCAAATAAAAGAAGATTTGGTGAATTAACTTTTGTTGATTTAAGAGATAGATACGGAATTACTCAATGTGTTTTTAATCAAGATGTTAATTTTTCAAAAGAAGCTTGTGTTTCTATAACTGGTCAAGTTGTTAAAAGAAAAGTTGCTAATCCTAATTTAGAGACTGGAAAAATTGAAGTTTTAGTTAAAAAATTTGAAGTTTTTTCAGATTCAGAAGTTTTACCTTTTCCTATTAGAGATGATGTTGAATTAAAAGAAGATACGAGATTAAAAAATAGATTTTTGGATTTAAGACGTCCAAAAATGCAAAAAAATATTATTTTGAAAAATGATTTTATTTTTGCTATTAGAACTTTTATGTATCTAAATGGTTTTTTAGATATAGAAACTCCTATGTTAGCAAAATCAACTCCAGAAGGTGCTAGAGACTATTTGGTTCCAACTAGAAACTTTAATGAATTTTTTGCTTTACCTCAAAGCCCTCAATTGTTTAAACAATTACTTATGGCATCTGGATTTGAAAAATATTTCCAATTTGCTCGTTGTTTTAGAGATGAGGATGGAAGAAAAGATAGACAACCTGAATTTACTCAATTAGACATTGAAACTTCTTTTTGAACAGTTGAAGATTTTCAAAAGTACATTGAAAAAATGTTCAAGTTTGCATTTGAAAAAATTGGAATCAAAATTAAAACTCCATTTTTAAGAATGAAATATGATGACAGTATGAGAGATTACGGTAATGATAAACCGGATATTAGATTTGGTTATTTACTAAAAGATATTGATCATTGTTTTAAGAATTCTAATTTTGACATTATTAAAAAAGCACCTTCTATAAGATCTTTAAAAATTGATGAAAAAATTGACAAAAAGACTTTTGTTCATTTAGAAGAAATTGCTTTAAAAAATAAAGCTAATATATTGTTCTATTTTGTTTATGAAAATAAAGAAGTAAAATTAACCAATTTTGCTAATAAAGTTCCTAATGAATTAGATTTAATTCTTAAAGAATATGATTATGCTGATGGTTCGTATTTTATAGTTGCTAATAAATATGAAAATGCTTGTCAATCTTTAGGAGCAATTAGAAATGAGTTAAATAGCATTTATCATTTTGCTAACGATCAAGAATATAAATTTTTATGAATCACTGATTGACCGATGTTTGAATATGATGAAGAAACTAAAAAATGATCAGCAGCTCACCATCCTTTTACTCAATTTGATCATAAAAATGAAGAAATTGATCAACTGCAAATGAAAGACATAAAAGCCAAATCATATGATTTAGTTCTTAATGGTTTTGAATTAGGTTCAGGTTCAGCGAGAATTTTTGATAAAAAAATTCAAGAAAAAATGTTTAATTTAATTGGAATGACTAAACAAGAACAAGAATCGAAATTTGGTTTCTTCTTAAAAGCTTTCGACTATGGGTTGCCACCTCATTGTGGGATTGGTTTAGGAATCGATAGATTGATTATGATTTTAACCAAACAAGAAACCATTAGAGATGTTATTCCGTTTCCTAAAAATGCTAAAGGACAAGATGTATTTACTAATGCTCCTAGTGGTGTAACCAAAGAGCAATTAGATGATTTATTCCTTTGTATTAAAGAAAAATAATTTAAAAATTCACACTCCAAAACAAAGTGTGAATTTTAATTTTTGATGTAATTAAACAAATGGTGCCCGAGACAGGATTTGAACCTGCATGAATTTCTTCACTAGATCCTTAGTCTAGCGTGTCTGCCAATTCCACCACTCAGGCATAACTATTCTATTTTAACAAAAAAGTCAATATTTTAATAAATATTGACAATTTTGTACTTTATTTTTTGATTTGACTTATATATACATTTCCAAAAGTTTTGGAAATTTCAATAATTGACATAAAAGCATTAGGATCATTTCTTAACACAATATCTGCTATATCTGAAGAATCTATATAGAAACATTTAATTATTAATAATTTCCCTTTTTGCTTGCTATATCCACCGGTGGTGTCTAAAATACTTGCTTGAATTCTTTTGTTTTCAATACTATAAATTTCTCTTGTGATTTCTTCAATTTTATTAGTGAAAATTTCAATTTTAACCATTTTGTATTTAGGAAAAATTAAATCAACTACAAAACCATTTAATAAAATCATTAATAGTGAACTTACAAAGTTAGGATTAAAGAAAACTTTGATATCTCATTGTTTTGGAGCAGTTGGTGTCATTGAAGTTGGCAAATAAGTTCCAATAAAATTAGCCAAAAATAAGCAAATTATATGAAAGCCAATATAAACATAACCCAAATTAATAATCTTTTTTCTTGAATATCAAACAACTAAAATATCAAAACCAGCAGTTGAGGAATTTAAAATCAATAAACAGGCAGCAATAATTCCTTGGAAAATAGCTCACAATAAACCATAAAGAAATATGATTAAATACATTCCGTAATCTTCTGACACTTCCCAGAATAAAGATTGAATAATATTATTTGATTGATCCAATAAATCCTTATTAGTAGAAGAACCAAAAAATGTTCAATGCTCACTTCCTGGAATAAAACCTAATAAAATACCAAAAAGAGTTGAAAAAATCATAAATATAATGTTTAGTAAAGCAAAATTACTATTAATTTTTTTATAAGCAAAAACAAATAAAGGAATATTAATAAGTAAATTCGTTAACCAGAAGAAAACAATAAAAATGTATCTACTTAAATTTTTATCATTTGAACTTTTTAAGGTTATAAAAGCTAATAATCTACCTACGCCGTGGCTTATTGCGTCAACACCTAGTCCATACAAACCAGTATTTTGAATTAGAAAAATACCTAAAAATGAAAAAACTAATGCGATCAAAATAGTTAAAGTGATTTGCAATCACAACTTATTAACTTTATGTAATGATGAAAATTTTAAAATAGAATCCTTGATATTTATTTTTTGAATTTCTACTTTTTTCTTTGAACTTTCTAAATTATTTTGCTCATTTTTTTCTTGATTTTTTTGCTCTTTTGATTCCATTTTATAAATTATAAATTACTAGTGTAAAAAATATTAAAAGTATTAATTATTCTTTAATAGCTTGATTGATTCTTTCTTTAATTTTTGTTTTAACATCTTCTTTGCTTTGATTATCAAAAATAATAATTTCTTTAGCAAACTTATTTGCTAAAAACATTCATTTTAAATTTTCATCAAAATATATCTGATTAACTTGTTTAAAAAATTCATCATTTTTTGGATCTGCTTCACTTTTTCTTTCTTCGTCTATTTCAGATCTTTTATTTCTTCTTTGCTTAATTTCTTCATAATTTGCTCTTAGAACAAACAAAATGTCTAATTTAGGTTTAGTTTCTAATTTTCTTAAATACTTTTTTTCAAACTTTATTCATTTGTTTTTCTGACTAGGATTAAAATTATTTAAATTTATGTGTACTTCTGGGAAAATTACATCATCAATTAGGTGCCTATCTATGATTGAAAAATTATCAAATTGCATTTTGACAATTTGTTTATATCTTTCAATGAAAAACAATTTTTGCATTTCATAAGAATTTAACTTCATATCTTTCATATATGCAATAAATTTACCACCTAGAAAATCTCTTTCATCATAAACATTCATATTGATTTCTTTAAAATATTCTTTCAGTTCATTTAAAACTGTAGTTTTTCCAACAGCACCTGCACCAATAATTGCAACTTGTAATTTCTTTTGTTTTCTTAGTGTTTTAATATACTCTTATTAAAATACTTTTCCTTATCATCTCAATAAAACAAATTGTTGTGATTAGATAATCTAGTTGTTTAAGTAAGTAAGTTTGGACGGTAGCGACCGTATGTACGGACAAACTTACTTACTTAAAAATAATTATTAATTAGCGAAAGTTAGTTTTATTGAGATAAAACTTTTAAACATTTATAAATCAAATTTCGAGAATCTTACTTTTATTTAATTCGGATAAAAATAGCTTAAAAAAGATACTCTTATTCCATAAAGGTACCTTAAAACAAAAAAGAAAAGATACCTTTATTCCTTAAAAGTATCTTAAAAAAATAAAAAATAAAAAAATTTTTCAAGTTTTTCATTTTTTGTACATATTATATTGGGTAAAAAATAAAACGGAGGTAAAAACATGACTGAAAAAGAAATTGAAATCTCTAAAAAAGAGTTTCATTTAATTTCAAAACAATATGATAACCCTAAATATTTTTATCAAAAAGATGATGAAAATAATAAAATTATACTAATTATGAAATTTGATCAAGACAGCAAGAAGCAACCAGTTAATCCAAATACTAACAATGTGTCAAATTTGACACCAGAATTTTTTGAAAATATGTTTAACAAGCTTCTTGACCAAAGATTCGGTAAAAATAATTGTTTATTATTAGAAGAAATAGATAAAAGAATAGACAAGAGAATTAATGCTCTTGAACAAAGGTTTGATGCTTTTGAACAAAGATTCAATGCTCTTGAAGTAAAAGTAGATCAAGGGTTTGAAAAAATAAACAAAGATATTGAAATGCTAAAATCATTTCATAAAAAAGATATTGAAGAATACGAGAAGAAGAAAAAGTAATTTTTAAAAATTATCATTATTAAATATTAAAAAAGTAAATAAACACTTACTTACGCAAATACTCTAGGGCTATAGTCTAAAATTAAATTAGAACCAAAAAATTAGGAACATAATGATAAATTAGCTAAAACAAAAAGACTCGAAATTTTTTCAATTACGAGTCTAATTTTTTGCTTGGGTTTAATGTAAAGGCTCTTTTTTACAAGTACTATTACTTTTAAAATTACCTAGATGCCCTTTTTAAAAAGGCTACAATCTCTATATGTGGTGTTTGAGGAAACATATCAAAAGGTTGAACCGAAACAATTTCGAATTCTTTTTCAAGTAACTTTAAATCTCTAATTAAAGTATGATAATTACAACTAACATAGGCAATTTTGCTTATATGTTTAGCATCTAGTAAAACATCAATTATGTTTTTTGTTAATCCAGATCTTGGTGGATCTACAACAACAACATTATAATTTTGAATTGCTTCTTGACTTATTTTATCAGCATCTAATTCTTCAAATAAATAGTTATCGATTTGATTTTCTTTAGCATTTTTATTCGCGTTTTTAACTGCATTTTTTACAATTTCTATACCTTTAATTTCTTTACAAAAGTCTTTTAAAAAAATTGAAATTGTACCTATTCCACAAAATAAATCTAATAAAGAATCCTTGCTATTGAGTTCTAAAACTTGTCCAATGTATTTATATAAATTTTCAGTTTGTAATCTGTTTACTTGAAAGAAAGAATCGGATGAAATATAAAAACTATATTTTCCTAATATTTCTTTAAAATAGTCATTTTCATAAATTTTAACTAATTTATTTTCTTTTTCAAAAATGGTTTCTATTGAATAAATATTGTTAAAATTAGCCAGAATCTCCTCAATAAAATCATTGTCGATCTTAACATCATTTTTTAGATAAAAAACTATTTGATATGAATTTTGAAATTCACTATATCTACACATTAATTTTGATATAGATTTTAAATTTTCAACATCATAATTATTGATATTATTTTGAATTCATAAAAGTAATTTTTCAATATTTTTATTAACTAAGTCAAACGTCTTTTGTTCAATAATATTATGAGATTTTTTCTCTAAAACACCTATTTTGATTTCTGAATCTACAACACCAAAAAACACTGTTATTTTATTTCTATAATTTCATTCTAGTGGAGAAGGAACAATCGGAAAAATTTTTGTGCTTTTAGGTAAATTCCATTTTGTAAATTGATCGATTATTTGATTTTTTCATTCCAATTGATCTGGATAACTTAAATTCGCTAAAAACGCTGCTCCTGAATCTAAAATTTCTTTGTTTTTGGGTGCTACTCTTTTTACAGATGGTTTAATTAAATTAACAACTTTGCAATAAGAAATGTTTTTACTTTTATCTATGACTTTGATGTTTGCTATTTCACCAGGTAAAAAATTTTCAACTAAAAAAATATGGTTATTCTTTTTAACATAACCATAACCTTCATATGACAACGAATCACAAACTATATTATTTAAAATTTCACTTTTAGAATTATTTGTTTTCATAAATTTTTCTTAATTTTATTAGATTTTCAAGCGAATCAATTTCTGTTCCTTCAGAAATAACATTACCTTTATAAACAAAAATAGTGTAAGGAACTCTTAAACCATATCTTTTAGCACCTAAATTATTAAACAAGCTAAAAATTAAATGATTCACTTGCTCATTTTTTTGATCTTCAAAGTCATACCATTTAAATTCATCATTTGGGAACATTTGATTATATTTAGGATATATTTCTTCTTTAAATTTAATGCAATCAGAGCATCATTTTTTAACTGCTGAAACAACAATACATTTGTTTTGGCTTGCTTTCAAAATATTTTCAACTTCTTTTTCTGCTATAGTTCAATTTTCATTTGAATTAAGAGAAATTCAATATTTCATTTGGTTATAAAGTTCATACATACCTGAATTAACAAATTCTGAATATTTGTTTTTTTCATAAAAATCATCAATAAAATCTGGATGTTCTATTTCTAAACATAAATCCTTTTTCTCTAAAATTTTGATTAAAAAATCTCTAATTAGATATTGATTATTAACAAAATCTAATGATTTTTTATTTTGCAAAGCTTTTAAAGTTAGAATAAGATTGAATTCTTCAGTGTCAGCTTGTTTAGTTTTTTTTATACATTCTTTTAAATAAGCATAAGAAGAGTAAATATTTTTATATTTTCTTCTTTTATTTTCTTCTATTTCTTCAAGATATTTATGTTCGTATTTAGCAATTAGTTCATCTAATTTCACTTTGTTTTTTTCAAAAACATCAAATATTTGGACCAATATTTCTTTTAGATTTTTTTCAAATTTTGAAAAATCATTTGTATGTTGTTTGCTTTTAAATTTTTTTGTAAAAATCTTTGAATATCTACCAGTTAATTTATTAAAAATTTGATAATTTACGAAAAATCAATTGTCAGTTGGTTCTTTTGAAAAAGTTATGTACAAAGGTTTAACTTCAAATTCAAAATTGTTTTTAGTTTCAAAATAAAAATCTTCAATATTGAAATTAGATTTGCTTTGCTCAATAGTATCTGTGCCTTTGATATATTCAATCTTTAATTCTTGATTTACTTGATTAAATTTTTTTTCTTCCAGATTTACACATCTAGAAGAAATTAAAAATAATGAAGCAAATGCAAAAGGTGAAATTAATGCTAATAATTTTAATGATTTTTTATGCATAAAATAATTATAAAATAAACATTTATAATTTAAAAAATATGTTCAAAGATTATCAAAAAATAAATAAAGAAAAAGTTATTCTTTACATAAGTAAAATTAACAAAAACTTTGATTACAAAACCTTTGTCAAAAAACATAATTTAGATCTTAAAACATTAAAAAAATATAAAATCAACTCTAATCAAAAATTTGTTTCTTTTGTTTTAAAAAAAATGATTTGAAACAACTTTGTTAAAAATGAAGAAAATCAAAATTTTGAAATTAAATTCAATGAATTCGGAAAACCTTTTTTTGAAAATTCCAGAATTCATTTTAATATTTCACACAGTCATAATTATGTAATTGCAGCAGTTTCGAATGAACAAATAGGCATAGATATTGAAAAAGAAAAGATAGTGAAACTAGGGATATCTAAGTTTTTATTAAATCCAAATGATGACGAATTTTACAAAACTAATTTATTAGAATGTTGAAATGTTAAAGAAGCTTTTTCGAAATTATTAGGAATTGGAATGACTACTTTTTTTAGTAATTTTTTAATTAAAAATAACACAATTCAATATTTAGATAATCATGCTTTTTTCTTAAAAATGATTTTGGATCAAAACAAAAAAATTTGTATTGCTAGCTATCAAGAAATTGACAAAAAAAACATAAAAATAATTGAAATCGATAACAATTATCAAGATTTTTTTTAAAAATGTTGCTTTTAATATACTAATATATTTATTTTATTTAATATAATAATTAAATACAAATATCACAAGTATAAAAAGCAAACTTTGATTTTATTATTTGAGGAGAAAAATGAAAACAATTATTGACGTTGCTACTGAAGTAATTTTGGAAAGATGCAAAAATTATGAATTCATAGAATTCAATGAAATTTTTGAAGTAGTAGAAAAAGAACTTCAAGAACTTTGACAACAAAAAGCAGAAAATGCTGGAATTGAATATTCAAAATTTGTTCAAGCAAAAATGGGTGAACTATACAAAATTATGACCATAGATTCTCGTTTTGTTAGAAACGATCAAGGTTTATGAACCAAAAAAAGAGGCTTTGAATAAGAGGTATATATGATTGAATTTAAATTAGTTAATGCCAAGGAAATGATCCAAAAAGCTGTTAAAGGCAAATATGCAGTTCCTCATATCAATATCAACAATTTAGAATGAGCAAAATATGTACTTTTAACCGCACAAGAAGAAAAATCACCTATTATTATTGGTGTTTCTGAAGGTGCTATTAAATATATGGGTGGAATGAATGTAGTACTTAATTTAGTAAATTCATTAGTTTATGATTTGAACATTACTGTACCAGTAGCATTACATTTAGATCATGGAACATATGAAGGAGTTAAAAAAGCTATTGAAGTTGGCTTTACCTCAGTAATGTTTGATGGATCTCATTATCCATTTGAAGAAAATTATCAAAAAACAAGTGAATTATTAGCGTTATCGAAAGCTAAAAATGTTTCTTTTGAGGCTGAAGTAGGAACTATTGGTGGAGAAGAAGATGGCGTTGTAGGTTTAGGTGAATTTGCTAATCCAGAAGAAGCTAAAAAAATGGCTCAATTGGGAATTGACATTTTAGCAGCAGGAATTGGTAATATTCATGGACCATATCCAGAAAATTGAACATCTTTAAATTTTGATCAATTAACAAAAATTAAAAAAGCAGCCAACATCGGTATTGTTTTACATGGTGGTTCTGGTATTCCTAGTGACCAAGTTAAAAAAGCTATTTCTTTAGGAGTAGCAAAAGTTAATGTAAATACCGAGTTGCAAATTGCTTTTGCTCAAGCTACTTGAAAATTTGTTGATTCAGGTAAAGCAAAAGAAGGAAAGAATTACGATCCAAGAAAACTTTTAGCACCTGGATGCGTTGCTATGTGTGATATTACAAGGGAAAAAATTAGAGAATTTGGTTCTAATAATAAAGCATAATAATTCCTTCCACACAGGAGGAATTATTTTTTGAGGTGTTTATGAATAAAAAAAGATTAATAAGTGGAATAAAACCAACAGGTAATTTAACCTTAGGTAATTACATTGGTGCTATCCTTAATTTTAAAAAATTTCAAGATGAATATGAGTGCTTATACTTTGTTGCTGATTTGCATTCTTTAACAACTAATGAAATTTCTCCTGAGGAATTAAAAAGAACTAGAAAAGAAATTATTGCTTGATATTTAGCAGCTGGAATTGATCCAGAAAAAACTATTATTTTTTATCAATCAGACATAACTGAATTAGGTCTAGCACAATGAGTTATTGCTAATGAAACCACCATTGGTGAATTAAATAGAATGACTCAATTTAAAGACAAAACTCAAAAATTAACCAAAATGGAAAACGGAACCTTAAAAATTCCTACCGGATTATTATTTTATCCAACCTTAATGGCTACTGATATTTTAATCTACAATGCTGATATTGTACCAATTGGGGAAGATCAAACTCAACATTTGGAATTAACTAGAAACATTGGACAAAGAATTAATAAAAAATATAAATTGAATTTCAAAATTCCTAATGGTTTAGTTCCTAAGGTAGGAGCAAAAATTAAATCATTAATCGATCCAAATGTAAAAATGTCAAAAAGCGATAAAAATTCAAAAGGGGTTATTTACCTAAATGATGATCCAACTGTCGCTTACAACAAAATTTTAAAAGCAGTTACTGATAGTGAAAATAAAATTTACATTTCAGAAGACAAACCAGGAATTTTAAACTTATTAAATATTTATGCTGCTTTAGAAAATATTTCTTTAGAACAAGCACAAGAAAAATTCAAAGACAAAAACTACGGAGAATTTAAACTAGCAGTTGCTGAAATAGTTAAAAAAACTTTAACTGATTTACAAAGTAAATATAATCAATTTTTGCCAATTGTTGATCAAATAGCTAAAAACAATGTTCAAAAAGCAAAAAGAATTTGTGTTCCATTTATTGACGAATTGATGAAAAAACGTGGTTTTGAATACTAGGAGAAAAAATGAAAGTATTAGCAAATAAACAATTAAACCATACAACTAGCCATTTACTTGCTGCTGCTGTACAAAGATTGTACCCAGGAGTAAAAATGGGGTTCGGACCCGCTACCGATGAAGGTTTTTACTATGATTTTGATTTTCCTGAATATTTTAGTGTTGATGAACTTGCAAAAATTGAAAGAACAATGAAGCAATTAGCATCAAGAAACTTGATTATGATCGAAGATCAAGCTTCTAATTATTCTTTTGAAGATAAACCATACAAAAAAGAATTGTATGATGAATTTATTGCCCAAAACAAAAACGTAACCTTTTACAGTTTAAAAGATCCTCAAAATGGTGAAATTATTTTTACAGACCTTTGTGCTGGTAATCATATGGAAAGTACCAAAAATATTAAACACTTTAAACTTTTATCAATAGCTGGTGCTTATTGAAGAGGTAATAGTGATAACAAGCAACTAACTAGAATATATGGTACTTGTTGAGAAACAAAAGAAGAATTAGATAATTACTTAAGCATTTTACAAGAAAGAAAAGAAAGAGACCATCGTAAAATTGGTAAAGAATTAAATTACTTCGCTTTTAGTCCATTAGTGGGTCAAGGTTTTCCTATTTGACTTGAAGATGGTATGTATGTACATAACCAAATTAGAAACTTAGTGCTTGCATTAGATAAAAAATATGGTTTTACTGAAGTGTTAACTCCTCATTTTGGTGCTGAATTACTTTATCAAACTTCTGGTCATTTAGCTCACTACAAAGATGATATGTTTCCTGCAATGAAATTGGAAAATGAAAAATTAATTCCTCGGCCAATGACTTGTCCTCATCATATTGTTTGTTATAAATTAAATAAACATTCATATCGTGATTTACCAATTAGATATTCTGAACAATCACAACTTTACCGTTATGAAAAATCTGGTGCTTTAACAGGGTTAGAAAGAGTAAGAGGAATGCTTTTAACTGAAGGTCACTTATTTGTAAGAGTTGATCAAATTAAAGAAGAAATCAAGAAAATGTATTCACAAATTAAAGAAATTTTAGAAATCTTTAAAATTGACATTTCTTATATTTCTCTTTCGTTAAGAGACAAAAATGACAAAGAAAAATACTTTAACGATGACAAGATTTGAAACGAAGCCGAAGCAATGCTTAAGGAAGCTTTGGATGAATTGAAAATTAAATACACTCCTGTTGAAGGTGAAGCTGCATTTTATGGGCCAAAAATTGATATCCAAATCGATACTGCATTAGGACATGAAATCACTGTTTCAACTATTCAATTAGACTTTTTACAACCAGAAAAATTTGAACTAACCTATGTAGATTCACAAAACCAAGAAACTAGACCAGTAATGATTCATCGTGGTTTAATTGGAACTTACGAAAGATTTGTAGCAATTTTATTAGAACAAACCAAAGGAGTTTTACCATTTTGAATTGCTCCAAAACAAATTACTATCATTCCAGTTAATAATGAGGAAAATTTAAAATATTGTCAAAAAGTTGAAGCAAAACTTTTAGAAAAAGGTTTTAGAGTCAAAATTGATTCTCGTGATGAAAGATTAAACAAAAAAATTCGTGAAGCACAAATTAATAAATCTAAATTTAATTTAATTTTAGGTGCCAACGAACAAAAAGATAAAACTATTTCTTACCGTAAATATGGGCAAGAAAAAACTTATACTGTTAAATTAAATACTTTTATTAAAGAATTACAAAACTTAATCAAAAATTATGAATAATAAGTATGCTAGTTTAAGACCTTTTATTTTAACTTTATTTCTTTCAATTTTTGTAATTTTACCCAATACTCTTTGATGACTTTTCGCAACTAATGATACTAATAATCAATTAATTAAAACTAAGTGAATGATTTACACAATCCCTGTTATTTGATTTTTATTTATCATTGCTTTAAGTTCATTGTTAATCTTTTTTAAAGTATTGAGTATTAAAAGTTTAAATTGAATTATTCCCCTAGAACTTGCTTTTATCAGTGTGATATCAAGCACTTATTTAGATATTAAATTTCGTTTTTTAATTGTCTTTTTAACTGCTGTGATATTTGCAACTATTTCTAATCTTTTAATTAACTACATAATGGAAAAAATTGATAAAAAAGACGAACAAAAAAAACCAAATTCCCAAATTTAAACCTTTTACAAAAGAATTTGGTTTTTATTTTTAAAAATAGGAAAAATATTTTTAGACAATAACATAGTAAAGCAAATACATTAAAATATATAATAATTAACATAATAATGGCTAATGTAGAAGAGGTAATATGGGTTATAAAGCTTTATATCGAAAATATAGACCTGCTAGTTTTGATGAAGTTTTAGGACAAGACCACATTGTTTTAACTCTTAAAAACATTGTTTTGAATAGAAAAATTTCGCATGCTTATCTTTTTTGTGGTCCACGAGGAGTAGGAAAAACCTCATTAGCTAGAATTTTTGCTGGTTTATTAAATTGCTACCACAACAAAGATGTAACTAAATTATGCTCTCAATGTAATGCTTTAATTAACCAAAATGTTGATATTATCGAAACTGATGCTGCTTCAAATAATGGAGTTAATGAAATTAGAGAATTAAAAGAAAAAATTCAACATTCTCCAGTTATGGGCAAATATAAAATTTATATTATCGATGAGGTTCACATGCTTTCTAAAAGCGCTTTTAATGCCTTATTAAAAACCTTAGAAGAACCTCCTGAACATGCTATATTTATTTTAGCAACTACTGATCCTCAAAAAATTCCTTTAACCATTTTATCAAGAGTTCAAAGATTTAATTTTAGAAGAATCCCTAATAAAATCCTATCTGAGCAAATTAAAATTGTATTAGAAAAAGAACAAATTCAAAGTGATGATAAAACTATTTCTTACATTTCTAAATTAGCCACCGGTGGAATGCGTGATGCTTTATCAATTGTCGATCAAGCTAGTGCTTATGGAAACGGAAAAATTCAACTTAAAGAATTAATGTATGCTTTTGGAATTACTAGCAATGATAATTTAATTAAAATTATCAATTGATTATATCAAGGGAAACTAAAAGAAGTTTTAGAACTTTTTGACGAATTACAAAATGGTGGAATTGACCCTAATCAATTTGCTGAAAGTATGTTAAATTGCATTAAAGATTTTATAATTTACGAAAAAACTTATGATGAAAAATTACTAAATCTTTTAGACCTAGAAGAACTTAAAAGTTTAAATATTGATTATAAATTTGCTTTATCAGCCAATGAGCATTTATATGAATTAAACAAACAATTAATATTTACAGACACACCTTTTCAACAAATAGAAGTATTTTTAATTAAAATAGCCAATTTAAATCCAACTAATAAGGAGATGGATATGAAAAAAGAAAACAAAGAAACTAAAGATATATTAAGACAAACTGAAGAAATCATTTTAGATAACAATGATTTAAGCGGGGATTTCGTTGATTTATCACAAGAATTAATTACTGATGCTAGCAATACTAATGAAAACAATTTAATTCAAACTGGGGAAATTGATTTATCAGATGAAATGCTACTTTTCAATAATCCTAAAGCCAATTTAGCCAAAGAACATCAAAAAGCTTTTAAATGTAAATACAATGACAAAAAGTTAATCAATATTCTTTTACAAAGTAAAAGCCATTTAATCAAAGAATACCAAAGTAAATTAGATTACTTATTAAAAATGTTTAAAACCGATGTTTATCAAAACTTCATTGATAATTTAAGATATATGAACTTAAAAGCAGCGGGTGAAGATTTTATGCTTTTAACTTCTGAAAATTACAATAGTAGCCAATTAAATTATCTTGATGAAAATTGAAACGATTCAAACATTCAAGAATTGATCAAAAAGTTTTTTAACAAAAACTTACACATTATTGTTGTTGATAATGAAACATATAAAAATGTTGTTAAACAAGCTAAAGAAATTATCGATTTGGGCAAAAAATTCAAAATTTCACCTCTTGGCGAAATCAAAATTAAAAAATCTAAAACCCCAAGCCAAAAATTCTTAGATGCTCTATTTGATGAAAATTAAAAAAGGAAGTTAATATGAATCCAGAAATGATGAAAAAAATTAGAAAAATGCAAGCTGAACTAGCACAAAAACAAGAAGAATTTGTAAAAAAAGAATTCACCATTGAAAAACAAGGTTTAGTTATTGTTGCTTATGGAAGTAAAAAAATTAAAAGCATTTCTATTAATGAAGCTTTAATCGATCCTGATGATAAAGAATTACTAGAAGATATTTTAGTAATTGCTATTAACGAATTAAATGAACAAATTGATGCTGAACAAGAAGAAATGATGCCAGATATTCCAATGCCTGGGCTAGGAATGTAATATGCCATTATTAGATGAATTAGAAGAAGTACAAAAAATTCTTTCTAGTTTAATGAAAATTAGCAAAAAGCAAGCAGAAAAAATAATTGAAGAAATTTTAGTTTCCAATCAAAACTCTTTTGATACTTTTATTCAAACTATTAAAAAAACCAAAGAAAAATATTCATTTTGCAACCTTTGTCACGGTTTAAAAAATGAAGATACTTGCAATGTTTGTTTTGATTCTAATAGAGATAACACATTATTAGTAGTTGAACATTTTAGCAATATCATTAAATTTGAAAAACTAAATTTTTACCATGGTAAATACTACGTTTTACCTCAATTAATCAATACTAAAAATTTAAACATTTTAAATTTGGAAAAAGCTTATCAAGAACTAATTAAATATGCGATTAATTTTGAAGAAGTTATTTTAGCTTTAAGTCCTACACTTGAAGGTGAAATGTCCACAATTAAAATTTTAAAATTACTAAAGCAAAATAATATTAAATCTTCTAGATTAGCCATTGGACTACCTGTAGGTTCCAATGTAGAATATTTAGATGGTTTAACACTGGAACAAGCTATCAAAAATCGACAAGCAAATTAATTTAGAAAGCAGGAAATATGTTTATTACTTTCGAAGGTTTAGATGGTTCAGGAAAAACAACTATCATCAATAAATTAATTGAAAGATTACTTTTACTTAAACCAAACTTAAAATATGTTTTAACTAGAGAACCTGGAGGTAAAGACGTTCCTGAAGCTGAAAAAATTAGAGAAATTATATTAAGCAAAAATTCTAATATTTCTCCTATTACTGAAGCTTTGTTATATTCTGCTAGTCGAAGAATTCACTTGGAAAAAGTTATTTGACCAAGTTTAGAAAAAAATCACTTATTAATTTGTGATCGTTATATTGATTCCTTTTTTGCGTATCAAGGTTTTGCTAGAAATCTAGGATACAAATTTGTTAAAAAAATTACAGATTTAATTATTAATAAAACAATTCCTGATATTACTTTTTATCTTAATGTAACTCCTGAACAAGGTAAAAAAAGACGTTTAGAAAATAGATTAATCCAAGACCGTTTAGACGAAGAAAAAGAAGATTTTCACAATAAAGTTTATAAAGCATATCAAAAACTTATTTCCTTAAACAAAAAACGTTTTATTGTAATTAATGGATTTCAAAGCATAGATTTAGTTTTAGAAGAAATCATTGAAAAACTTTTTAAACATTCTTTATTTAAAAAGTGATGGAAGGAAAATTAATTTATGATTTCTGAAAATGTCAAACAAATTTTCGAAAATTCCATAAATAAAGGTAAATTAAATCATTGCTACTTAATTAAAAGTTCATCAGGAATTGATCTTGATGATGTTTTGCTTTACATTTTAAATAAAATCAATAAAAGTAAAGCTAAAACTTTAAAAGAAATACAGGAAAACTACTTTAATATCAAAATATTATCAAGCGAAGACCAAAGCCTTGCTAAAGATAATGTTAATGAAGTATTTACCGAAAGTAGCTATACAAGCATTAACAAAAGTGATAAAAAAATCATTGTCTTAAAGAATATTGAAGACGGAAACATCAATATGTTAAATTCAATATTAAAAACCATTGAAGAACCTACTAATGACACTTTTTTTATATTAACTACGAATAATGAAAACAAAGTTTTAAAAACCATCAAATCTCGTTCTTTAATTATTAATGTTTTTAAAGTTGATAATGATCACATTATTAATGAATTTAAAGAAAATGACTTTTCTTCTTTTTATTCTCATCTATTTGCTTATGTTTATCAGGATTACAAAAAAGCTTTAAAAGAAATTCCTGAAAACTATAGTGAACTATACAAAAATTTAATTGCTACCTTAATCAAAAGTTTTAACAAACCACAATTAATTTATCTTTTTTTAAGCAAATACAATGACAAAAACACTAGCAAAGAATTCGTTTTTTTAATTCGTACTCTTATCTTTTTATTAAACACTCCGTTTAAAAAACTACCTGAAAAACTAAGTAGCAATGAATCGATTAACCAATTAATTAGCACTCTAAAAAATAAAAATTATGATTTTAGTAATTTTACAATTGCTTTTGGTCAATTTTTAAATAGACTAGAAGCTAATTGTTTGTTTAACTTACAAGCAGAAAATTTATTAATTACATTAATGGAGACTTATCATGGCTAAATTATTTATTGTTGGAACTCCTATTGGTAATTTAAAAGATATTACTTTAAGAGCATTAGAAACCTTAGAACAAGTCGATTATATCGCTTGTGAAGATACTAGAGTAACTTCAAAACTATTAAACCATTACAATTTGAAAAAAAGTCTATTAAACTACAATAAATTTAACGAAAAAGAATCTGCTAAAGGAATTATTAAACTACTTGACCAAGACAAAAATATTGCTTTAGTTTCCGATGCAGGAATGCCCCTTTTATCTGATCCTGGTTTTGTTTTAATCAAAGAAGTTAAACAAACCAATCATCAAATTGTCTTGATTCCAGGTGTTAATGCAGCAATAAGTGCTTTTGCCCTTGCTAATTTATCTAATTCCTTTGTATTTCATTGTTTTCCTAAGGAAACTCAAAATCAACGTATTAAACAATTACAAGAATTACAAGCAGAACATAGTCATATCTTTTATGTGGCACCTCATAAATTAATTAATTTATTACAAGATATTGATCAAATTTATGCTAATAATGCCAAAATATTTTTAGCCAAAGAATTAACCAAAATGTTTGAGCAAACCTTTGAAGGTACTGCTCAAGAGTTATTAAACAAATTTAAGGCGAAAGAAAGCATCAAAGGTGAATTTACCTTAGTTTTAAAAATCAATCAAGAAAAACACCAAAAAATCAACAAATATCAACACTTTAGCAAAAACAAATAAAAAATTAGATTCGCTTTAATTCCGCATCTAATTTTTTAACCCGGTTTAAAATAGAGTGCTCTTATTTTGTTTTTTCAAAGTAATCTTTAACTATTTCTTTTTCATTTTTATTCAAAGAATATAAATCTAAAATAGTGTTGTCTAAAAAATCGTAAAGAACATTTTTCTTGTCTTCATTTTTTTCTTCAATAATTTGATTAACGATTTCAACAATAGCTTTTTGTGTTTCGATATTAGCCTTAGGTATTGGAATGCTTTCAATATGAGATCTTAAAACCTTTATAGAATTGAATTTCTTTTTAAAATAAAAATGAGCAAATTTGGAATTTAAGATCGCTAGAATATATTTGATGTCCATTTCTTCAATACGAGGAATAACAACATTAGCGCTATTTAATGTTAAGATTTGCTTATTATCATATGCAAAAACCAATTTATCACAAATAAATCTATAGATTAATTTTTCTTTAGCAAAATAAAAATCACTATTTGCTACTTGTTGAAAATCACTAGGATTATATTCAATGTAATTTAGCTTTTCTTTAATTCCATATTTAATAATATCTATACCTTTAACTATTGTTTTAGAAGTTTTACTTGGAATTGTTGATATAAACTTTTGATTATTTCCAGTAACTATTCCTAAAGCAAAATCAGCATTATTTTTTAAGAATAAAAAATCATTGCTTTGCATTTTATTTAAAATGTCAAATTCTTCATCTTTTATATTTGCTTCTCAATTTTTGCTATTTCAATTTCTTGATTTTATAATGGTATATTTCTCATTTTTATTAAGAACATTTGCTCCTAATTCAAAACTTGAAGAAACATCTTTTTTAAACATAATTGATATTGCTGGTGCTTGAACACCATCAAAAACATTATTTCAATAAATAAGATCTAATAATTTAGCTTTGTTTTGCAAAAAGGCTCTAATTGGTTGATGGAATGAAACTGATAATAAACTTTCAGGAACTACATAATACATAATTCCTTTTTGTTTTAAAAGATTAAAACCTTTTTCTAAAAATAAATCAAATGCATCTACTTTTTTAGAACTAGCACACACAAAATTATTGCTAATAAAATCATTTTTAAAATCTAATATCGAACCTCAGGGAGGATTACCTACACAATAATCGAATTTTTGTTCATTATATTTTAAAGAATCTGTACATTTAATATTGTTGATAATATTAGCAAATGGGGCTAAAGGACTATTTAAAGCAATATTAAAACGTGCTATTTTAACTGATACCAAATCAATATCAATTCCAAAAATATTGTTGTAATCAAAACCATTTTTTAAAGCAGATAGTAAAAAATTACCTGAACCGCAACAAATATCAACGATGGTTTTATTTTCTATTCCTTGTTTAACAATTTTATTAATCATTATTTGTACAATCTTTGTAGGAGTGTAATAAACACCATTTTCTTTTCTATTTCTTAATGATTTAAGTGTCATATATAATAGACCTATAAAATCATTATTAGTTTTAAACAAACTATTTTTTAACATATTAATGTTTTTTTCTACGAGTTGCTCAGGTTCTTTAACATCTTCTATTAGAGAAATTGCTGC
Source organism: Mycoplasmopsis hyopharyngis (assembly GCF_045276885.1). NCBI lineage: Bacteria > Bacillati > Mycoplasmatota > Mycoplasmoidales > Metamycoplasmataceae > Mycoplasmopsis > Mycoplasmopsis hyopharyngis. The sequence goes on along the minus strand of NZ_CP174164.1, from coordinate 380,104 downwards.
TTGATATGCAACGTTTGCTTTATCAAAAAGTTCAAGGTTTTTTAACATTATCATATCACTTGATTCATTCAAGTTATTTTGGTTTAAAAAAACTAATTTCAAACAATATTCACATAATATAACTTTAATTTCTTGTTCTGTGAGGTCGTTATTGATTGTAGAAAAAATACGATTTACTAAATCATAATTTTTGTCTTCTAAAAGATACTTTTTACTAAGTAATGAACCTTGAATTTTAGTTTTATTTCTTCTTGATTTTAATCTAGTGTTTTGGTTCTTTTCTAATTCTTCTTTAAGCACCAATACTTGCTTTAAACTAAAACAACCTTTAGAAATTTGTTTTAAAGTCTTGTTCTTTATTCAATTTCTAATTGTTCCTAAAGAAACACCTAAAAGGTGAGCGGTTTTATTTATATCAATAATTTCATCCATTAAATTCACCTCATTAGATGTATGTATTTAATTTAAGTATATTAACTTTTTAAAACTTAGTAGCCTATTTAATCTATTATACTAATAATAGATTGGTTATTAAGCAAATTAGTATTTTGATATTAAAATCATCTCCCCGAAATAGGAAGATGATTTTAAGGTTATAAAATTATTATTTAGCAATGTGTTCTGTCATTACATCATTTTCAACAACTAAGAATCTGTCACCTTTTTGAACACCGTAAGGTTTTAAAGCATCTGATGCTTTACCATGATTCTTTTTGATTAAGTCAAATAATTTAATAGAATCCATTGAATTTCACACACTAGAAGTAATACCGAAACCACCAATTAATTTAGGATCATTGATAATTCCGATGATAATAACATTAGGTCTAAATTTAGCTACTTCTTCTAAAAGTTTTCCTGTTCTTGAAAGAACAACAGCAAATTTGTAATCACCATATCTGGTTCTGTTTGCTACTTCATAAGCAATTCTAGCTCTTTTATCAGGTGTAGATTTTTTTCTAACTTCTTCTAATTGAGTATCGTAGTAAACTTCATTGTAGAATTCTTTTTCTGCTCTTTGGTTAATAGCAGCCATAGTTTTAACAGCTTCTACTGGGAAATTACCACTAGCAGTTTCACCTGAAAGCATTGTTGAATCAGCACCTAATTCAGTTGCTAAATAAACGTCAGTAACTTCAGCTCTAGTTGGGTGTGGTGAGTTTTCCATTGAATCTAACATTTGAGTAGCAACGATAACTGGTTTACCTGCTTCACGACATTTTCTGATCATCATTTTTTCAAAATAAGGAACATCGTAGTAAGGAATTTCTAATCCTAAATCCCCTCTAGCAACCATAATTCCATCTGATGCTTCAATAATTTCATTAATGTTTTTAATTCCTAAACTTGATTCAATTTTAGAAATAATTTTTATATGTGAACCACCATTTTCATTTAATAAAGTTCTTAATTCATTAACATTTTTTGCTGAATTAACAAATGAAGCTGCAACATAGTTGATACCAATTTTGATTCCGAATTTAACATCATCAATATCTTTTTGTGCTAAGAAAGGTAAAGAAAATTCAACACCTGGTAAGTTAATTCTTTTGTTAGTTTTTAACTTGTGTTGGTTTTGAGTTTTTACTAATACATAGCCTTTACCAACTTCAGTTACAATACTAATTAATTTTCCATCATCAAATAGAACTTCATCACCTACTTTTAAATCACTACTCATATCATAAGCTACAGTAATTTCATCTTCTGTACCTTCAACATTTTGGTATTTTTCAACAGTAGTTCAAACTTTAACAACTTTATTTGCAGGAATTAATTGAATTCCATCTTTCATTTTGCCTAAACGGATTTCAGGTCCTTTGGTGTCTAACATTAAAGAAATAGGAATATTTAAATCTTTAGAAACTTTTTTTGCTAATTCAAATTTATTCAAATGTTCTTCATGAGTTCCATGACTAAAATTAGCACGAATACATGTAACCCCATTTAAAATAATACTTTTTAATGTTTCGTAATTGTCTGTAGAAGGTCCAATAGTAGCTACTAATTTACTTCTTTTGTCAGTGAGTTTCATTTTTCTCCTTAAATCACTAAAATATATCTTATATATTTTAATACAAAAATAAAAAAGCACCTAAAATTAGGTGCTATAAGTGCTAAAAATTTTAACAAATGGTACGCTCTAGAGGACTCGAACCTCCGACCCAATGGTTAAAAGCCATTTGCTCTACCGCCTGAGCTAAGAGCGCACAATGGTGCCCAGAACTGGACTTGAACCAGCACAGTCTTGCGACCGAGGGATTTTAAGTCCCTTGCGTCTACCTATTCCGCCACCTGGGCAAGGTGTGAAAAATATACTTTTTAATTATAAAGACTTTTTTAATTTTTATTAAAAAATAATTAATATTTTATTATCAAATGTTATTAGTAAAACAAAATATCACTTTTAAACCACTTATAATAAACATAAATTTATTATAAGTCTTGTTTTTTAACTTTGATTTATATTTTGAGTAAAAAACTTTTATTTAAAAAAAGTTGTTAATTTTGATAGAGATTAAAAAAACCTGTGACATTTTGTTTGAGAAACAATAACCTTGAAAATGAAAAACACATAAAAAAAACTATTGAATTACTCAATAGTTTTTATATTAAAAATCTTAATTAATGATTATTTTTTGTTCAAGGTAATTGAATATACATTTTTAGAAACTGTTTTTTGTTTAAAATTAAACAATCTAAATTTAAATGTTATTTTGTCGCCATCTACTTTTCCATCTATTCATGATGAGGCACTTATTTTGTTATTTCTGTCTTTAAATATAGGTTTATCAGCATTAACGGCTTGTGTAGTATTATCTACACCGGCAATCGAAAATAATGGTGTTCCTTGATATACTTTTTTACCTTTTGGTGCTTTTCCTTGGAATTTTCCAGTTGAATATGAAAAGAAGGCACTATATGTATCAGTTTTTTTAGTATGTTTTAATTCACTAAAGAAATCTTCTTTATCAAAAGTAACTGTTGCATTTGTTACATCAATTGATAAATCACCATATTTAAAATCACCTTGTAATGCTGCTGATTCATTGGTTTCCACTAAAACTGCTTTTCCTGTTACTTCTGTTCCAGGATTTTGAGTATTACCTCCACCAGGATTAGTATTATTTCCACCTCCAGGATTATTGTTATTGCCCCCCCCTGGGTTGGTTCCATTATTGCTTCCACCAGGTAAACCTGGGACTGCTGGGGTTGCTGTATCACCACCACATTTTTTAGCTGACATAGCAAAAGCTACAACAGGTAATGATATTGCTGATAAAATCATTAATTTTTTTAACTTCATAATATATTTATTCCTCTTTTTTAGACTAACTCTCTTACATAATTCATTTTATACTTTATGGAAAATAATTGTATAAAATCCCATATTTTCCATAAAAAATGAAAAAACACATCTCATAAAAAGATGTGTTAATTAAAACAAATTAATGGGAAACTATTTTTTTTCTGCAGTTGCTTTTTTAGTAGTAGCTTTTGGTTTCTTTTCAACAGATTTAGTTTCTTTAGCTGGTTTTTCAGTAGCAGTTTTGGTTGTAGTTTTAGCAGAAGTTTTTTTTGTTTTTTCTTCTTTTGAAGCAGTTGTAGTTTTGGTTTCTTTAGCTGGTTTTTCAGCTGTAGCCTTAGTAGTTGCTTTGGTTTCTTTAGCTGGTTTTTCAACAGCAACTTTGGCAGCAACTTTTTTAGGTTTTTCTTCTTTAGCTTTAAAGTTTTTAACTTTAACTTCAACCTTGTGTTTACCCATTTTACATTCTGTAACAAATGTTTCTAATCTAGAAATTTTTCTGCTTCCTTTGTTAGCATGGAAAATACCTTTTTGAACTGCAACAGCAATGATTGATTTAGCATTGTTTAACAATTCATCTTGTTTTTTATCATTTGCTAATGCTGCTTCTCTAGCTGCTCTAATTGCTTTTCTTACACGATTTTTCATCGCGTTGTTTCTTAATCTGTTTTTTTCTTGTTTTGCTATACTCTTAATATTAGCTTTAATTTGTGCCATAATAGCCTCCTCTTTTTTCGTCAAATATGACTTTATGTCATATGAAAAAATCTTTAAAATTATACCAAAAAGTGTAGCAATGAAGATTAAACAAAATAATATAATTTTTATACAAAATATTTATATATTTTAGAAAGGTTTTATGCCATTTGAATATCGAATAATTCTTGATTTCGAAGCAATTTCATCCAATTTTGTAAAACGGTTACCAAGAAACAAAAATATTAAAACTTATGATGTTGTTTATTGTGTTAGTTTCTCAATTAGCAATCTAATAAAAAACAAAAAGCAATATTCTAAATTCCTGTTTAGCGAATTGCAAAATAAAGATATTTATGAAATTGAAAACGAATTATTCTGAAAAATGATTACCTACATATATAAAATTACAAATACAAATTCTATTGACCAAATTATTCAAAAAGTTGAATTTTATGGATGAAATCCTGAATTAGAAAATCAATTTTTTAAAAGAATAGCAAAAAAGAATAAACTTAATCCAATTTTAGTAAATCACATTTTACCAAATTGCAAATCAAGATTTAGTTTAGACAAAATTACTACCGGTACTAAATATAGTCATTGTTTCTTTAAATTTATAAATGATATTGTTCCTAATTATTATGAAAAAAATAAGGACAGACCAGGATATTTAGCAGCAGTTTTGGGTTATATAATTTTTTGTAAAAATCACTCAATAGTAATCAAGGAAAAATCATTAGAAAAAATAGCACAAAACACAACTAATAAAATACTATGAAGTGAAATACTACAATATTCAAATTCAGATGTTTTTAAAACTGTTTATATGTTTAAACAAATTAAGAAATTTGACAATTTTACAAAAGATTATTTAGCTTTTAGTCAAATGCTTAAAAAACAATTTGATCAAAAAATGATTCCTATAAAAATGGAAAATAAATATTTAAAAAATATTTTAAAAATATTGAATATTATCAATAAATACAAAAAGTATGATTTTCAAAACATATTAAAATTTACAATCGATTTAAATAATCCTAATTTTGTCGATTCAATAATTAAAAAAATTAATCTTTTTACTCTTAAAAATAGCAATAAAGATCTTAATGATTTCAAATTATTAATTGAATCTTTTGAATATAATAAAAAGGAACAAAATTATAATTATTTTAATTTGGACAAAATTTCTAATGTTATAGAAGAAAATAATAAAAAAATTAAACAATATGAGGATGAAAAGAAAAACAAAAACATAATGTTTATAGAAAGTTTTAGTCCTAAGTATGTTGCGATTAAATCTAAGGAGAAATGATGATTGAAGCTAATTTAACTTTTTATAACAACACAGCCAATAGTAGTTCAAATGCTTTAGGCTTTACTGGTGGGTCTATTACTTGAGTAATTTTGGGAGTGGTAATAGCTGGGTTGATTGCAGTTTTTATTTTTGCTTCTATAAAAGATGCTGTTAATAGAAAAAAACTAAAAAGAATAAGAAAAGAAAATGCTGAAAAAATGCAAAGATTTACTAAATATCTAATTATTTATATGAATGAATTGCTACAAATCAATCAAAAGTATTTAGATGAATTTGAACCTTCAATTGGAAAATTAAAAATGAATCAAATTATCAATGGAGCAAAACAATCATTGAATGAATTGATGAACAATGAAGAGTTTAAAAACTTAATTAAAAATGGTGAAGCAGAATATGCGCAAATCATCAACAAAATTTCTTTACTAAATGGAAATAGAAGTAATAACTGAAGTAAAAAATGTGCTGAAATAATTGAATTTTTTACCAAAAGCTACACTGATATAGATCCAATGTTGTATAAAGAAGAAATAAAATCAGCAAAAGAAGCAATTAATAAAATATACGATGATCAAATTAATGTTTTAGATAATTCTAATGAACAAGAAGAAATGGAAACAAATGAAAGATAAAAAGAATTCAACTGAAAAAGAAAGAAAAATTAATATTCCCAACATTCTAACCATTGTAAGATTAGTTTTAGTTATACCTTTTTTAGTTTTAATGTTTACTGCTTATTTCTTTATAAATAAAGAATATCAAAGAAGATATGATGATATTGGAAGAATATTATTAGGCTCTTCTTTATTTGTTTTTATGGTGGCAATGATTACTGATTTTCTTGATGGCTATATCGCAAGAAAAACAAATCAAATTACAGAATTTGGTAAATTATGAGACCCATTAGCAGATAAAATTATGATCATTTCTGCACTAATAACCTTGTCAATGCTTAAAGTTGTGCCAATTTGATTAACTTTATTATTTATTTTACGCGATTTAATAGTTGATGGAACTAGAGTAATAATGGCTAAAAACAACATTAGTGTTGCTGCCAAATGAACTGGTAAATTCAAAACTGTAATGCAAACATTAGGAATCATTACTGTTTATATTTTCTTTTTAATCTTTAACATTCCTGAATTTTTAGAAGAAAAGTTTACTAACAAAACTATTGAATTCGCATTATTACACGCAATCAATTCACCATTAATTATTGCGGGAATATTGAATATTATTTCTGGTTTTGAATACTTTAATTCAATCAAAGAATATATTAAATTAAAATAATTTAACCTTTGTTTTATAAAACTATAAAACTTAATATAAATGTAATATTATTAATAATATGAATTATCCATTTGTAACTAACTTATCGCTTTTTAACAAAATTGATAAAAATGCTGCTTATCCTAAAATTAATAGCAATGTAATAATCGGAATTATTACAGGTATTTTAGTTACTCTTTTTATTTTTTCTATTGTTCTTTTAATCATAATTAGAAAAAATATCAAAAATAAAAACCAAGATAAAGTTGGTTTTCTTTTTGAAAAAAAGATTAATGGAAAAATGACAATGTTCGCCAAAGAAAATGGTTATAAATATTTTAATGGTGGACTATTTAAATATGGTTCAAATAATTTTTTTGAAATCGATGGTCTTTTGGCTACTAACAAAGCAATATTTGTAATTGAAACTAAAAATTATGTTGGTAATTTAACTGGTGATTTTGCTAGTTTAGAATTAATATTAAAAAATGGTAAAAAAGATTTTAAAGTTAAAAATCCTTTTTTACAAAACTTAAAACATATTAGACATATTTATAATATGTGTAATTTTAATTTCCCAATTTTTTCATTGTTAGTTTTACCTGAAAATACAAAATGAATAATTGAAAATGAAGAAAATTGATCTATTGTTGTTAATGAAAACAATTATGAACAAAAAATCAAAGAAGTAATAAATGAAACTGAAGATATTATCAATAATAGAACTTTAGCAGCATTAGCAGAAATTGTAGAAAGTTCAAGAACCGCTTCAATTAAAGATATTAAGAAATTTGGAAAAATCATTAACAATAATAGTTCCAAAAATAAACAAAATAATGATTAATTAAAGGAAAAAACTTATGTCGAATTATCAATTGCCTTTTTCACTTGAAATTAAAATTGATGATCAAATTTGAACCTTAAATTTTCAAAAAAGTTATTTCAAAAATAAAAATACAACATTAAAAATATATCAAGACAGAGTTAATCATGTCTTTATTTTTATTCCTGACAACACAATAATTTCCCAAAATCTAATCCAAAATTTACAAGAAAAAGCAAAAGAACTAATTTTAAATTCTGACAAAAATATTGATGATGTAAAACCAAGCAAGAAAAAGAAAATTTTTATAAATCGAAATTCCACAAGCATTTTATTATTTGGAAAAACATATTCTTTAAAATTCATTGAATCGACTTTTGATGGATGTGTTTTAGGTGAAAAAGAACTAAAAGTTTTTTACAAAAAAACTAAAAATCCTATGCTTATACTTAAAAATTACCTCATTAAAGAGCTAAATGATTTTATAACTCCTATTCACAATAAATATTTATTAAATCTAAAAGACTTTAAAATTGATGATGTTCCATTTCAAGTTGTTTATTCATATAGATGATGAGGAATAAATATTAAACATTTTAATAAATTTTTAATTAAATATAATGTTGGTCTTATAGTTATGGAACCTAAATTTATTGAAACTGTTATTGTTCACGAAATATCACATTTATATCATCGAAATCACAGCAAACAATTTAAACTTTTTGGTGAAAACTTATTCAAGAATTTTATAGTCAATGACCTACACATTAATGATGTAATTTACTATTGAAACTTTGATAAAGAATAAAAAAAAGTATTTGCTTTAACAAACAAATACAGTTTAAATATTTTTATTTAAAATAACTATTTTTCCTTTTTCAAAGTCGAGACCATAATATTGATTTTCTTCTAATTTTCATTCATAATTATTGAATTCAGGAAAAACATCAGCAACGATTTTTTGAGCAAAATCATAAGCAACAATCATTGCCATAACATCATTATGGCAATATTTTTTTAGTTCATGCTCAATATGTTTTCAATCATTATCACCTATTAAACCTTGATGTCTATTTACTGCTTTTTCTAAAGCATACATTCCATTTTGAATCTCTAATTCCTTATATGGGAAGATGCTATGTTTTAGTTTAATGTCATATATAGTAATTAATTTTTCTATTTTCTTTATTGAAGACATTCCTCTTAATTCAAAAATTCTGAAAAAATGACCATTCTTTTTCGTAGCAAAAGCCACATCTCTTTGAGTATTTTCTTCCCCAAACATTTTTTTGTTGACTGGATCATAAAAAGTAAATTGAACATCAGCATTTCTTTGTGTATCATTGATGGTTTGATTATTAAAATTAACATAAATATCTTGGTTAAGAAATTGATCAGCATTAGTAAATTCTTTTTTGTATTCTTGAATTTCAGCATATACTTTTTCAGATACCGGTTTAAATCAAAAGTTTAAATCAATAGTATTGTTATTTATATGATTGATCATTTCTTTAAATCTATTAAGATCTAGATTTCTTTTATTAAATTCACTTATAAATTCTTGGTCTTGGGCTTGTAGTCTTTGGATTACTAATTTCAAAAGCTCTTTATTACGTGAATTTTCATATGATTGGTTATAAACTACATAATAATTAGCGCCATTAGAATAAACATCAATAATATTGTCAACTAAATCAATTAATCTTAAATGAGCAGGATCTTTAACAATATCTTTCGAATTTACAATTTTACCATTATAAGTTTCAATAATAGAAACTTGGTGGGTTAATTGTTGATAATGTTTAGTATCATCTAAAATAGGTGTTGGTAATGAAAAACCTTCATAGTCATATCAAATAATCCTTTGATTTTTCTTATGTAATTTTGAAAAAAGATAAAAAACATTTGTGGTAAAAAAGTTAGTGGTTTTTCTCTCAAAATTAATTATCTTTTTCCATTGTTGAAAATTAACTTCATCATACATTTTTGAACGTTTGCTTGTTCCAATTAATGAATTAGGTAATTTAGCAGTTAAATAACCTGATGAAAATCAAAAATCATGACCTAATTTATTTAAAAAGTATGCTTTTATTCTATTATTTTCAATATATTTAGGATTGGGATTCCAATAAAAATTTGAAGAATAGTTATCATCAGTATAAATGTTTTCAAAAATAGGTTTATCTTGTTCAACATAAAATTGCTTTTCGATTTTTTCAATATTTTGATCAAATTTACCTAATGGCAAAGTGTCATCAAAAAGATCTTTTTTATTGAAGATAAAAGCTTCTAAAGTCTTGTCATAATTAGGATTTTTAAACAAATGACGTTTTTGAATAACATCTAAAAAAGTTAAAACTTCAATTCTTTTATCTTCTCTTGTCATTTTTTTTACGTCTGGATGACAAAATGAATACCCCTTTTTAAATATGTCTTTACAAACTATTTCTTCATTATTTAAAATGTAAATTGATTCATTACCACTTGGTGATTTAGTTACAGCAGCGGCTTGGGTCGTACAAAAAGATATTTTATTAGCAAAAGTTTTGGTGTTATTATCAAAGATAATTTTTTTAATATCTTTAAGTCTTTTCTTTTGTGCTCTTTTAAAAACATTAAAAATAAAATCTGCTTCAAAATAATCTTTAATTTTTGTATTAGCATCAAATGAATTAAAGTAAGCAGTATTTTCACCTTTATCATAAGCAAAAAAGGTTGAAACTACTTCAAATCCATTTTCAGTTGTATATGAAAAAGTAGGATTAATGATTAACTGAATTTTTGGATCTGCTAAAGCTTGTTTAAGATATTCTTTTTTAACATCTAAACTATCTGATTTTTTGCAAATAAAAATACTATTATTATCACATTTAGTAATCTCTTTAATGTATTCAAAAAGTTGATCCTCAATAAGAGTTCAAATTTTTGTTGCTTTGTCGTTATTATTTAAAGTTTTTAAATATTCACTTTCAGCTTTGCTTCATCAAATATGAATATTTTCTTCTTCACTGTTTTCATCATCTTCATTAAAAAAATTAAAATTATCTATTTCTTTTTTTTCTTTAGTTTGCTCAAATAGTAATTGTGATTCATTGAATTCATTTCAAATATAAAAATTTTGCTCAGTAAAAAAATTTAAATATTGCCTATATTTAATAATTTTTTCTTTATTCCTCATAATCTTTATCTGCTTTCCCTACTTGTTTTCATTGTTCTAATAAATCTTTTCATTCTTTTTCATTATGACATTTTAAAAATTCAACTTGATCACGATCTCTAATCGGATTGTATACTGGACTAATCCCCAGAATAGAATATTTTTTAAAAAAATCAATAGTTTTTTTAATATCATCTTCTGCTATATTTTTATCCACTTTATACATATATTGTCTGATCATTCTTTTTTCAATTGGGAAATTTTCTGGTTCTAGATAATCTTCTTCTTTCAAAAAAGTAGCAACAATAGAATATCTATCATAACCTAATAAATAAGCATAAAGTTGAGCTTGTTTTCTATAATCTAGTGGTACAGATAATACTTCTTTTCCAGGTTGACCTCAAATGTCTGCTTTTTTTTCGTTAACAGTTTTCATTTCTAAAACAATTTTTTCATTAGGCATAATTCCATCAGGTACACCTTGCAAATATTCATATTTATCATTGAAATAATCAAAATTGTAGTCTGCCGCTTCCAAATGAATAATTTCTTTATTCGAAAAATGTTTTTTCATAACTTCAAAAATCTTTGGTTCTATTGCAATCCCAGCTTTAACATATTTTTGAACTAAAACAGGCATTTTAAGATGTGCCATATGACAAAATGCAGCAAAATTAGATTTAAACGAATCGGTTTCTAAAACATCCGCGATAGATGAACCACCAAATTTTTTAAATCCTTTTTTGCCTCATAATTGTTTATTTAATAATTTTCTGTGAAATTCGGGTTTTAATTTTACGACTTGTAATTTTTCATCTAGCTCGTAATCAACACCGTTATAATATTTTCTTTTTGTTCCCATAATATTTAATTATATTAAATATTTATATGCAAATAAAATTAAATAAAAAATGAAATCCGAAAATTCCATTTTTTAGCCTCGAGGATAGATTTGTTTAATATCCGCTTGATCTGATCAAATTCCTAATTTGCTTTCTCTTGCTTTTCTTTCACTATCTTTTAGTAAGTCTATATAAGCAGTATTTGAGTTATAAAAAGTACTATTTGGATCTTTTGAAATATAAGCAACTTTGGCATAACCACTAGCAATTATTTCTTGACAAAGGTTATGAACTTTATCATTTTGATCTAAGTAGTAAATAATGGCAACAACTCTTCCATATCTATCAGAAATATCAGTTTGCCCACCTTGGGTTTTTTGAGGAACAACATATATTTTTTTAGCTTCTTTAGTTAATTTGTTTGTAGTAAATTCAGAAGCTTTTAAAGCATATTCATATTGCATTCCTGTGGTAGGTCCACTATGATTAAAAGCTCATTTTTCTGGGGTATCTATTCCTGAAAAACGGTATTTATTATTGTTTGAATCTGTAAAAGTGTCCCCATCATTTATATGACTAAGAGTAACTTCTGTTGCCTTATGCACTGTTAAAGAATTTACAATTTCAGGAAGATCAACATACTCTTCCATGGCTGAGAAATTCTTTAATTTGATGTAAACATTTTTAACAGAATTTAGTTTTATTTTGGTGTATTTATGTAAAACTGTGTAGTTAATTCTTAGATAAAATTCACCAGGTTTACCTCAAATGGTTGGTTTACGGTTTGGACTTCAAACAATTTCAAAATCGTCATTTTGGTTTTCAATATTAAAATCGCTTAATTTTAATTGTGAAATTTGTTGTTCATTATAGTTTTTTTCTTCTTTTAATGAAAATTTAAGCTTGCTAGCGTAATCTTGAAGTGCTTGTTGAGTTATTTCTTCACTAGAAATATTAGCTTCATCAATTGCTATTTTTTTAACAACTGTAACAAATTTATTTGGCTCTTTTTTGCTTACTAAAAGAAAATTAAAAATCAATTGTTTAGTTTCTTCATCAAATGAAACTTTGAAATTTATCATTTGAATTCTTTTTGTAAATTCTTCAGCAGGAATATTTGTTAAAGTAAAATCTTTTTCAGATAAGTTAGAAAGAAATTTTGGAAAAACTTTAAAGTTTTTATCAACTAAAATTTCAGTTTTTTGTGAATAATTAGCTAATTCATCTAAAGAAATTTTGTCTTTATCTACACACGAAGTAGCAATTGCTACAACTGAAAAAGTAGTGATTGCTGTTGGAAATAACAACATTTTTTGAATTTTTTTCATTTTTATTCTCTTTACTTTCTCAAAATATATATTATTAAGTTAATATTATTATAAAATATAAATGCAAAAATTGTCAAGGAGCTTTTACTTATATGAAATATAAAAGGATCTTGGTTAAACTATCAGGTGAAGGTTTTGCAAATGATGCAAAATCATTGTCAATAGATTATGACTTAGTGAAAAATATAGCCTTACAACTTAAAAAAATCGTTGATAAAGGCATCGAGGTTAGTGTTGTTATCGGTGGTGGAAACTTTTGAAGAGGTGTTAGCGCTGAAAAAAATGGTATCCCTAGAAATAGAGCAGATTATATTGGGATGCTAGCAACCATTATGAATGGTTTAGCATTAAAATCAGGATTTGAAAATGTTGGACTAAAAACTAGAGTTCAATCATCGATTTCTGTAGATCCAAGAGTAGCAGAAAATTACATCAATGAAAAAGCTATTAAGTATTTAGAAAACAAAGAAGTAGTTATTTTTGTTGGTGGTACAGGTAGACCATATTTTACTACTGATACAGCAGCAACATTGTTTGCTTCAGAAATTAAAGCTGATGCAATATTAATGGGAAAAAATAGAGTTTCAGGTGTTTATGATTCTGATCCCAAAACTAATCCAAAAGCTAAAAAATATGATTCTATAACTTATGATGAAATTATGGTTAAGAATTTACAAGTTATGGATTTAACTGCTACTATTATGGCTAGAGATAACAACGTTGATTTAATTGTTTTTAACATTTTAGAAAAAGATTCAATAGTTAGAGCCTTAGAAGGAACTATTGAACATACAAAGGTACATAAATAATTATGGAATTAGATGAATATATTATTGAATTTTTAGATGGTTCAGAAAAAGTTATTAACCATTTGAAATTTGAGCTTTCAAAAATCTCTACTGGTAGAGCTAATCCTAATTTAATTAGAGGGATAAGAGTTAATTATTATGACACACCTACTTTGTTAGAAGAATTGTCAAGTATTAGTGTTCCTGAAGCGCAACAATTATTAATTAAACCATATGATTTATCAATCATTGTAGAAATTACTAAAGCCTTGCAAGCGGCAAATTTAGGGGTAAATGCTATCAATGAAGGTGATAAAATTAGAATGACATTTCCTTCTTTAACTACTGAAAGAAGGAAAGAAATGGTTAAAAACTTATCTAAGATAACTGAAAATTCTAAAATTGGAATTAGAAATATTAGACAAGATATTAACAAAGATATTAAAAATGATGAATCATTAACCGAAGATGATGAAAAAAGATTCCTTGAAGCAATTCAAAAAGAAGTTGACAAACAAATGGACTTAATTGCGAAGATAATCGCAGACAAAGAAAAAGAATTGATGACTATTTAAAAATTCCGTATTCACTTTATTTATAGTGGAATACGGAATTTTTTTTATCGCAAATTTTATTCACTAATTTCATTAGTGTCTTTTTCTTGATGTTCGGTTTTAGAACCTAATTCGATTTCAAATTTATAATCATTACTTTTGGTAGTTGGCATTTCAATAACTGAAAAAGAAACATCTTCATATTTAAAAGTAGTTGATTTTTTAATCTTATGACCTATTTTAGAAACTAGTCAATTGGTAAGAGTTAAATTATTTTCTTCTTTGGTTAAATCAAATTTTAATTCCAGCTGTTTGATGATTTCCTTCATTTTAGTTTTACCCATAATGTGGAATAACTCTAAAGAAATTTCAAATATTTTTTTGTACTCTTCTTCATCATATTCATCATAAATTTCACCAACTATTTCTTCAATAATATCTTCAATAGTAAGGATACCAATTACTTCTTGTGAATTATTGTTTTCAGTTACAAAAGCCATTTGTGATTTAGTACTTCTCATTTTTTCTAAAGCAGTTGATAAAGAGATATTAGCAGAAATAAAAGGAATAGTTTTAAAGTAATTAATGACTTTGCCTTTTTCTAAATAGAAAATATCTTTTAGATGGACAATCCCAATAAAATTACCATCTTTTTGAACTGGCAAACGAGAATAATTAGTTTCTTTAAATACTTCTAAAGTGTCTTTAATATTGTCATTAGCTTGAATAAAGTAAGTGTCTTCAATTTTTACATAATGCTTTTTAACTCTAGTACTATCTAAATCCAAAGCATTTTGTGCCATCAATGATTCGTTGGTTTCTAAAACACCTTCGTTTTGAGCAATATCTAAAATGCTTTTTAATTCGTCTTCAGAATTAGTAATGTAGATTTTCTTACCAATTTTTTTAAGTGGTCAAGTAAAAATAAAAAAGATATAAAACAAGACTTCTAATAATCAAGCAAAAGATTGAGCAAATAATTTTGGATTGCTTTTAGCAATTAATTTAGGTACTATTTCCCCAAGTAAAACTATAATAGGGGTCATAATTCCGGTAGAAATTAAAACGTTAAATTGATTGTTGTCAACAAACAATTTGGAAATAAAGTATGACATAAATGTTGAAGCAGCAATATTTACAATATTGTTAACTATCAATAAAGTTGATAAAGTTTGATTAAATGCTTTGTGCTGTCTTGAAATTAATTTGGCACAACGTGCTTTATTTTCTAACATTGAATCAATTTTTGCTTTGGTTAATGATGTATAAGCGGTTTCTAGACCAGAAAAAATAGCACTAAAAAATATTAAAATAGCAAAAATAACTATATAGATTATGTAATTATATGCTTTCATTGCCATCCTTATTGTCTAAACCAGTGTTTTTGATACTATTTTTTCACTCTTCAGGAATAGAAGTAAATAAACTACAATTCATTCTAAAAAGTAAAGGAACAGTACCGCTAGGTCCATTACGGTGTTTTGCTAAAATAACAAATGTAGGAGAACCAAATTCCTCACCGTATTTCATTTCTTCTTCATTATTTTTACGCTTGTAATAACTTGGTCTATATAAAAAGGCAATAATGTCAGCATCATTTTCAATTCCACCTGATTCTCTTAAATCAGACATAATTGGTCTTTTGTCTTCTCTTTGTTCAACTGAACGAGATAACTGACTTAAAGCAATAATTGGAATGTTTAATTCTCTAGCTAAAACTTTAATGTTTCTTGAAATTTTAGCAACTTCATTTTGTCTATTATCGCCTCTATTGTTTTTAATAGATAAAAGTTGTAAATAGTCAATAACAATTAAATCAATGGGTTGAATTTTGTGTAATCTACGACATTTTCACTTAATATCATCAATATCATTGTTTGATGAATCATCAATAAATAAGTTCATGTCTTCAATTATTTTTTTACCAGGACCTTGAATTTTATAAAGTTCTGCTTCTGATAAAGTTGTAGCTTCTTTTAGTTTAGAGCCATCAATTTTGGTAACTGAACAAAGAATTCTAGAAATTAAATCTTTACTATTCATTTCTAAACTAAAAAAGACTACACGATATGATTTTCTAGCAACATTGGCAGCAATATTTAAAGCAAAAGCGGTTTTTCCCATTGCTGGTCTAGCAGCCAAAATGATTACTTCACCTTTATTTAAACCTTGGGTCATATGATCTAAATCATCATAACCAGTAGGAATTCCTTTTAATTTAAGATTGCTTTTTCTTCTTTCTTCCAGTTCTTTAATGTACTCAGCAGCAACATCGCTCGCTTTTTCAAAATCTTTATTAATTGAAGAACGATATCCTTCATTAATCAATTCGTTTAATTCACCAATTACACTTTGATCACTTAAATCTTGATTAACATTCATATCATTTATGATCTTATGTAATTTCTTTTCAATTTTTCTTAGTCCAGTTAATCTAACTAAATTTTTAATATATGAATCAATTGAGCTAGTAAAACCAGGTTTAGCATATAAAAATGCTAAAAATGAAGGATTGATATTTTGTAAGTTTTTACTTTTTGCTTTGGTTAAAATATGGTACTCGTTAATAGTTTCATTTTCATCAACAATTTCTTTAAAAATTTTAAATAACTCACGATTTTCGTAATAATAAAAATCTTCCTCTAACAAATAATTTTGCACATAATCAATGTAAGAATTTTGCATTAAAACAATACTTAAAATTGCCTGCTCATCTTCCAAACTTTTATGAGTAGTTGCTGTATTATTACTATTAGAAAATGTTTCATTATTTTTTATTATCGACATAAATTTCCAATCTTAATTTTGCTACTATATCTTTATACACTATTACATCTACAAAATGAATTCCTTGTTGAACAAGTCTAACGTTTTGAACTGAATATTTGTCTAGTTTATAGTTTAATGCATGGAGTTTTTTTAAAACTTCTTTGGTAGAAACACAACCATGAACAATTTGATTATGATTAGCATCAATAGTTGCATCTAAGTAAAATTTTAGATTTTCTTTTTCTATTTGTTCTTTAAGTTCTAAGGCTTGTTTTCTAACTTCCATTTCATCTTGGACTAATTTATCTAACTTTTTATCTAATTGCTTTTTAGTACTTTCATTATATGGAACTGCAAAGCCTTTATTGATTAAAAAGTTTTTTCCATAACCATCTGAAACTTCAATTATGGTGTTTTCTTTACCATCTTTACAATTTTTAATTATTATTACTTTCATTTTTATCACTCACAATCGCTTGAATTATATTATCCACAAACACATCTAAAGGTTCATTTGAAGTTGCTGCAGCAGCTCCAAAGTGACCTCCACCACCTACTTGCTCACAAATTAATTGCACATTGGTATTAATTCCTCTAGCAGATAATTTAAAACTATTACTTTTTTCTTCTCTAGCAACAACAAAACTTGCTTTTCTTCCTGCTATTCTTAAAATTTCTTCTGAAGCAATCGAAATAATGTCATTTGATACTAATATATCTTTGTAGGCTAAAAAATAACCAGGTTTAACTTCTTGAACATTTTCTAAAATTTCAAAAGCTTTTTCAAAAACTTGTTCATCATTTTTTAACACTTCTGAAGCTAATGAACTAATCGCACCTTTTTCTTCTAATCAAGCAGCAGCCATAAAAGTTCTAGAAGACACTTTCTTTTGGAATTGTAAAGTATCTAAATAAATTCCATTTAAAAGCATTTGTGCTGTAATTGGTTCAATTGCATAATTGTTGTTTAAAAACATCATAATTTCAGTAACAATTTCTGATGCTGATGAAGCATTAGGATCAATGTAAGTATTAGTTTTATTACAAAAATCTAAACTCTTACTTTGTCTATGGTGATCGAAAACAAAAACATTGTTGTTCGAAACATTTCTTACACATTCTGGATAATCAGTTCTTTCTGGTAAAGAATTATCTACTAAAACTACTAAAGTTTTTTCATCAGTAATTTTGTCAGCGTTTTGAGGTTTGATAATGTAAGAATCTGAATCAGTTAATAATCTTTCAATTGCTTTTGAGGTTGTTAAATCTTGAGTTATTGAACAAATGTAAGCATTCTTTTTGTAAAACTTAGCAATAGAATAAATACCACATGCTGCACCTATTGCATCCAAATCAGCATTTTGATGACCATAAATAATTACTTTATTTATTTCATCACTTCTAAGGATTTTGTCAAATCTTGATGCTAATGCTTTAATTTTTGCTCTATTTTTATCTGAAGAAATTTCAATTGAAGAACCATAATATCTAGCAGGCTCATTGTTTGTAAAAATAGTTACTTGATCTCCACCACGGTTTTGTGATTGTAATAAAGCCTTTTTAGCAAAGTCTATTTTTTTATTTAATTCATTTCAACCCTTAGCAAGCCCTATCGAAACTGAAATTGGGGTTGAGTTTTGACCTAAAATATCATGAAGCGATTTAAAATAAACAAATTTCTCTTTTTCTAAATGGCTTAATGATTCACTATTTGTAATAATGATAAATTTACCATTTGTATATTGACGATAAACTAAATTATATTTAACAATTAAAGAATCTAAAATCGAAATAACTTCTTTTTGGACACTAAACAACTGCTCTTCTGAAAGGGTAGATTGTAATGATTGATAGTTATCAATTTCTAATTCACCCAAAACAATAGATTCACGATCATATGTTTTTATTGTTTCTTGCTCAATTGAAATATCTTTAATAGAAAGATAATTTTTGGAAATTGAAAAATCTAATGCATAATAACTATTCTTATATTCGAAAGTGTAATTAAAAATTTCGTTATTGATTTCTAAATTTATTGTTTTTAAAAATGAATTTAAATCAAATCCTACTCATGATCTTCCAAATCTATCTTTAACAAATTTTGAACATCACAATATTTTTTGCTCACTATTAAAAATAATTACACCAAAATAAGCATTGCTAATTACATCTTCCATATAGGTGTTAAAAGATTTTTTAATTGATTTTTGAGAATAAAGATATTCTTTACAAAGCAAATAAATTGAAAAACTAATAATTGCTAATGAAAATAATGAAAGACAAATTAAATAAATTCCTTGAAATATTTGAAAAGTATTAAATTTAGATATTAAAAATATCCCAATTGCCCCTAAAATAAGAACTAAAAAGCTAGAAATAATTAATATTAATGTAGCGACACGCTGTTGTTTTTCCATATTAAATATTATAAATATTAATTATTTATTAATACATTAATAAGTAATAAAGTCAATAAAAAAGTTGTTTTTTAAATAAAACAACTCTTAAAAACTATTTTTCTGGCTTGATTACAAAGGTTCCAGCAAAGATTGAAATTTTGTATTTATTTCCTTCTTTGATAGTGCCATTGATAATTTGAAAAGCAATTAAACTTTCTAATTGATTTTGAATAAATCTTCTTATTGGTCTAGCACCAAAATTAGAATCATATGCGGCTTCTGCTATAAAATTGACGGTTTTTTCATCATATGAAAATTTTAAGTTTTTAGATTCTTGAACTCTTTTTAAAAGCTTATCTAATTCTAAAATTACAATTTCATTAATTACTTCTTTACTTAATTTTTTGAATCAAACAATTTCATCAATTCGATTCACAAATTCAGGGCGTAGTTTATTAACCAATTCTTTTTTAAGATCAACTTTACTAAGTTTCTCTTCTTTTTCAACTAAATCAGTTCCTAAATTACTGGTCATAATAACTATTAAATTACGACAATTAATAGTTCTACCTTTAGAATCGGTGATAATTCCATCTTCTAAAATTTGCAATAAAATGTTTAGTACATCATTGTGTGCTTTTTCAATTTCATCCAATAATAAAATGGTGTAAGGATTTTTTCTTATTTTTTCACAAACCGAACTAGTTTCATCAAATCCAACATATCCTGGGGGAGCACCAATAAATTTAGACACTGAATGTTTTTCCATATATTCGCTCATATCAAGTCTAATCATTTGTTTTTCATTATCGAAAATTGAATATGCTAAAGCTTTGGCTAATTCGGTTTTCCCTACTCCAGTTGAACCCATAAAAAGAAAACTTGCCAATGGACGATTAGGATCATTGATGTTTGCTTTTGCTCTCATTATGGCGTTAGCAACTAATTTAGTTGCTTCTTTTTGCCCTTTAACTTTTTGGTTTAATTCTTTTTCTAAATTAAGTAGTTTTTCTTTTTCAGTTTCCAATAATTTATTAACAGGAATATGAGTTCATTTAGAAACAATTGTTGCTATTTCTTCTTTAGTAACAGTTTCTTTAATTAAACTATTAGTTGAAGAAGATAATTCTTTTTCAATAGTACTAATTTTCTTTTCCAAATCAGGAATATCGTTGTACATTAATTTAGCAGCTGCTTCAAAATTACCTTCATTTTGAAATAGATTTAAACGATATTTCATATTATCTAATTTAGATTTTGAATTAGACAACTCTTCAAGTCTTTTCTTTTCGTTGTCTCATTTTTTTTGTAATTTTTCAATTTGAGAATCAACATTTTTACTAATTTGTTCAATTTCAGTTAATCTAACTTGATTTTTCTTTTTATCGTCTAATAAAGCAATTTTTTCCATTTCTAATTTGGCTTTTTCTTGCTTTAATTTGTCCAATTCCTCTGGTTGAAAACCCATTTCGGTTCTAATAGTAGCAGCAGCTTCGTCAACTAAATCGATTGCTTTATCAGGCAAAAATCTATCAGAAATATATCTAGAACTTAACCTAGAAGCTGCTACTAAAGCATCATCTGAAATTTTTACATTGTGATAGCTTTCAAACCTATCTTTTATCCCCCGCAAAATGGTAATCGTATCTTCAATGCTTGGTTCTTGAACATCAATTCTTTGCATTCTTCTTTCTAATGCCCCATCTTTTTCAATATACTTACGATATTCATCAAAAGTTGTAGCGCCAATAAGATGCATTTTTCCTCTTGCCATTAATGGTTTAACAATGTTAGCAGCATCCATACCACCTTGTGCATTTTTTCCAGTACCAATTAACATATGGATTTCGTCGATAAAGACAATAATATTACCCTCTGATTCTTCAATTCTTTTCAAGACATCTTTTAATCTTTGCTCAAATTGCCCTTGAAAAGAAGCACCAGCTAACATTGCTGGTAAATCAAGTTCGATAATTTCTTTATCTTTTAAATTTTCAGGAACGTTTCCTTCAATTATTTTTCTAGCTAACCCTTCAACTATTGCAGTTTTACCAACTCCTGGTTCTCCTACTAAAACCGGATTATTTTTATTCTTTCTAGAAAGAATACGGATCATTCTTCTTATTTCATCATCTCTATTGATAACTGGATCTAATTTATTCTTAATAGCTAAGTCAGTTAAATTACGACCAAATTGTTTTAATGGATCTTTGCTTTCTTGCTTTGTATTAAGATCAGCAGTTTCTTCGGTTAAATTTTTCATAAAATCATCAAATCATGAAGAACTCATTGTGCACCTCCTTGACATTTTTATTTAAACATTATAGCACAAAAAATTAGCACTCTCGTCTTTCGAGTGCTAATTTTTATTATTTTGTGTCTAGCATATCTAGTATTTGATTGGTTTCGATTTTTGATATATCTGATTGAAAATCCATTGATCTAGATGTGATTTTACCATCATGAATTACTAAGAAAGTAGGATTTATTTCTGAATTAGATAAAAATATTCCTGAAACACTTTGAACTTTGCTTAGGATTATTCTTCCAACCGATTGAGTAGTAAAGAAGATATTTTCATCTTTTTGAATTTGTTCAAAATATTCTTTTTCTGAAAGATTATCTGGTTTTATTGGATCGATATGTAAATCGTTTCAATCTTTATGAGTAAAATCAATAATTTCAACTGCTGGATATTTTTCTTTTACTTTTTGATACCAGAAATTAACTTTGTTTCTATAGTTTTTATATGATTCGAATTTAGCGTTTTTACCATAATAAGTATGTTTTTTATCAATAAACATTAAAACAGTTTTAGCAACACCATTATTATTTTCTTTTTTAGTAGATTCTAATAAAGCATTTCATCTATCAGAAATGTTTTTTTCGCCTTGCTGATAAATGTCAATATTAGAGTAATAATTTTCTTCTGAACTAGAGTTTCAAAATAAATTAGATGTTAATGAATTTAATTTTGCTAAAACTAATAAATTTGCTGAATTTTTTTTATTATTTATTGCTTCCATCGCTTCTTCATTAGCAATAAGAGTGTCTAAATTTTTCTTATTTGGAGTAAATAGTATTGCTGCTATTTTATTCTTTAATTTTTCAAAATCTATTTTGTCGTTTTCAAATTCTTTAACAAAAGAATAAATAGTATTAGGATTTTCATAGTTAGAAGTACCTAAATTTTGATTTTCATTAATAGGGTCGTGATTAATAATTCCATAAGCCATCAATGTAAAATTAGCTAAATTAGTATAATCACCAAAATAAAGTGAATAAATACTATATTTATCGTAATTTGCTAATATTTTTTGATTTAAAGCATTTAAATTATCATTTTCTTTTTGTATATTTGCTTTAATTTCATTAGCCTTAGCAATGTCTTGTTCATTGGTTAAACCTGTTTTTTCTAATTCACTTAATTGAGTGGTTAAGTCAGCAATTTTTGTTTGAATTTCTAAAAGTTTTTCTTTATCCAGCCTAATTAAATAAAATTGATGTTCAATATTGAACATTGTTTTTAAGTAGTTTGTTAAAAATTTAATCAAATATTTTGACTGTTCTGGACTTAATTTTTTAGATTCTCTAATGCTTTTAAAGGTTCTAAAAATAGCTCTAACACCTGGTGAAATATTAGAATTATTATTAACTACACTATAGTAATCATTAGTAGTTACTGGTTTATTAGTTCCAAAAGTAAAGATGGTATTAGATTGTCAAATTGTATCTGTAGTTAAGTATTTAAAATCGTTTCCAAATTCTAAATTACTAATTTCTTTTGTAATTCTTTCTGATTTAACATTCTTATCTAAAAAATCCTTATTCAAAGATTTTAATTTGAAAGAAATATAACCTTTTGTTTTTTCTTTATTGGTAAAAAAGTAACTATCAACAATTGAAACTTGATTCTTTGATAAAAACTCATTTTTTTCATCATTTATATACACGTATGATAATTCATTCAAGGTAGCTGGATTAAAGAAAAAATTAGCAGGAAATATTTTTGCTTTTTTTGTTGTTTTGTCAACTAACTCCTGAATTTCAATTTCTTCTTCATTTGTTTGGTGATTTTTAACTTTGATCTCTAATACATCTTTAAACTTAATTTCAGCTTTTTGAACTAATTGATTTAATCTATTTTTTTCTTCTTGAAGCTTGATTTGATATTTTTTATTGACTTGATTAGGATCACATTTGCTAGAAATAAAAACTATTGGGCTCAAAAAAGGAATTATTAAAGGGGTATATTTAACTATTTTTTTCATAAAAAAATTATATATATTTATTTATATTATAGTAATAATATAATCATATATTTTTTTTACTAATTTAACTATAAACAAGTAAAATTCATAAAAAATATTTTTTTAAACTTATTCAAAAAAGTAAATTATTCTTTTACTCTATAATACTTTATGCCTACAAGCAAAGTAGGCACAATACCCTAGGAAAATAAATAAAGTCTCCTTAAAATTTATTTATATTTCTTCAATTATTATTTTTGGGTTGGTGACACTATACTTACGATCTTCGCCAATGTTCGTTTAAAGTTTTAATAGATTATCTTGTGTATTGTGTTTTGAAGATAGAATGTAAAAAGCTTGTTTATACATTCAGCAAAACATCTATCTCCTATTTTTTATGACTTAACTCTTAATTAAGTTACGATTTATTTGTTTTCAAAAATTTCATTCAATAACCTATCCTTTTGAATGGTTTTTTAGTCAACAAGAATTTTAACTTGTCGTATTTTTTGTTTTCTATTCTATCCACACTCTTTAGAAAACAAATATCATTTAAATATAAAAACCCAAAGTAATAAATATTTTTAATTTAACAAAAATATTATTTATGAAATGATGGTTTATTTCATAAGACAAAATTGCCTTTAAAGGATTAAATTCTGAAAATGGTGATTTTGTTTTTTTATAAAATTTAATTAAAATAAAAAAGTTCTAATTTTTTGTTTATTATATTTGATATTAAAAGCGATAATAGGGAGTTATTATGAGTATTGAAATAAAAAATGAAATTCTTGATTTAATTAAAAAAATCTGACAATGAAATAAAGAATATTATCAAGAAAATAACCCTAGTGTTGATGACATAGTCTATGACCAAGCATTAAAAGAATTAGAAGTATTAGAACAAAAATATCCTGAATATGTTTTTCCTAATTCTCCAACCAAACATTTAGGATCATTTGCTGATAATAAATTTAAAAAATTTATTCATAAAAACCCAATGCTTTCTTTGGCTAAAGCTTACAATTTTGAAGATATAAAAAGATATATTGATAATATTGCTAAAAAAGTTCCAGAAGAAAAATTGATTTTCTCACTAGAACCAAAAATTGATGGTTTATCATTAAGTCTTATATATGAAAATGGTTATTTGTCAAAAGCCTTAACTAGAGGAAATGGTATTGAAGGTGAAGATGTAACCGACAATGTTTATGCTATTTACAGTATTCCTAAAGTGATTGAATATAAAAACTATTTAGAAATTAGAGGGGAAGTTTTTTTCAAAAAAAATGATTTTATAAAAATCAATAATGATCTAGAAAAAAATAATCTTAATAAATTTGCAAACGCAAGAAATGCTGCTAGCGGCACCTTAAGACAATTGGATTCTAAGGTGGTTGAAAAAAGAAATCTAAGTGCCTTTTTTTATGAAATCCAAAATCCGGAAACTCATTTAATTAATTCACAAGAGCAAGCTTTAAATTTTTTAAAAAAACACAAAATTCCTGTTAATGATTTTTTCAAAATTGTTTCAATTGATGACTTACAAAATGAAATTGAAAACTTTGTAGAAATTAAAAATCATTTGGACTATGATGCTGATGGATTAGTAATCAAATTAAATGATTTATCTTATTGAAACGCTTTGGGTAAAACCTCAAAATTTCCCCATCATTCTATCGCATATAAATATGAATTAGAATCAGCTGAAACAATCATAAAACATATCTTTGCTACAGTTGGAAGAACTGGCAAAATTACTTATGTTGCTAATTTAGAATTAGTTGAATTAAACCAAACAATGGTTTCAGCAGCAACTTTACATAATTATGATTTTATAGAAAAATTAAAAGTTAATTTAGGAGATAAAATCAGAATTATAAAAGCTGGCGAAATAATCCCTAAAGTTGTAGAAGTAATAGAACATAAGAATTTGCCTGCTATTGCTTTTAAAAAAGTTGAAAAATGTCCAGGTTGTTCAAGTCAATTAGTTGAATATGAAGGTAATGTTGACCAATTTTGTGTAAATGAAAATTGTGATGAAAAGAAAATTAAACAATTAGTTCATTTTGTTTCTAGAGAGGCATTTAACATCAACACTTTGGGTGAAAAAAACATTAGATTGTTTTATAAATTAAATTATTTAAAAAAGATTGAAGATATTTTTGAACTTAAAAATCATAGAGAGCAATTAATAAAAATTCCTAATTTAGGTCAAAAATCAATTGATAAATTATTAAATAACATTGAAGAAGCTAGACATATAAGTTTTCAAAAGGCAATTTATTCATTAGGAATTAAACACATTGGTTTAAGAGCATCGAAATTGATTTCTAAAGTTGCTAAAAATTTCCATCAATTATTAAATGCAAATGTAGAACAATTATTAGTAATAAATGACATTGGAGATAAAAGTGTTGAAAGTTTAAATGAATTCTTACAAAAAAATAAAGATTTTATTTTGCAAATAGACAAACACTTAATATATACCGAAAGCAATTTATCTGTTTCTAACAAACTTGATGGACTTTCTTTTGTTATAACTGGGACATTGTCACAGAATAGAGAACACTATGAAAAAATAATTGAAGAAAATGGAGGTAAAATTAAAAACTCTATTTCTAAAAATGTTTCCTTCTTGCTTTGTGGCGAAAATCCTGGTTCTAAATTGGATAAAGCTAAGGATTTAAATATTAAAGTAATAAATGAAGAAGAATTTTTTAAGTTACTTTCATAAATTAAAAAACGCATATGACTTTTTTAACATATGCGTTTTGTTTATTTTTCTTGGTCACTTGAAGTAAATTCATTTAGCTTAATTTTTCATTCTTTTGTAGTTTCTTCAAAGGATTTTTCATCATCAATATTTTGAGGAATAATGTCAATTTGAATTTCTTCTTGTTTATCTAATTCAAGTCCTTCAAGAGGAATTTCTTTAGTTTTAAAAATTGGTTTTGGTTCATTTTGACTATTAAGGGTTTTTACCAATTGTTCTATTTCATAGTGATATTTTTCAAAATTGATCTTGTCTAAACGATATACAGTGTAGCCTTTATTTTTAATAAATTTAATTAAATCATTAAAGGATAAAAATGCTTCCAAGTCATTTGCATATTTATATTCATCAACAATAAAGCAAACTAAAACCGCATCATTTCTTTTAATAAGATAATCGATTTTTAAGGTTCCAATTGATTCATTTATACCTAATGTTAAGTTAGAATTTTTAGCAACTAAATTTGTTAAAAAGTTTTTAACATCATCATTTAATTTTGAATCTAATTGAATTTCCATTGTTTTTTGACTAATGGTTGCTTGCTCAATATTTAAAAAATCTTGTCTAGTTTTAGAATTCATTTCTAAAAACTGTAATCAATTTTTAAACATCTTTGAATCTTCATTATCGGTAGTTAAAATTAATTGATTTGCTCTTAATGATTTAACTACTATCATTTTATCTTTAGCTCTAGAAATCGCAACATTTAAGGCATTCATTCCACCTGGACGACCAACATAAGTAGAATGAATTTGAGTATTTCTATCATAAGCCACTGACATAATAACTAAATCAGCTTCATCCCCTTGGATGTTTTCAATATTTCTTAAAAGCAACCTATTATCTTCAATAGCTTTTTCTAATTCTGGATAATTAGCAAAAATTTTGTCCAAAATAGCATCTTGTTGTTTAGCATTAAAACTTAACAATATTATTTTTTTATAAAGTTCTAAATTATTTAAGGTGATTTCAATAACCTTGTCAATTTCTATTTCGTTTTTGTTATTTTCTCAAACACCATTAACTTCTATAACATCAATAGGTTCGATTTTTTCATTATGAAAAGTGTCTATAACATCTAAACTTGATTTGTAAAAGTACTTTGAACTAAAAGTCATCAATGAAGCATAATTTGAACGATAATTTTTGTCTAGCAAAATACTATATACACCTAAACTAGTAGCAAAATCTAATAAGGAATCTACTTTACCATAAATTGAATCATCGTTTTGTCTAATCCCAAATCAATTACTTGGCTTCATTTGCTTATCATCACCAGCTAAAATTTTTGTTTTTGCTAAGTATAATACTGGCAGACCTTTTTCTAGGAAAATTTGACTAGATTCATCCATAATTGCATAATCAAATTCTTCTTTTTCTCAAGCAGATAAATCAGCATCAGGAGTTACAATCAACACAGGGAAAAAGATCTTGATCATTTTTGAAAAACGTTTAATAAATTTATATGGTTCTAAATTTGCTAATCTAATTGAGGCAGCAAATTCAATATATTCTTGTTTTTCTTCTTTAGTAAAGTTAGAAATTTTATCAATAATGTTTTTAGCAACAAAATTCTTAAGTGCTTCAATATCAGAAATATCTGTTCTTTGTCAATCAGGCAAGATATTTAATAAATTAGTAATATATTCAAAATCTTGATCAGTAGTTTTATGTAAATTAGAAACTACATTTTGAATATTAAAGGTCATTTTTTTAAAAGCATTAAAAACATCATATCCTAATGATTTTATTCTTCAATTGTTATGATTTAAAAATCTAAATCTTAATTTATTAGCCTTTAATCATCCCTTGATAAAACTTTTAGATGAATCAAATAAAATTGGTTCTACATATTTTAAATTTCTTGGTAAATGTAATAGTTTTTTTCAAAGTTCAACATCAAAATCTTGTCAAACTTGTTGTAAATCAAAAATATATTTGCTTACCTCATCGAATCTAGGATCACTAGAATAAGTTTTGATATTTTGAACAAAGTCAATTTCTTTCTTGGTAATAATGTTTAATGGTTCAATTTTAGAACTATTGTCATAATTTTCTAAAAATTCCAAATACTCTCTAATAGGAACATAAAAGTTCTTTCTGTTCATGTTTTTAGAATTAAGCATAAATAGACAAAAACGATTTAAATCACCCATTCTGTTTCTAATAACTTCTAATGCCGCCTTTTTTTGTGAACAAACTAAAGCAGTTTTTTTATAAACTAAAATGTTTGTCAAAATATTTACAATAGTTTGAGATTTACCCGTACCTGGTGGACCTCAAATAATTGTATTTTGATTTAGTGAAGAAGCTATTGCTTTATCTTGTGATAAATTGGTTGGTGTAATTTTAAAAATGCTAGTTTTAGGATTTAAAATCGCGTCTTTGATTTTGTTTTTATAAATGTTTTTATTAAATTCAACATCTAAAATAGAATGGATTTCATTATTTTCTAAAATTTGCATCATTCTATTTCTTACATATCCACCCAAAGGTTGGAATAATCCTAAAACAATTCCTTTGTTAAATTCAATGGTTTCATTTGTTATGCTTTCAGGAAAAATCTTTTGAAAATAATCATTTATGTCATTATGACAACTATAAACTTCTTTTCATTCTTGATAAACAAATTTAGTCATTTCTTCAATAGAAAAATGTGAATAGTTATCTGAAATAGTTAAGTCAAAACCAGCATTTTTTAATAAAAACATTAATTTTTCATTTGCTTTAATTTCACCATTAGAAATCAAAAATGGTCTACTATTTCTTATTTCCATATAGACTTCTTTAAAAAACAAAGGTCCATATATGCTTTTTCCATCAATAGATAATTTAACAAATAAAAAACCTAAATTCATTGGTCAAATATTGGTTTCATTATTTATTTCTTTAGCTTTATTAACAAATATTTTTCATTTAAGACTTTGCTTTTGGTAATTTAGTTTGATGTCATTTATGATTTTATATTTAGCATTTTCAAAATCTTTGCTTAAAGAATTAAATAAAAAATCAGAGATTTCATAGCTATTTTGCATTAGGATATCTTTGAATTCTTCCAATTCATTACAATCATTTAATTGTTCAATTAATCTAATAAGATTAACTTCTAAAACTGGCATATTAAAATCTTTTTGAGTGTAAATATAATTAAATGCCTGGTCACCAAAAATACGTTTAAAATCAAAAGCGTACTTATTATTAATTTTTGTAAAAATAGCAGCATCATTAGGTGCTACATCTAAAAGATTATCAAGTATAACCTGATATTGTTCATTTACTTTTTTCATTTTATACCTTCAATCATCAAATATATTATGATAAAACTAAGTTATTAATTTGTTTTGTTAACTCTTCTGATATATTGCCTGTTATTAAAGATATAGAAAAATTACCTACAACAATTCCACTAATACCTTTCATATTCTTAATTTTTTCAACTTCTAATACTTCATTATCTTTGATTTCAATTTTCACTTTTGAAATCGAACAATTAGCACCAACAATATTTTCTCTTCCGCCTAATTTTTTTACTAATTCATCTAGTTTAAAGGGTAATTTGGAAGATTTTTTTATATTATTTTCAGTTTTATTTTTCAATTTTGATCAATAAATTCAAATAAAACCAAAGGTTATAATAGTTAAAAAAACCAGTAAAAATTTATCTTTTTTGTTCATAACTTTTATTATAGCAAAATAATAATTACCAAAGGTTATCAAACTTAAAAAAGTCCCTTAACAAGAGTAGGACTTTTTTAGTTATTTGTTTTCAATATTTTCTAATTTAATTGAAGCACCTATCGCTAATGCTGTAGGTCCTGTATGGATAGCGATAATACCACTTGAATAATCTTTAGAAACAAATTCTATTCCGTAACTTTTAGCTATTGTTACCGCTAGTTCATTATTTGAATCATCAATTCCATGGATTAAACGAAAATCGTATTTTGGAATATTGTTTGCTCCACCAATAAATTTAATGGTTTTTTGAATAATTTTTTCAATTGAATTTGCTTTACTTCTTACTAGACCGCTAAATGAAACTTTACCTTCATATTGAACAATTGGAAAAATCTTAATTTTTTGTAAGCTAGCAACCATAAATTTTTTAAGTCCTTTTAATCTACCACCATTAACTAAATATTCAGAAGTAAAAGGAGAAATAAATATGCAAGAATCTTTAACTATTCTGTCTAACTCTAATAATGTTTTTGCTATGCTTTGTTCTTTTTCATAATAATTTTGAATATATAACGCTACATCAACAAACATTCTTCCACAAAAATGGTTTTGAACAATGTGAACATTTGGATAATTTTTAGCAAACACTTGAGCAGTAGTAGTAGTTGATGATAAGTGTTCATTAATTCCTAAATAAATTACATGTTCATGTGTTTTTGCCATTGTTTCAATGGTTTTTTCAATTTTGCTTAAAACTGGTAATGAAGTTTTCAAATCTTTTGTTTTGTATATTTCATGTATTAAATCTTTATATGAAATATTAATTCCATCTTCATAGGTTTTGCCAGCAACAATGCTTTGTAATGGTAAGTAAGCAATATCTAATTCATTAGCTGTTTTTTCATCCATACATGAAAAAGAGTCTAAAATAATTCCTAATTTCTTCATATCTATTAGTTCCTCTCTTTTGTAATAAATAATATATGAAAAAAGAAAAAACATTCATTTATATATTTATTACATATTTTATTTCTAATTTCTTAGCAATGTATTCATCAATTTTGTTATTTGACATTTCATAAATAATTTTTGATTCTTCAGGTAAAGATTTTTTTAAATTTAGCAATTTTAAATATGTGCTTGAATTTGTTTGTAAGTTCTTAACTATATTTGAACTTATAACAATTAAATTAATAACTTCAACACTTTTAACAAAATTTATTAATTCATTTGTAATGTTATTAACATATAATCCTAAACCATTTTTGATTTTTAATAATTCATTAGTCATATCAAAAATATTGTTAAAGTTATAATTTTCATCTGGGTAATTAACTAAAAAATATAAGTTTTTTTTGCTATTCGATCTTAGAAAATCAATTTTTAAATCATTTATTTTTATTAAAGCTACTTCATCTTTTTTAGAGTTTTGAATTAAATATTTAACTCAATTGCTTTCATATTTATATTTATAAAATGAAATTTTTTTGAAAAAATCAAACGTGTTTTTTGAAATCCCATTAATGTGTAAATCAAGGAGTTTCAATTTGGTATTACTTTGAGTATTATCTTCAATAATGTTGATCGGAATGTATTCCAAAACATAATCTTGAATGTCATTTCTTTTTTCGAAATTATCTATATTTAAGGTGAATTCATTAAATTCATTTTGTAAAGAATAATCATCTAAACCTCAATAATAGTACTTATTATTGTTTAGATTTTGCATATTATTAAATAGTAAAAATTTTGCTTTACTTATGATTAATTGAATGTCTTTTTCATTTAATGCTTTGTTTCATTCTAGTAATGAAAAGGATTCAACATTGTAATTTAAAGGTAATTTTTTAATGTTTTGTCTCATCTTAGTTAAAAGATTCTTTGCCTTATACTTTAATGAAAAATAGCTATTAAAACCATAAATAATAAACATTATGTTATCGGTTAATAAAGTAAAAGTTTTTTTATAATCAATCCCTAACAAAGCATAAACATCCATAAAAATATCATTGATTTCGAAATCTTTTTTGACACTCATATCAGGTTTAAAGTTAATACAATATGCTAAAAAATATTTAGAACTTAAATTTTTGATATCCAAAGGTTTTTGTAATTTGTTAATATCATACTTTCTATTTTCAGATTTATTGTAATGATAATGAATAGTACAATAAAAAGTATCATCTTTGTTTTTATAAACTTTTAACAAGAAAGCACAATTAGAAACATCAAAATTTTCGTTATTCTTTTTATTTATTTTTTTTCATTCAATACTTTTGTCAAATTTAAAAGAAATATTAAAACGATCATTATTTGGGTTTTCAAAATATTCAATGATTCTTTTTCTATATTCTTCAGCGATAGTTTTTAAAAAATCATCAACATGTCTATACACATTATGCTTAAACAAATTTTTCCCTTGATCCCAAGGTAAGTTTTTGCTTAAGTAGTTTTCTGTCTCTTTAACAATTTTTTTATTTTTTCAATCTATATGAAAGGTCACTAAACCTGAATTATTTCTATCAATATGCTTTTTACGAACAACATAAGAAATTCAAAAAATTACACCAAATAATAAAATCGAAAAAGTAATTGCTACAAATAATTTTAAAAATACTTCTCAATTCATATTAACTCATTTTCTTTAATTCTTCATATTGAGATTCAGAAACCAAACTCTTAAGTTCTAATTCTTTGAAAAATCTATCAATAAATAACAATTTTTTATTTGATTTAAGAGTATCTATAATCCTTTGAACAAACTTATCTTTTACTGATGAATCAGTTTTAACTCATTCAAAATATTTAACAATTCTTTTTGTCACTGCAGTTGCTGAGTTTTTAGTTATTCCTAATAAATTATCTGGGTCATTGATGGTTTTCACACTAATGTTTTTCTCTTCTTTAATTTTTAATAATTTGTACAATAAAATTCTTTCAGATAAAATGTCAATGAATTCTTTGTCATTTACAAAACTATCAATTAGTGTGGTGATTGAATTTTTGAATTCATTTTGAATCGATGGATCAGCTAGCATCATATCCAATACTTCATAAAAACTTTGTTTTTGTAAAAAGGTAGTATTAGAATCATTTTTAAATGTATAGTTAATGATTTGTTTTAAGAAATTATTAATATTTTTATTGTTAAAGAATTTTAAAAAGTATTTTTTAGCTTTAACTTTTTCAATTGTAAATTCATCATTTGAATGAACAAAATCAAAATATAAATCAATTATTTCTTTTATAAATTTTGAACTACTATCGTTGTATTTTGATAATAAGTTTTCAAAAATTACTTTTCATTTATCTTTATTACTTTTATACAAATCACTTTCCAAGAATGGAACCATTAGATTTTTGAAATTATTTTCCCCATCCAAAACTGAAATAAGGAAACGATCCAAGAATTGATGTTTATAAATATATTTTCCGCCAACTTTTCCATCAAGATCATAATCTGTTTCATCAAAATGTTTTTGGAAACCATTAATTAAATTTTCTAAAAAGCTTTTATCTTTAACATCAAATAGTTCTCTAAATAATGTTTTATTGTCTTTACCATTAGTTTTTTCTTTCATCAATTTAATGAAAGTTTGATCATTATCAGCTAATTGTTTAAATAAATCTCAGCTTTCTAAATTTTCAATAAGTTTATCAACTGTTCATTTTAAAGCGTGACTTTTTAGTCTTTTACCATTGTTTTCAACTTTGTAAATGTCTTTAATTTTCTTACCAGTTTTTGTACGTTCATATTTTTGAGTTTTATTATTTCATTTTATTTGAACTTCATCGCCATTGTATATATCATCTTTGTCTAAATCATAAAGAAACTCTTCGTAATTCATATTTTTAAAAGCATCTAATAAAACTTGGGTGTCAGCTTTAGAATGGTCAATAACTTTTAAAGCATCTTTTTTATCAACAAAGTTGTAATTTCAAGGTAAATCATAATTTATTTTTTCTTTAAAAACATCCAATGAAGTATAACCCGTACTTAATTTTATGTAAGCATCCATTGCCATTTTTTTTCAACCTAATATTGTAGGGTGAATATCAAATATTGATTGAGTTAATTTACTTTGATGTTCATTTCAATAAGGCTGGTCATAAACATTTAAAAATAAAACATTATTTTTTAAAGCAGATGGTTTAATAATTTGTTCATTTAAAATGTTAATAACTGAATTACTAATTCCATTTAAACCTAAAATAATTGAATCAATAACTTTGGTTAGTCTATTAAAGGGCATTGGATAAGAAATTAGCATAATGTTAGCATTTTTATTTAATGCTTTAACTTCTCGAATAATTACGTCAAAACGATTTTTAATTTCATCATTTGCTTCACCAATGATGTATCAAAGGTTAAAAATTGCTTTAACTTTATCTTTTTTAAAGTCATTTAAAAAGTTTTTATATTTGTCTTTTTTTAATAAAGTTGAAAAAATTTCAAAAAAGTCATTAGCACCAAAATTGATAGTAATTAAATTTGCTTTTTGAATTTTTTCTTTCATTAAGTTTTTTAATTCAGCAAATTTTTCAGCAGGAGAAGCATCTGTTGGTTCAATATCATTTTTTGGAAAATGACTTCAATTAAAAGCTTTAATTAATTCATGAGAAGTAGCACCAGAGAAAGAAAAATTATCAAAAGAAGCTAATCTTTGTGGGTTTTCATTTTTAATTATTTGTGCTAAATAAGCAGGAAAACTAGCTCCTGTAATATTGCCATTTTCATCCATATCTCCAGGGTAATCTTCTGGTAAAAAATTAGTATAACCAGCAGAAATAGAATCACCAATAGCAACGTATTTTATCTTTTCATTAAAAGGAATAATATTATTTGACAAATTAACTTCTGGGTAATTAAAATTCTTTGAATTTGTTGCGTTGTACTCATCATTTTTATACTTACATCCAACCGCAATGGCTGTAATAGTTGCTGCAGAAACTCCAACTGCTAAAGAAGGAATTAAAACTGATAATAAAATCTTATTTTTTTGTTTCATTATGCTCCTTAATAACAAATATTGACAAAAATAACTATTTTAAAGGTGTATTTTGCTATTGTTAATATTGCTAATCTCTATTATATATATTAAATAAATTACACTATTTTAATAAATATATGTATAAAATTATATTATTTATTAGTTTAGAAATCAATATTATAAATAAGAAAGTATTCAGAAAAGGAGTAAAACTATGAAAAAAAGAATTCTTCTATTTTCGAGTTTAATAGGGATTACTAGTGTATCTTCAATAGCGTTTTTATCTGCGTCATGTGCAGGAGATAAAGCATTAGAACAATGAAAAGCAAGTAATTTAAAACTTATTGAAGAAATTAAAGATGAATCAACTTTTAAAGAAGCGGTTAAAAATCCAGATGTTTTAAGTACTGAACAAAAGAGAGAATTAGCAACTTTAATTAGTAAAATTGAACAAATACAAAAAGAAATTGCTAATACAAAAGATTTTAAAAAGAGTAATGTTAAAAAACAAATTGATGAAATCACAACAACTATACAAAGCACAAATAAAAACTACATTTTAGCTTTAGTAAACGACTTAAAAGAAAATAGTGAATCAATCATAAAAACTTTTTTAAGAAATGATTTATGAGAAAAAGAAAACAATAGTTATAGTGAAGAACAACAAAAGGAACATTCAAAGATTTTTGTTAATTTTTTAGACAAAACTAATTTAACTCTTAAAAATGTTCTAACTCAAGTTTATTCTAATTTAGAAACTAAATATTACCCATGAATTATTAAAACTTACAAAGAAAACAAAACTACTTTAGTTCAATACCAAGCACAATTAGAAAAAGTTAGAAAAGATGTTGCTAAAAAATCTTTTGAAGCTTTACAAAAAGAATACAAAGATTTACAAGAAAAAATAGAAAAAGCAAAAGAAAACATTGAACAACCTGAAATAGCTAAAGTAAAAGAAACAATTACTTTTTTAATGTCTAAATTTGATGAAAACATCAAACAAATTTCAGGAGATACTATTGAACAAGTTTCTACTTTTGATATTAAAGAAAAAGTCAAAACTGAAGTTGAAAATCTTTTAAGTGCTGCTAAGGCATACAAAGAAAATGGTGCTAAAGCAGAAAAAGTTAAAAAAGTTGCTGAAGAATTAAAAAAATTAGAAGTTTATGAAAGCAACAATAATCAAGAATTAAAAACTGCTATTGATGCTTTAACTTCAGTTTCAGAAGAAAATGATGCTACTATTAAACTAAACTCTGTTTTAGAACAAGTTGAAAAAGCAATTAAAGAATATCCCGCAAAATTAGTGAAAGATGCTATTAAAAAAGAATTAGAAACTACTAAAACTGGTAAATATTCAGAAAAGAAAATGACCTATTCACCAATTGTTTTGGGTGAAACAATTAATCAAGAAATTGACAAAATTGAAAAGTCATATGAAGCAGAAAAAGATTTTTCTACTTTATTAAAAAACGCTAATTATTTAACCACTTCAAACAAAGTTATTCCTCACGCAGAATTATGAAACAACATTTTTGACATTTTAGAAAAGCCCGAATCAAAAATGATTTTACTTGACCGTGTTCCTGGAATT
This sequence comes from Mycoplasmopsis hyopharyngis, assembly GCF_045276885.1. NCBI lineage: Bacteria > Bacillati > Mycoplasmatota > Mycoplasmoidales > Metamycoplasmataceae > Mycoplasmopsis > Mycoplasmopsis hyopharyngis. The sequence goes on along the minus strand of NZ_CP174164.1, from coordinate 343,565 downwards.
GAAACAATTGAAAATGGTTTGACTAAAAAATTTAAAGATGCTAAAGAATTATTAAGAAATCTTTTTGTTAAAAAAGAAAACTTGCAAAAAACCTATGAAGAGTTGAAAAAAATAATTGATGGCGACAAATGAAAATCAATTGAAATTGAGGTTCAAAAAGTTATTAATAGAGGAAAATTAAACGAAACTCTTAACAAAACTAAACAAATAGTTAATGAAAAAGTTGAACAACAATTTTCAACCTTTAAAGAAGAATTAAAAACAACTATCCTTCCAAACAAAGCAAGTGTTGTTGAAGAAAACATTGGAACATTAATTAGAGCACAAAAGAATGTTTATGATGCACTTTTCAAAAACTTTGAAGAACCATTAGCAAACGTTAATTTTGACCCTAAAGATTTTCCATTGTTAGCACAAGCTATTAGCGATACATCATTATTAATTAATGAAATAACAATTGATGTTATGACTGCTGCTTTTAAAACTAATTCAACTGAATATAGTACTAAATTTTTAGAAGAGGCTTTAACTCCTGAAGTTGTTAAAAAGATACTTGGTAAGGTTATTGTTTTCTTCAAAAAGAATCAAGCAGTTATGGTAAAAGCGTTTGAAGGAATTTTCAATACTTTCTTATACAACGAAAGTCTTAAAAAAGACAATGTTACTAGAATTAAAGAAATTGTAGATATTTCTGTTAAATATTATGAAGAAGAAGTTCCAAAACTTGTTAAAAAGATAGAAGAACAAAATATTACACATTTATCTGTTGGTGATTTTGAAAAACTTAAAATTGAACTTGCGCCAATCTTCTTAATGTTTGATTAATTATGAAAAGGTCATCATGAAAAAATGCATACTATTTACGCAAGTAATTCCGCAGAAATGAAAGCTATAAATAGAGAATTTGACAAATCTCGTTTACCAATTATTGATGCTGCTAAACAAATAGCTTCACAAGTATTAAGTTTAGGAAATTCACATATTGAATTTTATAATGCCATTTACAAAGGTTAAAAATAGATAGGATAATTATGAAATTAAAAAAGAAAAATAAAATATGATTTGTTGTTCCTTTGGCTTTTGCTTCCTTAACTACAATTTTTCCAATTGCTGCAAGATGTAAAAAAGTTGAAGAAAATAAAGATGATAAACAAGGTGGAGATTCCTCATCTAATTCTGATTCTAATAAAAAAGATGGTACTACTCCAGGACAAACTACTCCTGAACCTAAAAAACCTGAAAACCCTAGAACAGGTGATGATAGAATTCAAAAAGATGAACCAAAAATATCAACTGACCAAGAAATCATTGAAAATTTAGAAAGATTAACAAAAAGTTTTGAAACTACAATCCAAGAAAATAAAAACAACTCAGATTTAAAACAAAATATAGAGAAAATAAATCAAAAATTTAAAGAAATTAAAATAAAGACAAATGAATATAAAACATCTCAATTAACAAAAGAAAAAAATGAAGAAGCAAGAAAATATATTGTTGAAATCAAAAAATTTCTTGAAGATGAAAAAAACATCATTGATAAACTTAAAAAAGCTATTGTAGTAAAAGAAAATTTTATTAAAAGAATAACAAAGATTGAAGATGAAATCTATAATTCATCAACTTGATTTTTTGTTAAATCAACACGCTTTTTAAATGATGAAGATAAACAAAATTTAAATCAAAAATTAATTTTTGGATATTCTTATGCCAAAAAAATTGAACATCTTTTAAATATTGAAAAAATATCTGAATTACAAGAACAGCTTGACAGAGATTTAACATTAATTGAAAAATCTATTGACGAAGCTAAGGACTTAATTGTTTCTAAATTCATTTCTGAAAATGAAGATAGAATAAAAAAACTTGAAAAAGAAAATTTGGATCTTGAAAAAACCAATAGCGATGCTGTGGATATTTTAGAATCTAAAAAAGATATTGTTAATAATCTTAAAAAATATTTATCTTTCCTAAAAGATAAAAAAGAAATAATTTTTTATTCTATTAGTTTTGAATCAATAAATCAAATTTATAATGAATTTATAAATTTATGAAATCAGTCAAAATTTAAAGAACTAAAAAATAATTTGCAATTAAATCTTGAAAATTATCCACCATTCAACACTGAAAATGATAACAACAGATCACAAGATACATTAGAATTACAAAGAATTACAGATGCTTTAAAAGAAATAAATGATAGTGATACAGATAAATTAAAACAAGAAATTATAAAAATATTTAAACAATACAACAAAATAACAAAGATTTGATTTGAAAAAACAACAATTAAAAATGAGTGCTTAGAATCATTAAAAAGTTTCAAAAAATTGAACATTTCTAAAGACAGTGAAGTTGTAAAAAATAATGAATATTTAAGTAAAAATATTGATGTTATTGAAAAAGATATTAAAAATGTTGAAGAATTTTTAGTGTCTCCTAAAAATCAAGTTAATTCTTTAAACGAATCCTTAGAACTAAGTTCAAACATTAATAAATGAATCTCAAGAATTAAAAATTCTAACAGGTATTTAAAAGTAATGAATTTATATTTGGATGAAAAATGAGAAATTTTCTTAAAGAGTAAGTCTGAAGAAATTAAGAAAAACTATCCTAATTTAGACCAAACATATAAAAAATCATTAGTAGAACTTTTAAATTTATTTGAATTTGATTGAGAAAAACCACAATCTGAATTCAACAAAAAATTTGCTAAATTTGAACAATTATTCAATAAATTGAATGAAACTATAAAACAATAATCATTAAGGAGTAATATGAATAAAAAAGGAAAAATTCTTTTAGGAACATTAATACCTCTTGGTGTTGTTTCTGCTGTTGGTGTTGGTATTGGAATCACCTTATCAACAGGTCCTGTTTCTGCTAAATTATTATTTCAAAAATGTAATAATTATTATCAACCATTAAGAAAACAATATGATGGTTATGTATCTGATGAAAAAAAACTAAAGAAAATTAAAGAAGAAGATGAAACCAAAGTTAATCAATTACAAAATGAATTAACAGCAATAAATGGTGATGAAAATGCAAAAGCTGCTAAAGAAAAAGAACTAGCAGATGCTAAAAAAATTCAAAATGAAAATATTAAAAAATACAATGAACTAATTAAGAAAATGCTAACACTCGGAACTAACCTTGAAAGAATTTTCAAACCTATGGAAACTGCTTGATTAAATATTCAAGCACTTGAAAAAAGTGGAAAAATGACCTTTAAACTTTGAAACTCTTCTAAAAAAGTTTTACAAAAAGTACAAGAAGACTACGAAGCTTGAATTCTTCAAGATTTTAAAAATATTTAATTTTAAAATAACAAAAGAGGAAAATGAAAAAATTAATTTTAGTAGTCGATATGCTTAATGGTTTTGCTAAAGAAGGTAACTTAGCTTCTGAAAATGTTAAAAAAATCATTGAGCCAATTGAAAAATATTTACTAAAAAATAAAAATGAAGAAAATATTTTTATTTGTGATTCTCACTATGCTGATGATATTGAAATGCAAGTATATCCATTGCATTGTCTAAAGAATTCAGGTGAGGATGAAATAGTAGAGGAATTAAAACCTTATGCAAAACTTATTGTTTTAAAAAATTCTACAAATTCATTTCATATCTTAAATAAAAAAATTACTCTTACCAATTATGATCAATTTGAAATAGTGGGTTGTTGTACCGATATATGTATTTTGCAACTAGCTATCTCATTAAAAACATTTTTTAATGAAAACAAAATCAATAAAAATGTAATTGTCTATGATGAATTAACTTCAACATATGATGGACCAAATCATAATGCAAAAGAGTATCATAAATTCGCGTTAGAAATAATGAAACAAACTGGTATTATTATTAAATAAAGTATTATAATATTAAGGTCAAATTCATAATATAAAAAGAGTTGTCGAAATGGCAACTCTTTGTATTTCATTGGAGGGATATGAATTATAAAGAAATATTAAAAAATAATTTTGGTGAGCAAATTTTAGATGCTTTTTTACAAAAAGAAGACGGAATGAAAAAACTTGTTGTTATTGTAGAAAAACATGATTTTGATGAAATTAGCAAAATAAGTTATGAAATTAATGATTTTATAGATAAAAGTATTCCAAATACTGAATTTGATTTTGTAGCTGTGGAATCAAAAGGAATTCAAAACGAATTAAAATATGAAGATTTATCTTCAAATTTAGAAAAAGAATTTGAATTATCATTATTTAAAAATGAAAATAAAAAAGATTTTTACATTGGAAAAATAATTGAAATAAATGATGATTTTTTAATTATTAAGTGGAATAATCGTGGCAGATTTCAAAAGCAAAAAATTGAAAAAACTAATATTAAGAAAATTCAAGAACACATTAAGTTTTAATTATTAATAAGGAGTTATTATGAAAAAAACTAAAGAAAAAGAAAAATCAGTTGAATTAGATGACAACGCAAGAATCTTTCAAATGATTACTGAATATGAAAAAAATCAAAAAATAGATCCTAAAGATTTTATAGATATGTTTGAAAAATCATTGACTAGAATTTTAGGTAAAGAAATCGATCCTGAAATTGAAATAAAATTAGAAATGGACAAAAAATTAAAAGTAGCTAATATCTATAACATCAACGGATTAGTAGTAGAAGATAAAGATATGGATGAAACTAATGCTTATTTCAACATTTCATTATCAGAAGCTAGAAAAATCCTACAAGATGTACAAGTAGATGATCAATTTAAAATCTTGATTGACTTAAAGAATTTAAAAAATGTTTTATCAATTAAGAAAAATGGTGATGAAAAAGTTAAAAAAATCTACTCAGCTATTTTTAATGCTTTAAAACAAAATTTATCAGAATACAAAAAGAAGCAAATTTACTTAAAATTTATTGAAAAAGTAGGAGAAAAATTTTGAGCAACTGTTTTAGATAAAAACAATGATGGTTCATTTAATGTTAGTTTAGAACTAGATAATGAAATTTTTTCTGCCTTTTTACCTACTTCAAACATTTCTTCAAAAAAGACATTACAAAATGGTCAAAAAATTGAGGTAATTTTGGAATCTGTTAGTGAAGAATCAAAATTATCACAATTATGTGTATCAGTTGATTCACCAAAAATTTTGTTAGAAAAATTAAAACGTGAAATTCCAGAAATTGCTAATGGTTTAGTAGAAATTATTGACCTTGTAAGAATGCCGGGCGAAAGAACAAAAGTTGCAGTTAGAAAAACTGAATTAGCACCAGAAAGTATGGATGAAATTGGTTCAATCATTGGAGTTAAAGGTGAAAGAATTAATGCGATTTCTGCTGAATTAGATGGTGAAAAAATTGACATTATTAGATATTCAGACAATCTAAAACAATTTTTACAATCAGCTATGAGTCCTGCTAAAGTTATTGATGTAGTGCCTAGAAAGAATGAAGAAAATTGCAAGAGTTTTTATGTAATTGTTGAAAAGAAAAACTTAACAAATTCAATTGGTAAAAAAGGTATTAATGTTTCTTTAGCATCTAATTTAACCAAAACCAAAATTGATGTTTTAAGTGTTGAAGATGCACAAAAGAAAAATATTGCATTCCAAAAGAATCAAAGTACTGAAAGACCTAGAACTGTTAAAAGTAGTGAAACAAATTACAAGAAAACAAAAAGTAGTCATAATGAATACTTTAACAACATCAATATTGATTTAAATGAATTTAATTCTGATCTTGAATCATTTAAAGAAAAAGAACAAGAAATGATTGATTCACAAAATCTTCTAGATATGAATATTGAAGAAATATATTCAAAACACATTGAAGAAGAATTAAAAACAAATACTGAATTATCAGAAGAAGTTGAAGCTAAATTAGAAGATAAAACTAATGTAAAAGAAACTTCAAGTCAAACAAAAACTAACTACAAAGAAGTTAAAGAAGCTATTAAGAATTTCAAAAGCGATAAAGATTTGGCAAACTTTGGTCTTGACAGCGATATAAACCTTGAAGATATTGAAGATGGCGACTGAGATTAAAAAAAATTACAATTTCACTAGAAAATGTATTGCCACTAATCAAATAACCGATATTAAAAATTTAATTCGCTTTAATCTTTCCAAAGTTCAAAAGAAAGTTACCTTAGACTTAAAAAGAACTAAAAAAGGTAGAGGTGCTTACTTTATTCCTACAGTTGAAAATTGAGAAAAAATTGTTAAGACAAAATCTTTAAATAGAGTTTTTAGATTAAATGTCGACAAGAAAAATTATGAAAAAATTCAAAAAGAATTGGAGGACAAAAAATGCCTAAAAAAAATAGAATAAGTAATGTTGAGGACGTCAAGCATCAACTTTATGAAGTTAAAACAGAAGTAAAAGATGGAATTTTTGTTTTTACTAATAAAATGTCAATTGTTGATTTTGCTTCTAAAATTCAACAAAATGCTAATGAAATTGTTAAAAAGTTTTTCCTTAAAGGAAAAATGTATCCAATCAACCACGTTTTAGAAGAAGAAGAAATTGCTGAATTATGTGTAGAATTTGGACTAGACTTTAGAAAAGAATCAAATATTGATGCTAGTAACTTTTTAAGTGCTGTTGAATTTCTAGATGATGAAAAAAATCTAACTCCTAGACCTCCAATCGTTACTGTAATGGGTCATGTTGACCATGGTAAAACTACATTAATAGACAAAATTAGAAAAACTAATGTTGCACAAACTGAAAGTTCAGGTATTACTCAACATACTGGTGCTTACCAAATTGTTTATAAAGATAAAAAAATAACTTTTATTGATACTCCTGGTCATGAAGCTTTTTCTGAAATGAGATCAAGAGGGGCAAAAATTACTGATATCATCATTTTAGTAGTTGCTGCTGATGATGGGGTTATGCCCCAAACCAAAGAAGCTATTAAGCATGCTAAAAAAGCTGATGTTCCAATGATTGTTTTTGTCAATAAAATGGATAAAAAGAATGTTGACTTAGACAGAATTAAAGGTGAATTAGCAGAAAATGATGTTTTAATTGAAGAATATGGTGGAGATACACAAATAGTTTATGGTTCAGCATTAACTGAAAAAGGAATCGATCAACTTTTTGATGCTATCAACATTTTGGCTGAAATTTTAAACTTAAGAGCTAATAGAAATAGATATCCAATAGGAACCGTAATCGAATCAAGAATTGATAAAGGAATAGGACCAGTTTCAACTTTAATTGTTGAAAATGGAACTTTATATAAAGGTGATTTTATAGTTGCTGGTTCTTGTTGTGGAAGAATTAGAACTTTAACCGATTCTACTGGTAAAACTTTAGAAAGAGCGCATCCAGGTGCACCTGTTGTAGTTTCTGGACTAAATAATTCTCCTTTAGCTGGTGATAGATTTATTGGTTTTCAAGATGAAAAGTTTGCTAAAAAAATTGCTAGTGCTAAAGAAAGTGCTGATAAAAAAGAAAGACTTTTAGGTACCACACAAACCATCAATTTAAACGATGATCACAAAATCATTAATGTAATTATTAAATCTGATGTTCAAGGTACAGCAGAAGCAATTAAAAATAAAATTCATGGTTTAGCAAATGATGAAGCCTCAGTAAATGTTATTGCTGCTAGTGCCGGTCAAATAACTAATAATGACTTATTAGTTGCTCAAGCATCAAAAGCTATCATCTTTGGTTTTAATATAAAACCTACCCCAAGTATTAAACAAGCAGCTAAACAAGCTAAAATTGACTTAATTGTTCATGATGTTATTTACAATATTATTGAAGCTGTCGAATTAATTTTAGAAGGTGAAAAAGCACCTGTTTATGAGGAAAGAAAAATAGGTTCAGCACACATTATTAAAATTTTCAAATACTCAAAAGTTGGTAATATCGCTGGTTGTTTAGTAGATGAAGGAATTGTAAAATCAACAGCTAGAGTAAAACTTTTTAGAGGCAAGAAAATGATTCACACTGGCTTTTTAGACTCATTGAGAAGAGATATCAATGATGTTAAAGAAGTAGAAAAAGGTAAAGATTTTGGTTGTCATTTTAAAAGATTTGAAGATATTGCATTAGATGATGTTCTTGAATTTTTCGAAGATGTAAGAGTGGATATTCCAGTTAATAATACAGTTTCTACTACTAAAAATAATAACAAAGGTAAAAAATAATCTTAAGAAGGTAAATTATGGAACTAAAAAACTATATTAGAGATATCAAAGACTTTCCTAAACCAGGAATTGACTTTAAAGATATTTCACCTTTATTAGCAAATGGTCAAGCATTAAACTATACCATTAACAAAATGGCAGAAATTGCCAAAGATTGTGACATTATTGTAGGCCCTGATGCTCGTGGTTTCTTATTTGGAACTCCTACTGCTTCATTTTTAAAAAAACCATTTATTATGGTTAGAAAACCTGGTAAATTACCTGGACAAACTATTTCTATGGAATATGACTTGGAATACGGGTCAAACAAACTAGAAATTCAAAAAGGTTTTGTTAAACCGGGTCAAACCGTTGCGATTGTAGATGATGTTTTAGCAACAGGTGGAACTACAAATGCAATTATTAAATTATTAGAATCACAAGGAGCAGTTGTTAAAAAAATAATTCTATTATTAGAATTAAAAGACTTAAAGGGAAGAGAAAAATTTCCTAAAAACATTGAAGTTCATTCATTAATTGAAGTTTAATAAGGAGAAAAATGTTTTGCGACTTAACAGAAAGAAAAATAATCGAAATCATTGAAGAAAATAAGTTAACTAAAATTTCTAACTTATTAAAATACATTGAAAAAAATCCATTGTTACTAGATAACATCGAAATGTATCAATTAGCTTCTTATGCTAATGATTTAAGAAAAGGTGAAAAACCTTCATACATCGAAACCAATTTATTGAACTCAATTAGAAAAAATTTACCTAGTTTAAATAAAAGAACTTTAGAAATTTCTGACCCTTCTTGTGGGGTAGGTATCTTTTTACCTATCTTATTGCAAAGATATGAAAACACTAAAAGTGTCATTAATTTTACTTTTATTGACAATGATAAAGAAACCATTGAAATTGCTAGAGCACTTTCAAGAATGATGGTTTTAAAAAGAGGAAGAAACGTTAGTTTTAAAGTTGGTGAATTTTTAAGAAAAAGAACTTTAAAAGCAGACTTACTAATTAGTAATTTCCCAAATTATAGAACCTCATATACCAATTTACGTAAGCAATTTCCAGGGTTATCAAAAGATCTTCCTGGGGTTCAAAGTATTTCAACTTTATACCTTAAAAAAGCTTTAGTTTTTGCTAAAAATATTGTTACTATTCTACCTAAAGCCTTCTTATTTTCAAATGAATTTAAAAAGCATAGAGCACATATTTCAAGAAGACACATTAATGCGATTGTGGATTTAGACACTAAAGGTTTTATTAACCAACAATCAGAAAATATTGTTTTATTCGCGCAAGTTGACAAGAAAATTGATTTATCAAACAACGTTGAAATTTACAATGTAAAGCAAGAAAAATCTCACTTGATTAATCAAAGATTTATGACTAGTTCAACTTATCCAAATTGAATTTTATATAGAAATACTTTCTTTAACGCAATTGCCAAAACTATGATTTTTGACACATTTAAAGTAAGTAAACATAATAATATTGAAAACACAAGCAAACAAAAAGCAAATTACAAATGACTAATTCAACCTTTTAATATTAATGAAAAAAATCAATTAATTACTACTGAAAATGACACTTATTTTAGTCAAGAGGAAATTAAACCTAACACTAATATAGCAAAAACCATTGACAAAGAAACCTACATTTTAAATGTTTTAAATAATAGATTTCAAGTAATTAAAAAACCAATAGGTAGTGCAATTAGCGACAAAATGTACCAATTGGAATTTGAACCAAGCGAAGAAAATTTAAAAGTTTTAGCAAAACATTTAAATTATTTAAATTCTGAAGAATTCTTTGAATTCTATCAATTAGCAACTAACTATTCATCAAAAAGTACAGCAATCGATTCAAATACCATTTTCTTTTTTGGTCTAAAAGAAGAAGAAAATGTAAATAAAACAAATTCATTTACTCAAAATATTAAATTAGAAGATGAACTTCAAGAACAAGAAAACATTGACATTAAAAAATATGATGAAGAAGATTTTAATGAAGATGACTTTAGAGATGATGAAGAATTCGATGAAAATGAAACAGAATTTTAATTCATAAGGAGAATAAATTATGGAAAAATATACTGATCAAGAAAGAACAAGAAGGAATAAACTAAAATTCTACGAAGAAAAAAAGATTATCCCTTTTAAAAAAGCATACAAATTAGGCAAAATTTCTTATAGCGATCAAATTGTTGATGCTTACAATAAAAAAACTAGAGAGTGACTAGAAGAAAACGCTAATAATGTAACTATTACTGGAAGAATAATGGGACTTAGAGGACCTTTTATCATTATTCAGGACTACCATGGAAGAATTCAAGTTTATTTTAATAAAAAAGCTTATCCTAAATATGCTGAATTAGTTGACACATTTGATTTAGGAGACATTATTTTGGTTAAAGGTCAAGTAATGAAAACTCACACTGGCGAAATTTCAATTAGAGCAACTAAATTGGAACTTTTAACCAAGTCATTAAAACCTTTACCTGAAAAATTCCACGGTTTAACCGATGTTGAAGAAAAATACAGACATAGATATTTGGATTTATTAACTAATAGTGATTCTGTTAAAGCTTTTTGAACTAGAACTAACATTGTTAAAATTATTCGTTCTTATTTCGACAACTTAGAATATATGGAAGTTGAAACTCCGATTTTAAGTGATTATTTATCAGGAGCTGCTGCTAGACCTTTTACCACTCATCATAATTCTTTAAATCAAGAATTCACTTTAAGAATTGCAACTGAAATTCCTTTGAAAAAACTTTTAGTTGGTGGAATTGATAGAGTTTATGAAATTGGAAGAATTTTTAGAAATGAAGGCTATGATACTACTCATAACCCTGAATTTACTTCTATAGAGTTTTATGAAGCATATTCAAATATCGAAGGAATGATGCAAAGAACTGAAAAATTATTTAAGGAAATTGCTAAAAAGTTAAATATCAAAACTGTTATTAATAATGGTGTAGAAATTGATTTAACTAAACCTTTTGCTAAAATCGATATGATCGACGCAGTTTCAAAAGCTACTGGTAAAGATTTTAGAAATATTACTTTTGAACAAGCATCAGAAGTTGCTAAAATCCATCATGTTAAAGTAGAAAAATTCTTTACTACCGGTCACATAATTAATGGTTTATTTGAAGAATTAATTGAAAAAACTTTAATTCAACCTACTTTTGTTTATGGACATCCAATTGAAATTTCACCTTTAACTGCTAAAGCAGATGATCCTCGTTTTACCGAAAGAGCTGAATTATTCATTAACACTAAAGAATATGCTAACATGTATACCGAACTATCAGATCCTATAGATCAATTAGAAAGATTCGAAAGTCAATTAGAAGAAAAAAATAGTGGAAATGATGAAGCTAGCGATATCGACTACGATTTTATTGAAGCTTTAGAATACGGTATGCCACCAGCTGGTGGATGTGGAATTGGAATCGATCGTTTGGTAATGCTTTTTAGTCAAAAATCATCGATTCGTGATGTTCTTTTATTCCCTACTTTAAGAAGAGTTAAAAGATAATAAATTTAATATAATTTAAAACTATATAGTTGAATTAATAAATTAAGCTAATTTTAAGGAGATATTATGGCTAAATTTAATAGAGTAATAATGATTGTTACTGATGGTTTAGGTATCGGAGCAGATAGAGATCAAAAAGCATTCGGTGATTCTGGTGCTAATACTCTTTTATCAGCATCAAAGTCAAGATTATTCAAAATTGATAATTGAAAAAAAATGGGTATTGGAAACATCGTTAATTTAGATGACAATTACCGTTATCCAAATCAAATTGCTTACACCGCAAAAGTTCAAGAAGTTTCAAACGCAAAAGATACTCTTGCCGGACACTGAGAAATGATGGGAATTAAAACCGAAGTTCCATTTCCAACCTTTTTTGAAAATGGTTTCCCACAAGAACTTTTAGATGAATTAAGTAAAGCATTTGATGGTAGAAAAATTGTATGCAATAGATCAGGATCAGGTACAGAAATGATTTCTGAATTTGCTGAACAACAAAAAAGAGATGGTTCAATCATTGTTTATACTTCAATGGATTCAGTATTGCAAATTGCTGCTCATGAAGAATGAATTGGTTTAGAAAACTTATATAAATATGGTAAAGAAGCAAGAAGAATTTGTTCTTCTAAACCAGAATGAAACGTAGGAAGAATTATTGTTAGACCATTTGTTGGTGAAAACGGAAATTACACCAGAACCTTTAATAGACATGATTATGCTAATTCACCTCGTCCAATGATTTTAAATGAACTACAAAAAGTTGGCGTTACTGTTTCTGCTATTGGTAAAATTAACGACATCTTTGTTGGCCAAGGTATTTCAGAAACCTTCCATTCAGATGGTGATGCTAACGGAATGGACATTACCATTGATTTAGTTTCTAAAGATACTAAAAAACAACTTATTTTTACTAACTTAGTTCAATTTGATTCACACTACGGACACCGTCGTGATGTTGATGGTTATGCAGAAAACATTGCTATCTTAGACCAAAAATTAGGCAAATTAATGCAAGCTATGAAAGAAGATGATTTATTAATCATCACTTCAGATCATGGTAATGACCCATTATATCCTGGTTTTAATCATACTCGTGAATTTTTACCAGCTACCATTTATTCAAAAATGTTTAAAAAACCATCTGTTTTACCAAACTTTAATGGTTTAGGAACATTAGGTAACATCATTGCTAAAAACTTTGGTGTTGATATCGTAACTGAAACTGGTGATGATATTTTCGACAAATTAATTTAATTTCATTAAACAAATTTAAAAATCCATAGGCAAATATGCTATGGATTTTTTGTTTAAACTTTTTTATTGGCTTTGAATTTGTTCGCTTTTTAATTCTTTATCTTGTTCATCAGCATCAGGACTATTACTTTGTAGTTGCTTATTCTTTTTAAAATTGCTAAAGTCTAATAGTCCAAAAATTGCTCCTAATAAAATTGTTATTCCTAAAACATAAATGTATCAAGGGTGTAATTTTCATTTTGGATCAATTATTAATAACATTGGTTCAATTAACATAGTTCAAAATGAATAAGTTATATTTATGCTTGTTGCTTTAGGAACGCTTAATTGACTTAAAGCTCTATAATAAAGCATAAAGGAAATACAAGCAAAAAAACCAGCAATAACTAAAAAGAAGAAACACTTTTTAGTTTCAGTACTAAAATAAACAATTCCGCTTTTGCTATAAGCACCAAAACTAGGTAAAAGAATAACTAGAAAAACAATTACTGAAGTTAAACTTCTTAAAAAGATTGAAACATAAGGATCAACATTACTTTCTAAGCTTACAGATGATAAGAATGCTTCAAGTCCTCAAGCAACTACTGCTATAGAAATAAATAAATAACCTTTTCAACTATTTGGATCTTTTCATCCTGCAATAATCCCAAATGAAACCGCTGCTGCTACCGCAATTAATAAACCGACTATGGTGTTTCAACTTGATTTTTTCTTCATAAATAAATAAACACACATTGTTGATAAAATAGGAAATAGCGTTGAAATTGATGTCGCTTTTGAAGCACCTATTTCAATCATTGCCATTCAATACATTGCAGTTCCTAATGGAGCACCTAGAAAACTACTTAAAATTAAAATTCAAATTCTTTTGTTTTTAAAAGGGAACAAAATTGCTAAATTAAAATTTTTCTTAATTATTGGTACCAATAAAAACGATCAACATAAAGTAAATAATTCGATAAAAAATGCAGTAATAATTCCAAATTTTAATGCGCCATTAGTGCCCATATTGGTTTCAACGCCAGAATATAAAGTAGCAAAAAAAGTTAGTGATAAACCGCTAATTGCTCAAAAAATTGCTGAAAATACGGCACCTAAATTTTCAAATATTTGTTTTTTATTTTTAGAAAATACCATAATCACTCTCTTTTAAAATTTTTGTATAAATCTTTGCGTTATTCAACATATGTTTTAAATAATCTTGACCTATATCATCACCCTTATCCATATATACATATGTTCATAATCATCATAAATAACCCAATATTGCCATATAACCATAAATTCTAATCAATTGCTCTTTGGTTGGTTTTTGGTTTAAAAAATAATAGCCAATAGTTTTATCTAATCATTTTTTATCATAAAAAGCACTAGTAGCAAAAGCAGCAATATCAATTAATGGATCGGCATCTCCAGCATATTCATAGTCAATTAAAACTGTATTTTGTTCCTTATCAATCAAAATATTGTCAGGAATAAAATCAATATGACAAAGTGTTTTAGGAATATTTAAAGCTTTTAAATGGTTTAAGATCACAAAAATATTATGAGTTAATTCGCTTTCTTTTTCCACATTCTTTTTACTTTTAGTGATTCCTTTTAAATATTTATTGATTTCTTGTTCAATATTAAACTCTTGACCCAAAACATATTTTTGGTCATGGAATTCTCTAATCATTTTAAAACTGCTTAAAACTTCAGTTTCATTATATTGATCAACATTTTTATGATCAATTGCGAAATATGAAATCTTAGAAAAAGTTATAGGGTTATAAAAATATAATTTTTCAGCAAACCTAAAGTTTTTAATTAAAGAATAAACTTTTTGTTCTCTTTTTCTGTCAATAATGTTTTCTGTTCCTTTACCTGCAGAACGATAAACAAATTTGGTGTTATTAACTACAAAAGAAAAAGAATTGTTTGTAAGACCTTTTTTAATAGTTTGAATCTCATTAATATCATCAATTTTTACATTAAACAATTTTGCTATTTCAGTTAAACATCTATTAGAATAAAGAATTTTTCTTTCTTTATCAATTTCATAAATGTTTTCTAAATTATCAATTTCAAAAACATTATTACTTTGATCATTAGCTTTGATCTTATTATTTTTAATTAGTTCAAATAAACATTCTTCTCAATATGAGTTTTGTTTAAATTCATCATTTTTAATATATTCATTTAGAACTGCTAAGTATTTATTTGAAAACTGTTCATCAAAATATGCTGGTCCAGTTATATAAAATTCATTTTTATTTAAGTATGAAGGTTTTAAATTAATAATGTTATTATCTTTATCTAACTTTGTTCTTCATTCATAAACTTCTGCTGAATCTGATTGATTTTTAATAACAGTTAAATAAGGATGTTCATCTTTATCATTGAAAAAATTTTTTTCAATTCAAGCATCTGAATTTAAAATATAAGTATTTTTTAATTTATCTTTTGCTAAAAACAATGAATACATTGAATTAGAAATGTTAAATTCTTTGTTGTAAATTATATTTAACTTGTATTTATTTTTAATTTCTTCAAAAGCTTCTGACATATAACCAACAACAATTGTAATATCGGTTATTCCTACACTATGTAAAAAGACAATTTGTCTTTCTATCATTGATTCATTATTTTTGATTTTAATTAACCCTTTTGGATTATCAAAAGTTAATGGTACTAATCTAGAACCAAAACCTGCTGCTAAAATAATCGCATTTTTTTCAATTCTTTTTTCGTTTCTTATCATTTAATAATTAAGTTCCTATTTTGTTAAAAGTTTATTAAACTTAATTATACAAGCATAACAACATAATAATTGATGTAATTCAACAAACTCTTATTTTTTTAAAATAAGAAACTTTATTAAAGTTAATAAATCAATTTTTAAATTAAATATTTATGTCAATAATTTTGTTATTAATTTTTGTATTATCCTATTTTATAGTCAAATACACAAATTTTAATTTCATTAGATTTTTAAAATAATTCTTGCTTTTGTCTTTTAGAAATTAGCAGTTTATTCAAAGTCAAAAGTATAAATTTTGAATTGAACAAACCGATTTTTTATAGTTCTATTATAATTATTACTAAGGACAAATATGACAGACAAACAACTGAGAACTTTAAATTTGTTAAAAGAATTTGTACAAATAGCAAATGAAAATAATTTAGATTATTTAATATTTTATGGAAGTCTTTTAGGAACAATTAGACACAACGGTTTCATTCCTTGAGATGATGATGTTGATTTAGTAATTTCTAAGGAAACTTTTGATTTCTTAAAACAAAATTACTTACACAAATTAAAAATCAATGAAAACAGTAATAACTTTTTATTAATCCCAAAGTTTTCTAATGATGAAGACACCAACGAAGAAGCAGTGTTTTTAGACTTGTTTGTTGGGGTTCCAACTACAAACAAAAGAATTAAAAAGTACTTATCTATTAAAAATAAAGTTAGATACATTCACAGCTTTTCGCATAGAAGAACTTTTAAATGTCAATGAGGTATTAGAGCGTTAAAACCGCTTTTATGTTGATCTTGATTATCAAAAAGATACTTATTTAATGATGCTTATAATGATTTATTTGATAAAGACGGAAATTTATTTGCTATTATAAATTGACCATTTAAAAAAGTTACCTATAACAACATCTTTGACAACATTGATTTTAAAAATTACACTATGCATCAATTTGAAGACATTCAAGTAAGAGTTCCTTCAAATTGAGAAGAAATATTTTTAAAAAATTATGGACCAAATTGAAAAACTCCTATTAAGTATAAAATGTCAGAGCATTTAGGTATGTACGATATGAATGTATACACCACCAAGAAGAAAAACAAAGAATAAAAAACAGAGAAAATTCCATTGTTGGTTTTCTCTGTTTTTTTATATTTTAGTTTATTTTTATATTGCCTTTGAAGCTTCTTTTTTAACATTTTCATAAATGTCAAAGAATTTCTTGTATGCTTCTTTTAATTTTTCTATTGTAGTTTCACTAAAAGGCTTGAATAATTCTTTTCTTGCTTCTTCAATAGCATCATTTAATTTCTTTTTCAAATCATTGAATTTATCTTCCTTCATTACTGAAGTTTCATATTCAATAGCAGCATCAATCAAATCACGTAATTGAATTTTAGTTCTATCTCCAATGTCATTGTAAACATTGGTATCAATAAATTGCGAAAAATCAATTACTTCAATATATAAAGGTGATAAATTATCTTTTGTTACAGTAATAGGGTTTTCATGACTATAATCAATTGTTTTTAATGTTTCAACAAACTGATAAATGATTTGCATTTTCTTTTCGTTCGTTTTTAAAAATGAAATATCGACAAATTTTATTTTTTGATCAAAGTTTTGAATATCTAAAATTGGTAATAGTTTTAATTTTAAAATGTTTTCGATGTCATCTTTGTTTTTGTAATCTAAGAATTTTGAATATGTTAGTAATTCTGACATAACTCCATCATTTTTAGCTTTGATAATTGCTTTTTTAAATGGGTTATCTCTTTGAGATTTAAAACCTTGTTTTACAACAGGAATATTTTGATCTAATACTTCAATGTTTTTAAATTGACCATTCCCAATATCAATTTTCTTTTCAACTTTTAGATTTATCAATAATACACCGTCAATATCATTTGGTAATAATGTGCATTTGTATATGAAATTTGTGTCTGAATCATTTACTTTAACATTCTTTTCTTCAATTTGTGAAGGGTAAATATTTGCTATATCTATTGGTTTATTGTTATTATCTACAAAGTCAATCTTTAAATCATATGGAACCAATAATGAATCAATTTTATTGTTAATATCTTTTCTTTGACCAATAATGTCTGTAAATTCATCCTGAGCTTTTTTATAATATTCCTCGTATTTTTTAACAGGAACATTAACATTTTTAGGATAAGAATAATCATTAACAAAAACATTATTAGAAGAATCTAATTTTTCATAAAAGTATTTGTAAATACTTGGCGAAATTCTAGATTGGAAATTCTCTTGTAAATTTGCTTTAACAAATTTGTCTAAATTCGAGCAATTATTATACATATGCTTTTTCTTTAATTTTTCAAAAGAAGCATCAGAAATTAAATCTTTAAATTTTGCTAAAAATCCTGCTGCTGTTGTATTATTCAAACTAGAAGCATTGGTTTCAAATTCAGTTTTTAATTCTGAAATTTTATTTTTTAAATCATCAATAATTTGTTTGTCATCTGTTGAGTCTAAAACATTAACAACAATTTCTGGTAATAATTTTGGTTCTAATTCTTTTGCTAAAAAGTTTTTCTTAAATTCTTCCAAATCGTTTTTATATAACAATTGTAGTTCAACTCTTGCTTCTAATTTGTTTAAAACTTCTTTTTCTACCGCTAAAGCCTTAGGGTACATATCATATAACCCAATTACTTTTTGAAAATCGTTTATTGTACTTGTGATTTTATCTTGATTTAAACCTGCTTCAGACAAGTTAATACCAAATTTTTCTAAACTTGATTTATAAAATAATGATTTTTGGATATTTTGAACACTAGAATGAGCTAAATCAAAGAAATTTGTAGAATCATTTGAATAATTTAGTAAATCTAAACTTGCCTTGTCTGCTATTTCTAAGATAAGACCCATTTTTTTGCTAGTACCTTTTTCAATTTTAAAAACACCTGTTTTTGGATCAGAATTTTTAAATAAAGATTCTAATGAGTTTTTAATTTCGATAATTTTTTGAACCTTATCTTTATCATAGCTAAAAGTTACAATGCTTGGATTTTGTTTAATGATGTCTTCATTATTTTGAATTCTTTGTAACAAGTCAGTAGCTAAATTCAAACTTTTTAAAACATTATCTTTAGGAATTTTTTTGAAATTAATTAGATTTAAATTATTTTTAAAATCAATAGTTCTATATTTAAAGTAGTTTAAATTTCTTTCGTATTCTTCTCTTGTTTCAACCAGAGAATGAGATTTATTTTTGTAATTAGTTAAAAATTCTTGGATGTCTGCTTTTAATTTTTGTTCATTTTCATCACTATTTGGTGAATTAATTAAGGTTTCAAATTCAGCATTTTGTTTTCCATAATTAACTTCATCATAAAATTTATCTCTTGAAAGTTTTAGTGATTCTCACATTGTACGAATGCTATTAACTAATCTTGATAATGAATTTTTGGCAACAATAAAATATTCTTCATTAAAACCTATTTTTTCTGACAAAATTTTAGCATTTGCTATTTCGTTTCTCAAAATAGACATATATTCTTTAACTTCTTTATTATTTTTATTTCTTTCATCAAATGAATTTAAAAAAGCTTCTGATTTTCTAATTTGCTCATTTAATATTTGTTTTGATGAAGAAATAACTTCAATTTTCTTGCCATATTTTGAATAAAGATAGTAAATAATTGTTCCACTAGCAGCAGCTACTGAAGCACCAAACAATGTAAATAAAGTTATTAGCATTCCTTTAAAAAATTTTTTCTTCTTTGGTTTTTGTTCAGGTAACGCATATATTTCTTCGTAATTAAAATAGTCCATAATTCTTCCTATTTTCTATTGATTTTTTATTTAATTTAGTATTAATATATATTTTATATTAATAAGTGCTTTTTTTAATTTGTTTATTGTTTTTCTAAAAATAATCTTTAATAAAAAAATATTAATTTTTAAAAATTCCTATTTTTTGTTTTTTTATCTTTTTTCATATTAAAATATATTCAATATGAATTTAGCAAATGAAATTAGACCCAAGAAACTAGATGATATTATTGGCCAAAAAGAAGTAATAAAATTACTTAAAAAAACTGTTGAAAGAAAATTTTTAACTAACTTTCTTTTTTTCGGTCAACCAGGAATAGGAAAAACAAGTATTGCTACCGCTTTGGCTAATGAATTAAAACTAAAATATGATATTTTTAATGCGGCAAATGATTCTAAAAATGTTTTAGATAAAATGCTTCAAGAAAACGAAATTATTATCATTGATGAAATTCATAGAATGAACAAAGATAAGCAAGACATTTTATTATCTAAGTTAGAAAATAACAAAGTTATTGTTTATGGCACTACTACTGAAAATCCTTATTTTAGGATAAATCCTGCATTAAGAAGTAGAATGAATATCATAGAAATTTTACCTATTTCAATTGAAGAAGTAGAAGAAGGTTTGAAGAAAATACATAAGTCAAATTTTTCTGAAGTTGAAATTTCTAACAAAATATTTAAGCAAATTGCAGTATCTAACAATGGTGATTTAAGGTCTTCTATCAACGCTTTGCAAATGCTTTGTGTCTTATCTGAAAATAAAAAAGTGGTAGAAGATGATTTAAAAATTTTAACTTCTAATATACATTTTTATAGTGATAAAAATAGTGATGCTCATTACAATAACTTATCTGCTTTTCATAAATCACTTCGAGGTTCAGATGTTGATGCCGCTTTATATTATGGGAATATAATTATTAAATCCAGAGACCTTTTAGGTTTATATCGGAGAATGACAGCAGTAGTATATGAAGATATTGGATTAGCAAATCCAAACTTAGCATTAAGATTAGAAGCTGCTTTTCAAGCTGCTGAAAGATTAGGTTTTCCAGAAGCTAAATTGCCATTAAATCATATGATTGTCTCAATTGCTTTATCTCCAAAAAGTAATTCAGTTTATCAAGCAATTGAAAAGGTAAATAATTTAATTGATCAAGGCAACATTTATGATATTCCTAACCACTTAAAAGATGCTCATTATAATTCAGCAAGCAAACTAAACCGAGGATTAAATTATTTATATCCTCACGATTATCCAAACTCATTAATATATCAACAATACTTACCAAATAAAATCAATAATATTTCGTTTTTTTATCCGAAAGAAAATGACGATATAAAAATCGTAAATTACTATAAAACAGTTGAAAAAGTAAAAAAAGAAGGGAACAAAAATGGAAGAAATTAACTTTAATGAAATTAAAAATTTCGAAGATTTAAAACTAGCAAAAAATAAAGTTTATTCACAAAATGGAATACTTTCAATTCATTATGAAAACATTAAAAAAGCACCTGCTGATCAGAAAAAAGAATTAGGTAAAAAAGTTTATGAACTAAAAATGTTTTATGATGAAAAATTCAAGGAAATTGAAGAACAAATCAACCAAAAAATTTATGAAGAAAAAATCAATAATGAGTTTATCGATGTAACAAAAGACCAATTTTTTGCTGCTTCATTACACCCAATTACTTTGGTTGAAGAAAGAATTAGAGATTGATTTATCCAAAACGGATTTTTTGAATCTGAAGCTGGTGAAATAACTACTGATGAATTAAATTTTGAAAAATTAAACATTCCTAAAGATCACCCTGCTAGAGCAATGCAAGATTCGTTATACATCAATAAAAGTTTGTTATTAAGAACGCATAACACTGGAATTTCCGCTGAAGTTTTAGCACAAAACCCTAACCAAATAATTAACAACTTTGCAATTGGTTCAGTTTATAGAAATGACGAAGATGATGCTACCCACTCACATCAATTTAGACAAGTTGATATAGTTTCAGTAGGACAAGTAAGTTTTGGTAATTTGATTTGAACTTTAAAATCTTTATTAAGTTATATTTTTGAAGAGGAAATTAAAATTAGATTAAGACCAAGTTATTTCCCTTTTACTGAGCCTAGTGTAGAAGTTGATATGTTTTATAAAAATAAATGAATGGAAGTTTTAGGTGCAGGAATGATTCATAAAAATGTGTTAGAAGCAGCAGGTTTTGACACAAATAAATTTAATGGTTTTGCCGCAGGTCTAGGTATTGAAAGATTAGTAATGATCAAATACAATATTTCTGATATTAGAGAACTATATAAAAATGATCTACGCTTCCTATACCAATTTAAAAATGAAAAATAGTTTTTTATCCTTTGTAACTAATGAAAGTAAAAAACCTTACTTTATAAAATTACAAGAAAGAATAAATCAAGAAGCTAAAAACCATGTCATTTATCCTGAACAAAAAAATATTTATAGAGCATTAAACTTTTTTGAAGCCAATGAAACTAAAGTTATTATTCTAGGTCAAGACCCTTATCCAGCACCAAATCAAGCAGATGGTTTAGCCTTTAGCACATACGATTCAAAAACTCCAAAAAGTTTACAAAATATGATCAAGGAAATTAAAAAAGATTATCCAGAAGCAGTTTTTGAAACTAACTTATTAGATTATTGAGCGACTCAAAAAGTTTTGTTGCTAAATACTTGCTTATCAGTTAATCAAAATTATCCTAATAGTCATAAGAATTTTGGTTGAGAAACTTTTGTAATAAATTTACTAAATTTTGTAATAGAGCAAAATCCAAATGTTTTATTTGGAATTCTAGGAAATAATGCCAAAAATATAGTTAGCAAATTAAACATACCTGAAGAAAACAAAATTATTTCTTCACATCCTTCTCCTTTGGGATATTATCAAGGATTTGAAAATAGTCATTTTTTTAAAAAGATAAATGATAAATTGGAACAAAAAATTGACTTTAGCATTAGAAAGGTTAATTAAAATGATAGTAACATTATTAAATTTAAAAAAGAGATTAGGCAACGAAAAACAAAAAGACATTGTTAAAAAATTAACAGTTAATGATTTCGAAAAAGCATTTAATTCTTTAGGATATGAAATCGAAGAAACTAAAAAATTTTCAAATCTTAAAGGTTTAAAGTTTGCCAAAATCATTGAAGTTCATAAAAATCCTAATTCTGAAAACTTAAATGTTTGCAAAGTTCAAGTTGACACTAATAAATTTTTAACAATTCAAACAGTTGCTAAAAATCCAAAAGTTGGACATATGACAATCATTTTTCCAGCAGGTTCTGAAAAAGATGGACAAGTATTTCAAAATAGAGAACTTAAGGGTATTGTTTCAGAAGGAATGTTTTCTGGATTAAGTGAATTGGGATATGACAATAAATATTTAAACTTATCAAATAACGATGATATTTTTATGTTTACTTTATATAAAAGTCAAAATGAAGAAGAATTATACAAACTAGACCCCATTGAATATTTTGAATTAGATGACTATATTTTTGATATTTCTGTGGCTGCTAATAGAAATGATGCTAATTCATACTATGTAATTTGTAAAGAATTAGCTGCTTATTTTAATCTTGATTTTATTTGAAAATATGATGCAAACAATAAGATTAAAAAAACTTTCAATACCAAAATTAAAGTTCAAGAATTTGATCCTGAATTAGCACAACATTTAAGTTATTTAGAAATCAAAAACCCACATCATAATCTTGATAAAAGTGATTACATTTTACCTTCTAAATACCGAACTCTTTTAGCAAAACACAGCATAAAAGTAACTAATGATTATGCAACTGATTTAGCTAATTTATGTTTATTAATGACTGGTGTTCCTATATTAACTTATGACAGAAACTTTTTTGGTAATGAAGTAAAACCAATTTTATATTCCGGAAAAATTAATTTGCCAAATCAAAAAGTAATTGATGTTCATAATGTTTTAGCTTTACAAAATGAAAATAATGAAATTATTAGTTTACCTCAAGTAACTAATTGCAACAAAACTATTATTAATAAAAATAAAGCAAGCAATATTGTTTTTGAAATAGGAATCTTCAATGGAACATTAGTTAGATCAAGTGCTACTCAAAGTGATTTATTAAATAACTTTTCAATGCAAGGTGCTAGAACTATAAATTACGAAATGTTAAGAATTGCATATTGATATTTAATGCATAAATTTAATGAATTAAAACTTAAGATTTCTAACTTAGTTAACCAATTTATAGTTAAAAAAGGAAAAATCATAAGCCAAAATAAAAGAAAATTAAAGCTTTATATTAATTCAAAAAATTCCAAAATTAGCCCTAAAGAAATTGCATATATCGATAACAATAAACTAAAAAAGATAGGCTTTACTATTAATAAAAATAGATTTATTCCGCCTGCATATCGTAATGATATTAAAAACTTTGAAGACATTATTGAAGAATATTGTAGATTTTATGGCTACGACAACATTAAGGAAGATGAATGTATTTTTGCTCCTTATAAAATTAATAAAAGAGACAATAGAAAAAACTTACTTAAAGCACAAGGTTACACTGAAATTAGAACTTATAGTTTAGTATCAGTAGAAAAAAATTATTTAAATCCTTTTAACTTTGAGCAATCAGTTAAATTAATGACATTTGTTTCGAAAGAAAGAGAAGTTATTAGAAATTCAATAATTACTTCAATGCTAGAAGTAGCAATTTATCATAGCAAGCAAAAAATTAACAACTTTAGTTTTTTTGAAGAAGGAATGATAAACGAAAATCAAAAAGTTTTTGGTTTAGTTTCTAGCGTTAAAACTTTTGAACAAATGAAACAAGACATTGTTAATATTCTTTGTTTAGAAAACTTAGAATTTGTTCCTTTTAATGATAATGAATTTATTCATAAAAATGCTTCTGCTAAGATTATGCTAAATAATAAAATGATAGGTTGAATCGGAAAAATTCATCCTAAATTACAAACACCAAATTGTTTTGTTGCTGAATTTTTCAAAATGCCAATAGAAAGTGAAAATCAAAAGTTAGTTTCTAAAACAATTAACTATGAACCATTAAAAAGTATTGATTTGACCTTCGCTTTGAACATTAATGAACATTTAGAAAATAAAATAAAAGAAATTAAATCTTTGGTTTCTGTTTTTGAAATATCATTTATAGATAGTTTTATCAAAGAAAATCAAAATTATGCAACTATTAGAGTAGTAGCAGATAGTGATTCAATCGAAATTCTTAACAAGAAATATAATGGTTAAAGGAGTTAAGTAATTATGTACAAGAAAATTAAGTTAAAAGATAACATAATTGGAAATGCGATTAACAAAGAATTTGTTAGACAAAAAACTAACATTGAATTAATTGCTAGTGAAAACTATGTTTCAAATGATGTTTTAAAAGCAACTGGAAGTATCTTGACTAATAAATATGGAGAAGGTTATCCAGGCAAAAGATATTATGGTGGATGCGATAATGTTGACATTGTCGAATCTGAGGCAATCAATAGATTAAAAAAACTTTTTAATGTTGAATATGCAAATGTTCAACCTTATTCTGGTTCTGTAGCTAATGCTGCTGCTATCGCTTCTATTTGTAACTATGGTGACAAAATTATGGGTTTATCATTAGCATCTGGTGGTCATTTAAGTCATGGATACAAAATTAGCTTTTCAGGTAATTTTTATGAAGCAATAACCTATGAAGTTGACCAAAACGGTTTACTAGATTATGAAGAAATTAAAAAAATAGCAATTAAAGAAAAACCAAAATTGATCATTTGCGGTTTTTCTGCTTATTCAAGGATTGTAGATTTTGCTAAATTCAAAGAAATTGCTGATGCTTGTGGTGCTAAATTAATGGCTGACATTGCTCATATTGCTGGTTTGATTGTTGCGGGCGTTCATCCAAGTCCTGTAGGCTATGCTGATATTATCACCTCTACCACTCATAAAACTCTTAGAGGTACAAGAGGTGGAATTATTATGACTAATGATCCAGAAATTGCCAAAAAAGTAGATCGTTGAGTTTTTCCTGGATATCAAGGTGGTCCTTTATTCCATTCTATTGCTGGAAAAGCAGTTGCTTTTTATGAAGCATTACAACCTGAATTTAAAAAATATGGTCAACAAATAGTTGAAAACACCCAAAGTTTTGTTAATGCTTTTAAAGAACTAGGAGCTAAAATTATTTCTGGTGGTTCTGATAATCACTTATTTATAATAGATGTTTTATCTACTTATGGTATTGATGGTGTTAGTGCTCAAAAAGTTTTAGAAATGATTAATATAACTACTAATAAAAATTCCATTCCTTTCGATCAACTACCTCCAAGCAAGACTTCAGGATTAAGATTGGGAACAGCAGCTATGACTTCTAGAGATTTTAAAGAATGAAAATTGCTAGCAACAATTATTGATGCGGTTTTAAAAAACACAAAAAAGATGTTAGAAAGTTTAGAATTTGCTAAAATTATTGTTAAAAAATATAAACCAATCGTTATTGAGTTAAATAAAAAGTACCCAATTAAAAGGAGTTATTAAAAAATGAATAAATTTTACATTCATGTACAAAATTTTTTAACTACAACAACAATTAAACCATATCAAATGTTTCACTTCTTTTGGTTCTTTGTTTTTGTAGCTATGGGAGCTGCTTTAATTGCTGTTTTCAAAAAACCAAAAGCATTCACTATTAAAGCAGTTATCTTAACCTTTTGAGTAGGTCTAGTAATTCTAGAAATACTAAAACAAATTTATGCTGCTGGAAGAGAATTCAAAAATTACCACGATGCACATTACTTGCATCCGATTCAACTTTGCTCAATGCCATTAATTTCAATGTTAGTATATGTAGTAGTACCTTCAAAATTTAAAAGAACATCAAACGGAATTCTTTCATATGTTGGAATATTAAACTTGTGATCAGGATTATTTGTTATGTTATATCCTGGTGATGTGTTTACAAACCAATTATTTATTTCTTTCCAAACAATGCTTTATCATGGGATTTTATTAACAACTGGATTATGAATTGTTGTTAGAAACCTTTACAGTGATGAATTTTCATACAAAACAAGTTGAAAACCATTAGTTTTTGCAATCGCTATCTTTATGGGATTCTTCCTATTTGCTACCTTTAGTAATGAAATCATTTACTGAGCAAACAAAAAATCTTCAAAACCATACCATGGAAACTTCTTTAATGTTAGCCACCGTCTTCTTTCACCTTACACTGGCGCTGTTCCTGCGTTGAAAAAGACTCCTTATGGAGTATTTACATTCTTATATGTAATAATTACTATCTTTGGATTTTCACTATTCTACTACACTAACTTTTCAATCGGTTATGGTTTGAACAAATTGGAAAACCATATTGTTAACAAGAAAAAACTTGTTAAGGAAGCTAACAACTAGTTATGCAACAAGAAATTGTTACTAATTTCGAAAATAAAATTCATAGCCTTTTAAATTATGAATTTGCAACCAAACCTAAAGCATATGGTTATTTTCATCTTAGTTATTTAATTGCTACAATTTGTATTGCTATTGCCTTAATTGCAATTTTTAGAAAACCTACTAAAAAACAAGTTAAATGAATTTACTTTGCTTTTTATATTGTTTTATTTACTATTGAGCTATTTAAACAATTATTAGGAACTGGACAGCATTTTAAATCTTATGTTCATCATCAAGAATATATTCCATTAATGCTTTGTTCAATGCCTTTATATATAATCTTGATATATTTACTTGTTCCTTTAAAATATGAAAAAACTAACAATGTCTTTTTATCGTATTTAACTATTTTTAATCTTTGAACCGGTTTATTTGTAATGCTATATCCTGGTGATGTATTTATCAAAAACATTTTTATTTGTCATCACACAATGATCTATCATGGTATTTTATTAATTCTAGGTCTTTGAGGAACAATCAGAACTATAGTCAAATTTAATTTTGAAACCATTATGTGAGCAGGAGTTATCTTTATTACCTTAATGGGATTAATTGCAATTGGTAATGAAATTCTTTACCAATTGCATAAAGCAAACAAATTAATTGATCCACATACAAAGAGTGAATTTTATCCAAACTTATTCAATATGTCTCACAGAAGATTATCACCATTTATTTCAGGTATTGCCTTCTTGAAAAAATCACCATATTGACTAATCACATTAGCATACATTCCTGTAACCATTATCTTTTCAAGTTTAATCTATGCCTTATTTTCTGGAATCGGAATCGGAATTTCTAAACTTGAAAACAAAATTGCTTTAGCAATTAAAAACAAAAAACAAGCTAATCAAAATCAAGAATTAAAACAAAATAGTTAATTAAGCACTAAATTAACAAACATTAAAAAATACATTATTGCTTGTAGTTGATAATGTATTTTTTAATTATACGGATGTTGTATATTAATGACTTTTATCTCATGGAAACAAATCAAAGCCTTTTCTATTAATTTTTTCAATCATTTTTCTAATAGTTCTTTTTCTTGAATTGGTAGTTCCTATTTTATCAATTAAGTCATACTTAGTCATGATCATATTTTGTCTATAACTATCAGAAAAATTACGGTAATAAACATCATTTTCTATAACAACGTGTTTTTGAATATCAAACTCTTCATTAGCGGGTAAGTTTAATTTTTTAGCTAATTTTTCAATGTCAAAAATGTTTGTTTCCATCATAACATCTCTAATATTATTACGGCTTTTTGATTCTAAAATATCAAGCACAAAAATTTTATTTCTTATTGTTCTAACAAAATGAATTTTGTTATCCTTTACATAAGGAAGTCAATAAAAAGTTTTAAATCATGTTTTTTCGCCTTTTTCGTCTCTTATTGAGAAATGACTATGCAAATTTGTTCCTGTAAAAAATAAATATTTTTTTGTGTCTTGGCTTAATTTAGAAATTTGCTTAGAATTTTCATGATGATCAAAATGATAAATGTCATCATAAATAAATTTCTTGTTTTTATAATCTAATTTAGGAAGTTGTGGAACCATTTTAGTTTTGTACTCATTTACAAATGATGTTTTTTGTCCTACAAAAATATTTGTATGAAAATCAAAAAGAAAATTGTTTTTATGACCTATAAATCTTTTAAAAACTTCTTTTGGTTTTCTTTCTCTTGCGATTGGATGACATACTCTAAGTCAATTATAATTATTCTCTTCTTCTGTAGAAGATTGTTCAATTTCTTCCTTTTCCCTAAAGTCAAATGGAAGAGTATTTTTTGTGTAAAAAGAAATAATTCTAGACTCTAAAACATAGTCAAAATCAATTACATTTTTGTAAAATTCATTTTCAACAGATTTGATAGTTATATCTTTAGGCGAATTATCTTGATTAAAAATTATTTTTTCATCTAGTAAAGAATATGTATCTCACTCTTTTTGTATTTCATTTTCAATTGATTTTTTTAAAGTAATACAACTAGGAGTAATTAATGTAGCGGCGATTAAAGAAGCTAAACTGGTTAAAATAAATATTTTTGTTTATTCATTTCGTTCCTTTTTAAAGGTTTAATTTTATTTCAAAAATAACTTTTACAATTATATCATATTTGGTTTGAAACATTTCCATTACTTTCATAAGCGATAGTTAAATTTACTGCTTCGTTATTTCGGAGTTATAAAAAGAAAATATTCGTTTTAATCTTATTTATAGGAAAATAAGTAAAAAAATTGTTTTAAAATTACATACTAATTCTTAACAAAATTTAAAAATTAACATCTTTCAAAATTTCAAATAAAACAAGTAAAAAAGTTATGGAAACCATAACCTATTTATTTTTCCTTCAGAGTTTTTCTCCCTTATATTATTTAATGAATTTTAGTAAAAAATCACTAACACCAATAATTGTAAAACCATTTGAATCAATTGTTTCTTCTAGTGCTTTATTAATTACAATTATTTTTTGAATTGGATCTTTATGAGCTAAAAATGCTTTTAACTCTCTTGCCTTTGTTTCTGGGTTCGAAATATCATTGCTAACTTGGATGTAATATTTTTTAGGACCTTTTGCTGCTATAAAATCTATTTCATACGACTTACTTATACTTTTCCCCAATTCATCTTTTTCTTTTTTCTCAAATGTTCCAACATTAACTGTATAACCATTATAAATTAGTTCATTATAAATTATGTTTTCTAACATTTGGCCTTCGTCCTCATAAGCAAAATTTAATCTCGCATTTCTTAAACCATTATCAACAAAATAATATTTTCTAAGAGCACCTATTTCTCTTTTACCTTTAATATCATATCTAGTTGCTTCTTTTATAATAAAAGCATCAATAAAGAAATCAATATATTTTTTTACTGTTTCTTTGTCAATTTTATCTTTTGTAATGCTTTTATATGTGTTAGCGATTTTTTCTGAATTAAACAAACTACCTGTGCCTTGACTAATAATATTACATAAAGAATCTAATGATTCGCTTTTTGAAAGTTTATTGTGTTCAACTATATCTTTAAAATATGTTGTTTCAAACAATGATTTTAAATACTCTTTTTTTTCATCTATATTTTTAAGAACTGCTAAAGGCATACCACCATATTTCATATATTCGAAAATAGTATCCGAAGATGAATCGTTTTTAAAGTTACAAAACTCTTCAAATGATAAAGGTCTTAAAGCTATATTGGTAGCTTTATCTCTAAATTCAGTAATAATATCACTTGATAACATTTTTGAATTTGAACCGGTAACATATAAATCAATATATTTTTCTCTTGAAAGTCCTAAGATAACTTCAACAAATGAAATTGTATCTTTATCTTCTTTTTTAGCAATTATATATTGACCTTTTGTATAGACGGGATTAACAATAGTATCAACTAATTGAATTTCATCTATGAATATATAATTCATAGAATTTTTATCACATTTTTCTCTAATATATTTATCAAGTTCGATAGGATTACGATATTTGATATTTCTTAAGTCATCAAGTTCGATTATTATGATGTTATTTTTAGAAACGCCATTTTCTATTAAGTAATCTTTGTATATTTCTTTTAAAAGATAAGACTTACCGCATCTTCTAATTCCTGTTATTACTTTTGGAAAACCATTGTTTTTAGAAGCTATTAATTTTGATAAATACAATTTTCTTTCTATCATATAAAATCGCCTTTTTTGTAGAATTCTACTTTTTCTTCGATTATATTATATTGAAAAACTACTTACTTCGCCATTTAAATTCTCTTTTTTTGTAGAATTCTACTTTTTTCGGGAAAGCGAAAACCTATTAGATACTATCAAAAATAAAAAAAATAGAGAAAGAAAAAATAAAGATAAATCCAACTTTAATAAAAAACACATTATCGCTTGTGATTCATAATGTATTTTTTAATTATTAACATCAGGTATCATAACCATCATATTCAAATTGCCATGAGAATAAGTCATTGTCTTTTCTATTTATTTTTTCAATCATTTTTCTAATAGTTCTTTTTCTTGAATTGGTAGTTCCTATTTTATCAATTAAGTCATACTTAGTCATGATCATATTTTGTCTATAACTATCGGAAAAATTACGGAAATAAACATCATTTTCTACAACAACATGTTTTTGAACATCAAATTCTTCATTAGCGGGTAAGTTTAATTTTTTAGCTAATTTTTCAATGTCAAAAATGTTTGTTTCCATCATAACATCTCTAATATTATTACGGCTTTTTCTTTTTAAAATATCTGAAACAAATATATTATTTCTTATTGTTCTAACAAAATGAATTTTGTTCTCCTTTATATAAGGCAATCAATAAAAAGTTTTAAATCTTATTTTTTTTCCATTTTCATCATCTATTACAAAAGGACTATGCAGATTTGTTCCTGTAAAAAATAAATATTTTTTTGTGTCTTTGCTTAATTCAGCAATTAGCTTAGAATTTTCATGATGATCAAAATGATAGATGTCATCATAAAAAAATTTTTTATCTTCATAATCTAATTTAGGAAGTTGTGGAACCATTTTAGTCTGGTACTCATTAACAAAAGATGATTTTTGACCTAAAAAAATATTTGTATGAAAGTCAAAAAGAAAATTATTCTTATGACCTGTAAATCTTTTAAAAACTTCTTTTGGTTTTCTTTCTCTTGCGATTGGATGACATACTCTAAGTCGATTATAATTAGACTCTTCTTTTGTAGAAGATTGTTCAATTTCTTCCTTTTCCCTAAAATCAAATGGAAGAGTATTTTTTGTGTAAAAAGAAATAATTCTAGACTCTAAAACATAGTCAAAATCAATTACATTTTTGTAAAATTCATTTTCAACAGATTTGATAGTTATATCTTTAGGTGAATTATCTTGATTAAAAATTATTTTTTCATCTAGCAAAGAATATGTATCTCATTTTTTTGGTACTTCATTTTCAATTGATTTTTTTAAGGATGCACAACTAGGAGTAATTAATGTAGCAATGCTTAAAGAAGCTAAACTAGTTAAAAATAAATATTTTTGTTTATTCATTTCGTTCCTTTTTAAAGGTTTAATTTTATTTCAAAAATAACTTTTACAATTATATCATATTTGGTTTGAAACATTTCCATTGATTTCATAAGCAATAGTTAAATTTACTAGTTTTTTATTTCGGAGTTATAAAAAGAAAATATTCATTTTAATCTTATTTATAGGAAAATAAGTAAAAAATGATTTTAAAATTACATACTAATTTTAAACACTTATAACAGTTTAAAAAATAAAAAATAATCCCTTTGCTTTAAGAGGATTATTGTTTTGGTTTAGGAGGTTTTGCTATTAAATAATTAATGTTTTTTCCTTGTGAGCTTCACTTAATTTCATAGTTAGTTTGAAACTCAGGAGTATAGTCTTTATGGTTATGAAAATCATTAGTTGAATCAATGATTTGTCAATTTGCTTCTTTTAAGGATTCAATAGAATAAGCAAAGAAGGTATCATTATCAGTTTTGATTTTTAATAATCCATCACTAGATAAAATTCGTTGATACAACGCTAAGTAGCTTTTATAAGTTAATCTTCTTTTGGTATGTCTTTTTTTAGGTCATGGATCGCTAAAAGTTAATCAAATTTCATTGGTTTGTCCTTTGAATATTTGGTCTAAATTTTTAGCATCATCGATTACAATTTTGAAATTGTTTAATTGATAATTGTTAGCATTTATTAATGCTTTAGCAGCAACGGTGGCAAATTTTTCTAACCCAATAAATTTTTTATCAGGAATTAACTTAGCCATATTTGTAAGCATTTCGCCCTTACCCATGCCAATTTCTAAAATGGTATCTTGATTTAATTCAATTGGTCTTTGGGATTCCAAAAAGATTGATGCTTGTAATTTTTCTAACGCACTTTTGTCGAATTTTAATCTCATTTTTTCCTTTATTTCATTAAAAAAACCAGTATAAACTGATTTTTATATTTAACTAGGTTTTTTTCTTTTGTAAGAATTTTTCCCGGTAGT
Source organism: Mycoplasmopsis hyopharyngis (assembly GCF_045276885.1). NCBI lineage: Bacteria > Bacillati > Mycoplasmatota > Mycoplasmoidales > Metamycoplasmataceae > Mycoplasmopsis > Mycoplasmopsis hyopharyngis. The sequence goes on along the minus strand of NZ_CP174164.1, from coordinate 310,604 downwards.
ACTTACTCTTTTTAAAGTAGTGAATTGCTAATACTTGTCCTATTGTTCAAATACCACCAATAACTCAATATACTTGAACACCAGCAGAAAATACTACTGTAAGGAATAAGAAACCAATAGCCATAATGTTTTGCATCCTATCTGCTTTTTTCAAGGCAGCTTTATCTTCTAAAGTAGTTCTTTCTTTGAATTTCTTCATATTTAACCACTTAGGTAAGAATTGTGATACAGCTTGAATTGCTAACGAGAGCGCTAAAATTCATAAGTAAATTCAATTTCCAGAAATTATTTCTCTTCAACTAGTAGAAGAAAAATCTATACCTGCTCAATGTGTTGATTTAATTTCAGGAATACACTGAATAGCCCGTCAAATAGCAACGAAGATTGGCATACTTACAATAGCAGTTACAAAACTATCTATTGGATTGATACCATTCTTTTTATAAAGTTCCATTATTTCTTGTTGATGTCTTGCTTTCATTTGCTTATTACTTTTATCGTATTCAGCATACTTAGCATCAATTTTTGCTTTTTTAGCTTTTATGTCATCTTGTTTTGATTGATTAACTATTGATTTTCAAGTTAATGAAAGTTGAATTGCTCTTGTTAAAATTACAACAATTATAATTGTGAATATAGATGCTCAACCATACATATTAGGCATTGAAGATCTTAGTCCTTGTGTTATTAAGGCTAATGGTCAAACAAAGAAACCATAAAATGGTCCGTGTCTTCAATATCCTTGAGCATTATAAATTGGTTTTTGAACTTCAGCATCTGTGTTTAATGGCGCTTTATCATCAGGTACAAAGCTAGAAGTTCCAGAAGTATAATCATATGCACTTAATTCTATTTCTTTACCTTTTTTATCATGACCAGTGTAAGTGTAAATAGAAGCACTTAAATTAATTAAATTAGTATATTCGTACATTACACTTTGATAAGTGTTGATTAAAAGTTTTTCATCATCATTAAAAGTCATTGTTTTATCAATGTCTATTTGTTTATCAATTCACTTGATGTAATCATAAATATTTTTAACTTCTGCTTCTAGATGTCTATCTTTGATTGACTTTTCTAATTTTTCAGTATAAAACTTTTTACTAAAGGTTTTACGATATAAAGTTTCTAAGATATCTCTAGAATAAAGTATTCTACTTTTATAACTTGTTTGTTCTAAACCATTTATTTCAGTTAAACTAGTGATGCTTGTGAGTTTTCTATTTCCTCCACCTTTTTGTACATAACTAGTATCTAAATCACTTTTAGCTAACAATGTTGTTTGATCATGTTTTTTAGGATCAATTGTATATTCCAAAATCTTTTCACTTCTTAAATATTCTTGTTTTAGAACTCATTGTCCTTCAGTGGCACCTTTAACAAAAGGCAATCCAACTAATGCGTTTAGTAATACTTTTCCACTTGTAAGTTTATAAGTGTTAAATGAAAATCAATGAATATCATTATAAGTATCATAAAGTGGTTTATATAATTCTTTATCTTTTCTTGATTCTAAAACATCCTTCACTGTTTTGTGATGTTTTTGTCTATCTTTATCTAAAGAAAGACCTGCAAAAAATAAATATTTACCATTTTCATTATGAACAAATTTACTTTTGTCTTTTTCATCAGCAAAAATTATTGCAGATGAATAGGTTGAATATTCGCCTAAAGCATTTTTGTTTTCAGTATTTTGCTTATGTAATTTTTCTAGTATTTCACTATGGTCTCTTTTATTGATGTGAATATTAGCATTGTTATCTTTAGCATATTTATAGGCAGTATCACTATTTTCATTAGTAACACGCCCATTTTCATTGATAGCATTAAACGCAATTGCTCTTGGTGCTACTTCAGATTTGTTTTTGTAAAACTCCATCCCTGAACCTGTATAGTTGGAACTTTTAACCACACAAGTTTGAATGCAACCAGAGGAAGCAAGGGCAAAAAGGAATAAATAAAGAACGATTCTTACTCAGAACCAGATTCGTTTTCATAAATTCTTCTTTTTGATTGAGTTATCGCTCTCAGTGAAGAAGTCAAAATTCTTTGATCTATTTTCCATGTTTAATCTTTTCAAAAAGTTTTTGAGTTGTCTCAAACTTAATTTTGTAATTTTGAGTTAAAAATTCTTTCCTTAAAATAAAAACAAACTTGTACTTTAACTCATAAATGTTTAATGAATGAATTATCGATTTAAGTTGTCTTTTATAAAAATTTCTTTTAACTGCGTTACAAAACTTTTTTGGTACAGTAATACCTATTTTGAATTCATTGTTGGGCAAATAATAAACAACTAAATACTTATTGATTAGTTGTTTTTTACCATTTATAATTTCTTCAAATTGTCAATTTTTTTGAAGTCTATATTTCTTTTTCATATGAAATTAAGACAAATTAACATTATTTAGCGTCTGAAACTGTTAATCTTGCTCTTCCTTTTGCTCTTCTAGCTGCTAATACTTTTCTACCGTTTGCTGTAGCCATTCTAGCTCTAAAACCATGAGTTTTAACATGTTTTAATTTATTAGGTTGATAAGTTCTAAAACTGCTCATAATTTTCTCCTTATAATATAGTGTGAACACTAATGAAATATATATTTAATTATTTTAATATAAAAGGAATAAAATATTAAAAAATGTTTTACAAATAAGTAGATATTTCAAATATTAAACACAAAAAAGAGGTTATATGAACAAAAAAATTATTTTTGGAAGCGACCATGGTGGTGTTGAATTAAAAAATTCACTAATTCAATATGCTAAAACCAAAGGTTTTGAAGTTATTGATTTAGGGCCAGAAAATGGGCTAACTCCTGTTTCTTATGCAATACAAGGACACAATGTTGCTAAAGAAGTTTTAAAAGACAAAGCGAATTTAGGTATTGCTATTTGTGGCACTGGTTTAGGAATTTCTTATGCTCTTAACAGACACAAAGGAATTAGAGCAGCAAGATGTACTTCAATAGAAGATGCTCATTTGGCTTCTTTACACAATAATGCTAATGTACTTGTTTTTGGTGGAAGACAAACTAGTGAAGAGCAAGCTAAAAAAATGTTTGATGAATGAGTTAACACCGAATATGAAGGTGGAAGACATCAAGCAAGAATTGAACAAATTGATGAATTTTAATAAAGGAAATTACGTATTTTACAATGTGTAAATTTCCTTTTTTATTTTTCATTTTTTGCCGTATTCATTTATGCTTTTACAGTAATTAAAATTATTATAAATTTTATTTAGGAAATAAAAATGTTTAAAAATAAAAAAACAAAACTACTATTGTTTTCTTTAACTGCTAGTGCAAGCATTTTATCTTTATCATCATTGATATTTGCTAGTTCTTGTAAAAAAGAAAATAATGATCTTAATGTAATTGAACAATATTCAAAAACTTTACAACTTTTACCTACCAAAGAAACAGAAATTGATGAAAATCGAAATCTAACTGCCAAAGACTTTATTGATGAAGTTCAAAAATGACAACTTTTTAATTCTGAAGGAATTGATGAAAAAATCAAAATTTCAGTTGTAGATATTTATGGAATTTCTATTCAAAATGGAAGAGTTTATTTAAAAACTGCTATCAAAATTTCATTAAATAAAACTTCTATAACTAAAGAATTAAATATTGATATAACCAACTTTTTAAAAGAACCAAAAGAAGATCAAAACATTGACAAAGAAGAAAAAGATCAAATTCTTGCAGAATTAAAACAACAAGAAATTGAGTTTAAATTCACTAATAAAAATGTAAAACCTTCTGAAGTTTCAAATGATCAAATTGAAATTCAAGGATTAAATGAAGAAAATTTTTCATACTTAATTTCTGATCTTGTAGCAAATAACAAAAAAGGAACTTTGACAATTAAAGCTAAATTATTTAGCAAAAAACATCCTTCTTTAAGAATTGCTATTGAGAAAAAATATGAAGGATTTAAAATCGATCAAAGCACCCCAGAACCTGGACCTGGCCCTATAGTTCCTCCAACTCCTGCACCTGATGGTGATACGTACAATGTTAGATTAGCACATTGAAACATATGTAATTTTGGGGACAACGCTCTTAAGAAAAGAAAACCAAAAGGTCAAGCTATTGCTGCGATTATTCATAGACTAAAACTTGACGTTTGCGGTTTAACTGAGGTTGATGGATTAAAAGTTATTCCAGCAATTGCTGACTTGTTAAATGAAATTGAACAATCAAAAGGTTCAAATGTTAAGTGAAGTTATATTCTTGGAGATTATAAAAAATCAAACGGAAGAAGTATAGAACAAGCAGCACATGGTGATAAAGCAGCTGGCTTTGTTTACAAAACAAACATTGTAAAACCAATTACATTTAAAGATGGTTCTGTTGGTAAATTCTATGATAATTCTAACTTTGTAAATAAATTTGGTGGTGGTTTAAACGAATATGAAAGAACACCATATTGTGTAAAATGACAAGCAAACATTGAAAAAATGGAAAATGTTAACTTCTCATTTGCTATTTCTCACTTTGATGGTCCCGGTGATAAAAACAAAAACGGTGAAATAAAAGCTGGAATTGGTGCTGGTGTTGGTTCTTGCGAAGCTAATGAAGCATACAATATCCCTAATGTTTTATCTTGATTACAAGAACAAGCAGATGGTGATGATGATTTAATCTTCCAAGGTGATACAAACATTCCTGAAAGCGCTACAAGCCAAGCATTTGCATCATTAACTAGCGAACACAAAATGTTAATTGATGGGTTAACTTCATTAGATACATCTGGTGGTTTAAGTAGTTCATATGACAAAATAGTTCATTTTTCAAATTTAAGAGCACATAATGCTGGAATTTATAACATTTGAAATTTCCCTGACGATAAAGAAATAACTTTCCCATGATATAACCAAGGATTTTCTGGATATGATAGTTGATTAAGATATTGTGAATCACAAGGAACAGTTCCTGCTAGAGGTGCCATATACAACTATTTATCAGATCATTGTCCTACTTACTACGATTTAGAATTAAACGCTAATGACCCTAAATAGGCATTTAAAAAATGACTTGAAGTGATTTCAGGTCATTTTTTTGTTCCTGTACAAAATGTGTAAAAATTCCTTTTTATTTCCACACCATACTTAATAGTATAAACTAATTAAGTATTAAAAAAGATTAGGGAAATATTATGTCATTTACAAAGAAAAGAAAAATTCTTTTAACATCATTAATTCTAGGTTCTGCTGCATTAACTATTGCTAATTTAACATTGTCAGCATCTTGTGAAAATAAGAAAGAAAAAGCTAAATTAGAAAACTATGCAAAGACATTAACCTTGATACCTACAAAAGGAACTGTTTTAAAGAAAAACGAAAACATTACTACACCTGAATTTTTACAAAAATTAAAAACTTGAACAATCGCAAATTCTGAAGGAGTTGATCCAAGCATTAAAGTTGATATTAAAGAATGCTCAGGACAACAATCAAAAGATAACAAAGTTTATTATTTAGTTTTAGTTGAATTAACCTTAAACAAAACCAAAAAACAAGAATACATCTGAGTTGAAGTTACTAAATTCTTAGAAGGAAATAATAACAATGGTGGTGGCGGAGGTAACAACGGCGGGGGTGGTGGTATTACACCTGAACCTACCGGAGACACATATAATTTAAAATTAGCGCATTGAAATGTTTGCCAATTCTCTGAAGGTTCTTTCTCAGAAAGAAAACCAAAAGGGGAGGCAATTGCTTCTATAATTTATCACAATAAATTTGACATTTGTGGTTTAACAGAAGTTGATGGTGATGGAACTTCTCCTCAAAAATTAGCCGACTTATTAAATGAAATTGAACAAAAAAATAATACAAATAATAGTTGAAAGAGTATAACTTCTGATAAATATGGTGTTGCTAATGCTGGCCAAGGTGGTCAAGCAGATTATGGTGCTGCATTTGTATATAAATCTAATTTAGTTGATACTATCGCATTTAAAGATGGTAGTGTTGGTAAATTCTATGATAATTCTACTTATGAAACTCATTTTGGTGGAGATTGAACAAAATATTCAAGAGCCCCATATGGTGTAAGATTTGAATCTAAGTTCTCAAATATTAAAAACGATTTTACTTTTGTTGTTTGTCACTTTGATGGCCCTGGTGTTAAAGCAGGTGAAGTTAAAGCCGGAAATGGTGGTTCTGGTGAATACAATGATGCATGAAATTTACAACATACTTTAGATTGATTTAACAAAGAAGCTGATGATGACGATATCATATTCCAAGGTGATACAAACATTAAAAAGAAAAAAGCAGGTATTGCTTTTGAATGATTAAATAATAGACCTGAATATAAAATGTTAATAGATGATACAGCAGAAAATGCTACATCATTAAAACAAACTATTGGTAAATATGGTGAACCATATGACAAAATTATTTTCAATTCAAATTTAAGATATTCGAATGTTGGTTTCTATAAAATATATGATTTTCCAACAGACAATATCTTCCAATTTGCAACAATAAATTCACATAGTGATTGATTTAACTATGCTAGTTCAAATGCAAGTAACCCTCCAACAAGTGAAGTGAGAGCTATCTACGGTTTTGTTTCTGATCACTGTCCTACATATTTTGATTTAGAATTGAATTCTAACGATCCAAAATAATGAATAAATAAAAAATCATTTTTTCCTTATCACATTATAAATAAGGTGAAAAAATGATTTTTTTATTTCTTTTTGTTAAGTTTATTTAAAATACTATCAATATCAAAATCAATAACTGATTCTAATTTAGCTTCGGCTTGTCGCATAATTTGCTCTTCGGTTAAATTAGATTTTTCATATTTATTAATCTTAGTTTTTTTCTCAGTTGAATTAGCATTTTCTTCACGTTTTTGTTGAAGTTTGGTTTCAAAATCATCTAATTCTAATGTTTGATTATCCTCATTAGGATTGATTTTTTCTTTTTTAGACTTAGGCGATTTAGGAAGTTTGACATTAGTTTTAATTTCATCATCTTTAGAATTCATTAAATCTGATAAATCAATTTCAATGGTTTGAGTTTGATTATTGATTTCCTCATCAATTGATAAAGTAGTTTCAAATATTTTTAAAGTAGAATATTCAACATTTGGAGTTTTGATTTTTGAAACTCCTTCATGAACCTTGCTAATTGGATAATCACTAACTTTTTCCAAGAAAGTTTCATTATCAATATTTTTAACCAAAATTTTAGTTGAAGAACGAGTAACACTAATATCAGTTATATGTAATGGTTTATTTTTACTATTTAAATAAATTGGAATTCCAACTGTTTTTTTAGTAGTAATTGGAACATCTTGGAATTTAATTCTTTTAATGAATTTATCTTTGAAAATTAAGGTGATAGTTTCTTTTCCAAAAGCAGTTACAAAACCACATAAATAATCTCCAGGATATAAATGACATGAATTGGTTCCACCAGATTTAGTTCCATAGATTTGAACTTCATTTTCTGAATATCTTCAAGCATAACCCATACTTGAAACTAAAATAACATCTTTATATCCATTTGATAGTTTTGCACCTATTAATTCGTCACCATCTTTTAAATTGATAGCAACAAATGTTTTGCTAGTTCTAGAAACCATAAAATCATTTAATACAACTCTTTTACCAGTTCCTTTTTTAGTAAATAAGCAAACATAATTAAGAATATTAAAATCAGTCACATTAATTACTGAAACAAGTTCTTCACCAGATGATAATTCCACAAAATCACTAAGATGAACCCCATATTCTTTTCATTTAGTTTCTTCAATTTTAAACACAGGAATAATCGCATAATTACCTAAGTTGGTAAAAACTAATAAGTTGTTAGTTGTAGCGGTATTATCATAGTAAATGATTTTGTCATCTTCTTTAACACCAATAACTCTTAAATCATTAGTTTCTTCCATTTTCTTGCTAAATCTTTTGAAATATCCATGTTTTGAAACAGTGATAATAACATTTTCATGTTTAACTAAATCTGCTTCACTATATGAAATTCTAAGTGATTCTTCTTCGATAGTGGTTTTTCTAGGAACTGCAAATTCTTTTTTAATGTCTTTCAAGGTTTGAATTAAGTATTTATCAAATTCTTCTGGATTTGATAATAACAATTCCATATGAGCAATTTGATTTTCTAAATCTTGTTTTTCTAATAAAAAGGCTTCTTTATCAGTTTTGCTTAAACGGTAAAGTCTTAATTCAGCAATAGCAACTGCTTGGTTTTCAGTAAAGCCAAAATGGGAAATCAAATTCTCAATAACTCCTTGTTTTCCATTTTCACTTTGACGAATAACTTTAATTACTTCATCAGTAATTTCTGCTACTTTTAAAAACCCTAAAACAATTTCTAATCTTAATTTAGCTTTTTCTAAATCAAAAATCAGTACTTTAGTTTTAACATCTTTTAAATGGTTAATGTAATTTTCTAGCAATTGATTTAAGTTTAATAATTTAGGCGAATTGTCAACTATAGCAACATTGTTATAGTTGTAATAAACTTGCATTTCAGTTTTTTGTAATAAGTAATTAACTATTACTTTTTCATTAGCATTTTTGTCCAAAGTAATTAAAATGCTAATTCCTTTACGATCGGATTGGTCTTTAACTTCTAAAAGTCCAGAGATTGATTCATTAACAACAATTGTATCGATATCGTGAACTAACTTTGATTTAATTACTCCAAAAGGTATTTCGATGATTTCAATATATTTATTATTTTCATCTTCGTAAAATTTGTATTTAGAAACTAAGGTAATTTTTCCTTTTCCAGTTTCAAAAGATTCTTCAATTCCTTTGGTTCCATAAATTACTCCACCAGTAGGAAAATCAGGTCCTAAAATAAACTTATTTAACTGTAAAATAGGCATATTCGGTTTTTTGATTTTAGCTATTGCTGCATCTAAAACTTCACCTAAGTTATGTGGTGGCATTTCAGTGGCAAAACCAGCTGCAATCCCTTTTGCTCCATTTACTAAAAGGTTAGGAATTAAAGAAGGTAAAACTGTTGGTTCTTTTTCTGAATCATCAAAATTGGGCGCAAATTTAACAGTGTTCTTTTTTAAATCACCAATTACATAATCCGCAATTTTTGCCAATCTAATTTCGGTGTACCGCATAGCAGCGGCAGGGTCATCATCAATAGAACCGACATTACCATGCATATCTAGTAATGTGATTCCCATTTTTCAATCTTGAGCCATCCGTACCATTGCTTCATAAATGGAACTATCACCATGAGGGTGATATTTACCAATAACATCCCCAACTACCCGAGCAGATTTTTTGTATGGTTTAGTGTGTTGCAATCCTAATTCATACATTGAATATAAAATTCTTCTTTGAACTGGTTTTAGCCCATCTCTAACATCTGGTAATGCTCTTTGTTGAATAATGTATTTTGAATATCTACCAAAACGGTCAGACATAATTGAATCAAGATTTTCTTTAATAATGTTGTTTTCACTATTTTCTAAGTTATTAATTAAACTTTGTTCGTCAATAATTTCATTTTTCTTTTTACTCATTGTAACTCCTAAATATCAAAGTTATCTTCTAGTGAAAATTCAACATTTTTATTAATTCATTCTTTTCTTGGTTCAACATTATCACCCATTAAGGTTGAAACTCTTCTTTCTGCTAAAGCAGCATCTTCAATTTTTACTTTAATTAAAGTTCTGCTTTTTGGATTCATTGTAGTTTCTCAAAGTTGTTCAGCGTTCATTTCGCCAAGACCTTTATATCTTTGAACTTCTGCTGCTTTATAACCGGGTTTTTCTAAAATTTTTCTTAATTCTTGTTCATCTCAAGCATAAACAATATCTTTTTTAAGTTTTGAAGAGATTTTAAACAAAGGAGGCATTGCTATATAAACTCTTCCTTTTTCAATCAATTGACGCATATGTCTAAAAAAGAAAGTTAGAAGCAATATTTGAATATGAGCACCATCGGTATCAGCATCAGTCATAATAACCACTTTGCCATATTGTGCTTTTTCAATTTCAAAATCTTCACCTACACCAGCACCAATGGTGTTAATAATAGTTGCTATTTCTTCATTTTTTAAAATTTCAAACAACCTTGCTTTTTCGGTATTAATAACCTTACCACGTAAAGGTAAAATAGCTTGATATTTTCTATCTCTACCTAATTTTGCTGATCCACCAGCAGAATCACCCTCAACTAAAAATAATTCTTTTTCTCATGAGTTTTTACTTTGAGCAGGGGTTAATTTTCCACTTAAAATTTGTTTTTCTTTTAGAGCGTTTTTGTTTGATCTAGCTTCTAATCTTGCTTTTCTAGCAGCAGCTCTAGATTCTGATGCTTTTTTAATTTTTTCTAAAATGTTTTTTGCTAGTTGTTTGTTTTCATTTATTCAAATTCTAAAATGTTTAGAAACAATTTCATCAACCACACTTTTAGCTTCTGGAGTTCCTAATTTGTCTTTGGTTTGACTAACAAATTCCAAATACTTTTCAGGAATTTTTAAAGATAAAACTAAGGTTATTCCTTCTCTTATATCTTCACCATCAAAAGTGTTTTTCCCTTTTAATGCTTTTTGTTCTAAAGCAAATTCATTAAACACTTTAGTTAATGCAGTCTTTAACCCAATTTCATGAGTTCCGCCATCTTTGGTTTTAACATTGTTTACAAAACTAATGATGGTTTCATTATAACTATCAGTATATTGAAAACCACATTCTACTTCGATTTCGTTTTTGGTTTCTTTAAAAGTATAAATAGCACCTATTTGATTTTTTGAATCATTGATAAAATCAATATAGGCATGAAGACCATTTTCATAATAAAAAACATTCTTTTTATCAGTTAATTCATCATGAATAGAAATTTTTAAACCACCAACTAAAAATGAACTTTCTCTAAGTCTTTCAGAAATAACTTCAAAACTTAATTTAGCATATTTAAAAACTTCATAATTTGGTCAAAATTCAACAGTAGTTCCGTGTTTATTTGTTGAACCTAATAACTTGGTACGTTGAACTATTTTGTCACCTTTTTCAAAAATTGTTTCATAAATACCTTTGTCTCTATAAACGGTAGCAATCAATTTATTTGACAAAGCATTAACAACAGAAGAACCTACTCCATGGAGTCCTCCTGATGTTTTGTATGCTCCTTCATTAAACTTACCACCAGCGTGCAATTCAGTAAAAACTAATTCCACTGCTGTTTTTCCAGAAGGAGTTTTCCCAACAGGAATACCTCTTCCATTATCCGCTACAATGACTGATCCTCCCTTAGTCAAAGTCACATTAATTTCATCAGCAAAACCACCCAATGCCTCATCAATAGAATTGTCAACAATTTCTCAAACTAAATGGTGTAAACCATTAACATCGGTACTACCGATGTACATTCCAGGTCTTTTTTTAACAGCGTCTAAACCTTTTAGCTGTTGAATACTACTTTCATCATAATTAGTCATAATTTTTATTATAAATTAAATGTTGATTTATTTAAAAAAATGGACAAAAATATGAAGCAAAAATTCTCAAACAAAATGTTACATAGTCTCACAAAAAATAAGTATTCTATTGCATACTTTTGTTATTTTTTGTTTTGTACAATTTAAAATTGGTCAATGAGAAAAGTTAATAAAAATTTTAAAAAAGTAAATAAACCAATTTTATTACCATAATAAATTTATTTCTTAATAACTTAGTGTGTGCAAGAAACAAAAATAATGATGTTTTATTAGTTTAAAGTATTTTGATTTAATAAGGAAATTGGATTTAATTTTTTCTGTTTGTTTTTGTTTATTATTTATTTAACAAATGTAATTTTCGAACCACTTTTATAAATTATGAAAAAGGATATTTTGTTTGAGAATTCATAATAAAACTTATATGTTTAATAATAATTAGCACTTAAAGCATAAATGTGCTAAAATAAGTTATATTATGGCTAGTAAAAGAGATTATTATGAAGTGTTAGGCATTTCAAAAAATGCCACAGAAAAAGAAATAAAAACCGCTTACCGTAAATTAGCAATGAAATACCATCCAGATATTTTAAAAGATGGTTCAAGCGATGCTAAAATGCGTGAATTAAATGAGGCATATGACACTCTAAGTGATGCTGAAAAACGTAAGGAATATGACTTGTATGGACCAGATGGTCCTGATGCGGGTGGTTCAGGATTTTCAGGCGCTTCAGGCTTTAGCGGTTTTGGTGGATTCGATTCTTTCTTTAGCACTATTTTCGGTGGTGGTGGACAAGACATTTTTGGTGGGACTTCAGAAGCTGCTTCTAAGCCAATGAAAGGTCAAGATTTATTAACCAAAATTAAGATTTCGTTCCACGAATCAATGGTTGGTAAAAAAATTGAACAAAAGTTAACTAAATATGAAAATTGTTCATTTTGCCATGGTACTGGAGCTAAAACCAAAAGTTCTATAAAACTTTGTGGTGAATGTAAAGGTAATGGTAAAGTTAAAATTATTAAAAAAGGTCTTTTTGGCTCAACTGAAGTAATTTCAACTTGTTCAAGATGTAGAGGTACTGGTAAAGTAATTACTGAAAAATGTACTTCATGTAATGGAGAGCAAATTCTTAAAAAGATTAAAACTGTTACTCTTAACATAGCACCCGGTACAGAAAACGGTAAGAAAATTAGAGTTGAAGGTTATGGTGAAAAAGGACGTAATGGTGGTCCTGCTGGAGATCTTTATTTACTCATTGAAGTTGCACCTCATAAATTTTTCAAAAGAGAAGGAAATACTTTATATTTAAAAATTCCTGTTTCATTCCTTGATATTGTTTTAGAAAACACAATAAAAATTCCTACACCTTATGGAGTAGAAACAATTAAATTAAAAAACACTTACAAAAATGGAACTATCTTAAAACTAGCTGGTAAAGGTGTAAGAACTAAAACCTCTGTTGGAGACTTAAAAATTAAAATCGAAGTTGTTATGGCAGATTTAACTCCTGGTCAATATGCAAATTTAGCAAGCAGAATATCAGGTTTTAAAGATAATACTAATGATGATTTTGTAAAAGAAGTTAGCACTTCTAAATAATAACTAAACTCATATTCACATTAGAATGTGAGTTTTTATTTTTTTTAAAAAATTTTTTTCAAATTTTTCATTTTTTGTACATATATAAGTGGGACAAGAAAGGTTTAAATGAAAAAATATAAATGAATATCCGCTTTTGCTTTATTAGCAGCTGCACCAACTCTTTCATCTACATGCGTTTTTACAAAAGAGTTTTGAAAATTTAAAAAGTCTAGTCAAAAAGATCAAGACAAATCAAAAGCTCAAGATGAAAATGACAAGATGAGAAATTTTAAAAAACAAATAAATTTTGATGCCGATAATAAAGAGAAAAAATATGCAGATCAAATTATGGAAAAGGAAATTTATTTTGAAGGAATTAATTCAAATGAATATGTAATTGATCTGAAAATTAAAGAAACTGACGTAAAAAATGGAACTCTAACTTTTGATGCGAAAATTATCGAAATCGCAAATCCAAAAAATGTTATTCAATTAGAAAACAAAATAATTACAGGTTTTAAAAAGCAAACTAGTTTTAGCGATATCAAGCTAAAATACCTTGGAAAGAATAAACCATACAAATGACATTCATATACTTGAGACTTTGATTTAGAAGGTCTTGACAAAGAATTGTATACATGACAATCTATAGCCATGGAAGATGTTCAAGATGGTGGTAAGAATTTTTACATTGAAATATTAAATAAAAAAGATAATGCTGTTGTTTTTAGCAAAAAGTTTTATTACAATGACTATGCTAAAAATAATATTGAAGCATATGTTGATGACCACTACAAATACTTTAACTTTGAAGTTACTAGAGATATGGTTCATTTTAAAAATGTAGATCATGATAATTATGAAATAATAATTCATTCTTTAGATACTAATGCTTACAATGATTGTTTAAGAATTGGATACACTTTAATATGAAAAAATAATCGTAATTTTAAATATAGTTACATTTATGAAATAAATGGTTTTAAAAAATTTGATATGGAAATAGGTGTTGGAAAACCAAAAGATGAAACTTATACAGACGAAGTTAGATTTGAGGACATTATTTATAAATGTAATGAAAAAGATTATGTAGCAAAACTATACAAATTTTATAACTTCGATGATGATACTATAAAAACCTATTTTCAAATATATAACAAAAAAGAACCAAGCAAAATTTATGATGTTCCATTTTCACTAACTGGTTTTATTAGAACTAATATTTCTAAAAAACAATACAACGTAAATAGGATTCCTTTTAAAAATGAACAAAGAAAAACAGCACATGAAATAACTGAAGAAGATATTCTTTCTACAATTGAATATGATCAAAACATTTACAATGCAAAAGTAGAACATATGACTTATGTAGATGATGAAAAGCACGCTAAACCATATATTCGAGCAAATGTAAAAATGGAAAAGAAAACTGAGCCATACTATAGATCAAAAGATAACAATTATGACTTTTTTGTTTATTTTTATGATTTTGAAGAATTTAGTGCGCCTTTAAAATTTTTAAACAAGGATAAAATGTACCCCTCAGATTATAAAATATGAGAAGATTCCTATAATGTTAAATGAGACATAATCAAGGATGAAGGAACCTATGAATATAAAATTGAAAATGTAAGAACTAATGATTTAGCTGGTGAAATAACTTATGATTATAAAATTAAAAAAAGAAAAACTGACAAAGTTATAACTAAAACCTTTGTAGAAAAGGATTTTAGAAAAATCGATTACAAATTAGTTGAGTCAATTGAACTTGATACTTTTGGCAAAAGCAATTCTTATGCTTCACATTTTTACTACAAAGCAATCAATGTTCCTGATGGTTGAGAATGCTTTAGAGCACCAGATTCAATTTGTGATTTTGATGATTTTGATGGAACTGCAAATGTTGCGATGATAATTAAGAAAAAGGATTCAGAAGCCAAAACTATTAAACGTTTTGAAGTATCTGGATTTAAAAAATTAGAAGGTGTAAAGCTATATTCTAGAAAAGTAAGCAAATATAACAAAATAAGATCTATGGCCGATCAATGAGATTATAGTTTAGACCTTGATAGTAGCATCTATAAAAAACAGCGTTGAGTAGACACAAAGCTTTATGCTAATCCAATGCATCCATTACATGGATATGTCCAATTTACTGTCGCATTAACAAAAGATGATGGTGGAGAAGATCGCTTTAGCTTTAGTATGTTTGGCTACACAGAAGATTCATTTATTGGTGTAAATACATAAAATTAATGAAAATTGAATTGCTTTTCAATTTTCATTTTCATATCACGTTCTTTAATTTTTTGACGTTTGTCATATTTTTTAAGACCTTTAACCAAAGCGATTTCTATCTTAATTTTTGAACTAGAATTAAAATAGATTTTTCTAGGTACTAAAGTTAATTCTTGGGTATCTAATTTACGTTTGATTTTTTGAATTTCGCTTTTATGTAATAAAAGTTTTCGATCACGATATTCATTACATTTAACATTCATGTATTGCTTAAAATAAGAATCTTTTAAAAAGACCTCATTTTTATAGATTGAACAAAAGGAATTACTTAAACTAACAGTATTTGCTCTTGCTGATTTTACTTCTCAACCCAACAAAGAAATACCTGCTTCATAAGTTTCTAAAATTTCATAATCAAATGAAATTCTTTTATTGTTAGTAATTATTTTTGACATATTCATTATTATAATAAAATATAATAAGTAATAATTTGATAATGATTCTTATTTATTAATAAAAAAGATTTGATACTTGATTAGGAGGTTATTAATGGGACTAGGTGCTTGAATTGGTGTATGCGTAGCAGTAGGCATTTTATTTGGTTTAATTGGTGCTTTTTTAGGTTTTTTAATAACAAAAAAAATGTTTGAAAAACAAATTAAAGAAAATCCTCCAATTACTGAAAAAATGATTAGAGTTATGTTTATGCAAATGGGTAGAAAAGCTTCAGAAGCACAAATTAAATCTGTGATGAGAGCTATGACTAACGCTAAAAATTCAGAAAATTAAAAAGACTATTTCGCGATAGTCTTTTTAAAATTTAATATTTTCCACTAAATTATCAACACACTCTTTTTCTAATTCTTCTAACATTTGCAATTCTTTTTCCAAAGGTATAACTTGTTCTACCGTTGGTTTTGTAACAGGTTCTTTGGGAGCAAATAATTCACAAGTTTCATTTGCTTTTAAAATCGAAATGTCATAGGTACCAATTCTTTTAGCAATTTTAATTGTTTCCTCTTTATCATTTGTTAATAAAGGTCTAAAAATTTGCATCCTTGTAGCTTCAGAAATTGTGGCTAAACTTTCTAAAGTTTGTGAAGCAACTTGACCTAAATTATCTCCATTTGATAAAACTGGTATTTTATATTTAATTGCTATTTTTTCAGCAATTCTATAAAATGATCTACGCATTAAAGTTATTTTGTAAGCAGGTTTTGAAACCAATGCAATGTAATTCATTAAATGAGAATAATTAACCAAATGTAGTACTGAATGAACTTGATATAAATTTAAAACTTTAATTAAAGAATGAATTTTATCAATAGTTTTACTATCAGTTTGAGGTGGTGTGATAAAGCTTAAAAATTCAACCTTTAAGCCTCTTTTCATTAAATTAAAAGCAGCAACCGGAGAATCTATTCCACCCGATAAAAGGTGTAAGGTTTTACCTGATGATCCAACTGGTAAACCGCCTAAACCGTAATGATATTTTGAAAAAATATAGATGTTATTTTTTCTAATTTCAATAAAAAAAACTTGGTCTGGGTTATGAACATCAACAGCTAAATTTGCTTTTTCAACAATAAATGAACCAACTTCACAATTAATTTGATTAGAGTTTAAGCTAAAACTTTTATCATTTCGATGGGTCGAAATTTTAAAAGTTTTGGTATTTTTATCAACCATTTTTAAACATTGTTCTTTAACTTGTTCGATGTCTTTATCAATTACCGCAACTGGTGAAAATGAACTTATTCCAAAAACATACATAAGTTTGTTTAAATGATCTTCAGAATAATCAACAAACATCCTATCGAATTCAACTTCTGGTTTAGTGTTTAAAATTGCTTTGATGTTGTTTGCTAAAATAGTTGTAAATGTATTCCTATTTTTTTTCTTTAAAACTAATTCACCATATCTAATTAAAATTTTTTTATACATTTGTTCTTCCTTTTTTGATGAAGTTCATTAAACCATCAAAAGCTTTTTCATAATTCAATTTCTTTGTTTCAGAAATAACAAACTCAACGATATTTTTTATCTTTGGATTTTCAGGTTGTTTTTTAATTATTTTTTCCAAAGTTACATTAACCATTTTTTTATAAGCGTCTGCTTTAGCAACCACAAAAAAAATGTTTGCAAATGAATTTATAAACTTATTTCATTTATCAGTGTTATAAACTTTTAAAGAATTGTTGGTAATTTGTTCCATTTCTTCTTTTCAGTCAGAAAATGAGTTTTCAAATTCCATAAATAATTCGTCATTTGAAGTATTGTTTTCGATTTCATTTCTTAATGATAAAACGTATAAATATCAATGTTCATAAACCTTTAATAATGAAGAATTGAATTTGTACATGATTTGTTCAAAAATAATTAAACTAATAAACTCATTAAAGTTTTTTAAGACATTCTTAGCAATATTGACAAGTTCAACAACATTAACTATTTCTTCTTTATTTGAACGCAATTTTTCGATTGTTTCATTTTTCTTCATTTTGAATTCTTCAAACATTAAAAGAAAATTATTTGATTGATTGTTAGTTTTATTTTCTAATAATGGTTTAATTTTTTCATCAATACAATCGCTAATTTGTTGAATGTCACTAACAAACTTTTCAAGTCTGCCTTCTGAATTTCAATACTCAATTCAGTGTTTTTTATTTTCTGCTTCTCTTTTGATTAAATTAACATTTTTGTAAGTGTTTTTTAAAAATGCTATTACTTCTTGATATGGAATTTCTAATCATTGAGCTTTGAATTTATCAAAATTATGTCTTATCTTTTTTATTGCTTCGCCAGGATTTTGTGTAGCAACAGTTTGAATTAAACCTTCAAGATTGTAATAAATGGTTCATTCAAAATTTAACATACAGTCGATTTTATTGATGTATGTTTTAATTTTATTTTTAAAGTCAATTATTTTTACGTTAACATCAGCGATTTTAATCGAAGTTTTTTGCTCTTCATAATTTTTTATTTCAGTTCTTAAAGTATTTAATTCTTTTCTTAAATAAAGTTCTGAATTTTTAAGTTTCTTTTGATTAAAGTCAATATATTCTTCTAATTTCTTTATGGTAGATAAAATTTTGGTAGAGGTTTCATCTATTTCATTTCAACTATTAATTGTGTTTTCTGAAATTGCTTTAAAATTACTTTCCTGTTCTTTATAACTTTCATAAAAAATTTTAATTTCATTGTAATTTTTCTTGCATTCAAGTCTTTTATAATGCTTTTTATTATTTTCGAATGAAAGTATTAAATTCATTATTTTTTCATAAAATTCGTCAAGATTTTCATTATATTTTTTTAAATATTTGAAGTCCCTATTAAACTTAGTATTTGTTTTTGATAACGATTCATATCTAATCAAAGTAGTTTTAAAATAAGAGTGATTATTTGAAACTTCTTTTTTGATTTCTTTTACCTTTTTTGCATATTCATTTATTGAAGCATTTCTTATTAAGAAATATAGGATTAAAAAAACAACAATAAAGAGTACAAGGATAAGAATTAGAAAAATAATTTTTTGCTGCATATTGTTTTATATTATAAATAAAAATATTGTAAAATATAGGAGCATATTATCAGCAAATAACCATAAATATTTTAAATAATGTTTTTGTTTTAAATTTGAAAGTAGATTAGCTGTTTAAATCGAAATCATTAAAAGCATTATTCTTTATTTAGAGGTTGTTATCTTTTATTATGCAGGAAGAGGTTATTATGTCAAGATACACTGGACCTGCTTTTAAAAAAGCTCGTCGTTACGGTTTTTCTTTCCTTGAATCAGGAAAAGAATTTGCTAAAGGCAAAAAAAGAAGTTATGCTCCTGGTCAACACGGAAAGAAAAAGGTTAAACTATCAGATTATGGTTTACACCTTTATGAAAAACAAAAAATTAAAAACTTATTTGGTTTAAGCGAAAAACAATTACGTAAGTTCTTTGAACGTTCTACAAAAATGAAAGGGATTGTTGGTACAAACTTCTTACAATTACTAGAACGTCGTTTAGATAATTTGGTATATCGTGCTGGATTAGCAAACACAAGAAGACAAGCAAGACAATTAGTTTCACACGGTCACTTTACTTTAAATGGTCATAAAGCAAATATTCCTTCAATGGTAATTGATGTTAATGACAAAATTACATTAAAAGAAGCATCAAGAAAAAATGTTCAAGTTCTTGAAAATATGAAAGTTAGAAAACCTGCTGCTTGATTATCTATCAAAGATTTTGTAATCACTTTTGATAGATTACCTGAAAGAAACGAAATACATCCTGAAATTAAAGAAAACTTAGTTGTTGAGTACTACTCAAAATAGTAGGAGAAAAATATGAAAAAAGATATTCATCCAAGTTACTTCACAATTGATGCTGCTTGCGTTACTTGTGGTAAAAAATTTAAATTTGGTTCAACCAAAAAAAGTATTTCAATAGATGTTTGTTCAGGTTGTCACGTTGTTTATACAGGTGATAAAGCTAAAACAAAAGCTACAGGTATGATCGATAAATTTAACCAAAGATTGGCAAAATCTAATAGCAAGAAAAACTAATTAGTTTTTGAAAAAATTAAGTTCTTAAAAACACCAAGCGTATCAATTTAACATTTGGTGTTTTTATTAATCTTTTGCATATTTTAGTTATTTAAAGGCTAATACGAATTTTTGGCCTTTTGTATTTATCATAATTTTTCTGGTTATATAATTAAATCAAGCAACATATAGTTTTGAACTATATTTGCTTTATTTATCTTAAACAAGAATGGAGAAATAATGTTTTTCGATGATTATAAGAAAGACTTTTTAAAAGCCATCAATAATCAACGCTACAACAATTTATTGCAAATATATGATTTCATCCATTTCGAAACAATAAAGTGAATGCGAAAAAATAAAATTTATTTTGTTTGCTTACCAATAACTACTCAATCTATTTCTAGCCCAATGGGTCTAGGTTCCGATTCAAAACCATATAAGGTAAAATCTATTGAAAATAAGAATTCATTTTACTTAGCAGATTCAATGCAATTCTATTTAGAATTACTTTTAAGAACTAATGGACCAGAAAGAGTTGGTTATTTTACAAACACATTTAGAGGTGAAAATGTTGATCAAAGACATTTACACCAATTCAATCATTTTGAGATTGAAATTAAGGGTGACATAAAGTTATGTAAAAAATTAGCATTTAACTATGTTAAACATATAGTTAAACAAGTAATCACTAAACTTAAAGATAATTTATTAGTAAGAAAAAATTTGACAAATTTAGAAACATTTTTAAAAAATTCATTTCTAAATTTAGACTATAAAAAAGCAATAAAGATATTAAAAAATGAATTCATCAACGGAATTGAAAACAATGGACAAATTAATTCCTTGGGTGAAAAATATTTGTTATCAAAAAATAATAACAACGCAGTATTTTTAAACAATTTTCCCACTAAATTAATTCCCTTTTACCAAAAAAATGATTCAAAAACGTCTATTAATTCAGACTTTTTAATAGGTATAGGTGAAACCATAGGAATAGGTCAAAGATGTGAAAGTGCTAACGAAGTTCTAGATTCTATAAAGCTTCACAAAAACAATCCTCAAGAATATAATTGATATATCGAAATGAAGAAAAAATTCCCATTAACTACCTCTGGATTTGGTGTAGGAATTGAAAGATTGATACTATTTTTAATAAACGAAAACGACATTAGAAATGTTGTTGTTCTTCCGAGGGACACAAATGAAAATATTGAACCATAATCAAAATGTCATAAAAATTTTACAAAAAACATTAGATGAATTTAACAAACTCAAATCTAAAAAAGTATCAGTAATTATAAAAGGCTCATATGTTTTAAAACTTAAAAATATAATTGATAGAACGCCAAATGATATCGATTTGTTTTTCTTAAACAATGAAAATTTATCTACAAAAAGAGAGTTTATCCATTTTTTAACTAAAAAACTAAAAGCAAATATCAACAGAGAAGATGATAACTTAATAACAATTCAAACAAGCAATTATGGCAAAATTGAATTTATTCTCTTTGAATCTATTGATGAAAGTTTAATAGAAAAAATAGATAAGAACATTTTTATAACTAATATAGATTTTCTATTTTTAGGGAAAATTTTTATGTTGAACTATGTGATGTCAAAATATTACTTACACAATGATAAAAATGAAAAAATTCAAACAGCATTATTAGATTTAATCAATATAAGCAAAAAGACCAATTTTTTTGAAAATTATCAAATAAGTCATTTAAAGAAAAATATTTATAACCTTATCAATAATTCTACTTTTATTTATATTTATTATAAATACGAAGATTTTTTATGATGAAAAACTGAATATTTAAACTTCGAATTAAAAAACGAAGAGCAACAACAAATGCTACAAAAGATTGCGTTATTTTTCGAAGAAATCGATAAAGATCAAGAAATAAAAAATTACATCGAATTAAACAAACAAATTATTAAAAGTTTTTACGATGGTTTTATTAACCAAATTTTAGAAAAATATAACATAATATCACCATCAGGCAATGAACAAATATTTATTAATCAAATTTTTGATAATATTGCTAAAAGCGAAGGAGCATTTAAACTTGAAAACAATAATTCAAATTTAGTTTTCTTATCACATTGTGATGAAGTTATGGGAATATTACTAAATGGTAACATTTATAATTCGGGAAATATAATTTGACAAAAATCTAATGATTTGAATGTTTTTGATTCAACCGGAAAATTAATTAGTGAAAATTTAGCTTTTAAAAGTAATGATGATTATGTATTTTCAGCAGAAAAAAATATTAAAATAAACAAACCAAGAATTGAATTAATTAATCATAATCTTGATGAGCTATTTAGCAAATCTGCTAAAACTCCTTTTTATGTAGTTTCAAATGAAAAACCAGCAGTTAAAAATTTCAACTTATTAAGTAGAAATCATGATAATAAAATTAATGTTTTTGTTTTAAAATGATTAAGAGAAAATACAAAAAAAGTGCCAAACATTTTCTTAACAAATAGTGAAGAAATTGGTCTTAAAGGAATAAAAGAAACTAAAAAACTAATAGGCGAACAAAAAATATGTATAAATCTTGAAGTTTCTCAATGAAACAAATGAGAAAATCATAACCTTTTAATTAGAGTTGCTGATTCATTTACTCCTTTAAACAACAAAATTCTTGAAAAAGTAACTAAAATCTTTGAAAAATTTTCTATTCCCTATAAACTTTATTATGGTTCAGGTTCAACAGACATTAGTGAGATTTCAGAATCTCATAACGGAATAACTATTGCTATACCTGCCGATTTTATTCATACAATGAAATCAAAAATTAGCATTTTAAATCTAGTATATATGATGAAAATAACAAGAATTTTAAATGAGGAATTTAACAAAAATGATTAATAAAACAAAATATTCAAGTTCCTTGATTATATCAATGATAGGTTCAGAAGCCTTCAAATTAGGAACTGCTGTTTATATTTATAAATTTACCAATAGTTTTTGATTGGTATCCTTACTATATTTATTAATGCAAGTTCCTACTTTTATTTCTTATTTGTTAAATAATAAAATAACTAAAAAATGAAAACTTAAAAATATACTATTTATTTGTGATGTGATAAGTAGCATTATACTCGGTATCATTTTGATAACTTATTTTGTTATTCAAAAATATAACCAAATCTACGTATTTTCAATTTTTCTTCTGGTAATAAATATCTTTTTAAATATTGTCCATTCATTTAGGTTTGTAGCTTTAAAATCTATTTTGTACTTTATTTCTAAAGATAAAAAGGATATTAAAACATACAATTCATTAACAATAATTGCTACTTCAATTTCGTTATTAATTGGTCCTATTTTTTCTGTAATTGTATTTAGCAAACTTCCTTTTTGAACCTTAATAGTTTTAAACATTATCACTTATTTAGTTTCTGGAATTTTATATCTATTCTTAAAAACTAGTGAACAAGCTTTAGAAACTATTGATGAAACAAACGAAAATAATGAACAAGAAAAACAAAAAAATCAAAAGATAAAGTTAAAATGACTATACACATTTTGTTGTAGTTTAATTGTTGGATTATTTTTATTTCCAAAACAAAGTGGAATGTCTCAATTTTTTAATGAAATCAAATTTGATGCCACAAAGTGATCTTTCATTCTAAGTATAATTTTTGGTTCCTTTGGTTTTGTTGGAAGTTTAATTTCTTTAGTAATTAGAAAAAAAGAAATTAAACTAATTTGAATACTCATACCAATGAATATTTTGTTCTTAGTTTTAGTCCCTATTTTATTTTCAAAAATCGATAACAATTCAAAAAATATTATTTATTTAATATCTATTGGAATTCAACAATTATTTTATTCATTGTTTATTTCAATTTTTTATACAAACACTTATTTATTCTTCAAAGAAGATAAATTCAAAAAGAACACAATTTATACCTTGATTTTTAGAATTATCTCCTCATCACTAATAATTATTTTACTCACCCTTATCACTTACAAATTAAATTACTTTATTAGTTTTACAATTTATGCTTCTTTAATTTTGATATCAAGCTTATTGATTATTGTTTTCGAAAGCAAAATTAATAAATCGATAAAAGGCGATTTACAAAATGAAGAAAAGACAAATGAAATCAATACAATAAATTAGTAGAAAATTATTGTAAAAAAATATAAAAATTCCGTATTTTGCTTTTTTATAGGTAAATACGGAATTTCTTTTTATCATTTTTAATTTTCAAAAATAAATTTTCTTTAAAAAAGGAAATGGTATTTTTTAATTTTATTTGCTTTATAAATTATAATTTTTACTATGGACAAATCAAAGATTCGAAACTTTTCAATTATTGCTCATATTGACCATGGAAAATCTACTTTAGCAGACCGTTTGTTAGAGTTATGCAACACCGTAGATGCTCATAGTATGGAAAATCAATTTTTAGACCAAATGGATCTAGAAAGAGAAAGAGGAATAACAATTAAATTAAATGCGGTTCAATTAAAATATAAGGACTATATTTTTCATTTAATTGACACTCCTGGCCACGTTGATTTTACATATGAAGTTTCTCGTTCATTAGCTGCTTCAGAAGGAGCGTTATTAATAGTTGATGCTACACAAGGAATTGAAGCTCAAACATTGGCAAATGTCTATTTGGCTTTAGAAAATAATTTAGAAATAATTCCTGTAATTAATAAAATTGATCTTCCATCAGCAGATGTTGAAAGAACAAAAGAGGAAATTGAAAATGTTATAGGTTTACCTTGTGATAATGCAGTTTGTGTTTCAGCAAAAACTGGTTTAAATTGTGAATCGGTATTAGAAGCGATAGTAAATTACATTCCCTGTCCTAAAGATGCTGATGATGACAAACCATTAAAAGCATTAATCTTTGATTCTTATTTTGATCCTTATCGTGGTGTTGTTATGTTGGTAAGAATTTTTCAAGGCAAAATCTCTGTCAATGATGAATTTAAATTTTTATCAAATAATGCTGAATATCATGTTATTGAATTAGGAGTTAGAAACCCTAATGAAACTAAAAAAGAAACTTTAGAATCTGGTGAAGTTGGTTGAATTTCCGCAGCTATTAGAGATGCAAAAGAAGTTCATGTTGGAGATACTATAACATTAATAAAAAATCCTGCAAAAGAAGCTTTACCAGGTTATAAATCAAAAAAACCTGTTGTTTATACTGGATTTTATCCTATTGATACTAGAGATTATGTTGAATTAAAAGATAGTTTAGAAAAAATTTCACTATCTGATAGTTCATTAACATGAGAACAAGAAACTTCAAAAGCATTGGGTTTTGGTTTTAGAGTTGGTTTTTTAGGTCTATTGCATATGGAAATTATCCAAGAAAGATTAAATAGAGAATATAAAATTGGAGTGATTGCTACTTCACCTTCGGTTGAATATAAAGTTTTTATGACTAACAAAACAATTGAAAAAATTTCTAACCCTTCTTTATTACCAGACAGAACTTTTATAGAAAAAATTCAAGAACCATACATTCATGCTACAATCTTAGTTCCAAATGAATTTATCGGAAATACAATGGAATTATGTCAAGAAAAAAGAGGAATATATTTAAATTTAGAATATATAGATTCTAATCGTTCTAAAATTGAATATGAATTACCTCTTGGTGAAATAATTTTTGATTTTTTTGATAGATTAAAATCTACAACAAAGGGATATGCTTCATTCGAGTATGAATTAATAGATTATCGTGATTCAAATTTAGTGAAAGTAGATATTTTATTAAACGGTGATAAAATTGATGCTTTTTCAATAATTTCTCATATTGATAAAGCATATCCTCAATCTCGTGAATTATGTGAAAAACTAAAAGAAGCTATACCTAGACAAAATTTTGAAGTCCCTATTCAAGCTGCTATTGGCGGAAAAATAATTGCTAGAGAAACAATAAAAGCATATCGGAAAGATGTTACAGCTAAATTACATGCTTCCGATCCTTCTAGATATAAAAAATTATTAGAAAAACAAAAAGCAGGAAAAAAGAAAATGAAACTTCTTGGTACTGTTGAAGTGCCTCAAGAAGCTTTTATGAGCATATTAAAAACTAATATTGATAAGAAAAAATAATTTATGTATTTACCTTTTTTATAGGCCAATACATAAATTTTTGTTATTGGTTTCCTATTAGTTATTATTTATAATGTTATAATTATAAATAACTTAATTTTATTTTAAATCATAGGTGTAAATATGAATAAATTATATGAACCACAATTTTTTGAAGAACAGATTTCACAAAAATGAAAAAACAAAAAGTTTTTTAGTATACATGACGAAACTAAAAAACCTTTTTCAATTTTATTACCCCCACCAAATGTAACAGGTAAATTGCATATTGGTCATGCGCTTGATACCTTTTTGCAAGATTCAATCATTAGATACAAAAAGCTTAGTGGTTATGATGTATTCTATATAGCAGGTACTGATCATGCGGGGATTGCAACTCAAGCAAGAGTTGAAAAAGAAATAAAAAAATTAGAAAATAAAACAAAGTATGACTATGGAAAAGAACGTTTTATTGAAAAAATATGAGAATGAAAAAACACTTATGCTAATGAAATTAGAAAACAATGAGCAAAATTAGGTTTAGCACTAGATTATGATAATGAAAGATTTACACTAGATGATTTATCAAATGAAGCCGTAAATAAAGTTTTTATTCAACTTTATAATGAAGGAATTATTTACAAAGATTTAAAACCTATTAATTGAGATCCTATTTTACAAACTACTGTTTCTAATATTGAGGTTATTAATAAACCTACCAAACAAACAATGTATTACATTAAATATCCTATTGCTAATTCTAATGAATTTGTTTCAATAGCAACAGTTAGACCTGAAACTATGCTTTCGGATGTAGCGGTAGTTTATAATCCAAGCGACGCAAGATATTTAAAATATCAAAATGTTAAAATCATCCATCCCTTAACAAATAAAGAAATACCATTTATTGCTGATCAATATGTAGATAAAAAATTTGGAACTGGATTAATGAAGCTATCAGCACATGCTGAAGTTGACATTGAAATAATTAGAAAACATAACTTACCAATTTATGAAACAATTGATAAAAATGGTTTAATCTCTGAAAAAAACTCAATATTTTTTGGTTTAGATAGAGAACAAGCAAGAAAAGAAATAGTTGCTTTTTTAAAAAAACATAATCTTTTAATTAAAGAAAAAGAAACAATTTCAAATGTTGGTTTTTCAGAAAGAAGTGATAGTCCTATTGAAATATTAGTGCTTCCCCAATGATTTATTAAAATGGAAAAATTTTCTAAGGACTTATTAAAACATTTAGATTCAAAAGAAGCAGTTAAGTTTTATCCTAAAAGATTTATTAAAATAACTAAACAATGAATTGCAAATGCGCATGATTGAAATATATCACGTCAACTTTGATGAGGACATCAAATACCTGCTTGATATAAAGATGAAAATATGAAGGTTCAAATTGATTCACCAGGCCAAGGTTGAGTTAGAGACCAAGATGTTTTAGATACTTGATTTTCTTCAGGTATTGCTCCTTTTTCATTTTTAGATTGACCTAATGAAAGTCAAAAAATAAAAAGATATTATCCAACTAATTTATTAGTTACTGGTTATGACTTGATATTCTTTTGAATATCAAGAATGTACTTTTTCGGATTACACTTTATGAAGAAAAAACCATTTGATGAAGTTTTAATTCATGGTTTAGTTAGAGATGCACAAAACAGAAAAATGTCTAAATCACTAAACAATGGAGTTGATCCAATTGAGGTTATTGACAAATATGGTTCCGATTCTTTAAGATGAGGTTTAATCACAAACTTTACACCAGGTTATGATTTAAAATACACTGATGACAAAATTAAAGTTGCTTGAACTTTAAATAATAAGATTTGAAATATTGCTAGATATATTCAAAGCTTACAAGATGACCAAGTAAAACAAAATTCTGAATTTGATGAATGAATAGAACAAAAGTTAGCGCAACTTAAAACTAACATTGATAAGGCGATGAAAAAATATGAATTTACTATCATCGGAAATTCAATTTCAAAATTTATTTACAATGATTTTTCTTCTTGATATATTGAATTTTTAAAATTAAAACCAAACAAAAAATTCGCCTTAGAAATTTTAAGAAAGTTTTTAATTATCATTCATCCTTATTTACCTTTTGTTTCTGATTACTTATTTAAAGAAATTTTCGAACAAGAAATTCTCGAACAAGTTTTTCCTAATTTAACTATAAAAAAGGTTAATCAGAAAAAACTATCTTCTAATTTATTAACTGTTGATCAAATAATTGAATTGATTTCTGCTATCCGAAGATACCGTGAAGAAAAAGAAATTTCAAAAAAAGATATAATTAATTATTGTATTGACTTCAATTTAGAAGTCAAACAAGAACAAATTGTAAATATTTTAACAAACTCAAAATATGTACAAAATAATGATTCTCTGATTTCTTTAAGTTTTGGAAAATTATATATTCAATTGTCTCCAGAAGAGAGAATTAAAGATATAGAAAGAATTAAAAAAGAGATTGATAGAATTAATTTCGAAATCAATCGTGCCAAAAATATTTTAGATAATCCTAATTTTATAAGTAAAGCACCAAAGGAAAAAGTCCAAATCGAACAAGAAAAATTACAAAAATATAAACAAGAACTATTGAAGTATAGTCTGGAATTGGAGGCAAAATGCAAATTTTAGATGGAAAAATAATTGCGGAAATAGAAACAAAAAAACTAATTGAAGAATTTAAAGAAGCTACAGAATTAATTGGTAGAAGAGCTAAACTATCAATAATTCAAGTTGGTGATAATCCTTCAAGCAATAAATATATTCAATACAAAATGAAAAAAGCTGAACAGTTAAATGTTGAAGTTAATTTATATAAATATCCTGAAACTATAACTCAAAAAGAATTACTAAAAGAAATTGAAGGAATTAATGAAAATAGTGATGGAATTATTGTGCAATTACCTTTAATTAACTTTTCAGCACCACAAGTTATTCTTGATAGTGTTCAATTTAAAAAAGATATAGATGGTTTATCTACAAGAAATACTTTTAATTTCTATAATTCAACCAGTACTTTTCATTTTACCCCAGCTACTGCTATGGCAATATTAACTTTAATTGACTATTATCAAATCCCTATTGAAAACCAAAAAATTTCAGTTGTTGGAAGATCTTATTTAGTTGGTAAACCTATTGCTTTCTTATTAAAGAAAAGAAATGGAATAGTGTCAACATACAATATTACTTCTGGCCTAAGGGGAACTGAAAATGCTGATTTATTAATTGCTGCTGCCGGAAAAGCAAAATTAATAAAAAGAAAGAATGTAAAAGAAGGTGCTATAGTTATTGATGTTGGTTGCAACTTAGATGATGCCATTGACAGATCTAAATTAGTGGGTGATGTTGATATGGATGAAGTTCAAGATGTATTGAGTGCTATTGCTCCTGTTCCTGGCGGAATTGGACCTTTGACAGTAGTTTCTCTATTTAAAAATTTATTAAAAGCTTTTAAAGAGCAAAACCCTTATTAATCAAATATGTGTTGATTTTTCCAACGCATATTTTTTGTTTTAAAAACAAAATTATTTATAAAAAAAATACTCAGAAAATATTCTTTTTTATTTTCAATATACAGTATGATCATAATGATAGGAAGAAAAATGAAATTTGTAAGAATTAAAAAAGATAATTTTAAGGAAATTGAAACTAATTTTGATAAAAATGGAAAAGTAATTACAAAAAATAACCAATATATAACTCATCCAGTAATTTTATTTGTGACCGATAAAAATGTTT
The DNA here is from genome assembly GCF_045276885.1 of Mycoplasmopsis hyopharyngis. Classification (NCBI taxonomy): domain Bacteria; kingdom Bacillati; phylum Mycoplasmatota; order Mycoplasmoidales; family Metamycoplasmataceae; genus Mycoplasmopsis; species Mycoplasmopsis hyopharyngis. The sequence goes on along the minus strand of NZ_CP174164.1, from coordinate 280,936 downwards.
ATTACCTTAATGCTAGATCAGCAACTAAAAACAATACAGAAGATAAAAAAAATAAATTTAAATCTGAAATTGAGCTTCATTTTGAAAAAGATAAATCAAGTTATGTAGATATGTCTTCAATTCAAATTATGAATAAGGAAGATTTTTTTACTATTTATGACAAAAGTAAAATTTTTGATTTAAATAACTATCAAAATAGTGATGAAAAAAAAGAATTTTATAAATATTTTTTTAATTTTTTAAGCCAACATAAAGAACAAATAACTATTCAAGAAATAAAATTAGAAAAAAATCCATATAAAACTTATTCAAATTTTCTCCACTCAGATATTGAAAAAATATATGATTTTGAAATATTTAATTATATACAAACGACATGTAGCAAAATTCTAGCGTTAAAAGATATAGAATTTGATGAATTTATTAATAATAATTATTTACCGACACTTCAAAAAAAAGATGAATTTTGCTATATAGGCCCTCCTAGAATTCAACCTTTTGTTCTAAAAATGAAAATTTAAACACCTATATTGTGTTTAAATTTTCATTTATCTTAAAAAACATTATGCATGTGCTCAATAAAATGTACTAATATGAAAATCTTTGTATGAAACATTTTGAGTAACCATATCTTTTATATACACCATTATATGGTAATCATGCAATCCATGTGGATGTCCATAAGCGAAATCAAAGAAGAATGCATATTTGCTCATTTCAATTTCACCTTGTACATCTCAATATTTTTTAACAAAGGTTAAAACTTCTTTTTGTAAAGCTTCATTTTTAAAAATACCATCTAATTTTTCAATTTTTTCTTTTGGAACAATTCCACTAACTAAATATTCTTTTGTTTTAGCAAATTCTCTTGCTTGTGTCATAAATTCGCTAGCAGTCATATCTTTTATAGCTTCTACTCTAGCAATTCCATTTACAATTAAATTACCAACTTCAATTTTACTTTGATCTTCATGTGGAATTCCTGGTTGAGAAGGATTTGCATCTTTAGCACCAATTGTACCTTGGATGGTTGAAATTAATTCTCCATTAACAAACTTTTTCAATACATAGTGATATTCTTTATCACCATGAGCATGTGATTTTTCAGAGTCAACTTGGTATTCAACTTTTCTACCTTCAGATGATTTTTCTAAAACATATGGTTCTTCAACTTTAGCTAAAATTCCAAATTCTACAAGAATTTTTTCTTCAAATTCTTTAGCTTCCATTTTTTGATTGTTAGTTTGTAATGCAGTATGCAATTCATTGAAATCAGGTTCTGATTCATAACTAATAGCATCAATTGTTAATTCACCATTTCAAAACACAAATTTTTTGTTAACAGTAAAATGATGTTCATTTGGATTGAATCTATTATTTTTACCTACTTGATCAAATAAAAATGATGAATAGTATTCTTTTCCTTCCTTTGTAAATCTAAATACTAAAGTTAAACCTTTGGTATCATCAGCTTCACAAGCATCTAATTCTAAAGAAATATTATTTTCTGCTGTTGGTAAAAGTACCATTCCACTATGAAATTTTTCAAAAATTTCTTTTTGTTTTTCAAATGTTGGTTGTTTTTTAATCAAATCTAAAACATAAGTTGGGTAATATCCTAAAGCTTCATCAGTAACTTTTTTATCAATTTCCATTGCTCCATCAAAGAATTTGTATTCTTTATCTGTTTCGTTATTAACAACTGGTTTGATACTATTTGTTAATAATTCATTAGCATTTTTAGAAATTTGATCAACTTTTACTTTTAAAGTTTCATATTTAGCTTCTGGTTTTTTTAATTCTTCCTTAAGAATAACAATTTCCTTATAAGTTTGCTTTACAACAGTTAAGTTTTTTAGTGAAGATAGTTTTTCTTCTATTTCAACTAAAACTTTTTGTAATTCTTGAAGTTTTGCCTTTTCTTGATCCCCTATTCCTGGAACAGGCCCTGGTTGAGGAGTAGGTTTTGTTTCTTTGCCTTTAGGTGTACAAGTTGCTGAAATTGCAAAAGGTGTAGCAAAAACAGCTATTGTGCTACCAATAGTAATTAAAAATTTTCCTTTTTTATTAATTTTCATGAATGAAATTTCTTTCTACGACATTTATTATCTAAATAAATATCATAATAATTATAAACTAAAAAAATATAAAATTAAAATATGCAAAAAAACGACATTAGAGATTTATTTCCTATTTTAAAAGAAATTGTGTATTTAGACAATTCAGCTTTGGTTCAAAAACCTATATCTGTTATTGAAAAATCCAATGAATTTTATTTAAAAAAATGTGTAAGCAATCGTACTTCTAATTCTAAATTAGGTAATGAAACTTATTCATTTATTAAAGAAGTAAGACAAAAAATTGCTTCATTAATTGATTGTGAAAGTGATGAAATAATTTTTACTTCTGGCACTACTGATTCATTGAATAAAATTGCTTTAATGTCAGAATCACTAATAGAAAAAGACGATCAAATATTGATTAATTTGAATAATCATTCTTCAAACATTGCACCATGAATTACAATCGCTAACAAAAAAGAAGCAAAAATCATAACTTGTACACAAGAAGACATTTTTGCCAAAATAACATCAAAAACTAAAATAGTAGCTATTTCGCAAATGAATAATGCTTTTTTAGAAAAACTAGATCTTAAAAAGCTATATAAAATTTGTAAAGAAAAAAATATTTTATTAATAAATGATGCTGCACAAGCAATTGTTCATGAAAAAGTTAGTTTAAAATACTCTGATGTTATCGCTTTTAGTTCAAACAAATTTTATGGACCTACTGGTTTAGGAATTTTAGCAATTAAAAAAGAACTTTTAAATAAACTTACTCCAGCTTTTTCTGGTGGGGGTTCTATTGCTAGAATAATTGACAAAAAAATTATTTATCAACCAAATATTATTGGTTTTGAATCAGGAACATTAAATCTATGTGGTATCTATATGTTTAATGAATCCTTAAACTTTTTTAAAACCATTGGATATCAAAAAACTCAAGAAATTATTGAAGAATTAAGTGCTTACACTTTTAAAAGATTAAAAGAAATTAAAACTATCACAGTTTATAATCAAAGCGATTCACCAATAATTCTTTTTAGCATCAAAAATGTAGATAGCCAAGATATTGCTTATTATTTAGGAACCAAAAATATATATGTTAGATCAGGCACATTTTGTGTTCCATTGATAAAAGAAAATTCAAAAATTAATGATAACAAAGAAAGTTTTGTAAGAATTTCTTTGGGAATTTATAACAATAAAAATGATATTGATAAGCTAATTGAAGCATTAAAAACCGGAGGTGATTTCCTTGCAATATAATCAAGATGAAAAAAGAAAAATTATTATGAATCATTATTTAAAACCTGAAAATTTAAATAAAGATTTAAATGAAATTGACAACATTACCCGTTATGGTGAAACTTGCGGAGATACCTTAAATATTGATTTAGAAATTAAAAATGAAACAATAAAAAATATTTCTTTTAATGGTCAAGGTTGCGCAATATTCATTTCTGCAACTGATATTTTAATCAATTTATTGAAAAATAAAAACATTAGTGAAGTGAAAAATATCATTGAAATTTATCATAATTTAATTGACGGGAAAGACTTAAATATAGAAGAATTGGTAAAAATAGGAGAATTGGCAATTTATAACAATATTGATAAATCTGAAAGTAGAAAGCGTTGTGCAAAAATGGCTTCAGAATTAATTTTGCAACAAATTAAAAATGCTAAATAAAATTATTTTCCATATTGATTTTGATTGCTATTTTGTTTCAGCACACCGTAGTTTAAATCCAAAATTATTAAATAAACCAATTGCAATTGCTAAAAATGAAGGTAAAGCGATTTCTTGTGCAGTTAGTTACGAATTAAGAGAACTGGGAATTAAAAATGGTGATCCAGCATTTATGATTAAAAAAATATGTCCAAGAACTATTTTTATTAATGCTAACTACCTTTTGTATATCAATTTATCAAACCTTATTTTTGACTATATAACTAAGAATTATTCAAATAAATTCGAAATGTTTTCTATTGATGAATGTTGATTAGATATGAGTCAAAAGTTGGAACAAAAAACTAATGATCAAATATTAGATTATGCCAAAAGAATTCAAATGGATATATTAAAGAAATTCAAAATTCCAATTTCTATCGGTATTTCGCATAATAAATTTTTATCCAAAATGGCAACTAATTTAGCAAAACCATTTGGAATTAAATTGATAGATGAAGATAATTTACAATTGATTTGAGATTTAGAAATCAACAAGTTTTTTGGAATTGGTAAATCTTTAACCAACAAATTAAATAACTTTGGGATTAAAAAAATTGGTGAAATTGCTAAATTAAAAGAAAACTCTATTGAAGCAATTTCTTGTTTTGGAAAATTTGCTAAAAAGATTATTGACACTGCTAATGGACAATATGATGAACCTCTAAATGAGGGCGCTGAAATGAAAAGTTTAGGTTCTGAAATTACTTTTGATTTTGATAATCTTGACAATGAAAATGATTTCTATTTAGTTTTAAATGACTTAGCAAACAAAGTTTGCCAAAGAGCTAAGAGTAGAGGTCAATTTGCAAATACTGTAGTTTTAAGAATAAGAAACATATCTGGTAAATGAATTTCTAGACAAAAGAAATTAAATAGTTTTACAAATGATGTAAATGTAGTTGCTAAAACAAGCATCAAATTATTCAATGACTTAAATAGAAAAAACATCAAAGGAATAGGTGTTGCTCTATCTAATTTAATCTTTGAATCTAATTTAGGAACTCAAATTTCACTTTTTGAATCGAACAACGAGCAATTGAATGAAAACAATAAAATTGATAAAATAATTAAAGATATAAATTTAACAATGAACAAAGATATTGCTAAAACCGGCATAGATTTTTTAAAGGAACAAAAAATAAAAGATAAAACGCATAACAATGTCAAGTTCATTAATATTGATGAAAAAGGAGAGAAAAAATGAAAATAGGAATTTATGGAGGTTCTTTTGACCCTGTACATAATGGGCATACTAATTTAATTGACAATATTTTGGCATCCTCACTAAAATTAGATAAATTAATTATTGTGCCAACTTTAATTTCTCCATTCAAACAAAATAAAAAAGTAACTTCTGAATTACACAGAATTAAAATGTTGGAATTAGCATTACCTAAAAATTGTGAAATTAGTGATTTCGAAATCAAAAAACAACCATTTGTTGTCAGTTATACTATTGACACAATAATGCATTTTAAAAAAATCTGCCCTAATGATGAACTTTTTTTAATTTTAGGAAATGAAAATAAAAAAGTTTTTCATAAGTGAAAAGACTTTTTAAAAATTTCTTCACTTGTAGAGAAAATTGTTTTTGTTCCAAGGGTAAAAGAAACCAATGAAGATATAGGCAAATACAAAAAAAATGTATTGAAGTTTATCAAAGATAAAGTAGCTGAATTAGAATTTGACATTCTAAATGTATCATCAACTGAAATTAGAATGGGGAAAAAATTAGACAAGTTAAACCCTGAAGTTTTAAACTACATTGCTAATAATTTTTTATATGCTGAAAACATTATTAATTCAACATTATCTGTTAAAAGAGCAAAGCATTGTTTTTTTGCTGCTGAATTTGCGGCACAATTAGCTAAAACAATTAATTATGATGCAAAGATTGCTTACTACGCTGGTTTGTTCCATGATGTTTGCAAAGAATGAACAGAAGAAGAATCTAGAATTTTTATTAAAAACACTGAAAGCAAATATCAAAAAGAATGAAACACTATTCCTAAACATAAATTGCATCAAATTTGTGGTGCTCTTTGATTAAAAAATGTTTACAAATTAAAAAATGAAGAAATTATTCACGCAATTGAAGTTCATACAACATTAAATTTAAATCTTTCTACATTAGACAAAATTGTTTTTATTGCTGACAAAATTTGTCAAGGAAGAAATTATCCTGGTATTCAAAAAATTAGAAAATTAGCTCTTACTAATTTTGATAAAGGTTTTGCAGAAGTGGTTAAAATGAATTACAATCACCAAATAGAAAAAGGTAAAATATTAGAAGAAGAACAAATTAAAATTAATGAAAAATGAATTAATTCTTAAGTAGAAAGAAAAAATGGAAAAAATAAGAATCCAAAAAGTAATTGCTAATGCTGGATTTTGTTCTAGAAGAAAAGCAGAAGAATTAATAGTTCAAAATAGAGTTAAAGTAAATGATCAATTAGCAACTTTAGGAATGCTAATTGACGCAACTAATGACAAAATAAAAATTGATAATAAATTAATAAATACTAAAAAAGAAGATTTTGTTTACTACTTAATAAATAAACCTGCTAAAACTATTTGTACTGCTAACGATCCTTTGAATAGAAAAAAAGTAACTGATTTAATAGAAACAGATAAGAGAATTTTCACTGTTGGTAGATTAGATTTTGATACAACTGGAGTGCTATTTTTAACTAATGATGGAGATTTTGCTTATAAATTAACTCATCCAAAATTTAACATTATAAGAAAATATAGAGCAAGAATTAATGAACCATTAACTAATGAAGAATTAAAAGCAATTAACAAAAAAATACTAATAAATGGCATTTTATCAGAACAAGTTGTAGAACAAATTGATAAAAAAACATATTTGGTTACTTTAAAATTAGGAACATATCATCATGTTAAAGAAATATTTAAATATGTAAATAAAAAAGTTATAAATTTAAAAAGAATTGAATATGCTGGTATAACAGTAGAAAAGATGATGATAGGTCAATATCGAAAATTAACAATAAATGAACTTAAAAGAATTAAAACATTAATACACTTAAATGAAGAAAGAATTAAAAATGAAAAAGACAACTAAATTAATAATTCCCACATCATTAGCATTAGCTTTTATTCCTGTTGTTTCATCTAATTGCATTGGAATAAATAAAGAGGAAAAAGAAAGAGATACAAAATTTCTTAAACAATATAATTCAATATTAGAAAGCATTTCTAAGGAATTTGAAACTTTGGATTTTAACATTGATATAACTATTAATAAGAAAGAAAAAATATACAAATATTTTGTTAATCATTATGAAAATTTGAAAAACATAGAGAATTCATTAAAGAAAAATAATTTCTTTGAACAAATTGAAAATGTAGCAAAATATGAAAAAAGTTCTTTAACTTTTTATGCTATAAAACAAGGGAAAAAAGAAAAAATAACTGACAGTAATACCATTGAAAAAATCAATGAATTTCTTAATAGTTTTGAAACATATTATCCTAGTAGCTCTGTTTTTATAGACAAAGAATTAAGAAGATTGTTTGATTTGAATATTGAAATATATAGAATAATTTTTGATTATATTCAACAATTTTCAACTGATAAAAGCACATTGTTTGAAATTAGAAAATTAATCGATTATAAAAAATATAATCAAATATGAAAAGAAAAAAATAACAATGCTTTAGAGCCTAGTTTTTTAAATATTAAAAAGAAACAAGAAAGAGATCAAACTAGAAACAACTTTTTATCTGATGTTCTTGAAACTATTCCTAAATTCTTTAATGGTAAAAACAATAAATCAGATGAATTTTCATATAAGTTTTGAAATGAGTCTATCAAAAATATTGATTACAATAAATTGTTTGATGAAAATAGTAACACCCATGTTCATGCGTGATTTAATTTGTTAAATGAATGAAAAACTATTTTAACTCATGAAAATAATAGTAAGTTTGACAAAATTAAAAACTTTGTAATTCAATTCAACGAATTGTTTATTTCAAATGAAATTATTATCGAAAACAACACTAATCAGCAAATTGTTTTAGATGTTAATAAATTTTTTAACAAATTTAAAGAAGCATTCCAAGACTTGTTAGGATTAGATTTTCAAAAGCTAAATCAACTCAAAGAACAAATTAAAAACGATTGTCAACTTCAAATTAATGACTTTTTAAAAGTAATCATTAGTATTAAAGAAAAAGTTATTGAATTACAAACATTAATAAAAGATGTTTATGGTTTATAAGTTTATAAACAAATTAGTATAATTTATTTATTACAAGATGTTGCTTGTAAAAGGAATACATAATGAAGAAATTACATTGTAAAAATTATTTAACAACTACTATTTTCTTAATAATTTTACTTTCTATTTTTACTTTACCATTATTTATAAATAAAAACTTTGGTTCTATAATGGTTTATGAAACTGATAATTTTGGTAAATATTTTGCTTTTAATAAATTTAATAATTTTATTGCTTGAACTTATTTATTACTATCAACCATTTTTTGAAAACCTCAACTTATAAAAGTGTTTTTTGTAAGTTTGTTCAAATATATTAAAGAAACTTTAACTACCACTTCAAATGTGCATAATGGTGGTTTGATTTTATTCTCTGTTATGTTCGCTACTATAATTGTGTTTGTTTTATTAATTTGAGTAATTGAAACTATTGTTTTTATTATTAAAGCTTTTACAAGAAAAGCAATAGCTAGTCCAATTTTGATATTGATTTTTTCAATACTTTTTTGACTAACCTATGTATTCTTTTTTGGTTATACATTATTAGGTAGTGTGATGGTAAAATTTATGAATTCATTGATTAGCAAAAACATAGTTTTATATATACCATATGTATTAATTGTCAGTCTTGTTTTAATTAGTATTTTTATTGTTTCTTCTAAAATTGAATCTCGAAAAAGAACTAAAGAAGAATAAAATAGCTCTTTAATATTAAAGTTATAAAAAACATTCTCGCATACGAAGAATGTTTTTTGTTGTTTAAATTTTAGCTTTTCTTTAGCATTTTATTTATCTCTGATAATGCTTCAAATGCTTTAAAAGCATCAAAATTACTTTTAATTTTATCTTTATAAACTAAAAATGAATTAGTTAATTCATTAATAATTGCTTGACTATCTTCTTCAGAAAAAATTGATTTAAATGTATTTTTAAGATTATCAAAGGAATTTTTAAAAATATTAAAAACTTTTTCTTTTATTTTTTCAATTGAATTATCTTCATTTTTTAATTCAATTCTTGCAAAATTCACTATAAAATCATTAGCAATTTTAGAAATTTCATTCCTATCTTTTAGAATTTTTTCCAATTGTTTCTTTTTGTTATCGTCAATAAAAATTGAAATTTTTTTAGCAATTGTTTCAATGTTTTTTACTAAATCAATTTCTAGAATTGTGTCAATTAAATCATCTTTAAAGTTTTGCTCATTAACTTGTTTCTGAATTATTTTTAAATATTTGTTAAGAATTTCATTTTGAGTAAAAGAAGATATTTTTGTAAAATCCAATTCACCTTTTAAATGATCAATGATAATTTGATGGAATATTTCAATTCCGGATTTGTTAAATAGCTTTAAAAATATTTTATTTAAATTGACGATTGTGTTTAGTTCTTTTATTTCTTTGGACAAAATAGAAAAATTTAGATTATATAAATAGCTCATAAAATCTATTTGAACTTTTAAAAGTTTATCTTTATTATTTTCAAATGATTCTTTATTTTCTTCTGGTAATTTGTTTTTTAATTCATTAATTTGCAATTCAATGCTTGATTTTAAGGAATTCAATGTTTTAACTTTTTCATTTTCCAAACGGTTTAAAAAACCTGAAATAATTTTATTTTCACTTTTATTTGATAGAATTGATAAATTTTTAAATTTATCTAATGTTGATTCTAATTTAAAAGTTAAGGTAACTATGCCATAATTATCTGCTGACATATTTGTGATGTGTAATTTATAATCTTTGGTTTGATCTTTTAATAAAAAATCTTCATTTTTTAATTGTGAAATATCAACATTATTTTTGTTTTCTTCATCTTTATAAAAAATATCTACTGTTTCAATTTCAGTTTCGAGTCTCAAAATTTCACTCGCAACTTCTTTTTTAAAACTAGCATATTCTTTTTTAAGATCTAAAATTTCTTGTTGAATCTTATCTAAATTACCTTTTAAAATATCATATTTTGTTTCTAATAAATTATTTAATTTAATAATTACATTAGAAACTTTTTGGTTAATATTTTTATAAATTAGCTCTTTATTATTAATTTTTAAGTCATTACATTGTTTTAGTAATTCATCTCTTTTTAATAATAGTTCTTTATTTTTGTTTTTGTCTCGTGAACAAGCTACAGAAATAAAAAAAGTTGGCATAGTGAAGCACATTGAAAATGCTAATATTTTTGTTAATTGCTTTCTCATAATTTAAACCTCAAATTAATTATATTTAATTTGTTTTAAAATTAAATTTCATCTTCTAAATCATGAATATCTTCATTTAGTTCTTCAACAGTACCAAACATTTCTTCTTTGATTTTCTTTACTTCTTCTTTAACTGTTTCGTTTGTAATTACTTCTTGTTCTTTTTTAGCATTTTTAAATTTAATTTTTAAATCAGCAAAGCTTGGTTCTGGTTCTTCGTCATCAAATAAGATAGTAGGTACAATAATTGGGCGTCTTCTTTTTTCTTTGTAAAATAAATTTTCAAGTCTTTCCACAATTAGTTGTTTTAATTCCACAACATTTCATTCTTCATTATTTTTAATATGATAAAGCACCGCTCCGTGTGCTACTCTTTTAGCTTCTTCAACTAATTTTAAAGAAGTCTTAACATAAAAGGAACCTCTAGAAATTAAATGTGGTCTACCTAAAATAGCATTATTCTTTTTGCTAATTGTTAAGATTAAATTAACAAAACCATTTTCAGATAAACTAACTCTTTCTTTAATAATAGATGTATTTAAATTTAAGACTGAATTACCATCAATATATATTGGGCCATAATTAACTTTTTCATCAGTTCTTGTAATTACATTGTTTGACATTAAATAAACTTGACCAGTTTCAGGAATAATTACATTTTCAGGTAAAACACCATTTTCAATTGCGGTTTGTCCATGAACCATTGACATTCGATATTCACCATGATATGGCATAAAATATTTAGGTTTAGTTAATTGGAAAATCTTATCATGCTCTCACTTATAAGCGTGCCCTGAAGTATGTAAGTATCCATCTGGCCCATTTTCTTTGATAATAGCACCTAATTTATACAAACGATTAATCAACAATTCTACAAACATTCTATTACCAGGAATTGGAGAAGAAGAAAATATAATCATATCTCCTTTTTGAACGTTGACAGTACCGTGTTTTCCATAACTCATTCTTGATAATGCTGCTAATTGTTCTCCTTGAGAACCAGTGGTTAAAATAACTAATTGATTATCAGGAATTCCATCTAGTTGTTTCTTTTCCACGAAAGTTGAAGCAGGAACATCAATATAGCCAAGCTTACGACCTATTTTGATTCCTTGAATCATTGAACGACCAAAACAAGCGACCTTCTTTTTTAATTTAACCGCTAGGTCTATTATTGCTTTAATTCTAATTAAGTTAGAAGCAAACATAGTAATGATGGTTTTTCTAGTTGCATCTTTCATATGTTTTTCAATATCAATTAAAATATCAGTTTCACTTGGGGAATGATAAGGTCTCATTGCATTAGTTGAATCAGAAAATAATACAGTTAAGCCTTCTTTACCCATTTGATCTAAACGACCAAAGTCGGTTAGATTTCCGATGGGGCGATAATCGAATCTAAAATCACCAGTACACATAATTGAACCATTAGGAGTGGTTAATCTAATTCCAAATGCATCTGGAATTGAATGTTGTCCTGTTCAAAAATCGACTTTACTTTCACCAAAATGATGAACATCTGCTTTTTGAATTTCGATCATTTCAATATCGTGTCCAATATTCAATTCTTCAAATTTTAGACTTAAATATTGAATAGCAATTCTAGGGGCATAAATTTTTTTAATTGGAACTTGTTGTACTAAATAAACAATTCCACCAATGTGATCTTCATGTCCGTGAGTTATAAATAAACCTTCAATGTTATTAAATTTAGATGCTAAAAAAGAATAATCAGGAATAATTCCTTTAATTCCTGTGGTAGCAGTATCAGCAAATTTAATTCCAGCGTCAATGATAAATATTGAATTACCGTGTTCTACAACTAATGTTGATTTTCCAATTTCTTGTATTCCACCTAGACCTATAATTTTTGTAGGTTCCATAGTTATTACTTCTCCTTAAAATATGAATTATTAATTATTAATAAATGAAACATTTGTAAAAAATATTATTTCTATTATATAGAAAAAACTAAAAAATTCTTATTCTGGAAAAAATAAGAATTTTTTAAACTAGTAGTAGATATCGTCGTTTTTATAGATTAATGGAGCAACAATATTGTAGGTAAAGAAAATAATAAACATATTGAACCAAATTTTGACTGGACTAAACAATGTATGCTTGAATATAAAAACAAAAATCTTTTCTCGATCGTCAGATGAACCTCTTGTAAAACTAATAACGTCTGCTAACGATAATAATGGAACATTGATCAATTCAATTAAGGCAGAAAAAATTACAATTGGGACAATAATTAAATACTTACTTGGTTTGAGTTTAAATCTAGCTACAATCAAAAAGATAAACATAAAAGCATAACCAATTAACATTGAAAGAATAATACCTACTCTATTTGAAATTACCCCTTGTTTTAAAATACTTTCATCGATTTTAAAACCAATTAACCAAACAATCATTAAAGAAATAATTGACAAAATAATTAATGCGGTGGTTAGATTAATATTCATCAATTGACTTTTTGTACCATTAATTAGAATTGATTTTCTTTTTTCACCTAAGAAAATAATCTTTCTTTTTAAAGAATCGATTTTCTTTTTAATTTTAGGTGTAATTTCTTGATTTTGAATTATTAAATCATTAATCTTATGTTTGTTTTTAACAATTTCAGCTTCTAAAAAGGTATATCTAAATTCTCCACCAAAGTAATATTTTAAAAACTTAACAAACAATCAACCAACAATTCCAGCAATAACACCATCAATAGTTGTGGCTAAAGTATATAGCGGGTTAAAAATATTGGGAATGATAATAAAAGAAATCAAGTCACTAATTAAACCAACTATAAAACCAATTAAAGGTCCGAAAATAAAACCGGAAATTTTAACTGGCAATCCTATAAAACTAATTTTGAAAGTAGGAATAGCAACAATAGGAGCAATTTGAACACCAATAATAGTGAAAACAACAGAAATAGAAATTAATATAGCAACAAAAGTGATTTTTCTAATTGATCATTTTGAAAAAATATTTCAATCCGAAAAATCAGTTCTTTTTGAATTATTGTTATTCATAACCGCTCCTTTCTTCATTAATATATTTGTATTATTAAAGTATAAATTATTTATGGTATTTTTTATTTTCTAAAATGGAAAATGCTCTATAAATTTGTTCAGCTAAAATACATCTAAACAATTGGTGTGGGAAAGTCATTTTAGAAATTGAAATTTTAAAATTACTGTCAAATTTTTGTTCATCAACACCATTTGACCCACCAATTACAAACGTAAGATTACGGTTATTTTGTTGGTTAATTAATTGAGCAAACTCAACTGAATCATATTGTTTTCCTTGTAAAGAACAAAGAAAAACTGTAGCATCTTTTTGGAATTTTGAAAGTATTAAGTTAGTCTCTTTTTGTACTTTTACATTGATGTTTTTTTCTTCTGAAAATTCTTTAATTTCTACAACATTTAAATTAGAAAAATGTGAAATTGACTTTTCATATTTTTCAAAAACCTTTTTAAATTCTGGAGATAATGAACCAACAGCAATAATTTGAATATTCATTATTTATTCTTGCTTTCTAAATAAAACACCAACATTTGTATGTCTGCCGGATTAACCCCACTAATTCTTGAAGCTTGACCAATTGTTTTAGGTTTAATTTTAATTAATTTTTGCTTTGCTTCGATCGCAACATTAGGCACTTTTAAATAATCAATGTCATCAGGAATAACAAATTTTTCTAATCTAATAGCTTTTTTTGCATTATTTTCTTGTTTTTTAATATATCCATATAATCTAACCATAGAAGTTAATTCTTCTAAAAATTCAAAATTAGGACATACATCATTAGCATCCACTTCAGGGCGAGATAAAAGTTGCAAGTAAGAAATTCCATTTTCTACTTTATACTTTTTAGCAAGTTCATTTTTAGTTGATAAAAATTTCGAATCCAATTCTTGGATTTTTTTATCAATCTTTTCGTATTTTAAAAGAATTGCTTGATAATCTTTTTGACTAATCATATTTGTTTTAAGTGCATATTCTGCTAAACGAATATCTACATTATCATTACGCAACAATAGTCTATATTCTGCTCTTGAAGTTAGCATTCTATAAGGTTCTTTTGTACCTTTGGTAACTAAATCATCTATCAAAACTCCGATGTAGGCATGATTTCTTAAAATAACAATTTGTTCTTGATTTTCTAAATTTTGACCAGCATTTATTCCTGCAATTAATCCTTGGGCCGCTGCTTCTTCATAACCACTTGTTCCATTAATTTGACCGGCTGTATATAAATTATTTACAACTTTAGTTTCTAATGTTGGTTTTAAGTTTAATGGATCAATAGCATCATATTCAATTGCATAACCATATTTTTGAACTTTAGCATTTTCCAAACCAGGAATTGAAGCAATCATTTGGTTTTGAACTTCTACTGGCATTGAGGTAGATAAACCATTAATGTAGATAATCGATTGATCTTCAGTTTCTGGTTCAAAGAAAATTTGATGTCTTTCCTTTTCCTTAAACTTAACAATTTTGTCTTCAACAGAAGGACAATATCTTGGACCTATTCCTTCAATTAAACCTGAATACATCGCGGATTTATTAAGGTTTTCCATAATTACTTGATGAGTTTTAGGGGTGGTATATGTTAAATAACAAGCAATTTGAGTAGGCATTTTTACATTTGAACGACTTGAAAAAGATAAGTTGATATCTTTTAAAATTTCTTTTTCAACCTTTGAAAAATCAATACTATCGGCAAATATTCTAGGTGGGGTTCCAGTTTTAAGTCTTTGAATATCAAAACCTATTTTTGCCATTGATTGGCTTAATTTAGGTGTAGTTTTTTGATTATCTGGCCCACTAATAGTAATTACATCACCTCTAAGAATTCTAGAATTCATATATACGCCAGTGGTAATTACTCCAACTTTTGCATCTAAAATTCCGGTTTTCGCTAATCTAAAACCTTTGAAATTTTTTGATTCATCAACTAAAATTTCTTCTGCAACATCTTCTATCAAGGTTAAATTCTTTTGCTTTTTCGCGAATTCTAAAATTATTTTAGAATACTTGTTTTTATCAATTTGTGCTCTTAGTGCTCTAACTGCTGGTCCTTTTGATTCATTCAACATTTTTAATTGGATAGTTGCTAAATCAGCTCATAAACCCTGCATTCCGCCTAAAGCATCAATTTCTCTTGTAATAATTCCTTTTGCTGGTCCACCAATAGATGGATTACATGGAAGCATTCCTAAGTGTTCAAGATCAAATGAAACTAATGCAGTTTTATGTCCTTTTTTACTTAAAGCAAAGGCAGCTTCTAAACCCGCATGACCTCCACCAATTACAATTGCATCATAATAATTTTTGCTATTTTTAATCATGATTATAATTTTAATTCTTTATATAAAAAACAATAAAAGAAATCTAAGAATAAACAAAAAATGAATTAAAAATTTAAACCATTAAAAAAGTAAACAATAATACACCTATATTTATTTTTATAAAATAAATAGATTTCTATGAAAAACTATGAAATTTTAGCCCCTTTTAGCGGTGCATAATTTAAAAATTTATAATTTGAATGTATAAAAATCATTCAGCAAGGGGAAAATATGAAAAATAAAAAACTTATCTTTTTAGGGATGGCTACAACTTCAATATTTGCTGCTAGTGTAGCATTAAGTTCTAGTTGTTTAAGAAAAACTAACCAAGATGAACCAATTGAAAAAAACACAGAAATATTACTAACTAAATCTTCAAGTACAATTTTGCCAAGTGAAATTACAAAAAATGACATTAAAGCAAATATTGGTACTAATTCTAAAATTAAGAACATTGAAATTAAAGCTGATGATAAAACCGGAACCTTAACTGTTACTCTTACCGTAGAAGCAAATGGTAAAGAAGCAAAAATTACCAAGACTTTTACAAATTTCAAAAAACAAGAACAAAGTCAACCAAATCCAAGTAATCCAGGAAAACCTGAAAATCCTAACAAACCAATTGAGGACGAACCAACAGAACCTGAAAAACCAGGTACTGGTGAAGATGAAGAAGATCCTAAAGACGATCCAGATTTTGGTGGCGAAGATGAACCAGGAGAAGAAGATCCAGAAGATCCTCAAAACCCAGGTGGTGAAGAAGAACCTGAAGATCCTAAACCAAATAATCCAGGAACAGGAAATAATGGTGGCGAAGATGAAGAAGATCCAGAAAAACCAGGAACAGAAAATCCTGGTCAACCTGGAACCCCAGGAAATGAAGAACAACCAGAACAACCTGGTAATCCACAACCTGAGCAACCAATTACCGATACTTCTTTAAAAGGTTTAGCAAAAATTGGTAAATTATTTGTTGTTACTTATAATGATGAATTAGCAGATGCTGTTAAAGAAATTAAAGAAAAATACGCTACAAAAAGCTATGTTATAGTTGATAAAAAAGGTATCAAATATGGCTCAAAAGCTGACGAAGCTAGAAAAGCAGTTCTTAAGACATTTGTTAAAATAAATGAAAAAGCTACTGGAAATATTAAAGATATTATTGTTGATAAAGCAAAAGGAAACCGTAAAGCATTACAATTTTCTATTGAAAATGGTAAAGTTGTTATTAAATTTAAAATTGCAGGCGACAATACTGTATATACAGTAGCGCTTGAAAAATAAACAAAAAAATTAAAGCTTTCGGGCTTTAATTTTTTAATTGTCTTGCTTTTAATTATTTAGCAAGTTTAGCAAAGTAAGTTAAGGTTCTAACTAATTGAGATACATATGACATTTCATTGTCGTATCATGCAAATAATTTGTAAATTTTTTGACCATTAGCTTCTTGGATTTTAGTTAATGTTGAGTCAAAAATTGAACCAAAGTGTGAATTTATAACGTCTGAAGAAACGATTTCATCTTCTTCGTATTTCATTGTTTCGTTAGCAGCTTTTTTGAATGCAGCATTTAATTCTTCTAATGTAGGTTCTTTTTCTAATTGAACTGATAAATCAACAAATGAACCTGTAATAGTAGGAACACGTAATGCAAATCCATCTAATACACCTTTTGCTTCTGGAACTACTAAACCAATAGCTTTAGCAGCACCAGTTGTTGAAGGAACAATGTTGTGTGAAGCAGCTCTTGCTCTTCTTAAATCACCTTTTCTGTGTGGTCCATCTTGTAACATTTGGTCACCAGTAAATGAGTGAACAGTGGTCATGAAACCGTTTTTTAGTCCAAAGTTTTTAACTAAAACATCTACAACAGGAGCTAAACAGTTTGTTGTACATGAAGCACCTGAAATAATTTCGTCTTCTTTGGTTAAGGTTTTGTGGTTTACATTGTAAACAATAGTTTTAACATCTGAACCCGCTGGTGCAGAAATAACAACTTTTTTAGCACCTGCTTCGATGTGTTTGTGTGCTAATTCTTTTTTAACAAAGAAACCAGTACATTCTAAAACGATGTCAATTTTCAATTCTTTTCATGGAAGATTAGCAGGGTCTTTTTCTGATAGAACTTTGATTTTCTTTCCATTAACAACAATAGCGTCTTCTTCAACAGAAACTTCAACATCTAATGGTCCAAATGCTGTATCATATTTTAATAAATGTGCTAACATTTTTGGATCTGTTAAATCATTTACCGCAACAACTTCAACTTCTTTATTATTGGTTTCTAATAAGTTTCTTAATGTTAAACGTCCAATACGTCCAAAACCATTAATAGCAACTCTTTTTGCCATATTTTCTCCTTTTTTAATAAAAATTTAACAAGCTTGTATAAGTATTACTAAATACTAAAAACATTATAATACTTTTATTAATATACAAATTATTTAGCATTAACAAAAAAGAAAAACAAAAGAAAATGATTCCATACTAAATTTAAAAAGTAAAAATAGGAATTTTTTAATATTGAAATAAAAAAATATTAAATTACATTAATTTTTAATATTTGAGTATAATCATTAAACGCTTTGAGGAGGTACATAATGACAAAAAGACCTGTTGTATTTAGCGATGTAGATGGAACCATCTATACCAAAGATAATTACGTTTCTAACTTTAATTTAAATATTATAAAAAGTAACAATATAAGTTTTAATATTGCTACCGGAAATCCAATTTGTCCAAGAATGCTAAAATTAGCTAAATTGACAAACGCTGACTATATAATCGGTTCTTCAGGAGCACAGATTTATGACAATAAAAGATTTAAATTTGTTCACGAAGAACACATTGAACCAAGTGTAGTTAAACAAATCTTTAAATTGTTTAAAGAAGAAAAAATATCTGCTGCCGCTTGATCGAGTGATGTATTTTATGTTTTTAGAATGGATGATATCGAATTTTTAAACCAAATCTATTTTAGATATGAAACCTTTGATCAATTTGAATTAGTAGATAAAATCGATGACTTGAAACAAGTTTCAAAAATTGAAGTTTATTTCGAAAACACATCTAATGTTGATGAAATTATTCAAAAATTAAGTAAATTCAATGTTCAAATCATCAAAACTCATATGAACCTAGAAATTCTACCTAATGGTGCTTCAAAAGGTTCTGCTATTGTTTGAATGCTAGAAAATATTCTTAAAGGTTATTCTAAAAATGATGTAATGACCATTGGAGATTCAGAAAACGACTTTTCAATGTTTGATAACTTTGCTTTTTCATATGCAATGGATAATGCAAAAGATGAAGTAAAATCTAAAGCAAAATTTGTAACCAGCAATGTTAAAGCTCACGGTTTAGGACACGCTGTATTAGATTATTTAGCTAAAAATAAATTCCCAATCATTAAATAAAAAATTGAAAAATCATAATCCACAAAACGATTATGATTTTTTGTTTCCTTTGGTTATTCTTGAATTTCTAATTCAAGTGTTAGGTTTTTAATTTGTTTAATTAGCTTTTCAATTTTGTATTTTTTTTCTGGTGCTGATGAATATTTTTGAAGGTATAAAGAAAATAATTCATCAATTTTAAAAGGAGAACCAAAAAAGGTTAATAAGTTATTTTCATTTCTATATTCTAAAATTTCTGATAAAACTTCCAAAACAAATCATTCACTTTTATTTTCGAGACCAAGATTATCAATTATTAAAACATCAATGTTTTTTATTAACTCAATAAAATATTTTTGATTATTACCACTATTATTTGCTTCCCTTTCTTGAATTTTCTTAATTAAAGCTTTATATAATTTTTCAATCGCTAAATAAGAAGTCTTTATTTGAGAAGAAGAAAAATAATTGGCAAAGGATTGCAATATATAACTTTTACCTGAATTGGTTTTCCCATAAATGTACAAGCCTTTTGCTGGAGCGTTAACATTTTTTTCTTTAGTTTTAGCAATTAATTTAAATTGCTTCATAATTTCTTGTCTTTGCAAATTAGAAACACTAAATTTTTTCAATAAATAATTGCTATTTGGTTCTGAAATTTCAGTCAAGTATAAATTTAAAAATCTTTCTAATTCTAAGGCAAAATTGTTGTTAACAACTTTTTCCTTAAAAATCAACTTATTTTTGGCATCACGAGAAATATCATAACTAACAATATATTGATCATTTTTTTTGCTAAATGATTCAATGGCGTTTAAAAAAATTAAGGAATTTTCTAAAATTTCTTCATCTGTAATTTTTAAAGAAGAAATAATTTTTTGCAATTTCGGTTCCTTTTTAATAAAGGCTAACATATTTTTGTCGTTTTTATCTTTACTAGGAATATCAATTTTAGAAAATTTCATTAGTTATCTCCTAAATTGGTATTCTTTTGTAAATTTTCAAAATATGAAATTTTGTATAAGTCTTTTTTAGAAACTGCTTCATAATTTTTTTCTTTCATTCTTTGGTCTAAAAACTTTTCAATAGAAATAAAAGATAAGATTTCTCTTTTAATTAAATCTAAAATAATTTTTTTAACATAGTTAAAGTTTATTTTTCCATTAACTTCTTGAGCATAGAAAAATACTAGATTAATACATGGATCAATCAAACCTGAAGTTCTTGCTTCTTTAATTAAATTAATAATGTCTTGTGAAGGGATTTGTAAAGAAACTTGAGAAAAGAAATATCTTGAATCAGTTTTTAAAATAGCTTCATATGGATTTTCGTATTCAAAATTTTGTAAATCTAATTTTTGTTGAATATCTAATCTAATTTCTGAGGTATTTCCAAAACCTTCATGATTAGCAAATTCTGCTTCATTTAAAACATCTCTTAAGCATGCTAATTCTTCTTCTTCGTTAAAAACATCATTATATCTTGCTGAGACATTTTCTAAATGTTTTGAATTAACAATTTTCATTGAAAACTTGTTGGTATCTAATAAATGTTCAAATTTTTGCTTACCAATAATTTTTATTAATTTGTTTGATAATAAAACATTTCTTTTAAAAGTATTAGCATCTAGAGGTTTTTCAATAACAAAAATTGTACAGCGATTAATTTCATCGATAAATGTAGAAAGTAAAGAAAGGGATTCTAACTTAATTCTAGCTTCATTTAGTGACTTTAAATCAATTCCTAACAAGTACATTAAGCTATCATAATCATGCATTCCTTTTTCATTAACAACATCATTAGATAAATCTCTTAAATACTCGTATAAAATGATTGAATTAGGAGACAAAATTGGAGTATAAAATTTTCTTAAATTTACCAGATCTTCACCTGAAATACTTTTTTCTTTTTTAATTTTAAAATATGAATATCTTATATTTTTCAGCATTTTATTCCAATTCCTTCCTTTTTGTTTTTTTACTATGTAATTCTATTCTAATTTAATATATTTAAGGTTTTCAAAAATATATTTTAAAAGTAAAATTAATCATTTTCATTACCAAAGATATCAACATTGAAAAAGGAACAAAAAGTGCTTTTTTAATAAAAAAATAGGCCAAAAAGGCCTTTTTTCTTAAAAAAATATTTTTATTAACAATTGAAAAATATTGCAAAATTGGTATTTTTTTACTTTTTAAAACCATTTTTTACAACTCTTGCAATTTTTCTGTTAAAACATTCAATTCTAGTTCCTTAAAAATGTCATTTGCTGCTGATTTTTTTATTTCTAAAAAATAATGCGATGCTATTTTTGGAATGTCAACATTATGGTTAAGAATTGCTAATTTCTTGCACATATAAGCACTAGGTTTTTCACTCAACATTTTTGTTTTAACCGATGCTGAAAGTTCATCAATATGATCATAAATATTTTCTAATGTATGATACTTATTCAACAACTTAATTGCTGTTTTATCACCAATACCCTTGACCCCTTTAAGATTATCTGATGAATCGCCAGAAAGTCCTTTAAAATCAGGAATTTGACTAGGTTCTAATTCAAATATATCAAAGAAATTTTCATGGTTAATTTGTATATATTCATGATTAAAAGAATCATATTTTAAAATGCTTGTATTTGAATTAACCAATTGAAGTAAATCTTTATCTTTAGAATAAATAATATTGTTGGTGCCTTCGTTATGGGTCGATAATGTAGCAATTAAATCATCAGCTTCATCACCTTTTTTTTCAATTCAAGGAATTGCTAATGAACTTAAAATCTTTTTGGTTCATTGAAATTGTTCAAAAATAATTTCTGGCGCTTTTTGTCTGCCTGCTTTATATTCTGAAAATTCTTGTGATCTTCATGTTTTGTCACCAGGAGAATCGAAAGCAACAAATAAATATTTTGGTTCTACTTTTTTGATAAGTTTAAATAAAGTCATGAAAAAAACGTGAATGCCATTAGTAGTAACTCCATTAGCATTTTGTAAAACTTGAAAATAAGGATTGTAAGAAGCATAAAATGATTGAAACATTAAAAGGTTTCCATCAACTAATAAAAAATTATCTTTTTTCATTTATTACCTCTTCAAAACTTAAAATTTTACATGATTGATTTAAAAGCGAAAGTTCTAACTTAACAATCTTATTTGGGACTAAAGTTGAAAACTTTTGATATTCTTCCTTAGTTATGAAAGAAAATAAAGATAAACTACTATCTCTAAACTTAATAATGTGTAAATCGCGTTTTTGTATTTTTTTATTTTCTAATATTTCAACAACAAATTTTCCACTTTTTACTCTTTGCAAGTCAATTAGTTTTAAAGTATCACTTTCATAAGGAATAGTTTTAAAAGCATTATAAATAGCACCTAAATATTCTTCTTCATTTCTAGATTCGAATTCTAAATCTAAAGAATTAACATATTGTTCAATTCTTATGTTTTTAATACTCTTTTGAATATCTTCTTTTTCTTTAATTGAATAATTAATACAATTAACAACACCTTTAAATGTTTCGTCAACAGTTTTCATATTGCTAAATCTTCTAAAAGTGTTACTAAAAATTAAGCTTCTAATTTGGTTGTCTTTTAGTCCTTTTTCTTTTAGCTCTAAAAATAACAATGGTAAACTAGCACCACATTTTTTTTCTGGTTCTAAAAGCATTAATTTTTCTAATGTTTCAGCACCTAAACCTTTAATCATTTCAAAAGGTAAATAAATTGAATTATTAATTAAATTAACATTTTTGCCTGAATAACAAATTTCAGGTGATTTGACATGATAGTTTAAATTTCTTAACTCTTGAGCATAGGCGTTGATTTTTTCTCTTGAACCTAAAGCAGTAGAAATTAAAGAGGCAAAAAAGTATAATGGGTGTCTTACTTTGTAATAAGCCATTTTCATAGTTAAAAATGAGTAAGCAACAGCATGAGATTTATTAAATCCATATAAGGCAAATTTTTCAATATTGTCATAGATGTCATTAATCAATTTTTCTGGAATATTATTTGCTTTAGCGCCATTAAAAAAGATTTGTCTATATGCTTTCATTTTTTCTTCATCTTTTTTAGAAATTGCTCTTCTTAGTAAATCTGCTTGTGAAAAAGACATTAGTGCAATTTTTTGGGCAATTAACATAATTTGTTCTTGATAGACTATAATCCCATAAGTAGGAGCCAGAATTTCATCATAAATAGGGTGAATTTTTTTAACCAATTTTGGATCTTTTTTATTCCCAGCATATGCACTAATATAATCCAATGGACCTGGTCTAAAAAGCGAAATAATGGCATACAAGTCATTAAAAGAATCTAAATGAACTTGCTTGATTGTTTTTTTCATTCCAAAAGATTCAAGTTGAAATAAACCCTCAGTGTATCCTTGATTTAACATTTCTAGTGTCAAAGGATCATTTATTTCTAAAAAGTCTTTTTCTACAATGTTTTCGAAAATTTGTTCAGGCTTAAGATATTTTTCGATTTTTTGGATTTCAGTTAAGGTTTTTAATCCTAAAAGGTCAATTTTTAAAAGACCGAAATCTTCAAGATAGTTCATTGGTAATTGGGTTTGGAAATAATTATTAACATTTGTTGGACAAGTAGGCAAAATGTCAACCATTTTTTTAGATGATAAAACTATTCCAGCAGCATGTATTCCTTGCTGTCTAGGTTGCCCTTCGATGGCTAAAGAAAACGACAATAAATCAGGATACTTGCTAATTAAAGTCTTAAATTGGTCATTATTTTGATATGCTTCGTTTAAAGTTTCAAAAACTTTAATAGACTTAGAAATTTTATCAACGATAGATAAATCTATGTTTAAAACTCTTCCTACATCTCTTATGGCCATTTTAGCACCAATGGTTTGAAACGTAGAAATCAAACACACATTGTCTTTACCATATTTATTAAAAATGTATTCTATAACTTCATTTCTTCTATCATCTTGAATATCGATATCAATATCAGGTCAAGAAACTCTATCTATATTTAAGAATCTTTCGAAAAATAAATCATATTCTAATGGGTTAATTTCAGTAATTCCTAATAAATAAGTTATTAATGAACCAGCAGATGAACCTCTACCTGGCCCAATTGCTATATTTTGCTCTTTTGCTCATTTGATTAAATCAGCAATAATTAAAAAGTATTGTTGAAAATTCAAATCACAAATGGTTTTGTACTCATAATTAATTCTTTTTAAAATAACGTTTTTACTAAATCTTAGCAAATTAGTTTTTCGCTTTTTTAAACCTAAATCAAGTTGTTTTTTAAGTTCGATTTTAGCTTCTTGGTCATTTAAACCATTAAAATTAGGTAATAGTAATTTGTTTTCAGGAAAAACAACGTTACATTCATCAATTATTTTTTGAATACGATTGATGATTGTTAAATCATTTGTAGGATTATCTTCAAAATTGTATTTCGATTCTTTTGATTCGGGTAAGTTAGAAATTTTTTGTGCTATTTTTAAGCTTTGATATTCATCTAATCACAAATATTTGTTCTCTTTAACAACAATAGCATTAGCAATGCTAGAATCTTCATCAACTACAAAATAGTTAGAAAAAGGAAGTTGTTTAGTTTTATTTGAAAGGGTATATAAACCATAAACAGGGTGGTCAATGACAAAAATATTAGGATCATTTAATTCATCAAATTCAATAGTTTCATTTGACATTGCTTTGAGACTTAAATGATTTAATTTAATAAAACCTTTGTGGTTTTTTGCGAGCACAATAAAGCGATATTCTTTGACATCTAGATCAATTCCTATTATAGGTTTGATGTTATTTTCCTTGCATTTTCTTAAAAAAATTCCTAGACCAAAAAGATTGTTATGGTCGCTAATAACAGCAGCAGGTAAACCTAATCTTTTGGTTTCTTTTACTAAATCATCAATTTTAATTAAGGAATCTAAAAAGGAATATTCAGTATTATTGTGCAAATTAATAAATTTGTTCATTGTTCTCCTTTCTTAAAAAATAAACAAAGCGTAATAGCTTTGTAAAATTAAAGAATTTTAATTTTTATATCAGACATTGGAAAAGTATTATCCATAGAGTACAAATTGTTTTTTGGTACTTTAAAATAAGGGTGTACTTTAACTTGCCCACTAACTAAAACATATTTATGAGTTGTGAAAAAATAAGGGAATGTAGATTTAAAATGAATGTATGAAGAATCTTTTTCTAAAAAACTAATAATGGTTTGATTACTTTTTATTTTTCCTGTAAAGACAATTGATTCATCATCAACATATCAGGTGATATTGTATGTTTTTGTTTCAATGTTGGTTAGTTCTTTAAAAGAATTAGAATTAACATTTTCAATAAAATAATCATTGTAAATAATACTTACTTCTTTGCTTCCAAAAGAATCTATATAGCTTTTAATTCTAGTGTTAAATTTGTAATCTCCAGCTACTAAATATCTAATATTAGAAAAAACAAACTTTAAAAATAATTCTTGAATATGTTCGGCTTTGATTGGTTCAAAAAATAAACGTTTAGAATTTAAAGACATAATAAAAGTATCATCTTTATCAACGTTAGAAGCAGTAATGAAATAATTCACAACAATTGATTGTTCTTTATTTTTGGTGCTTAAAATTTGATTAAGCATTCTAATTCAATATATGTCTTGAAGCTCATCAATCTCATACATAATCATTAATTTGATAGTGTAGTTACTATCGATTAAACTTTGAACAATTGATAAGCAAGGAATGATGTTATTTCTATTTACAAGAAGTAAATAGTTTTTTTCTAATTGACTTAAACTAATGCCAAAATTACCTTTGGGTTTTGAGAAATTGAATTTATGGTCGATGCCTCAGTTATTAAAAATTTCACTAATTGCTCAATCAGTTTCATTGTTATAAACTACTATACTAGTTGAATTACTAAAAGATGATTTGATCGGTGAGCCAATTAAATAAAATGATCTAGTAACTTCTAAATTGTCTTTTTTGACACTAACATCAATATATTGACCTGCTTCAAAAAAAGAAATTTTTTCTGCGGTTACAAAAGTTAAAATCTTGATGTTTGAACTAACTTCAATAACGTTTATAATGTTTGCTGCTTGATTAAAAGGATATAAGTTAGAAGCAATTAAATTTGGTGATGTATAAAAAGGAATATCATCGTGAGAACCTTTTTTCTTAAGAATTTTTAAAAATTTCTTTTCAACCTTAGTGGTTTCTTTTAAAAAATTAAAATCTTCATTCATTTTTGCTCCTAGAAATTATTTTTCCTCTTTGGTTGTTACATCTTCACCAACATTGTTGATTTTCTTAATTGATTTTAAACTCAATTTTTTGTTTGGTAATTCTTTTTTAAATTTAATGCTTTTATAATTTTTAATCAAACGTCATTTTTTAGTTTTAATAATTAAATCATTGATTGAATCACTTGGTGGATAAACCATATAAACAAAGTCATTGATTTTTTTATAACTAATATTTCTTTTTGGTATCGTTAATAATTTAGGTGCAAATTGTTTAAAAATATGTTCTGAATTCTTAAAGATGTGAATATTGTCAATAAAATTCTTATTTTCTTTGTATTTATGATTTAGCAAGATAGATAAAATAGTTTGATTTAATAAAACATCTGGTTTCTTTGCTCTTAATTTAGAAAAATGCATTTCTCTTTTATTGGTTGGTATTTTTCATTTGTGTTTTGAACCAAAAACAACTTTTGAAGCATTGATTATAACAATAGCAATATCATTGTTGCTTGTATTTTTTTCAGCATCTTTAATATTTGCCATAGTAAAAATAGGTTCAATACTATGGTCTAAAATACATGCAGCAAATCTAGCAACAGTATTAATACTTCTCTTAGAAGCATCTATTAAATAAATATCTTTGGTATGATATTTTTGCTCAAATTCAGAATACCTTTTAACAAAAGCGTGGAATTTGTTGGTTTTAGTAACCTTTTTAGGTTTGTGTTTTTTGATTTTAGCTTTTTGTTTTTCAAGTTTTTCTTGTTCTTTGATTTCAATTTCTTTAATTTTTTCTATAACTTTAGTGTTGACTACATCTTCTTCAATAATGATTTTTTGCTTAATATTGTCAGTTAAATAATAATCAAGTATATTTAATTCATGTTCTACTTGATTTTCCATATCTAATAAACTTTGGCCCTTTTTAAGGTTAAAGGTTTTGGTTTCAGCAACTTCATCAACAATTGATATTTCCGTAGTTTCGCTTATTTCTTCTTCACTAGTTAAAATAGGCAATTCTTTTGTTTCTTTAATTGATTCAATACTTGCTTTTTTAATTTGAATAAGTTCTTTTTGTTCATTGATAATATCTTGAATTTTTTCTTTATTTTTAAGTAATTCTTTTTCTACTAACTTAATTTCAAAAATAGAAGTTAAAGCAGATTCAGAAGGTGTAAAACCAAAAATCCCATCTTGATTAGCAAAATGAAGCCCTTGAATGTTTGAAGGATTTAATTGATTTTTAAGCATTAAAAAAAATGGGTTATATCAGTGTAATTGTTTACCTAAATAAATTCCGGATTTATTTCTAGTGTAATGCGCTATTTTAATAGGAGTAATTGAAAAGCTAGCGTCTAAATATTTCTTTAAATCACAATTTAATGTTTTTGAAAGGAAGTTAATTACTAAATTTAAAATGTAGTTTTCATCTAAAAAGATCATTTCAGCAGGTCTTTTTAAGAAAAAATTACCGCCATAAATCATTTCTAAATTTAAAATAACAATGTTTTCTTCATTTAATTTTGGATCAACAAAGTTTAGACATTTGATTAAAACATTGTTGATGTCAAAAGTATCTTTTTCATTTTTTTCATATAAATTTTCATAATCATCGTCATTATAAATATAGGTTAAGAAACTAGAAAGATTTAACTCTTTAGGATTGCATCTTAAGCCTAAATTAAAAAACAATGTTTGACTATTATTTTTCTTAGCCAAAATATTTTGTACTTGGAATTTTGGATGTTTTTCTTTTTCAATTAAATTACCTAAAACATAATTATCTTGGAAAGTAGAAACAATTTGATTGGTTAAAAATGGTCCTCTATTTGTTTCTACTGCTTGAATTTTATTATTGTGAACAACAATATTTTTAATTTGAGTATCTAAAATATAATCAACACCGAAACTTAATGATTTTTTAAATAGTTTGGATACTAATTCTTCAGAACCATTAGTTAAAGTAGCAATTCCAAAATTAACAATTTCATAAAATTTAGATAAAAATCATCAAGCAGGTAAGTCTTTATTGAACTGACCAAAAGAAATTGTAAAAGCGCCTAAAAATCTTTTTAACTCTGGTGAAACTTTAAATTCATTTAATAAATCATTGATTGTGTGATACAAGTATTTATATGCTAATGGGAATTTTTGTTTTATTTGCGATAATTCCAAATTTGTAAAATCAAATTCAAAAATTTCGCTTTTAATTTGATAAAACTCATAAGCAATATTTAATAAATCTTGGACTTTTTTTCTTGAACCAGGAATTATTCTTTCGATGTTTGTTAAAAGATTAGTGGTATCAAAAGGTAAGGTTTGAATTATCTTTCGAATTTCACTAGGTTTATCTAAAAAATACGTCAAAATATTACTATCAATTTTATAATCAATAGTAATATCTAATTCATTTAAAGTTTTTAACAATAATCCAGGTTTTTCTTTTGTACCTAAGTTTGTAAAAAATGGTGAAGCAATATCAAAATTAAATTTATTTTTAGAAATAGTATTATTTATTCCACCTATTTCTGTTTGTTCTTCGATGACTAAAACATTCATTCCTAAATAACCAGCATAAGTAGCTGATAATAAGGCATCTATATTGCTTCCTATAACAATAAGATCATATCTTTTTTTCAT
Organism: Mycoplasmopsis hyopharyngis; assembly: GCF_045276885.1. Lineage (NCBI taxonomy): Bacteria > Bacillati > Mycoplasmatota > Mycoplasmoidales > Metamycoplasmataceae > Mycoplasmopsis > Mycoplasmopsis hyopharyngis. The sequence goes on along the minus strand of NZ_CP174164.1, from coordinate 252,054 downwards.
TATTTCCTATGTTCTACTTCTCTTTAGATAATTCATCAAGATCTAAATCATCTACTAAGTTTATTAATTTAGTCAATTTTTCTTCAATTAATTTTGAACGGGTTTTAGCAGCTTTTTTCAATTCTTTTTCTAATTGTTCATCTCCAACTTTTTTAGTTGTAGATGATTTTTTAGTAGCTTTTTTAAGCTTAGCATCTTCTGCTGCTTTTGCTGCTAATAATTCTTCAATTGACATTTTTGCTTGAGCAGCAGTTGCTTTAGGAACTTTTGAACCTCTTTTGTTTTCAACTACTCTAACTGAAGGGTTTTTAGTTTCTTCATATCCACCATTTAATAATTTAGAAAAGTCTTTTTCTAATGGATCAGCATTAACAATAATTGTTGCTTTTTGTGAAGCAGTAATTTCATCAGGGCTAGTTTTTTTAACAGTTCTTTTTCTTGGGGTTGTAGCTTTTTTGGTAGTGGTTGATTTAGTTGTAGCTTTTTTGGTAGTAGCTTTCTTAGCAGTTGTTTTCTTTGGTTTTGGTTCTTTTGGAGCTTTAGCAATTTTTACTTTTTGAGGTTCTGAAGCAATAACTTCAACTTGTTGTAATTCTTCATCAACTTTAGATGAATTTACATCAACAACAACTTTTTTAGGTTTAGCTTTTTCTTTTACGTCATCTTGTTGTTCGATTGCTTTTCTTTCTAAAACAATGGTTTCAATTGCTTTAACTTCTTCTGGTTGAACTTCTTTTGCTTTAGGTTCTTCAACAACTGGTGCTTTTTCAATAGGTTCTACAATAACAAATTCTTTTGATTGTTCTGGTTCTAGTTTAATTTCTTTGGCTGGTTTAGAATATAGACCTTGTGCCAATTCTTCTTGATTTTCATTATATCTTTCAAGTAAGTAAGCTTTTCTTTCGTTGATTTTAACTTGGTGTAAATCAACTTGATTATCGATTACTTCGGTTTTGGTTACATAAACGATTTTTGGTTCTTCGGGTTTTTGTTGTTCAACTTCAACTTCTTGAGTTTGTTTATTTTCTACCGGTTTAGCATATAGACCTTGTGATAATTCTTCTTGATTTTCGTTATATCTTTCAAGTAAGTAAGCTTTTCTTTCATTGATTTTAACTTGGTGTAAATCAACTTGATTGTCAACAACTTCAGTTTTGGTTACATAAACAATTTTTGGTTCTTCGGGTTTTTGTTCTTCTTTTGGTTGTTCAACTTGTTCAATAACTTTTTCTGGTTCAAGTTCAACACTTGGAGTTACTTCTACTTCTTGTGTTTTTCTTTGTTCAATTATTTCAACTTCTTGAGTTGGAACTTCTTTGTTTTGTATTACAACTGGTTCGATTTTTTCTTGTTCAACTTCTTTTACTAAAATAGGTTCAACTTTTATTTCTTCTTTTTGGGTTTCTTGTTCATCGTGTCTAAAAAATAATCTTGGTTCTTCTTTTTCAGAAGGATTCATCATTTCTTTATAAACAGATTTTTCTTCTTCTTTTTCTTCTAATTCAACATTCGAATCAGCTTTTTGTAATAATTTTTCATTTTTGGTTTTTGGTTTTTTAACTTCATTTTTGTTGTAGAATGAAGTTCCAAGCATATATGAAAATGAAAGTAAAACAATTAAGAATAGAACCAATAATACAATTCCTACTCAAGTATGTACAAGTAGTTTTTCATCTATTCCTAAGCCTAAAGAAATGTTAGTTATTGATTTTTTTACAAAGTTAAAGGCTTCTGCTATTCAAACAAATTCTTCACGGTTAGTTTTATCCAAAAATCAATTTACTAAATAAGCACCAAAAAAGAACAAAATGATTGGTGTAATTAGTAATGAGAAAAATAAGATTGTTTTATCTAATTTTTGTCAACGATCTTTTTTGCGTTTTTTATCAAGATAAGCCATTCAAATTATGAATGTAATTAAAAAAAGACCACCTATACCTACATATAGGTAATGAATAATGTCGTTGGTTGTAATAAAACTTACAATATTATTAGGAATTTGCGAACTTGCAAATGGATATAAAGTTGTAAATAGTAAAACAAACATTAAAATTGTTGTAAAAAATATTGATGCTATCCCCAATTTCTTTACCGCATTTTTATTAGTAATTTTATTGTCATTTGACTGTGTTTTGCCCATATTTCGCCCCGGTTTTATGTTAATTTTTCTATTAATATATTATATATTATTAAGATAATAAGACTAAAAGCAAAATAATAAAAATGTTTATATCACAAAAATATAAACACAAATCAAAAATAAGGTGATTTTTATCATTTGGTGCCCAAGACAGGACTTGAACCTGCACGGATTTCTCCAGTAGATTTTGAGTCTACGGTGTCTACCATTCCACCACTTGGGCATCTTTTTAATTTTAATAAAAAATAAAAAGAATTTAAAAAAAATTAATAGTGATTTTTAATCCTGTCATAATTTTTTTTATTTTTAATATGATATCACTTCAAAATATCTTCTTCACTATAGTTCAATAATTTAGCGCAACCTAAAGTTAAAGCTAACATTTCACCAACTGAATATTTGTTTAAATTATTCATTGAACTAGATATAGCAGCAAATAATAAACCAATTTGTTCATTAATGTCATCACTCATTACCAAAGGTTCAATTTCTGATTCAACATTTAATTTATAAGCAAAAGAACCTAAAAAATGTAATAAGTCCGCAAATTCTTCCATTGCGTGTGAATGGTTAACATTTTTGTCAGCTTTCCAATATTTAAAAGTTTGGATTTCATTTGCAAACTCAGCAGTTTCAACCAACAAAGCAAGAACTTGCATTCTTGTATATTTCTTTTTTGATTCCTCATCTGTTGCAAAATGTAAATCATTTCTATTAGCAATTGCTTCATCTAATTGCTTTTGCATTTTAAAAATTTCTGAAAAATTCATATTAAAAATAATACCACACAATAAAAATTCTTATTCTTAATAATTTCCTATTGTTAGTTGTCCTTTTGTTCTTTAATTTTGTTAGACAACATTTTGATAATTGCTTCGCTATAATCGTCTCATATTTCACTAAATGTGCCTTTAATCATTTCTAATAAAGTTCCTTTTAAAGCAAGTGAATACTTATTTAAGTGTAATTTAATTTTTTGATCTACGTATTCAAAAATATCTTTGGTTTGTTGTCTAACAATATCAACAAAATGAGATATGGTATTTTTCATCATTTCTGCTATACTAGCATTTTCGATTTCTGGTGTTTCAACACTTTTTATTATTATTTTTCGGTATTGTTCTACTATTTGACTTCAATCTTTATTTTGTTTGTTTTGATTTTTTTGGTTTTCATAAAAACCATTTTTGATGTTATTTTTTATTTCGTCTAAGCTCAAATTATTTTCTAATTTTTCCATTTTATGCTCCTTGTAATTTTGCTCTCATTAATATATGTACGTTTTTTGGAAAAATTAAGAAAAAATTTTAATTTTTTTTGCATAAAAAAATACTCCTTATAAAGGAGTATCTGGAGGGTATATTACGATATAAATGGTGCGAACGAATGGACTTGAACCATCGACCTCACGATTATCAGTCGTGTGCTCTAACCAGCTGAGCTACGCTCGCATAGATATTTACCAAAAAACATTTGGTAAATAGAATTATAAGAATTATATATAAGAACTAACGTTTTGAGAATTGACGAGCACGACGAGCAGCATTCAAACCAGGTTTTTTACGTTCTTTAACACGAGCATCACGTGTTAACATTTTTGCTGGTTTTAAAACTTCACGATAAGTGTCAGAAACTTCTAATAATGCTCTAGCAATACCTAATCTAATAGCTCCTGCTTGACCAGATAAACCACCACCGCAAACATTAACAACAATGTCGAATTTGTTAACATTTTCTGTTAATACAATAGGTTGTAATGCATCTTTAATGTATAAATCTGAATTCAAGTAATCTTTTGCTTCTCTTTTATTGATTACAAATTTACCTTTTCCTGGACGTAAAATAACTCTAGCAGTAGAAGATTTTCTTCTTCCTAAACCACGATATTGAACAACTTTTGCTGCTTCTGATAAAGGTTTTGTAACTTTTTTGGTTGTTGTTTTGGTTGCTTTAGTTGTAGCCATATTATTTTACCTCCAACATTTCTGGATTTTGTGCTTCATGCTTATGGGTTGGACCTTCATAAACAAATAAGTTTCTTCTTTGTTTGTTTCCTAATTTACTGTGAGGAATCATTCCAAAAATAGCTTTTTCAACTAATGCACAAGGTTTTTTTGCTCTTAATTTAGCAGCAGTAATGCTTTTTAATCCACCTGGGTATCCTGAATGTGAGTAATAAATTTTATTTTCTTCTTTTTTAGCAGTAAAAATTGCTTTAGCTGCGTTAATAACAATGATGTTATCGCCCATATCTGCATTAGGAGTAAATGTAGGTTTATTCTTTCCTCTTAAAGCAGATGCAACAAAAGTTGCTAAGCGACCAATTACTTGGCCTTCAGCATCAACAACAAATCATTTTTTATCGCTTTTTTCACGATTAACAATGGTTGTTTGTCTCATCTCTCTCCTCATTTTTTTAATATTTAATTTTTTGTTAGTCTTATAGATCTAGTGATCAACACTAATGTTGTATAAAATATAAATGCTTTATAATTATAAACAATAAATAAAAAAACAAAGTAAAATAACTTCCATTTTGACTTATCAATAAAAAGTGCCAAAATGGTCGTTTTTTATTTAAAAAATTAACTTTTTAGTCAAAAATTCTTGATAACGCTGCTATACAAGCAGTTTCTGAACGCAAAATTCTTTTTCCCAAGGAAATGGTAATAAAAGAATTTTGCTCAATATTTTTAATTTCCTGTTGCGAAAAACCACCTTCAGGTCCAACAAGAATTAAACAATTTTGTTTTAAGCTTTTAACATTTTGTTCATTAGCATTTTCATAAACGAAATATTTATTTTCTATATTTGAAAATTCTTTAATAAATTCATTTAATTTCATGCTTTTATAAATAGTTGGAATTTTATTTCTAAAACTTTGTTCAGCAGCACCTTTAGCTATCGAACATAAACGATCAGTTTTAGAATCAACATATTTTTTTAAAGAAGAATCGCTAAAATCAAACAAAATAGGAACAATATGACTAACCCCTAATTCAGTTGCTTTTTGGATAACTAATTCAAAATTTTTGATTTTAATAATAGGCAAACCTAAAATTACAGAACCTTGATATTCGTTATTTATTGAAGTTTTTGTAATGATTTTAGCTTTATTATTTTCAATTACACATTCATAAAATTCATTTTCATAATTGCATAATATTTTTTCATTTTTGCCTATACGAATTACTTTAAGATGCTTTAGAATTTCATCATTTAATTCAAAGTATTCTTGGTTAATTTTTTTATCAACAAAAAATTTATACATATCTATTTGAAAATTAAGGGGTTTTTAAATTGTTTGATGGAGGAGTTTTTTTATTTTGCTCTTCATCATTTTCATCATTTGTTTCTTTTTTATCGTTTTCTAAGTTTTCTTTGCTATTTATTTTGATAATTTCTTCTTTCTTTTGTTCGTTAAAATTCAAAATAACTTGAACAATAAAGTAAATAAACATTGAAATAGAACCACCCATAATAGCAACATCAGCAAAGTTGAAGGTTCCTAACTCACCTTTATTAATTCATCTTTCTAAAAATGGTACAAAAAAGATATCTTTAACTGAACCATTAATATAAATGAATCTATCTATCATATTTCCAATATTACCACCGGACATAAACGCTAATAAAATAACAATAGTTTTTTTAGGAGCGAAAAAGTAAGGTAAGGCACAAAGAAGTAATAAAACAATAATACTTAAAGTTTGAATCAATGCTGTTTTTCCGTGAAAATTAGGTACAAAAGTAACTCCGGCATGTAAAACTGATCTAGAACCTAAAATCGATCAATCAAAAAGAATTCCATCAGCAGCAACAGTTTTTTCTGTTCCTTCCTTTCATTTAAAAAGTAATATTTTGGTTAATTGGTCGATAAACACAACAGAAATAACAATTGTGATAAATATTAAATATGCTGTGATAATTTTCTTTTTGTTTTCTTTTCAATATATTGAATTTTTCTTTAATAATTCTTTAAATCAATTCATTATTTGTCCTTTTTATTAACCAAAATATAACACAATGGACATAAATTGTCAGTAATTTTATCTTTTTGAAAATGATTTCAGCATCTTAGACATTTTTCAGAATCAAACACAGTAACTGAATTTTTAGAACCAAATTCAACTTTTCCTACCATAAGTAGAAATCTTAAATCAAGTCCTTTAATAAATTCACTTTTAGTTTTAATAACTACTTTAGCCTCATTTGGACGTTTAATATTATTATTTTTAATTTCTTTTTCGATTAAGACATTGATTTCAGATCTTAATTCGAAAAATTCATCTCATTGCTTAATAATTTTTTGATCACAAACTGGGTTTTCTTCTCAAGTTTCTAAATGAACAGAAACTTGTTTGTTTTCTTTAGAATCAAAATTCATATAAGCATCTTCAGCAGTAACTGGCATTATTGGTGCAATTGCTTTGATTAAAAAGTCTGTTATTTCATAAAAGTTTAATAAAGTCATCATTCTATTTTCAGAATTAAATTCTTCAACATAAAGAATATCTTTAGTAATGCTTAAATAAAAACTTGATAGCTCAACAACAAAGTTGTTTAAATACTTAACTACATTTAGAAGCTTGTATTCATCGTATGCTTTAATAACTTTTTCTTTTACTTCATTAAGTTTTTCTTTAATGTATAAATGAACGCCTTTTCTAACTGTTTTAGGTTCATATTTGTAATTATTTAAATTACCCAATAAGAATTTCATTGTGTTTCTTATTTTTCTATATATTTCTGAATTTTGATTCATAATGTTGTCAGAAATAGAAACATCGTTTGAATATTCACTATTAGCAACTCATAACCTTAAAATGTCTGCTCCATATTTTTGAGCCATTTTTAAAGGATCAACTGTGTTCCCTTTAGACTTAGACATTTTTTCGCCTTTAGCGTCTAAAACAAAACCATGAGATATTAAGTTTTTATATGGACTTCTTCCTGAATATGCTACTGAATTAATTAATGAAGAGTTAAATCAACCTCTATATTGATCACTACCTTCCAAATATAAGTCATATGGGAATGGATATTCTTTATCGGTTTGTAATTCTTTAACTCCTAAAAAAGTAGTTCCTGAATCAAATCAAACATCCATAATGTCAGTTTCTTTGGTAAAACCTAAGTTTTTGTAATTTTCAGGTAAAAGTTCTTCAGTTGAAGAGTTAAATCAAATATCCGAACCATGTTTTTCAATTAAGTCAATTACGTGGTCAAATAAATCTTCTTTTAAAACTGGTTTTTTATCCTTGTCATAAAAGATAATGATTGGAACTCCTCAGTTTCTTTGTCTACTAATAGTTCAATCATGTCTATCAAGAATCATAGTAGTAATTCTCTTTTTAGCTCATTCTTGAGGAGTATTAACTTTATTTAATTCTTCAATGATTTGGTGTTTGATTTTATCGATTGAAACAAATCATTGAGGGGTTCCTCTAAATAAAATTGGTTTATGAGTTCTTCAATCATGAGGATATGAGTGTAGGATTGTTCCATTTTTTAATAATTGTTTTTTGTCGCTTAATTCTTGAATAATATTTTCATTTGCTTTTTCATAAAATTGATTGGCGTAATTGCCACCTTGTTCATTAATTAAACCATTGTCAGCAATATGCATAATCATTTTTAATTTTTCATTTTGGCCAATTTTAAAGTCGTCTTCCCCAAATAAAGGAGCGATGTGAACAATACCAGAACCACTTTCTAGATTAACATGGTGACCATAAACTACTGGGCAAGTGTTTTGATTTAAAGGAGAAAGGTATTTTAAACCAACCATTTCTTTAGCTTTAAATTCAGAAACAATTTTAGCTGATTTAAATTCTAAAGTTTCAACTACTTTGTTAAATAGTTCTTTGGCTACAATATAAAATTGTTTTTTATATTCAAACCGAACATAAACAAACTTTTCACCAACCGCAGCACCAGCATTCGCTAAAAGTGTTCAAGGGGTGGTGGTTCAGATAATTAAATTGTCATCAACTTTAAAATTTGAATTTTTGTTTATATCAGTAATTTTAAAACTAACAAAAATTGAAGGTGAATTAATATCTTTATATTCAACTTCAGCTTCTGCTAAAGCAGATTGAGATGAAGGAGATCAATAAACTGGTTTTAGTCCTTTATAAACTAAACCATCAAAAACCATTTTCTTAAATAGTTTTAATTGACAAGCTTCAAATTTTTTATCCATTGTGATGTAGATTTTTTTAAAATCACATAAAAGATTGAACTTTTTAAATTGCTCCATTTGTTTATTAACTTGAGTTAATGCGTATTCAGAAGCTTTTTTTCTTAATTCTGAAATAGAAATATCATCTTTTGATTTAATCTTCAAATCGGTTAGCATTTTGTGTTCAATAGGCAAACCGTGAGTGTCTCAACCAGGAATAAATGGAGTATAAAAACCTCTTAAAGATTTATATCTAATGATAATATCTTTAAGAATTTTATTCATAGCATGACCTACGTGAATATCTCCATTAGCATAAGGAGGGCCATCATGCAAGATAAAAGGGGTTTTATCTTTGTTTTTTTTCAAAAGATTAGCATATATTTCTTGCTCTAATCATTTTTTATTTATAAGAGGTTCTTTAGTAGATAAATTAGCTCTCATATCAAAATTGGTAGCAGGCATAATTAAAGTTTTCTTTAAATCTTGTTCATTAATCATTTTTGCTCCTTTGTGTTTTTATTTTGTTTTATTTTTATTTATTGCTTTAATAAATGCATCATAAAGCGGGTGTGAAGTTAAAACTCTAGAATTAAATTCTGGTAAATATTGAACACCAACATAAAAAGGGTGGTTTTTTATTTCACATACTTCAGCAACAGTGTTTTTTTCAATATAACCTGTAATTTTAAAGTTTTCGTCTTCTATTTTTTTAACTCATTCACTTGACATTTCATATCTATTACGGTGTCTTTCATTAGCAAATGAATTCGCATATATATTACTAATAAATGAGTTTTTAACAAATTCTATTTTTTCTTCACCTAAGCGTAAGTAGTTTTCATCTTGATGTAGGTTTTTAAAAATAAAGGTGCCATTTGGAATTTCTTTTTTAAATTCTTCAGAGGTAGGATTATAAATATTCATTTTTTGTGCTTGAGCAATCACCATTGCTTGAAAACCAAATGAAATACCTAAAGTTGGAATTAAATTATCTCTTGTAAAACTTGAAACTTTAACTTTTGAATTAAAACCTCTAAGTTTAAATCCGGGTAAAATCACAACTCCATCATATTCTTTTAACTTTTGAATTTGCTCATCTTTTGCGATTTCATCAACATCTATTAAATCATAAACAAATTCATTTTCTTGATGTATTGCAGCAATTTTCAATGCAGCAATAATTGATAAATATGAATCTTCAAGTGCAGCATATTTACCAACTAATGCAAGTTTGATTTTGATTTTGTTTGGTTTTTTTGTTTTTTCAACAAACTTTTCTCATGGCAATAATGTTTTTTTATCAAACTTAGGTTTTAGTTTGAAGTGGTCTAAAATAATGTCAGCAATATTTTGTTTTTCTAAATAAAGAGGGATTTCAAAGATATTTCCGATATCTGGTATAGAAATAACATTTTTAGGTTTTAAAAATGAAGAATTAGCAATTTTGTCAATAATAGTGCTATCTATTTCACCTTGCGATCTTAAAAGAAGAATATTTGGATTGATACCAAAAGATCTTAAAGTAGCAATTGATACTTGTGAAGGTTTTGATTTGTATTCTTTAGAAGCAGATAAATAAGGAACGAAAGAAATGTGATTGAAAAATACATCTTGTGGATACATTTGTGCAAACTTGCTAATTGCATAAATGAATGGATTTGATTCAATATCTCCAACAGTTCCACCGATTTCTATTAACATAAAATCTGGTTGATACTTTTCAGCATTATCTAATAAAATTTTAATTATTTCATCGATAACGTGAGGAACTATTTGGACAGTTTTTCCTCCATATACTCCATTTTTTTCGTTTTCGAAAATTCTTGTATATATTTTTCCACTTGTAAAGCTAGAATCGCATGATAGTTTTACATCAATAAATCTTTCATAATGTCCTAAATCTAAATCTGTTTCTCCTCCATCATGAGTAACAAAAATTTCACCATGTTCAATTGGAGACATTGCAGAAGGCGCAATATTTAAATATGGATCTAATTTAATTGCGAATATTTTATAACCTCTTGCTTTTAATAAATTACCAATGCTAGCATTAGTAACACCTTTTCCTAAACCGGATAAAACCCCACCGGTTTCAAAAATAAATTTTGTCTTCATTTTACCCCTTTTATTAATGACATATATTATTAATATATTTAATTTTATATTAAAAATAAGTTCCTAAAACAATTTAGAAACATATTCTTATTCACTTTTTGTCTTGTGTCAAAGACTTAATAATTTACCTTGAGGGTCGTTTACATAGTTAAAAATTCAACCATCTTGGATTTTTCCTGTTTTTGCCACTAAATGATTTGATGTTAAATGGTTATGTGGATTAACATATTTAAAACCAAACATTTTGACATAATAAATTTTCGATAATGCTGGTTTTTTGTTATGAGAAACCTTCATTTTGAATTCAACAGAAGCTAATCCTTCTTGTTCATCATATCTATCCAAAACTTCTAAAATTTCATATTGTAAAAATTTGTGTTTAACATCTTTGATTTCAAACTTTTTAAAAGCTAATAAATAGTCAGCAGTAAAGTTTTTAAGTTCTGGTGATTCTACTTTTGAAATCAAATTTGGATTTTGTTGCATAAAAGCATTGATATCTTTATTGGCTTGTAGAAAATTATTCAATTCATCTACTGTTTGTTGGTTCAAAATTGGTGTTGGAATAATTTGTCATTCCTCTTTTGGTTTATTCCTAATTACTTCATTGAACTCTTTATATTCATTTGTACAACCCAATGATGCAGAACAAAAAATTGTTGCTGAAAATATAGTGGTTGAAATCAATAAAGTTTTGATTATTTTTTGTTTTTTCATATTTCTTTCTACATAATAAAAAATCTCATTTTCACCTATTTTATAGACTAATAAGGAAAAATGAGTTCTTTATTTAAAATAAATTAAACAATTGGTTCTTGCTTTTCTGAATAGAAGAATTTATATAAAGGATCTGGTTCGTGTTTATCTCTAAAATTATCATCTTTTAAAATGAATTTTTGTTCAAAAGATGTATCATGTTCTGATGATTCATTATCTGTTCAAGTTAAATCAATTGGATATCAAGCTTTTTTACCGTTTATTTCAATATAAACTTCATTTCAAGCATGTAATTCAGAATCTTCAGCATCAACACTTTTACCTTTTAGATAACCAGTTCCACCATAGTATCTGCTTTTAATATTTAGAAAATGCATAAATAGTGAAAATGTTCTGGCATATCCGTCACAAACTACTGCATTATTTTTATCTTTTGTAATATTCAAAGGATCAGCAAGTGATAAGCCTGAGCCATTTTTAAATGGGGCTAGTTCTTCATCAGAAGCATATTCATATTTTCATAAAATATAGTTAGTAACAGCTTCTACTTTTTTAGCATCGTCTCATCTTTCATCAACAATTTCATTAATTTTGTTTATGATAAATTCTCTTAATTCAACATATTGAGAACCTGAAGTCACTCATCTCAAACCTTTTTCTAAAGTAACTTCTAGTTTATCGTTCACTACATTGTATGAGTAACCATTATTAGTAAATTGAAAGTCCATTTCATAACCTTCACCTGCTATTGCATAAATTTGTCTTGCTAATTCCAATTCAATAGCAACACTGTGGAAGTATGATATTCTTTGCTCAGGAGTAAATGGATTAGATTGTTCTTCAAATTGCGAAACATACTTTTTAAATCATTCTGGTTCTGTTTTTAGTTCAAAATTATCGCCAAATTTTTTGTCTATATAAAATTTAACAGGTTTAGTATCTCTATTAACTAATACCTTTCTTAATTCTTCAAATTCAGGATTTTTTTGGGTTTGGTTAAGTTGAATATTTGCTAATTTCTTTTCTTTATCTTTTTCAAAATAACCATGTCCTTTTTCAGGAATTAATTGTAAGTTTCTAAAGAAGTTGTTGATAAAACTCTTTTTAAAAATACCTTCTGATTTTCCACCATAAATAATTGCTAAAGCTGTTATTTTAGCTTCGATAAAATCGTGTTCATTTCCTGAAGAAATATAATTTTTGAAAGATGTATCTAATCCTTCCATATTAGATTCCATTTCAGAAGCCATTTCTTTAAATTTTTCTGAATAATGTTTTTTTAGATCATAATCTTTTGGTGAAAAGTTAGCAAATTTCTTAATTGCCACTTTTTGGTATTTTAAAATACTTTCAATATCTTTATAGATTTTTTCAAAAACATCATTGTATATTTCATCAATTTTTTCTTGTTTAACTTTTTCTGATGGTTTGTATGATTCCTTCTTGTATTTTCTAATAAAATCTGGAATTGCATATTCTTTTAATTCTTGTTCAGATAATTCTTTTGTTACAAGATTATGAGAACCTAATTCATATCATTGTTTATCTTTTTGATATGAATCTGTTGATAGTTCATCAAAAGAAAATGATTTTAGTTTATTATAAACTGTTTGATTACCTGGTTTTTCTGTTCCACCATCGCATTTTTTAGCTGAAACAGTTAAAAAAGAAGTAGCTAAAATTGGTAATGATAGTCCTAAAAATATTTTATATTTTTTCATATATTTGCTCCTAATTTGAACTTTTAAAACAATGTTTAAATTATACTTTTTTAATAGTAAAAAATACTTTTTCTTTTTTACTGTACTTTAATTCAACAAATTAAATGTCTTAATATAAAAAACCATACAACACTTCAGTTATATGATTTTTGGTTATTAAAAAATTGGATTTGGTTTGTCGTGATAGAAGTATTCAAATAAAGGATCAGCCATATGTGAATCTCTAAAATGATTATTTACCAAGAAATATTTATATGTGTAGTTAGTGTTTTTGTCACCGTTGCTATCATTTCAAGTTAAATCAACTGGGTACCAACCTTTTTTGCCATTGATATCTAGATAAACTTCATTTCAAGCATGAAGTTCTTCGCTTCCATTTAATTCCCCTGTTCCACCGTAGTATCTACATGGAATATTTAAGAAGTACATAAATAGTGCATAAGTTCTAGCATAACCATCACAAACTACATTACCACCAACTACAATGTTGTATGGATCAGCTAATGAATAGCCAAGTTTGTTTTTATATTTAGAAACCTCTGAACTAGTTGCGTATTTATATTTTCACAAAATATAGTTGTGTACAGCTTCCGCTTTTTGAACATTATCTCATCTATCATCGATGATGTCATTTAATTTAGTAATAATAAATGATTGTAGTTCTTTGAATTTATCTTGTGGAGTAATTCATTTAACTCCTTCATGAAGATCTAAATAGTATTTATCACCTTCAACTGGATTTTGATAATTTCCTAACATATTAAAATCTAAGTTTCAACCATCGCCAAGGGTTTTATAAATATAACGAGCAATTTCTAATTCCGATGCACAAGCATGCATTAATCAATATTTTTCTTCGTCTGAAAAACCGTTTGGATTATTAAATTGTTTTACATAGTCAATAAATCATCTTGGTTCTTGTTTGAACTCAAAATCATCTTTAAATTCATTTGGGAATTCCAATTTAAATTTTTCAGCACTATGATTTCCCACAACTTTTCTAATGTTTTCTAAATAAGGATCATTATTTGCTTGATAAAGTTTTATTTTTCCTAACTTGGCATCTTTATCATTTTCAAAATATCTATGTTCTTTATCAGGAACTAAAGTTACATTTCTAATAAATGAATCGATAGTTTTTTTGTTGTTTGAACTTGTAGGAACTTTTTTAATTGTGGTTAAAGCAGAAGAAGTAGCTTGAGTTAATTTTGAAACATTATCAGAACTATCACCATTTTGTAAAATGGTATTAAATGCTTGCTCAACAGAAGAAAGTTTACTTTCCATTGTTGAATAAATACTTTGTAATTTTGGGAAAAAGTAAGCATTTAAATCATAATCAGTGTTAACTAAGTGAGCAAATTTGGTTTGAGATAAAGTCATATATTTACCAATAATGTCTATTTCTGCATAAAGTTTTTCAAAACTTTGTTCATACAATTCTTTAATTCTATCAGCAGAAACATTTTGAGAACTAAAGTTAGTTAACGCATATTTTCTTTGAATTTTAGATTCAACATTGTTTAATTCTACTTTTCTAGTAGCAACAGTATGTGATTTTAAATCATACATTTTCTTGTTTGATGTATCTTCAACTAGTTGTTTATATGAATAAGATTTTAGTTCTGAAATTTGACTTGGGTTGTTAAAAATATGAGTTTTACCAGATTCTAAAACAGGAACTTCAGGTGCTGAAATTAAATTTGGTAAATTTGGTTGAGGATCTGGATTTGGGTTTGGGTTTGGGTTTGGGTCGGGCTGACCTGGGTTAGGTGTTGGATTAGGAGTAGGTTGAGGTTTTACTGTTGTTCCGTCACATGATGCTGAAATCATTGAAATTGGAATAGCAAAAATGATTGGTGCAATTGAACCTAGGATTATTTTTCTTTTTTTCATTATCTAGTTCCTTCTATTTTTTTTCTATTTTTAAATTATATTAAATTGGAAATTCTTTTTAGTTTCAAAATAAGAGTTATGCATAAAAATTCTTTTTAAGTAAATTGATATAAAAAAAACATACAACTTTTAGTTATATGATTTTGAATCATTAAAAAATTGGATTTGGTTTATCGTGATAGAAAAATTCAAATAAAGGATCAGGAATATGTGATTCTCTAAAACGATTATTTACCAAGAAAAATTCATATGTATAGTTAGTGTTTTTGTCGCCTTTGCCATCATTTCAAGTTAAGTCTAATGGATATCAACCCTTTTGGCCGTTTATATCTAAGTAAACTTCATTTCAAGCATGCAATTCACTACTTCCATCTAAAGTTCCTGTACCGCCATAGTATCTACATGGAATATTTAAGAAGTACATAAATAAGGCATAAGTTCTTGAGTACGCATCACAAACTACGTTACCACCAGAAATAATGTTATAAGGATCAGCTACTGAATAACCTAGACTGTTTTTATATTTATCAACTTCGTCATCAGTTCCATATTTATATTTTCATAAAATATAGTTATGCACTGCTTCAGCTTTTTTAACATCATCTCATCTGTCATCAATGATGTCGTTTAATTTGGTAATAATAAATGATTGTAGCTCTTTGAATTTATCTTGTGGAGTAATTCATTCAATTCCTTCATTAATATCTAAATAGTATTTATTGTTTTCGATAAAGTTTTTATACTCGCCCAACATTGTAAAGTCAATATTTCATCCTTCACCAAAAGTTTTGTAAATATAACGTGCCATTTCTAATTCGGAAGCACAAGAATGCATTAATGAATATATATCATTTGCTGTAAATGAACTGGCATTATCGTATTGTTTTAAATAGTCAACAAATCATTTTGGATGTTGTTCCAATTTAAATTCACCTTGGAATTGAGTTGGAAATTCTATTTTGAATTTTTCAGCACTATGGTTTCCCACAATTTTTCTAATGTTTTCTAAATATGGATCACTATTTGGTTGATAAAGTTTTAGCTTTCCTAACTTTTCATTTCTTTTGTTTTCAAAATATCTATGTTCTTTATCTGGGACTAGGGTTACAGAATTAATAAATTTTTTAATGGCATTTCTATTAGTGGTTGAACTTGAAGGAATTTTTTTAACTTCTTCCAACACTGAAGCAGCGACTTGTGTTAATTTTGAAACATTTTCTGAGGTTTCTCCATTTTGTAAAATGGTATTAAATGTTTTTTCAATAGAAGAAAGTTTACTTTCCATTGCTGAATAAATGCTTTCTAATTTTGGAAAAAAGTAAGCATTTAAATCGTAATCAGTGTTTGTCAAATGAGCAAATTTAGTTTTTGATAAAGTCATATATTTACCAATAACATCAATTTCCTCATAAATTTTCCCAAAACTTTGTTCATATAACTCTTTAATTCTGTTTGCTAAAATTTTGTCAGAACTAAATTTATCTAACACATATTTTCTTTTAATCTTAGATTCAACATCTTTAACATCTATTGTTCTTTTTTCTACTTTGTGTGATTTTAGTTCATACATTTTTCTAACTGTATTGTCTTTTAATAAAGTATCATAAGAATAAGATTTTAATTCTTTAATTTCGCTTGGATTATTGAAAATGTGAATTTTGCCCTCTTCTAAAACTGGAATTTCAGGCGCTGAAATTATGGTTGGTAAATTTGGTTGAGGATCTGGTTCTGGATCTGGTGTTGGGTTTGGATTAGGTTGTGGTGTAGGAGTTATAGGATTGATGCCAGGAGTTGGAACAGGATTAGGGTTTGGATTTGGATTAGGTTGAGGGTTAGGTTTTTCTGTTTCTCCAACACATGATGCTGAAATCATTGAAATTGGAATAGCAAAAATGATTGGTGCAATTGAATCTAGGATTATTTTTCTTTTTTTCATTATCTAGTTCCTTCTATTTTTTCTATTTTTAAATTATATTAAATTGAAAATTCTTTTTAGTTTCAAAATAAGGCCAAAACAATTAAAAAAGACTCATAAATGAGTCTAATTTACTTTATTAATTTATTTTGAATTTTTAGCAATTGTTATTAATGAAGAAAAAACTTTTGGTTCATTAATAGCTAATTCTGAAAGCATTTTACGGTTAATTGAAACATTTGACTTTTTAAGCGCGTTAATAAAGAATGAGTATGACATTCCTTCTGCACGAACAGCAGCATTAATACGTGCTATTCATAATTTACGGAATTCTCTTTTAACTTGTTTACGATCTCTAAAAGCGTATGTTCATGATTTTACAACAGCTTGTTTTGCTACTTTATAACCGATTGATTTATGACCAAAATATCCTTTTGCTAATTTTAATCATTTTTTACGTCTTGCTCTAGTAACAGTTCCACCTTTTACTCTCATGTCTGTCCTTTCATATTATTTATTATTAAATTTTTGAAATGAATAAAACTAAATTAAAGCTTTAAATCTTTTAACATCACTACGATGCATTAGTGCAGATTTTCTAGATTGACGTTTTTGTTTAGTAGTTTTATTTTGTGCTAAATGTGAACGGTAAGCTTGTTCACGCATGATTTTACCAGTACCGGTAATTTTGATACGTTTTCTTAACGCTCTTTTAGTCTTCATTTTCGGCATAATCATCTCCTTCAACTTCATCATTATCATCAATATTGCTTCTTTTTTTATTATCTACAATATTGTGTTCTTTTTTGTATTTAATGACTTTATTTTTATTAGGTTGTAAGTAAAGATCCAAGTATCTTTCATTAACTAATTTTGCTTCTTTTGTTATATCAGCAATGTCTTCCAAAGTAGCATAAAATTTATCTAATACAGCATAACCCAAATCTTGTCTTGCTATTTCTCTTCCTCTAAATTTAAGACTAATTTTAAGACGATCTCCATCTAAAAGAAACTCTCTTGCTTTTTTGCTCTTAACCATCAAATCGTGTTCACCAATCATTGCGGTTAATCTAATTTGACGATTTTGAATAATAGTTTGCTTTTCTTTATTTATCTTTTGTTTCTTTTTACGTTCATATTTAAACTTACCATAGTCTAAAATTCTAGCAATTGGCTTAGGTTCTACAGAAATTAAAACTAAATCTAATCTTTGTTCCTTTGCCATTTCAATAGCTTCCAAAGTATTTTTAACACCAATTTTTTCACCATCGGTTCCAATTAAAAATAATTTAGGAAATGGTATATTTTCATTTATCATATGCTCAGCATTGGGCTTTTTATTTTTTGGAAATGTTGATTGTATAATTTACTCCTTATATAAAAATAAAATACAAAGTGGTTTTTCCACTTCTTCTCTCACTATTTTTTAAAGCTATTTTTGTTGTACTTTAATTGTAGCGGCATACCCAAGACTATTCGTCATCAGGTGAGAAGGTTATTCTACTTTCTGCAATTAAATATTGCTTAATAATTTTAACACAATTAATTTTGTTGTCTTTTGTATTTTGCATATATTAATATATGTATGAATTCTCAAACAAAATGTCACACCTATTATTTTTAGCTAACTCAAAGTCGAATTAAATTCTTACTAAAGTTGCTTTAAAAAGGTTATATGTTTTTCCTAAATATGATTTTTTAATTATTTATAATATTATTTAGATATGAAAGCAAGGGTTAAGAAAAAACTTAATATTCCTTTTGTGGAATTAAAACAAAAAAGTGAATGAATTGAAGAGAAAACTTTTAGCATTCCTATTGAAATGATAAAGTTTTTATGTCTTTCTTTTATTAGTTGTGTTTTTCTTTTATTGCAATACCAAAGTACTAACAATGGTAATAATTATTTTTTTTTAAGAAAAATTTATTTATATAGTTTTGGATTAATGCTAGGAGATATTACACCTGTAATTATTTTTGGTATTTATATTTCTTTAATTATTTGATGATTAACTGCAAGTTTAAAAAAATATTATTTTAGATGATTTAAAAAGTACATAATGGTTGATTATTGAATTCTAAGAAAAAAGATTTTAAAATTTATTTGAATTCATCTTTTAATTTTTGTAATTGCTTACTATTTATTTTTAGTTCAAGCAAGACATCAAAATTTCTTTTTACTAAAACTTAATGAAACTAAGGACATATATAAATATGGTTGATATTATAGCTTTGTTTCATTAATAGAAAAAAGCAAATTACCTAATGCTACTTTGAATATTGGTTTTTTTGCGGATTCTGTTTTAAACGCGATATATATAGTAAGTTTTGGACCTTGATTACTAATTGTAATTATAGTGGCTTTAATGGCTAGTTCTTGATTTGAATTACTCACATTAAAACCAAAACATTATTTAAAAAATATGAATACTAATAAAAAATCATTACCAATGATTGAAAAATATTTAAAAAGAAAAACTAGTATTTTTTACTACACAAATTCAGTTGCTACTTATTTACAATTTTGCAAAGATGCAGCTAATGTTTTAAAAATTCATTTTTTAAATTGCTCATTTAACTTTTTAATTAAACAAATTAATAAGAATATGAAGTTATTATCAAATCACTCTTCTACTATGAAGTACTTTATAGAAAAAGATAAAAAAGTTAAGTTGGACAATTTCCAAAAAGAAGAAATTGCTCAAACTAAAGAATTGTCTATAGCACGTGATGAAGATATATTTTTCGATTCTATCAATTCGAAAAGCTTAGAAAAAAATAAGTTTTCAGCAAACCCAATGACTTATAGCATCTCATCATTTAATACTAAAACTATTACGATTGAAAATGAATTTCCTACTTCTGATTATCCTTTTCCAATTAGTCATATAGAAACTCAAGAATATAAATTAAGCAGCGCAACTACTCAACAATTAAAAGTTGTTAATAGAAATGTAACAAATGCTTTAAATAAAATCATTGATGAAGAAGACGATAGAAAAACCAAAGAAATTTACAATATAGATTTCAATCAATTACAAGAAAACAATATTGAAGATAATGTAGATGTTAATAATTTTGACATTAAAGAAGATGAACAAATTCAAAACAATGAAAAAGCCAACACAGAAAAAATAGAAGAAAAAGAAGATGAATGAATTTCACCAATAATTTAAGGAAAAAATGAAAGAAGTAAAGTGAACTGATATAGAACCAATTATCTATAATGATCACAATAAAGATATTATCTACTTTTTAGAATTTATCAGCAAAAGTGATGACAAATGAAAAATAATGAACAAAATTTTGGAAAAAGTAGAAAAACATTTTGCTGACCAAAAGTCATTAATTTTTCTTCAAATAGATGCTGATGAAGCAAATTTATTTAATGATTTAAATTCGAATTTTGAAATTTTTAGATGTCCAGCACACATAATTTTAAAAAATAAAGAAATTATTTTTAAAGGTTATGATAATTACCCAAAAGAAATTTTAATTAGTATTTTAGAAAATAATTTGGATTAACTAAATGGAAGAAATTTTAAAAAAATTAGAAGATGTTCCCACAACACCTGGGGTATATCTATGAAAAGATATTAATAATCGGATAATTTATATAGGTAAAGCTATTAATTTAAAAAATCGAATGCTTCAATATTTTAAGGGTGCTATTAATTCATATAAAACTAAAAAATTAGTAAGTGAAATTGCTAATTTTGATTTTATTATTTGCAAAAATAACAAAGAAGCTTTACTTTTAGAAAAAAACTTGATCGAAAGACATAATCCTGAATACAATATTTTACTTTTAGATGATCGAGGTTATCCTTATATTAAAATGAAACTTGATAAAAAAATTGAATTATCTTACACCAAAAGAATTAACCATCATAAAAGCCCAAACGAAATATTTTATGGGCCTTTTCCAAATACTTATGGAGCTTCAGCAATTTTTAAACTTTTACAAAGAGAAATATTTTTTGATAAAGGACTTCCTATTAAAAATGTAGAACCAGAATATTGAACAAAAGCTTGAGAAAAAGTTAAAAGTATTTTGTCTTTTAATAACAATAGTTATATTAATTCCTTAAAAGACAAAATGTTAGAAGCAGCAGACAATTTACAATTTGAACTTGCTCTTGATATTAAAAAAACTTTGGAATTTTTACAAAAGATGAAAGAGCAACAAATTGTTGAATTAAAAAATTCAAAAAATTTAGATGCTTTTGTCTTTAAGGTTATTGATAACACTGTACATATTTTATTTTCTTTTTATAGATGAGGAATATTAATCAATCAAGATTATCATGTAATTGACATTCATATTGATTTAGAAAATACTATTTTAGATTTTTTAAATCTATATTACAAAAATAAAATCATTCCAGACATCATTTTAGTTCCAAATGAATTTAAAAATATGGATATTGAACTAAGTGCTAATTTAAAAATATTTAAACCACAAATTGGAAATAATAAAAAAATAATTGATTCTACTTTTGAAAACTTATTAGCACACATTCAAAAAAATGATTACAAAAACAAAATTGATACCAACCTTGAAGTTTTACAAGAAATACAGCAATTTTATAAATTACCAAAGATGAACAAAATAGTTATCTTTGATAATTCACATTTAGGAAACTCTGATTCTGTTGGTGTAGCGATTACATATTTAAATGGAAATAAAGCAAAACATTTATATAAAAAATTTAATCACAATTTAAATTTTGAACATCGAAAAGCTGATGTTGAATATATGAAAGATTCAATTGAAAGATTTTTTAATCATGAAGAAAATCTTGACTATGATTTAATCATTGTTGATGGTGGAATAGCTCAAGTCCATGAAACTAAAAATATTTTGAAATCAAAAAATATTGACATAGGAGTAATAGGGTTAGTAAAAGATGATAATCACCGTACAAAACGAATTATTGATTTACAAGAAAAAATCCACACTATAAAAAATAAAAAGTGACTAAACTTTTTAGCACAAATCCAAATTGAAGTTGATAGATTTGCTAAATCACATTTTAGAAACAAACATAAAATTTCTTCGCTTGAAGGTTCGCTAACAAAGATAAAAGGAATAGGACTAAAAATTGAAAAGAAGTTATTAGATCATTTTAAAACTTACTCATCGATATACAATGCCACTGAGCAAGAATTAAAACCTTTTGTTTCAGAAAAAATCATTCAAGAAATAAAAAAAATGAATAAAAAATAAAAGAAAAAGTAATGTAAGATTGGACAAAAAAATTAGACTCGTAATTAAAAAAATGCGAGTCTTTTTTGTCTTAGTTTAATAGGTTTATTCTTTTGCTTTTTTATTAAAAATTGTCATTTTATTTTTTATTTATTTAACTATAAATAAGGTGAATGCGTTATTTTATTTAAGACGCTAATTAATAAAATAACATAGCATCATTTTTTTGTTTTTGAATTGTATAGACTAAAAATTTATAAGTTAATAAACAGATAGAAACAGCAAAAACTGGTTCTAATATTATTGATGGTATGTGTCTTATAAATCAAATTTTAAAAGGTAAAACTGTTGGAATTTGACCAATAAAATGATGTCTAAAAAAAGTTGCAGAAACTGTTAAAACCACATTTAAAATTGTTGCTATTAATGAAAGCAAAATAAATTTTCATAACCTTGGATTGCTTTTAAATTTCAACACAAGATAAAGAAAATATACAACTACTGCATTTAAAAGTCTTGGCATAACCGCAATGTCAAAATATTGATAACGAATTGAAAAACCATAAATAATCGCTACAAATCAAGAAGATAAACCAAAACCAAAACCGGAAATTAAAGCTCCAAAAACTCCTAAATGACAAATAGCAAAAACCATCACAAAAGGTAAATAAGTGATTGTAACTATTTTAGGTACTATTGGAATAAAACTAATAAAAGGTACAATGATTGTTAATAAGTAAAAACCCAAATAAATAGCCATTCTGGTTAATAAATAAATGATATTTTTTCTATTAAAACAAAAAGAATCTTGAGCAAGGATTCTTTTTTTAGCTAATAATTCTCTTTTAATTTTTTTAACAAAAATCTTAGTATATTTGTTTTTCATTTTATTTTTCAGGAGACAATTCAGTGAATAGGCGTGTTATATCTTCAATTTTTCCTATTAAAGTTAATGAATCGTTTTTACGTAAGACAAAATCACCATGTGGTATAAATGAAGAACCATTTCTACTTATCAACACAATTGAAACTCCGTTGTTCGATCAATTTAAATTTTTAATTTGTTTTCCTTCAAAAGTTTCATCTTTTAAAATTGTAGTTCCCATCACAAAACCATCTGATAGTTCTTGCAAGTTTTCAGCATTTTTACTAAAAGATGGATTAGCAGCAAATAAGGCAGTTCTAACTCCAGCTTCATGTTCTGGTCTAATAATAACATCTACACCAATTTGTTGTAAAACTCTAGCATGTCTTTTGCTAACTGCACGGGCAATAATGTTATTAACTTTTAATTCTAACAAGCAAGCTATAACTTCAATATTGTCAGGCATTGCTACAACCACTGTATTAATTTTTTGAATATCTAATTCTCTTAAAACATTAATATCAGCAGCATCTGCTATCACAACTTTTTGTACAACATCAACAAATGGTCTTGCTTTCTCTTCTTCTTTTTCAATTACTAAAACTGGGCATTTCATTTTTGCTAATTGGGAAATAACTGCTGAACCAAAACGACCCGCACCAATTACACAAATGTCTTTATTTGTATTTCTAAATCTAAACTTCATTGACACCTCAAATGTTTAATATAAACATATTAAAATAATTTTAATACATTAATATGTTTTACTAAAATAAATGTTTAAAATATGAAATCCATTTTTTTATATTTACCTATAAAAAAGGAAAAAACAAAAAATTAATTCTGAACAAATTAATTCTTTTTAAGTATTTTAAGCATATTGTTTTTATAGATTTCTACACCAGGCTGGTTAAATGGATTTACTCCTAATAAGTATGCTGAAATAGCTAAAGCTCTTTCAAAAAATTGGAATAAATAACCTAAAGTATAAGTGCTAAAGTTCTTAAAAGTTAAGACTAAATTAGGAACTTTACCAACTGAATAATGAGCATCTAATGTTGCTTCATAAACTACATTATTAACTTCATGTAAACTTTTGCCGTCTAAGTATTTTAAATTGTCATAATCAACATCATTAGTTTTAAAAAAGATATTAGATGTTGGTTCTTTAACTTTCAAAATGGTTTCAAATAAAGTTTTTTGACCCTCTTGAATCATTTGACCTAATGAATGTAAATCAGTAGAAAAAGTAGCGTTTGCTGGTAAAAGACCTTTATTATTTTTTCCTTCTGATTCACCAAATAATTGTTTTCATCATTCACTAAAGAATAAAACTTTTGGTTCGTATAAAACCATCAATTCTACTGAATATTTTTTACTTAAAATAAAACGAGAAACAGCATATGCATAAGCATCATTTTTTGATAAATCTGAATCTTGTAGTTCTAGATTTAAATCTCTAGCACCATTTATCATTTCTTTAATATCGACACCAGCACAAGCTAATGGGAATAAACCAACAGGACTTAAAACTGAAAATCTTCCGCCAACATCACTTGGAATAATGAATTTGGTATAACCTTTTTGGTTAGCCATTTCACAAAGAATTCCTTTTGATTCATCAGTAGTAGCAATAATTAAGTTTTTAGCTTTAACAAGTCCAACTTGAGATTCTAAAAGTTTTCTAAACTCTCTAAAAGCAATTGAAGGTTCTAAAGTAGTTCCTGATTTAGAAATTACATTAATTGCAAAACGTTTGTCTTCAACATATTTTAATTTGTTAATTAAAGTTTCAGCACTTAAATCATTGCCTGCAAATAGTAATTCAATTTTTGGTTTATTAGGCGCATAAGGACCGTAGATAAAGTCATAACCTGCTTTTGCCCCTAAATAAGAACCACCTATTCCGATAACTACTAAAACTTCAACTTTTTGTTTCATTAAATTATTTGCTGCTTCATTAATAGAATCTAATAACTTTTCATCAGTTTTTTCTGGTAAATCAAATCAACCTAGTCATTCTTTTTCCACGACTGTCTTTTTAACCAAATGGCTGTGAATTGAATTAACTTTATTTTGAAAGGTTTTAATTTCATCAAAGGTTAAAGCTTTTGAGTAATCAAAAGTAATATTTTTCATAATGACCTCTTTTTATTTTAAGATATTAAGAATTTGCTTTTCTAATTGTACATATTTTTTAGTTGCTAATTCTTTTGTTTTTCCATAAGCAAATATATAGAATTTAATTTTTGGTTCTGTTCCTGATGGTCTTAAAGCTATTCAAGAATTATCCTTAAAGACATATTTGAGCATATTTGATTTTGTAAAATTAGTTGCTAAATTGTAATCAATTAATGTTGCGTCCTTAAAATTGATATCTTTAAATGATTTTTGAATTTTAGGTAAAACTGAAAAATCATTATTTTGTAAATTTACATTAATATTTTTGCTTTCTACATAACCATATTTTTGATAAATGCTATCCAGCACATCAATTATGTCTAAGTTTTGTTTTTTATAATAGCTAATTATCTTAGTTAAAATGTAAAGTGACTGAATCGCATCTTTATCTCTTGATATATTTGAATCTATTAATGAACCATAACTTTCTTCAAAAGCAAAATATGAATTTTCATTTGGGTGTTCATTAATAATTTTACCCATTCATTTAAAACCAGTAGGAACTTCATATATTTTCATTCCTTGCTCTTTTGCCATAACTGCAGGTAGGTTGGTAGAAACATATGAATAGCATAAAAAGTCATTTGAACTTGGTTTTTTAGTTTTTAATAAATAATCAAAAATGATGATTGCTGTTTCATTTCCATTTAAATAAAAGTATTGATTGTTTTTATAAATCACTATTCCAACTCTATCACTATCTGGATCAGTTACTATTAAAGCATCATAAAGATGATTGCTTTTTTGGTCAATGTCTATTAAAACTTCATAAGCTTCTTTGGTTTCGGGATTAGGATTTTTACAGTGAGTAAAATCAATATCTTCTTTTGCTTGTAAGGTATCTAAATTAAAATCTTCAGGATTTTTAAAACAATTTTGTTTGATAAATTTTGCAGCTTCTAAGCCAGTTCCATGTAAAGGGGAATACAAGATTTTTACATTGTCAATTTTTTCTAATTTGTCTATTTTTAGGACTTTTTGGTAAAAATCAACATACATTTTTTCTGGTATATATTCGACATTTTTTTCTAATGAAAAATTAACTTTTGCTTTTTCAAATTTAGAATCATATGCTGGAAAAAATTTTTTAATTTCCTCGATTTCTTCAGGCAAGCATTGACCACCAATAGGGTTATATAATTTAATACCATTGTACTCTTTAGGATTATGACTAGCAGTTATATTAATTCCACCAATCGCTTCATAATTTAAGATTGCAAAGGATACAAAAGGAGTAGGACAAATAGGTTCGCTTAATTTAACTTTAACATCATAACTAGAAAGAATTTTAGCAGCATAGTAAGCAAATTCTTTGGACATATTTCGATTATCACGGCCAATAACTACTATCTTTTCTTTGACGTGTTGATATTTGTTATTTAAATATAAAGCAAAGCCAGTGATTATTTGTTCAACGTATGCTAAATTTAAAAATTCTTGACCATAACCAATTTTTCCACGGATACCTGCGGTACCAAATTCTAATCTTTGTTTTTCCATAGATTTATCCAAGAAACATTGCTTTTTTAAAACAATGTTTGGTCCTCCTTTTTTTGTAAAAACTAATTACTTTTAAAACAAAATCTTTTTAAAAGTTAATGATTTTAACAACTATTTAAAATTATAGTTAATAATCGAAGTTCTAATTTTATAAACTTATAGCTTTAAATAAACTTTTTAATCTTTGAAAATTTATAAAGAATTCAAGCCATAATTCTTTTAATTCTACTTGAAGTATAACGCTTTGAAGTACATTGATCAATATATTCTTCAAATGTAGAAATATTAATATGTTTTAATAACAAATTTTCAATCCCTTCTGAAATTAATGGAATGGTTAATAATTTTTCTTTGTCAATCTTAAACATTATTTTTTGATACTCTTGATAATAATCACTAAGCTGTTTAAATTTTGAAAAACTTTTTATGGGTGTGAATTTACTTACATCTTCATTGTTCAAAAGCATTTGGCGAATTAATGTTCCGGAAGCAATATTACCTTGAGATTGCAATGAAAAATAATCTACATTTCTTTTCATTGCAATTGGTTCAATATTAAAATCGTTATTAACAATTGCTTTTACATACTCATAACCTAAAATATCGTTTGGAGAAGTAAATTGTTTTAGATTTCATTGCTTTAAAACTACATTTACAGCTTGCGGGTATGAAATTTTGCCTTGTTTTAAAGTTGATTTAACAGTTAGAAAAAAATCACGTTCTTTATTTTTTAAAGTCTTTGCATTTTGAATCATTGATTGAATATCACAAGTTTCTGAACCAAAAACCAATTTGTCTATATTTTTTTCATTTAAAATACAAACTGCATTATTAGCATAAATATGTGCTGCTTGAACACTTTGTTCAAAGGTCATTTTGTAAACTTCTTTTATATCATAGTTTGCTAAAATTTTCTTTCTTTGTTCAAAGCTTAAGATATTTAAATCGCCTCTTTGAGTAAATTGATCGGTTAATAAAACTATAATTTCACTATTGGGAAAATTGTGTTTTATTCAATTTATTTGTTCTAAATGACCATTATGAAAAGGATTATATTCCGCAATTATTCCAATTCTCATTATTTAACCTCTTTAAGTTTTTCGAAAGCTTCAAGGTGATGAATAGCAATGCCAAAATGAGAAGGAATATTTTGAGCAATAACTAATAACTCATCAACCATAGTAGTTTTATCACTTTCATAAAAACTTATATTTTCTTCATCTGTTTTTGATGTTTCAACACAAATAAATATTTGTTTATCTTTTTGTTTAGCATATTCAATTATTTGTTTTGATAAGCTGATGATTTTAATTCCTTGTTTTCTATAGAGCATAAAAAATGTTCTGTTAGCCATGTCAATTATATGCTCGTATAGCAATTTAGTTTTATTATCAAAAGTTATTTGGTCTTTGAACCAAAATGGAATATCATATTCAAAATTAATTAAAGGGAATTGATTTTTTAACTTCTTAATTAAATTTAAAAATTTTAAAATTAACTCTTTTCTTTTTTCTAGTACTTTTCATTCTTGGTTAAATTGGTGGGGTTCAATGTCTAAATGAATCCCTTCAAAAAGTTTTTCTTTTTGGTTAAAAGAAATATAGTCATTGATTTTAGTTATTAGTTTTGTATCATCTAATAAAAAGTTTTTATTACCTAAAAGAAAGTAAATTTTAATACCTTTTTGTTTTAAACTTTGTAAGATATTTTTTTCTTTTTGGCCTATTTCATTAACTTTTAAGTAAATTTCTTTGATGTTGTTTTGTACTAAAAAGTTAATAGAATCGATAGTAATATTTTCGATTCTTCATTGTCAAACTCCTAAAGGATTTTTGATTGAATTTATTTTTTGTAAATTTATTTTTTGTTGTTGAATATACTTTTGATTACAAGAACAAGAATAAGAAAAAACACTTGAAAAAGTTAGTGTTGAAAAAATAATAAATTTTGAAAGTTGTTTTTTAAATTTCATTGTTAAATTTTATACTTAATTATCAAATTGGCTTTGATATAATCTAGCGTAAAAACCTTCTGCTTTTAATAACTCATCATGAGTACCTTGTTCAATGATTTGACCATCGTTTACCACTAAAATCTTATCAGCATTTTTGATAGTACTTAAACGGTGAGCAATTACAAAACTAGTTTTATTTTTCATTATTTCCATTAATGATTTTTGAATAATTTGTTCAGTATTAGAATCGATATTAGAAGTAGCTTCATCTAAAATTAAGATTTTTTTATTACCTAAAATTGCTCTAGTAATAGCTAATAATTGTCTTTGGCCTTGAGATAAATTATCACCATTATTTTCAACAATTGTGTCATATCCATTAGGCATATTTTCAATAAAATTATGAGCAAATGTCATTCTAGCCACTTCTTCAATTTGTTTATCACTAATGTTTTGATTTAATAATCTTAAATTGTTTTTAATGGTGTCATTAAACATAAATGAATCTTGCAAAACAATTGCTACTAAATCTCTTAAATTGGCAGAAGGAATTTTTCTTAGTTCATGATTATCAATAGTTATTGAACCACTTTCGTAGTCATAAAATTTAGAAAGTAAATTAATAATTGTTGTTTTACCTGCTCCTGTTGGGCCAACAATAGCAATAGTTTGACCAGGTTCAGCGATAAAAGAAGCACCTTTTAATTGGTATTTACTTGATTTTGAACTATATCTAAAATCAACGTTTTTAAATTCGATTCTTCCTTGAATGTTCTCATCAAGTATTTCTGGATCTTCAATATCTTTTGGTGTTTCTAGATTTAACAATTTATAAACTCTAGCACTAGAAGCAACACCTATTTGACTAGTTAAAATAACATTTAAAACACTTTGGATAGTTCCACCATAGTTATACATTAAAGCAATGTAAGATAGAACTAAACCTTCTTCAAAAGGTGCATTGTTAATTCCATATGAAGGAATGTTTGCATTTTTAAAAGTAACTGCTAAAGCAACTATTACTAAAAGTAAAACATTAGATACCACTGCATATCAAGGATCAAAAACTCTTAAAACCGCATCACCAATAAAGGCTTTTTTATAAATTTCAGTGGTTATTTCTTGAAACTTTTCTTGTGCATATTCTTTTTTATTAAAGGTTTTAGTAATTTTTGAATTGGTTAGCATTTCTTCAACATAAGCATTTAAGTCACCAAATTTGTCTTGAACTTTTACATAATATGGGCGAGCTTTTTTAATCATTAAAGCACTTAAAGAAAATAACAAAATTGAAAAAGGAAAAATGATTGCTGACATTAACGTACTAAAAAAGAACATTACAATTATTGAAAATAAAGCATTGAAAAAATTTGAAAAGGTTTCGTTCAACATTTGTAGCATTGAGTTAGACATATTATTAACGTCATTTACTAAAATGGAAATTAAATTACCTGATTTTTGCTTATCGTAGTAACTAATAGGCATTTTAAGCAATTTGTTCATTATTTTTTCTCTCATTCTTGCAGAAGTTTTAAAAGTTAAATGAACAAAGATACGGTTTTGAATAAGCCTGAATATGCTGTACATTACAAAAGCTAAAATTAATAAAGATAATCAAATAATAAAATTTCTATGATCAAATAAATCACCATTAGCCAAAACCGGTTCAGAAAAGAATTTCTTAACTATCATCCCAATGATAGCAGAACCAGATACATAACTTAAAGCATTACAAATGGTGATGAAAATACCAAAGAATAATAATAGTTTTTCTTTTTTGAGGAATCTAAAAAGATTTTTAAAAAGAGAAAATGTTGAAATTTTAACTTCATTTTTATTAGAAACGATATTCATTTTTCTCCTTTATTGATCTAATTGATTATTAAAGATTTCTCTATATAAAGTACATTCATTAACTAATTCTTTGTGGCTACCTTGTGCCATAACGCTTCCTCTAGCTAAAACTAAAATGTTATCAGCACTTTTAATGGCACTAATTTTTTGAGAAATGATTATTAATGAACAATTGTAATTTTGCTTAATATTATTAATTAACTTATTAGCGGTTAGATTGTCTAACGCTGAAGTTGAATCATCTAAAATAATAATTTTTGGTTTTCTTAACAAGGTTCTAGCAATAGAAAGTCTTTGCTTTTGACCACCTGATAAGTTTTTACCACCTTGTTTAACTTTGTGTTCTAATCCATCTTGAAAATTGTTTACAAACTCATAAGCACAAGCATTTTTTAATGCTTCAATGATTTCTTCATCACTAGCATCATCTTTAGCAAAAAGCATATTTGATTTAATAGTACCAGTATAAAGCAATGCTTCTTGATAAACTATTCCAATAGATTTATTTAAGTTTTGACTATCTATTTCATTAACTTCATTTTCACCAATTTTAATTGAACCTTCATTGTAAATGTAGTTATTAACAAGCAAGTTAGCCAATGTGCTTTTTCCTGAACCAGTAGGGCCAATGATTCCTAAAACCTTATTTTGACCTAAAGTAAAATTAATGTTTAATAATGAATAATCAGGTGAGCTATCATAGTATTTAAAAGATAGTTCCTTAACGTTTAAATCATAATTACTAATGTGTTTGTCGTTTTTTCTTTCAAGTAATTTAATGTCATAATCCAAAATTTCAGTTATTCTTTGTGCAGAAATTTTAGCTCTAAATAAAGAAACTAAAAACATACTCATTAAAATCACACCAAAACTAACAATAAATAAATAATCAAGAAAAACATTGATATTAACAATTAGTTCTTTATTAGCGGTTAAATCATATGGTTTAGTAGTGATTTGACGCGCTACCACTCAATAAACAACAGCAATAAGTAAATTGATTAAAGAAAAGAATAAAGGGTTTCCTATCGCAAATATGATGTTGATTTTGTATTGCAATCTATATCAATTTCGATTAGCGATATGAAATTTTTCTTTGCGGTTTGCTTGTAAATTAAATGTCTTAATAACTCTAGCACCTAAAATGTTTTCATTAACATTTTTAGTAACTTCTTCAATAACCTTTTGGTTTTTCTTAATGCTTGGACTAGCTGCTAAACCAATAGATAAAATAATAATTATGATTAAAGGAATAATTAATCAAACACCAATTGACATCTTTTTATCGGTTAAAAAGGCTAAAATAGCCCCTCCTATAACCATTACTGGCGCTTTAATCATTGCTGTGGTTCCATTAACTAAAAAATCTCAAAATTCAGCCACATCATTAGAAACTCTAGTAATAATACTTTCTGCTTTTAAATCAGCAATATTTTTTAAAGATAAATTTTGAATTTTAGCAAAAAGAGTATCTCTATAAAACTTACTACTTAATTCAGCAGTATAAACAATTAAAACTGTAGCAGTTAAAATAGCTAAGGCATTAAAAATAGTTAATCCAGCAAAAGATAAAATTAAATTCCTTTTTGCTATTCCATAATCTATATCTTTAAAAATCAATCTACCTGAAAAAAAATTAATATCAATGTTTTGACTTTTATCACTAATGATCAACTTTATAAATTGACCAATAACATTAGACATAAATAAGGAAACAAAAACAGTTAAAGAAATTACAAATGCTCCTAATAAAAATAACAACTTATTTTTGATAGGTAACATCTTTATCATTTTTATCATTTTCACCTCCTTACAAATAAACACTCTTAAAATTATAATAAAAATAAAATAGGGTAATAAATTATTATTAATAATTTATTGGAAAAATTAGAAAAATGATAATAAAAAAACACCTTTTAAGGTGTTGATCAATTTAGATATGAAATGGTGGCTCCGGCAGGGATCGAACCAGCGACACACGGAGCTTCAGTCCGTTGCTCTACCAACTGAGCTACAGAGCCAAATGGCGGTCCAGACGGGAATTGAACCCGCGATCTTCTCCGTGACAGGGAGACGTATTAAACCACTTTACCACTGGACCATAATGGTTGCGGAGACTGGACTTGAACCAATGACCTTCGGGTTATGAGCCCGACGAGCTGCCAAACTGCTCCACTCCGCGACGTATATATTTTGTTTTGTTTTTTTTGATGCTCTAGATACTTAGAGCAAATGGCGGGTGATGAGGGATTTGAACCCCCGCGGGCCGTGAAGCCCCTGATAGTTTTCAAGACTATTCCCTTCAGCCAGGCTTGGGTAATCACCCATGGTGGACCTAACAGGATTCGAACCTGTAGCCAACCGGTTATGAGCCGGTTGCTCTAACCGTTGAGCTATAGGTCCTTAACAGCTAGATTTGCCATATGGTAGCGTCGAAGAGAGTCGAACTCTTGACCTTCCGGGTATGAACCGGACGCTCTAACCAACTGAGCTACAACGCCAAATGGTGGAGAGTATGGGATTCGAACCCACCGCCTCCTGCGTGCAAGGCAGGCGCTCTAGCCAAATGAGCTAACCCCCCACAATGGTGAAGAAGACAGGATTTGAACCTGCGACCACTTGGTCCCAAACCAAGCGCTCTACCAAGCTGAGCTACTTCTCCACATTGTAAATGCTATAAATAAATAAGCATAATGTATTATATAATATAAAAATTTTTTTGGGTTAAAATATTCATCAAAATATCAAAAATATTTTAAAAAAATATATTTTTGATATTTTTTCCTTATTTGTCTATAAATAAGGAAAATACAACAAATTTTTTTATTTATTAATTAACTTAATTAAGATTTTAGAAACAAATTTAAGCTTATTTTTACATAATTTAAATTTTAAAAATAGCCTTAAATTTGTGTCTATTTTGCTTTAAGCTTTGACTTTTTGTTTTCAGCTTTTAGAGGGTCTTGAAAATAAAAAAAATACTCACAAGAGCAACTCTTGGAGTAATGCTCTTTGAAAACTGAATAGTAGGAATCACTTTGATTGATGATTCATTAAAATATCTTAAATACACAATTACTTTTAAACCTATCAATTTATTAGTACTAGTCAGCTGAATACATTACTGTACTTACACTTCTAGCCTATCAACCTCGTAGTCTACAAGGAATTTCAAGGGAATACTCATCTCTGAGGAGGTTTCCCACTTAGATGCTTTCAGCGGTTATCCTTTCCATACTTAGCTACCCTGCTATGCTGCTGGCGCAACAACAGGAACACCAGTGGTATGTCCGTTCCGGTCCTCTCGTACTAAGAACGGCTCTCATCAATATTCCAACGCCCACATCAGATAGAGACCAAACTGTCTCACGACGTTCTGAACCCAGCTCGCGTACCGCTTTAATGGGCGAACAGCCCAACCCTTGGAACCGACTCCAGCTCCAGGATGCGATGAGCCGACATCGAGGTGCCAAACCTTGCCGTCGATGTGATCTCTTGGGCAAGATAAGCCTGTTATCCCCAGGGTAACTTTTATCCGTTGAGCGACTGCTATTCCACAATAAACAGCCGGATCACTAAGTCCTGCTTTCGCACCTGCTCGACTTGTAAGTCTCACAGTCAAACACACTTTTACCTTTGCGCTCTACATATGGTTTCTGACCATACTGAGTGTATCTTTGAACGCCTCCGTTACTCTTTAGGAGGCGACCGCCCCAGTCAAACTACCCACCACGCACTGTCCCCCTACCGGTTTATGATAGCAGGTTAGAAACTCAACATACCAAGGGTGGTATTTCAAGGTTGACTCCACCAGGACTAGCGTCCTCGCTTCAAAGTCTCCCACCTATCCTACACATGTTAGGCCAAGTTCCAATACGAAGTTGTAGTAAAGCTCCATGGGGTCTTTTCGTCTTGATGCGGGAACCCAGCGTTTTCACTGGGACCATAATTTCACCGAGTCTAGTGTTGAGACAGTTGAGAGATCATTGCGCCTTTCGTGCAGGTCAGTATTTAGCCGACAAGGAATTTCGCTACCTTAGGACCGTTATAGTTACGGCCGCCGTTCACCCGGGCTTCACTTCAATGCTTCACATAAGCTAACAAATCCGTTTAACCTTCGGGCACTGGGCAGGCTTCACCCCCTATACATCACCTTGCGGTTTAGCAGAGAGCTGTGTTTTTGATAAACAGTTGCCCCTCACAATTTACTGTGGCCTATATTTTACTATAGGCACCCCTTTTCGCGAACTTACGGGGTCATTTTGCAGAGTTCCTTAACACTAGTTTTCTCGCTCGCCTTAGAATACTCATCTTGGGGACGTGTGTCCGTTCTCGGTACAGGTTTCTATAAGATCATACGGCTAGAAGCTTTTCTTGGAAGCGTGAACTCATTCAATTCGTTGCCTATGCGTCATACCTCCCGGTTATACAATGCGGATTTGCCTACATTGACCAGTAAATATTTGCCCCCAAATCCAATAATGGGTAGAACTATCCTTCTCCGTCACTCCATCACACTTATAGAAAGTACAGGAATATTAACCTGTTGTCCATCGATTACGCTTTTCAGCCTCACCTTAGGCCCTGACTAACCCTGGGTGGACGAACCTTGCCCAGGAAACCTTCCCCAATAGGCGTCGTAGATTCTCACTACGAATCGTTACTCATACCGGCATTCTCACTTCTTATCGCTCCACTAGTCCTCACGGTCTAACTTCACCGCAATAAGAACGCTCCTCTAACGTACATAAAGTACCCGTGGCTTCGGTATCGTGTTTTAGCCCCGTTACATTGTGGGCGCAAAACCTCTTGACTAGTGAGCTATTACGCACTCTTTAAAGGGTGGCTGCTTCTAAGCCAACCTCCTAGTTGTTTGTGAAGTTTCACAACCTTTTCCACTTAACACGATTTTGGGACCTTAGCCGACGATCTGGGTTGTTGCCCTCGCGAGCCGGGACGTTAGCACCCCGGTTCCGACTGCATGACAGTACACACTGGTATTCGGAGTTTGATTATAGTCAGTACCGCTAGGCGCGGCCATTCCATATTCAGTGCTCTACCACCAATGCTTAACATCACACGCTAGCCCTAAAGCTATTTCGAGGAGAAACAGCTATCTCCAAGTTCGATTGGAATTTCTCCGCTATTCACAAGTCATCCAGGCACTTTTCAGCGTACTGTGGTTCGACCCTCCACTAAGGATTAACCTAGCTTCAGTCTGCTCATGAATAGATCACATGGTTTCGGTTCTATATCAACATACTAATTCGCCCTATTAAGACTCGATTTCTCTACGGCTCCGCTTTTTTCTGCTTAACCTCGCATGTTAACATAACTCGCCGGTCCATACTGCAAGATGTACGCCATCACCCATTAACGGGCTCTGACTAATTGTAAGTAAGTGGTTTCAGAATCTATTTCACTCCCCTCTCGGGGTTCTTTTCACCTTTCCCTCACGGTACTAGTTCACTATCGGTGTCTGGTTAGTATTTAGCCTTACCAGGTGGTCCTGGCAGATTCAGACAGGGTTTCACGTGCCCCGCCCTACTCAGGATACAGTCAAGAGATTTAAGGATTTCGCTTACGGGGGTATCACCCTCTTCGCCGCTTCTTCCCAAAAGCTTCTGCTATCATTAAATTTTGTAACTCTATATAGACTGTCCTACAACCCCAATAAAATTGGTTTGGGCTGTTTCACTTTCGCTCGCCGCTACTGATGAAATCATTATTTATTTTCTCTTCCTCATGCTACTAAGATGTTTCAGTTCACATGGTGTCTCGCTAAATGATCTATTGATTCAATCATTTGCAACTAGGCATTACCCTAGTTAGGTTTCCCCATTCGGAAATCCCCGTTTCAAAGCATATATCCGGCTCCACGAGGCTTATCGCAGGTAATCACGTCCTTCATCGACTTCCAGACCCAAGGCATCCACCACAAACTCTTACTTATTTAAAAGTACAATATAAAACCTATTGTTGATGTGTATTTAAGACATTTCAATGAATCATTATTATTATTAAACAATAATGATTACTCGATGATCAAAACAAATTGACAATTATTTTGTTAATTTTATTTTTGATGTCGTTGTAATATCAAATTTACTACTATTCAGTTTTCAAAGAACAATTGAGAGAAATGTTCTCTCAAAACTAGATATTAGCCAAGATCCAGAAGCAATACATAACAAAATAAATATAAAAATAAATTGTGAGAAAAAGGATCTTTGTAAAAAAACAAAAAATTGTACTCCGTAGAAAGGAGGTGATCCATCCCCACGTTCTCGTAGGGATACCTTGTTACGACTTCACCCCAGTCACCAGTCCTGCCTTAGGCAGTTTGAAAAAACCGACTTCGGGCATTACCAGCTCCCATGGTGTGACGGGCGGTGTGTACAAGACCCGAGAACGTATTCACCGTAGCGTAGCTGATCTACGATTACTAGCGATTCCGACTTCATGAAGTCGAGTTGCAGACTTCAATCCGAACTGAGAGCGACTTTTTGAGGTTTGCTCCATGTCACCATATTGCATCTCTTTGTATCGCCCATTGTAGCACGTGTGTTGCCCCACTCGTAAGAGGCATGATGATTTGACGTCGTCCCCACCTTCCTCCCAATTACTTGGGCAGTCTCCTTAGAGTCCTCAACTAAATGTAGTAACTAAGGATAAGGGTTGCGCTCGTTGCAGGACTTAACCAAACATCTCACGACACGAGCTGACGACAACCATGCACCATCTGTCATTCTGTTAACCTCCACTATATCTCTATAGCTTTGCAGAAGATGTCAAGAGTGGGTAAGGTTCTACGCGTAGCTTCAAATTAAACCACATGCTCCACCGCTTGTGCGGGTCCCCGTCAATTCCTTTAAGTTTTACTCTTGCGAGCATACTACTCAGGCGGATCATTTAATGCGTTAGCTGCGCCAATGAGCTCCCCATTAGCTAATGATCATCGTTTACGGCATGGACTACCAGGGTATCTAATCCTGTTTGCTCCCCATGCTTTCGTCTCTCAGTGTCAGTATATGTCCAGTTAGCTGCCTTCGCCATTTTGGTGTTCTTCCTTATATCTACGCATTTCACCGCTTCACAAGGAATTCCGCTAACCTCTACATAACTCTAGTCTACCAGTATCTAACGCGGGTTGGGGTTGAGCCCCAAAATTTAACGTCAGACTTAATAAACAACCTACAGACGCTTTACGCCCAATAATTTCGGATAACGCTTGCAACCTATGTATTACCGCGGCTGCTGGCACATAGTTAGCCGTTGCTTTCTAATAAGGTACCGTCAAGGCAACATCATTTCCTATGCTACTTTTTCTTCCCTTACCACAGCCCTTTACAACCCGAAGGCCTTCATCAGGCACGCTGTGTCGCTCCATCAGACTTTCGTCCATTGTGGAAAATTCCCTACTGCTGCCTCCCGTAGGAGTCTGGGCCGTATCTCAGTCCCAGTGTGGCGGTTCAGTCTCTCAACCCCGCTAAACATCATCGCCTTGGTAGGCCATTACCCTACCAACTAGCTAATGTTGCGCACCCCGATCTTTTAGCGAAGCCGTAAAGCTCCTTTTATGTAATCTTCATGCGAAAATCACAAGTATTTGAAATTAGCGTTGGTTTCCGACCGTTATGTCAAACTAAAAGGTACGTTAAGTACGTGTTACTCACCCATTTGCCGCTAAGTTATTGCTAACTCCGCTCGACATGCATGTATTAGGCACACAGCCAGCGTTCATCCTGAGCCAGGATCAAACTCTCGAAAAAATTGACTGTCATGTATAATAATATCTAGTTTTCAAAGAACATTTTGTTAAGTTGCTAAAAAAAGTGTTAGCAAAATAACTTAACTATTATAATACAGAAAAAATAAAAAAGCATAAATTTTTTAATTTTTTGTATTTGTTATTTTTTCGAACACATTAATTTAATAACAAGCCTTTAAAAATAACTTAATGATTATAATACAAGATTTTTAAAATGTAAGAAAATTATTTGAAATATTTATTAATTTTGTTTAATTTTTTTATTTTTTTCAAAAGCTATCTAAAATCGAGCTGTTTTTAGCAAAAATACATTAATTATTAATATAAAAAAGGAATAAATAATAAAAAAATCGCTTCTACATTGTAAAAGCAATTTAAATAAGAAATTAATAATTATTCTGGCAAAATGTTGATTGGAAAAATTTTATTCTTCTTTTTATCAGTGTTTAATTGCAAAACAACTCCGTTTAATTGAACCTTGTTGTCAGAAACTTTGAATTTAACTGAATCACCATAACGCATTTTTCTATACACTTCTTCAAAGTTGGCACCAATAGCAGCATTAAAAGGTCCGCACATTCCAGCATCAGTGATATAACATGTGCCTTTTGGTAAAACGTGAGCATCATTAGTTTGCACGTGTGTATGTGTTCCTAATAGAGCATCAACTTTTCCGTCAATATATAAACCGAAAACATTTTTTTCGCTTGTGGTTTCACCATGGAAGTCAATAATATGAAAATCTGTTGGTTCGCCATATCTTAAAAGCTCATCGAAAACATCGAAAAAGTTATTAGCATATTCTTCACCTCAAGGTGCTAGTAATTGATTAAAAGTTATCCCCATTAAAGAAGTAACTCTAACTGTAATGTTGTTTTCCAAAACAAAAACTTGAGTTCCGTGTCCTGCGTATGATGATTGAATATTTAAAGGTCTTATAACATCGTCATTATTAATAATAGATAAGATATCCTTTTTAGCTCAAACGTGATTTCCTAATGTAAAAGCACTTATTCCTATTTCTTTCATTTTTAAATAGTCTTCTTGTGTAAGACCTTTACGCGATGAAACATTCTCGCTTTGAGCAATTACAAAATCTATTTCGTATTTATTAATTAAATTTTTTAAATGTTTTTCTAAACACTTGATTCCTGGTTCTCCAAAAACATCACCTATAAACAAAACATTAATTTTCTTATTTTGTCTATTCATAAAATTTTCTTTCTACTTTATTTTTCTTCTTGATTACTTAAAATTTCATCTTCTATTTTTTGCATAAAATCAGAATTATTTATCAAGAAATCTTTAAATTGTTTTTTCCCTTGAGCTATATTTTTACCTTGATATGAATATCAAGCACCTTTTTTCTCAAAGACGTTTAGTTCTACACCCAAATCAATTAATTCAGATAATTTATCGATTCCTTGTGAAAAGACTATTTCCGTAACAGCAGTTTTATAAGGTACTGAAAGTTTGTTTTTTACAACTTTTAATTTAACTTCATTTCCAGTAATATCTTTACCATCTGTTATGGTGTTAGATTTTCTAACTTCAATTCTAATAGATGAATAAAATTTGAGTGCTCTTCCACCTGTAGTGGTTTCAGGATTACCAAACATTACTCCTATTTTTTCACGAATTTGATTTACAAATAAAATTGTGGTTTTATTTTTGCTTAAATGTCCAGTGATTTTTCTTAATCCTTTAGACATTAATCTAGCTTGCATTCCTATTTGTTGATCTTTCATTTCTCCATTTAGTTCAGCCTCTGGTACTAAAGCAGCAACAGAATCTACAACAATTAAATCAACAAAAGAAGATTTAGCAAGAATATCAACAATTTCTAAAGCTTGCTCTCCTGAATCGGGTTGAGATAGAATTAATTTTTCTAAATCAACCCCTAGATTTTTTGCATACATTGGGTCAAATGAATGTTCAGCATCAATATAGGCTGCTAAACCATTTTGTTTTTGAATTTCTGCAATTGCGTGCAAACAAAGTGTGGTTTTACCACTGCTTTCAGGTCCATAAATTTCAACGATTCTACCTTTAGGATAGCCTCCTATTCCTAAAGCTTTATCTAATAAATATGAGCCAGTTTTAAAAACTTCAATTTTTTGTAATGGTTCTTCATTATTTAAAAGCATAATTGAACCTTCACCAAATTCTTTTTCAATTGTTTTTACTAAAGAAAGAATTTCTTTTTTATTTTCTGATTTTACAATTGTGTCATTAATCATTTTTCCTCCACATTTCTTAATGTGTGAAGTTTAATCAAATTGATTAAAAATAAAAAATATTAACAAAAAAGCACCTTTTTTGTTAATTTTACAAACAAATTATTTTCTCAATTGAAGTTCATTTAAACATTTGTTATAGGTTTTGAAATCATTTTCTTTTAAGTGTTGTAATAGAACTCTACGTTTTGTAATTTTTGCTAAGAAACCACGACGTGAATGGTTATCGTGTTTGTTCTTTTCAAAGTGTTTTTTCAAATCTTCAATTTCAGCAGTTAAAATAGCTATTTGAACAAAAGAATTACCTGTATCTTTTGAATTTTTACCATACTTTTTAATAATTTCAGCTTTTTGTCTTTTATCGATCATAAAATCTCCTTAACGATTTATGTTTATACCTAGTAATAAACGTATTTACTACCAAGTTATAAATTAAGCATTATTAAATGCATTACTTATTTTACCATAAAGCGAATGATTATTTTTGTTGCATTAAAGCAATTTCTTCTGGACTTAACTTTTTAATGCTGCCTATTTTTAAATTTGGATCTAAAGCCAATTTACCAAATTCAATTCTTTTTAAAAATAGAACATTGTAACCCAAGACACCAAACATTTTTTTAACTTGGTGAAATTTTCCTTCGTAAATGGTTAAATAGCAATTTTTGTCATCAATTTGCTCAAATTTGTATTTTTCAACAACAAATTCTTCATTGATTTTAATAGGTAAATGTTGAAACAATATTTGCGAATCTAATTTTTTGTCTACTTTAACTAAATACTTTTTGGGAACGTGATTTTTAGGACTTAATAAATTGTGGCACATTTGTCCATCATTACTAATTATTAATAAACCTTCGGTATCTTTGTCTAATCTTCCAAAAGCAAAAAATTTGTCCCTTTTTAAACCTAAAATATCAAAAATGGTAGCATTATATCAATCGTTGTTAGCAGTAATAAAACCAACAGGTTTATTAAACATATAGTATTGAAATTCTTCATATTTAATAACACAATTGTCTAATTCAACTACATCTTTATTAGGGTTTATTTTGATTAAGCGATTGATGATTTGTCCATTAACTTTGATAGCTTTTTGTTTAAGTTTGCTTTTGATTGCGTTTCTACTTAATGTTGTATTTTCAGCAATATATTTTTCAATTCTAATTTGTTTCATATACTCTCTTTAAAATTAAAGGTGCAGTAATTATTCAAAATAATGTTTTTTAACTTCAAATACATCATTTTTGGATATTTCTTTATTTTCGTTGTTGGCAAAAAATCTAATTTCTTTTTCTATCAATAAATATGCTTGTTGTAAATCGTTTTTGCCTTTATAGTTAAAATCTAAAAATTTAACTCTATATTTTT
The DNA here is from genome assembly GCF_045276885.1 of Mycoplasmopsis hyopharyngis. Classification (NCBI taxonomy): domain Bacteria; kingdom Bacillati; phylum Mycoplasmatota; order Mycoplasmoidales; family Metamycoplasmataceae; genus Mycoplasmopsis; species Mycoplasmopsis hyopharyngis. The sequence continues at coordinate 210,421 of NZ_CP174164.1, read as the reverse complement.
GGCCATCATTTAATAAAACAACTTTGTATTCGTAATCTTTAATAATTAATGAACTAGCATAAATTCCTTCTGGAACCTTCAAAACTAAATCATCAATGTCCAAAGTTAGATCTTTATGTAAAATGGCACTAATTTGGTATGGTTCAATCAAAAGTTTATTGTTAAAATCGATATTGCCTAGTTCTAAATTTTCTTTTAAATAGGAAGTTGATATCTTAATTTTGTTTTCTAATTTCATTAATTCAAATGAAAAAACACGATCAGGATAAGTGTTTGATAAAAGTTCAACATTTCCTTTTTTATCTTTGCCAAAGCAAAAATCTTTACCAGTTATAATTTGAAAGTCTTCTTGATTTTCGAAAAGTTTATTTAAAAAATCATTTGCATCAAGATTTTTAATCTCTTCATAAACTAGTTCAATAGCATACTTAAAATTTAAGTTAGCAAAGGTTTGAATTCTACTTTTTAAATCCATAAAGATTTTTTGATTTTTATTTTTAGGTAATTTGTCTACGTCTTTAAAATAAACTAAAACAATATCTTGGTCTTCTTGTTTGATTTTTAAAGCTTGTTCAAGTAAAAAATAATGTCCTATGTGAAAGGACTCAAAAGCACCTAAAATAAAAATTGGTTGATTAAACTGGATTGCATTATTAATTGAAAAGATGGTTAAATCACTCATATTTTTATGATATCAAATTAGATTAAGTTCAACTCTATTAATTTAATATAAGCTCCATCATATTCACAATCTAAAGCAACATCTTTTGCTACTCTTTTTAATTCATCTGATGAATGATCCATAGCAACACCATAAAAAGCGTCTCTTAACATTTCGAAATCATTTGAAGAATCGCCAAAAGCAATTAAGTTTTCTTGGGTGTATCCTAAAATGTTACATAATCTATTTAAAGTTGCGGATTTAGTTATTCCTTTCGGAGAAATAAAAAGTCCATTTGATCATAATGAATTAACTTCTAAGTCCATATTGTATTGGTCAATTAATTGGGTTGCTTTTTCAGAACATCAAGTAGTGTTTTGATAACCATGAGCTACTAAAGTAATAATGTGTAAGTGATCTTTTTCTACTTTGTTGTAATCAACATGGATCATTTTTTGATGATGGGGTCTTAAAAATCAAGTATCAATGTTGGTGCCTGGTGAATAAAAACCAAATTTAGTGTCCATAATGGTAAAACCAGTACATACTTGTTTTTGAGAAATAAAGTATTCATAAATTCTTTTGAAATCTTCAAATTTAATAATTTTTTCAAAAATTATTTTTTTATTTTGTACATCATAAATGAATGTTCCATTAGCACCTATAAAATAATCTAATGTAGGAACTTCTTCTAGTAATTTACCAATGGTTACAAATTCTCTTGCTGATGCAATTGCAGTTGTGATCCCATTTTCTTTTAGCTTTTTAAACATTGAAATAATTTGTGGACTAAAACTTGTTTTTCCGTTTGGCAAAATTGTTCCATCAATATCAAAAGCAGCGATTTTGATTTGTTTTTTTAAAAGTTCCTTAATATTCATAACTTTAGTTCTCCTTTAAAATCCTATTTCCAAAAAGATTTTTGCTTTTTAAAGTTTTATTATTAACTTCAACAATTCCATAAATAGAATCATCATTTGCATTGTCAATTCTTCTTGCAAAATATATTCCATTATCTAAATCTTTTTGAAGTGTATGTCCCATTAGTAGCTTTTGCTGTTCTTCTTTTGTGCTATCAAAATACCTACTTGGCAAAATTTGTTGGTATTTAATTTTAGCAAAGTTTTTATTTATTAATAAATCTTTATTTAAATTGCTTATCGAAATTCTTTCCAAATCTTTCATATATGCAAATGTATTAAAAGCAAGTGCTAAATCATTAACTAAAGAACGAATATAAGTTCCGTTTGAAACTGAAAGTTCAACTTTTAAGATTTGATTTTCGAAATCAAATTCTAAAACTTGTGATTTATAAACCGTGATATTTTGTGGTTTTAAAACTACATCTTTATTTTTTCTCGCTAAATCATAAGCTCTAATCCCATTGACTTTTTTAGCAGAAAAAATAGGGGGTATTTGAGATGTTTGTTCAAGTAATCATTGATTAATTTTGTTTAAATCTTCTTGTTTGATTTTAATTTGCGAACTATTTATAATTTCGCCCTCAGCATCGTATGTAGAAGTTTGAACACCAAAATGAATAGTTGTAACATAAGTTTTATCTTTAACTTCAATGAAAGGAATTAATTTAGTATCTTCGTCTGTAGCCACTAACAATAGACCACTTGCTAATGGATCAAGTGTTCCAGTGTGACCGATTTTTTTTATTTTATTTTTATGAGCAAATTTTCTAATTGCTTGAAATGACGAGATATTTTTTTCTTTATATATTAGATAAAACATATGACCTTTCATTGCTTCAATGGTTTTAAAAAATGTACTTTTTCAAGTACATTGTAAATGGCATCTAATGATAAATGGAGCAAATGAGGAGAATCGAACTCCCGTATTCAGCATGGCAAGCTGATGTTCTACCATTGAACTACATTTGCAATTTAACTTAAATATTTTACAACATATTAATTAAAAAATAGCAATATTTTTTCAATAATTTTTTAGTCATTTTTTTACTAAAAACATTTGTTTATAGTATTTTTGGTAAAAAAATATAATTAATAATTATATTAGTATAACTTTTAATATATTGCTATATTAATTTAAAATTAGATTATTGTTAGAACATAAACTTGATATTAGGAGAGCAATGAAAAAGTCATTATCAAAATTTTTATTTTTAGGTACAACATTAATAGCATTAACACCTTTGACAATTTCTGCTAAAAATTGTTTTGGTAATTCCTTGCCAAAAAAGATAGATCCCGGTCAAACTACTGACCCTATAAAACCAACGCCTCAACCTGAACCTAAACCAGAAGTCCCTACTCCTAAACCCGATCCTAAGCCTGAACCAGAACAACCTTCAAATCCCCAAGTTGTTGATAAAAAGACTATATATTTCACTGAGTTAAAAAGTTTAAAACAATTATTAGAGAGTCAAAAGTTTTATGACTTTTCACCAATGACTTCTTTTACAATTTTCTGACCAAAAGTACAACCTTTACTCCAAAGAATTGATGAGTTGTTAAAAGAACAATTTAGCGATGCTGCTTATGAGAAATTCTTAAAAGTAAAACAAGACAATGAAGCATTTCAAAAAGAACTTGATGCTAGTGAAGAGCAACATAATCCACCAAATGTAACTTTTGACCATCAATGAACAAAACAAGAATTAAAAAATCATCTTGTAAGTTTATTAACTGAATTAAAAGATGCTCCAAAAGGCTACGTTGCTAAAAGATATGATACCAAAGCAAACGGAATCACGAATGACTTGTATTACGAAGTAATTTCTGAAATACTTCAAAATGATTTAGAAACTTATTCATATCTTTCATTAGTTAGTGAAGGCTCTGTTGTATTTAAAACTAAAAATAATTTCATTTCTTCAATTTCTTTAAATAGAAACAAACTTTCAGAAGAAGGTGTTAAAAAACAAAAAGAATATATTGAGGCTGCCAAAAAACTTTTAAAACCAGAAGCAAGCACAATTGAAAAAGTTTATGTTCTTTCTAAATTTGTTTCTGAAAACATTAACTATGTTAATTACAACTCATCATTAAACGAAGCTTATACTTTAAATAAAGGTGTATGTAAAGAATACGTTGACCAAATGTCATTATTGCTTTCATTATTTAAAGTCAAGTTTAGAGTTTTAACTGGTGATGGTCATACCTTTTTATCTGTTTATAACAAAGAAACTAATTCTTGATTCTATTGTGATCCTACTTGAGCAGATGATAGTGGGGAGGATAAAATCAAAGTAATTGGCCAAGATGGTTCAAACAAAACTGATAAGGCTACAATTATCGAGGTGTTTAAAGAAAAGCCAAGTACAACAACTAATGAAACTCTATTTTTACTAACAACACCTGTAAGTGAGAAAATTACTACTATTTTTAATAAGCAAGAAAAAGAAAAAACCTTTATTCCTAAAATAGAAGAACTACTTAAAAAAGAAACCTCAGCATTGAATTTTGTAAATGGTAAAATCTACTACATTGAAAAAGAAAATGCAACTTACAATTTAAATGCTTTAGATGCAAAAACTTTAGAAGTTTCTAAAGTATTAGATTTAGGTGCTAACAGCAAAAATCTTTTATGTAATATTAATAACACTTTATATTTCGTGTTTGAAAATACAAAAATTTATAAATTAGATCTTTCTAAAACTGAAAAAGAATTAGTTAAAGATTTTGGTTCTGAAATTACAAGTTTAAGTTTAAGAAGAATTGGAACTCCTGCTTTGATTGTAAATGGTTCTGAAAATCAAGCTACTCAAATTTAATTATCAAACAATGGCTAATGTCATTGTTTTTTATTTTTGCAAAGTTAAGCAATTATGCTTAATTGGTGGATTTTGCTTGAGTGTAATTTTAATATAATTATTAGATATAGAAAGATAGAGGAAAAATATGAAAAAGAATAGGAAATCCCTTTTAATATTTCCAGCAATTTTAATTTCTTCAGCTTCTTTAGCTTTAGCAATTAGCTGTAAAGGGACTGATTTTGAAAAAGATATAACAATTAGCTGACAAAAACCAAAAGAAAGTATTTTAGCTTCACAAGTTCAAAACTATGTTAGTTTAGGTTCAAAAACTAAAATTGTTTATACACTTCAAAAAGTTGAATTTGATGATTTAGAAGGTAAGGCAACTTTAACCATTTTACCAGGTAAAAATAAGGTATTTACAATGTCATTTACTGGTTTTAAAAAGAACATCAATGCTTTTGCAAATCATTTAAAAAATGTCGATCTTTTAGAAAAAGAAAAACATTTAGTTGATGATTTTATAACTTTAAGTCAAGACAATTTGGTCAACTACATTAAAGCAGATAAAATCAAAAATGAAGATTTTAAAAGTTTTTTAAAAAAGCACAATGTTAATTTAAGCGCTAGTTTAAAAGCAATTGATCAAGATGCTGGTGTTGCTGAATTAACTTTAAAATTACAATTAGATTCACAAGAAATAACTAAGCAATATACAATTAAAGATTTTAAAACTATTTTAAATTCTGAAGAAATTGACCATATTGAAACACTAGGTCAACTTTCATTAAAAGACGCTGACAAAACTTATGCTCATGAATATGAAAACACAAAAGAAAATTTAATTAAAAATCTTGTTAATTTTAAATTTAGTGTGGAACATTTTTTAACTTTAAAAGATATAGAAATTTCATCAATTTCTTTAATTAACATTGATAAAAATGAAGGAAAAGGAACTTTAGACGTTGTATTTAGATTTGAAAATACTAATCATACTATGAATAGAAAATACAATGTAACCTTTAAAAAATACAACCTTTCAATGGATAATGTTATCAATGAATTGGGCGAATTAACTTTAAGAGATACAAACAACTTTACCACAGAAGGTTATAAAAAGAGCTTTAAGAATTCTAATTTAATCTTTGCGGGATTAAAAGGTAAAGAAATCCAAAAATTCATTGAAGAAAAAATAGATTTAGAAATCGAACCAGAATTTGAAGTTCTAGATAAGCAAAATGGAAAAGTTAAATTAACTATAACTTTTAGAAATAAAGTTACTAAAGAAACCAAAGCAAAATCTTGAGAATTTGAAGGATTTAAAAAAGATAAATCTTCTTCTGAAGTTTTAGATAAAATAACCAAACTAGATTTAGAAGAAAAAAGTAAATTCTCTGTTGATGGTTTTAAACATAAATTCGGTAATAATTTATTTGATAAATTAACTTCTGAAAGCAAGTTTGATGAAGATAATATCGACATAAAACAATATTTATTAAGATATGGTGTTGATGTAAAAATTGACTTACAAAAACATGAAGCTACTAAAGCAAAACTTGTAGTAGAAATTACAAAAGATTTACAAGTTAAAAAACTAGAATTAGAACTAGATGGTTTTAAAGAAGAAAAAACTTTACAACAAGTGGTTGACGCAATTGGCAATAATTTAGGTTTTGAAGATGCTAGCACAAAGACTTATGAAGAATACATTTATGAATATTCAAAAGTTATAGCAGAAAAAATAACTTATGACACTAACAAAAAACTAAAAGAAGAAACTGATTCTTATGGAATTGACTTTGAAATTCTTGTGGAAAGAATTAAGGGTAAATCTAGAGATATTAAATTGTATTTCACTTACAAAAAGAATGACGAAACAATCAAAAAAGAATATTTATTAACTAATGTTTTCAAAGAAAATGCAATGTTAGAACTTTTTGACACTGTTTTAGAAGACGTTTATCTTGAAGATTGTGATAAATACAATTACTATGAATTTATTAAAAATCCTATTTTAAAAAATAAAATAAGAACTAAAACTAAAACTTATGAAGAAGTTATTGGTGCTATTAAGGGTAAAGAATGTGATATTTATAAAATTCAAATTTTAAGTTTTGATATCAAAACTGGTAGTTATTTTATTGTTCTTACCTTAAAAGATAAAGAAGGTAAAGTTTTCTCGAAGGGTTTACAATCAGCAGTAAACTTTAAAACTATGGACTTTTCTACCTTATTAGATAATGCGCCTAAACCTGACTTAATTGATAAAAGTGATTCTAAAGTTAGTGAATATATAACACAAGTTGAAGCATATAACGAACACCTTGACAAAGAGGATCCAACTGATCTTTTCCCAAATCGAGATTTTACAGTATTTTTACTCGAACATGAAATTGAAATTAAAAAATTAGCTTTAACTGTTAAAGATGAAAAAGAAGGAATTGGTACATTAGCTATTACTTATGCTTGTGATCTTTTCCCTAATCAAACTATTACAAAAACTTATGATATAGCCGGATTTAAAATGAATTTATCTTTTGATGAAGCTATTGCAAGAATTAAAGATCTAGATTTAAAAGAAAAAGAAAATCACACCATTGATTCATATAATGAAGAATATGAATATTCTTTAATAAGTATGGTTCAAGGTGACATTACAAATGTTGAAATTAAAGATTTTTTAAGTGCTAACCAAATTATCATCACTAAAATTGAATTAAAAGAAAAAGAAAACGATTCAACCACAGGAATATTAAGTATTTCATTAGCAAAAGAATTTGACCAAAAAGATTTAACTTTTGAAATTAAAGGTTTTAAAGAAAATCGTTTGAAAAAAGTGTTGCCACAAATTGGTAATTTCACTTTAGTAGATGGATACAATAATGAAGATAAATATGAATTTCTTTCAAAATATAAAGATCAATTATTGAGTCAAGTGGTTTCTGATAAATTTACAACTAAAGAGCAATTTGAAAACAAACTAAAAGAATTACAAGTTAGAATTACTAATGTGTCTTTAGAATCACATCATAAAGTAAATGAAGGATATGCGAAATTAGTAATTGACATAGAAGATGAAAAAGATCCTAATATAAAAACAAAAATCACTAATGATGTCAAATTTAAACAAATCACTATTGATGACATTCTATCAAAATTAGGAACTTTAGATGCTAAAGATAAAGATCAATATTCAAATGTGTTTCATGAAGATTTTCAAAAACTTAGTGTTGAAGAAAAAGTTAAAAAATTAAAAGCAACTAAAGATTCTATTGATGTTAATATCTTGGAAGTATTAGAAAAATACAAGTCTACTTGCAACATTGACACAATTATTTTTGACCAAAATAATTCATTAGAAGGAAAATTAACCTTAACTCTAACTTTAAGAACTGAATGAAATGAAGAAAAATCAGCTTCTTGAGAAATAACTGGTTTCAAACAAAATCCACTGTTTAAGATTTTTAAAGACAAAGAAATTCAACTTGAAGGTGCTTCAAAAGATTTAACAGTTAGTCAATATAAATCTAAATATACTGATTTAAAAACACAAATCAAAACCAAAGATATGACTAACCAACAGCTTTTAGAACACATTAAAACTAATGGCGGAGAAATCGAAAGTATAGAATTAAAATACTTTGAAGACACAATTGCTTTAATTATTAAAATTAAAGAAACTGCTTCACCAACTAATATTATTGATGTACCAGCAGAAATCAAAGACTTAAAATTGTCATCTACAAAATTAGAATTAGTTGGCAAACAAGAAGTAACCATTCCTTCAAATTGAAAATTTGATCCGGAGTTTGAAAAAAATATAAATCCTCTAGAAATTGAAACAGTAGAACAAAACTGATTCAATGAAGAAGTTAAAGAAATAAAATATGATTATTATTCTAATCACTTTGTAAATGTTGAAAACGATCATAAATTGCTAAAATTCAAAGAACCATGAGCAGAAAGATTTACAGCAGTAAATCCTGATCAACCTACAAATGGTGATACTAAATCAAACCCAAAATTAAAAATTGTTAAATCAAATGGAAAAATTGAAATCTTCTTTAGATTTTGTGAATTTAGAAATAAAAAACTATCAAGTAATGTTTATAAAATAGTTATTGAATGTTAAAAAGAAAAATAGACTAAGGTAAAACTTTGGCCTATTTTTATAATTTATTTTTGATCAATGCCTAATAATTGATTATATGTAATATTTATTTCTTCAATTGAATATTTATAATCATTTTGCAAGATGTTAATATATTTTTTCATTATGAAATTGTATTGATCGTCTAAATTGTCAAAATAATTTTTAGTATAAAGAGTTGTTATATTTATCATTCTCAACAAAGCATATTTTAAGAAATGTTTTTTTGACATAAAAGGTTTATGTAGTTTTATTCAATTTATTTGGGTTCCAATTTTATAAGTTATAGTATCTAATTTAATAATAAATTTTACATTTTTTAGTTTAAATGAATATTTACTATCATTAAAAGCCAAAACTTGTTCAAAGGACTTAGAAAATAATTCATTACTTTTTTTAAACATTACCATTGCCTTATTAGCACAAATGATACCTGCTACATTTAAGAAAATAGCAAATAAAGAGCTCAATACTATGAATAGAAGTGTTGTTTTGATTTTTTTATAAAACAAGTCTTCTAATGATGTTATTTTTAAAAGTCATATATAAGAAATTAATGAAGCATAAAATATTATGAGATTAAGAACAGCTAAAAATATTATAGGAAAAAGATACTTTTTTATGTTTTTAAAATAAAAATAAATAAAAATTTTTCTTTTTGCTTGATCCAATAAAATTCATGTTTTAAAACTTGAAATGGATAGTAATATTCCACAAATAGCTATAAGGAAATTCATTATTCAATCTAAATAATGTGTAATTAACCCAAATTATCTAATTTATTATCATTGGGTAATGTTCTAATATATCAACCTTTATTTACATCTTCAACTTTTACCAAGTTTCACACATAAAGTTCTTCATTTGTTTTTTCTAAAAAATATTGTAATGGTTTAACTTCACCAGTTTTTAAATTCATAAAATGTAAATTTTTTCCACCAATAGCAGTTTCTCAATAATCCCCATATTGTTCGCTCTCATTAACAACAACTCAATCAAAACTTTGATTTTTTAATCTTTTTATTTTTTCTTCATTAGGATCTAGATTTTGTTCTTCATAAGCATTATAAATAGTATATTCCTTATTGTTAGCTTTATGTTCTACACTATAGACATTAGAATACACTATATTATTAATTGGTGTAATAACATTTCCTAAATTTGTAAATATGCTTATTGTTTTTTTTCATTATTTTTCTCCTTTATTTTATATTTAATAGTTCATTGTACTTTTGTTTAATATATTCAATTGAGTAATTAAATCTTTTCTCAAAAAGAAATATTAATTTTTTCATAATAAAATTATATTGATCATCTTCATTTTCAAATTTTTCAGAACTTTTTCAAAGCGAAATAGAGATTATTGTTAATAAAAAACCTTTTAAATTGTCAGTATTAAATTTATATTTTTTATTTCGCGATATTAATTTTATTGTCATACTAATTTTATTTTTTATTTTACTGTTATAAACATTGAAACTCATTGAAGATAGTGAATAGTTATATTTATTCTCATCGAAATTTAAAATGTCGTCAAATGATTTATCAAATCACTTATGTTCTTTTTTATATTTTTTTATTGAATTACTAGTAGAAATAATTATTAGAATATGAGCAATAATTGTTGGAATTAATGTAACACTTTCTATCGATATAAATACTATTAATTCTGTTTTACTAGAATAAAATCTTGGTAATTTGTAAGCAAATGAATAAGTCAACAAACCTATTAAAAAAAGAAATATTGTTAAAACAAAAGTAAAAGCTAATATCTCTCATCTAAAATATTTTTTCATGTTTTTTCAATGATGATAAATAAAAATTTTTTTATCGGTGTGTGACTTTATAATTCAAAGTGTTTTTACCATAAATAATGTTAAAATAAATCAACAAGCAAGAATCACTCTATAAATTATTCGATTTCATTCCATATCTAAATTTCCTTTCATTTATATTAAAAACATATGTTTTTAATTTTAACAAATATTTAATATTCGTTGTTGGTTTATAGATATAAATTCTAAGTATGAAAACAATTAATAATCTAATATTTTATAACTGTTAGTTCATAACATATTCTGCTTGTTTTATTACATCATCAATAGCACTTTTTTGATATTGGGGTGGATAATTGTATTTTTTCAAGCATTCTTTTATTTTAATTCTCATTTTTGCTCTTGTTGATTCTTTATTCGACCAATCAGTTGATGCATATTCTTCCACAACATCTTTTAATTCTTTTGCAATGAGTTTTAAGATTTCATCATCCAATAATTTCTTTGCATTTTCATCTCTTGCAAGCGCATCATAAAATGCTCTTTCTCTGCCAAAGATTCCTAGTTCAAGCGCTTTTTGTTCATTACTTACCATCTCACTTGCAAATGATACTAAATCAACAATTGTAGCTTCCGGAGAAAAACTAAGATCTCTGTCATTATATTTTTCAAGAATTTTTCTAAGTCTTTTAGAATATTCTTGAGATTTAAAATAATTAGTTTTTCTTGATTCAGAAATTGCTCTTTCAAGTAATTTTTTTACTATTTCAATAAATATATGTGTAGGATTATTCTTTCTTAATTTTTCTATATTTTCATCACTTAATAAATCTATTAGATTTAGAGATAGACTATCATCTTTTGTCAATACTTTGACTTCATCACCTTTAATTGCATCTGTTAATAAATTAGATACATATTCGTTCATTTCTTGAGTTGACACAATACCTGATTTATTTCTAAGTTTTAATATATAACTTCTAATTGCCAAATAATATATTACATCATCTTTTTCTTCACTTGTTAACATACCCGCACATACAACAAATGCCTGTTTAAGCGATAATGACAAATCATTAATAAAAGGATCTTCCCTTTTTAATTTATCAATTAAAATAAATTGGGTTCCTGCTTGAATTGCTGTAAATCTTTTTAAAGCATCGGTACTAAAAAAACTAGATTTATCAACTTTGTAAAATCATTCATTAAGAATACTTAGTTTTTCTTTTAAGATAACATAAATTTCATTTTTGATATCTTGCACATTATTTAGTTTATCTCGATTCGTATACTCTTCTAAGGCAGAATTTAATTCTTTATTCAATCCAATATAGTCGACAATTAAACCAGAGTTTTTTCCTGGATAAACTCTATTTACACGTGCAATTGCTTGCATTAAATTATAAGATTTAAGTCTTTTTATAAAATACATCACATCTAAATCTTGTACATCAAAACCTGTAAGTCACATATCACAGACTATTGCAATTTTGTACTTTGAGTTTTCTTTTTTAAATTCTTCGCCTAAATCGCGCCTGTAATTTGAATTCCCAAATAATTTTCTTTGTTCTTCAGTATCTTTGTTAGATTCTGTAACAATTAAAATTGTTTTTTCTTTATATTCTTGATTTTGTTTGACAATTTCATTATAAAGTTTCATAGCAGCGATTCTTGTTTGACAAACAATCATTGCTTTACCATTTAAAAACCCTTTTCTTTCTTTATAATGTTCTAAAATGTCTTTCACAAATAATTTAATCATATCATCATCTTCTAATATGACTTTAATTTTTGACATTTCTGCTTTTGAACGTTCAATCGATTTTTTATCTGCTTGTTTTGTGTTTTCTAAATTTTCATAATATTGATCAATTTGTTTTAAAAGGTCATTATTAGTTCAAACCTTTGCTAATCTAGATTCATAATATAACCTAACTGTTGCTCCATCGATAATAGATTGAGTCATATCATATACATCAATAATTTCACCAAAAATATCTGTTGTCTGTTTTTCTTTTGTAGAAACAGGTGTACCTGTAAATCCAATAAATGTTGCATTAGGTAATGCTTCTCTTATATACTTTTCTATACCATACTTAAAAATAGCATTTATTTCTTCTGTTTCTTCATTCACTTTATAATGAACTGTTTCATAAAGACCGTAATGACCTCGATGTGCTTCATCTGTCATAACAATAATATTGTTTCTTTTGTTTTTTGGAAGATTTTTTTTATCAAATTTAGCAACAGTTGTAAAGATTATTCTGCCTTGTTTTATACTATTTATTTTTTCAACTAAATCATTTCGAGATAAAGCAGTAATTGGTTCACAATTTAGATATTCCCTAGCACTAAAAAATGTTTTATACAATTGATTATCTAAATCAATTCTATCGGTTAAAACAACAATTGTTGGAACATTTAATGTTTTATTTAATAACAATCTATGGGCAAGCATCACCATTGAAAAGGATTTTCCACTCCCTTGTGTGTGTCAAATAATTCCTGCCTTACCATTTCCATTTGGTTTAATTGTTTTGATTATCGAATCTAATGCTTTATTTACACCAAAATATTGATGATATTGTGACATTATTTTTACTGGTTTTTGATTTTTATCAATGATAAAAAAGATATTATTTTTAATAACATCAAGTAATCTAGAACGTTCGAATAGCCCATCAATTAATATATTTATTTTATTTACACACTTATCATCATAGCCATCTTCGCCTTTAACACTTTTTCATTCATTAAATCTATCTATTTTAGAAGTTAATGTACCAACTTTAGTACTAACACCATCTGAAATTACTAAAAAAGCATTGTAGTTAAAAAGCGTAGGGATGTCAAATCTATAGCCATCAGATTCAGAATTAGAACCTAGTTGTGCATAAGCATGTTCTAATGTTGCGTTCGTAGCATCTTCATCAAAAGATTTTAATTCCATTACGATTAATGGAATACCATTTATATATATAATTACATCTGGAATTCTAGTATTTTTTCCTTCATTGAATTTAACCTGATGCATTACTTCAAATGTATTATTTTCAAAATTATCAAAATCAATAAATTTAATTAAAGGATTTGTATCAAAATCGCGAGATTCTATGGTGATTCCATGAACTAATATTTTGTGGAATTGTTGGTTACGTTCAAATAAAGAAGGGTTATCAAGTCTTGTTATTTTGTTTATTGCTTCCTGTATTACATCTGTGCTTTTTATTTTATTAATTCTATTCAAAGATTCTCTTAATTGTTCTTCATTGATAAACTCATCAAGTTTTCTATTCAATATTCAATCATTTTTTTCGTCTAACAACTGATAACCTTTGTTTTTCAATAAAGACATAATTGCTTCTTCTACTGTTTTTTCGTTTATCATATATTACCACCTTATCGAAATTATCAATAACTAGTTTATAGCTTTTAATCTTTATCATTTTTTAGGATAAGTCAAATTATCTAAAAGAACTTAATGATTAATAAAATTTAAATTACATTTCCAAAACAAATGCTTTATATAGCTATTAAAATTTATAACAAAACATTCTCTTAATTTGTTAAATATATTATATAAAATGTCTCATTATTTTGAATTTTTGTTTCAAATAGTTAACACTATTGGAAGTGTGGATAATTTGATAGAAAATTTAACTAAACAAAACGAAATATTAATGACTTTAGGTATCAGTAAAATTAATCAATTTAATAATAGTTATGAGAAAAAATCATTAAATAAAATTGTTAAATTTGAAAAAGGATTTGAAGTAGGATCATCAAAGTATAATGAAATATATAAAAAAGGTTTAATTAATTATCTAAGAGTTGGTGATTTATTATCGTTGAGTAATACATACATAGATGAAAAAGATAGTGATAAAATTGCAAAATTTGAAGATATATTAGTTGCTTTTGATGGTTCGCCAGGAAGAAATAGCATAGGATTAGTTGGTGCTTATTCATCAGGAATATATAATTTAAAAAGTACAAATAATGACAAAGGATTAGTATATTTTGAAATGAATAGTGATATTAATAAAAAAATTATTAATAATCACTCAAAAGGAACAACTATTCTTCATGCTTCAAAATCTATTAATTATCTTATTTATGTTGACGTTGATAACAACGATAGAAAAGTACTAAACAACTATTTTAATTTAATATTGCAAAATAAAAAGAAGATTAACTTTTTAAACAAAATAAAAGATAATCTTCTTAATAAATATTTTTAATATTTACCAATCTATAATTTTGTCGACAATTGCTTGTTGTTCTTCACTAGTTTTTCTAAGATATATCCTTGTAGTTTCTATGGATTCGTGACCCATTAAGTCAGCTAGTAAGGCTATATCTTTTCTTTTTTCTAAAAAGTTTTTAGCATATCTATGTCTAAATGAATGAGGATAAATTACTTTCTCATTCATTTTATATTTTTTGCCAAAAACCTTTAATTGATGAGATATTCCTCTTGTTGATATTTGTTTTTTGTCTTTATTTAGAAATAAATATCCTTCAATTCTTCCTATAGAATCATAATATCCTATAGCTTTAACTCTTAACTTTTTAGGAATAAATATACGTCTAATTTTTCCAGACTTGGCGTATAGATCAATATAACCGCGTTTTAAATGTTCATATTTAAATTGAATTAATTCGGAGACACGAGCTCCTGTTGCTCCAAGAAATCTTACTATAAAATACCATTCATAGTTGTTATCTTTTAAAAGTTTGTTTTTAAAGAATTCATAATCTGCATCACTAATAACATTTTCAAGATAAGTTTTTTGTTGAATTTTAATGAATTTTAGTTTTAGCTTTTCTTTTTTAATATATTCAAGATATTTGTTTATTCCTTGAATTCTTAAATTTACTGTTTTTCCTTTGTGATTATCAACTAAAATTGCCTTAAATGCCAATAAGTTTTGTTTGTTAATTACATTAAAATATTTTAAGTATAAGTCTACTGAGGATTGATATGAATCAATTGTGTTTTTAGATAAATTTTGATGAATCAAAAATGTTTTAAAATCTTTCATTTGATACCTCCATTTTTGAAGATATCTTATCTTTAAAAATATTTTTCTAATAAATTTTGTTTAATTATTATAAGTTTTTTATTTTTTTCTTGAATTTTTAGTTCTATAATTAACAAATTATGCATTAAAAATTCATATTTTTTTAATTGATATTCATTTAATATAGGAAATTTTATTCCTTTGAAACATGTCTCATTAAGAGAAGATCTTGTTGATGCTTTTGAAGATGAAAATAACAATTTTTCTAAATTTTCTTGTGTTAAAAAGTCTCTAATAAATTCCTTTTCATATTTGTTGTACGGAATAATTTTAGCTAAAGCAACATTATAAGCGCCGTTTAGACCATATCTTATTTTTCCTGCCTCACCATACTTATCAATCATAATATCTGTTTTTTCACATATAGAATTTTTATTTGAGATTGGTATGTATGTTAAATTGTTATCATTGGAATAGTCTCTGTTTTGTATAAAACGTATATAACCATTTTTGTTTTCATATGTATGAAATTTTTTGGGAGGTTGTGAGCCATTTTTAAATTTAATATGATTTAAAATTTCATCTGATCTATCACAAATTTTAGAAAAATTGGAAAAATATAATTTTCTAAAATTTTTAATTTTCTTAATTAATTCATTATTCTTTTCAATCAAATCATCGACACTTCCAATAGTGTTAACTATGTGATGTTGTTTTTGCAAATCGGGAACAAAAATATCAATATCTTTTAAATCGTTTAAAAAGAGACAAGGTTGAGCAGCTCCCTTAATTCTTGTATTAATTGATATTTTCCCAGTGTTTGAATGAAAAAAATAATTGAGATATTCAGACAAGATAATTGAATTATTAGGTTTTAAAATAGCGACATTGTATTAATTAGGTTCCAAATCATTTATGCAAGCGGATTGACCAACTGTCCCTATTTTAGTAATAACAACATCTTTATATTCTGTTTTTGTTCTTTTTCTAATTTGAAGGAAGGTATTATTATTGATTTTTCTATCATTATCATTAATAAATATTTTTCCTCCTTTAATATTTTTGCAACTTAATAAATAATTGCTGCCATTCTCATCATCTATAACAGTTGAGTGGGTTCCATCAGTTATATTAATACATATATCATTTAACTTTTTATTAGCCATAAAATTATGAGAACGTACAAAATTAAAGATTTAGGAAAAGTAATAACAGGCAAAACACCTTCAACCAAAGTAAATATATTTTGGAATTCTAATGATTTCCCTTTTATTTGTCCGCCTGATATTAAAAATAATAGATATATATCAAAAAGTATTAAATATATAAGTAACTATGCACTAAATAAATTCAATTCAATAAAATTGAAAGAAAATAGTATTGTTATTAGTTGCATAGGTTATATAGGGTATGTTTCAATTACTAAAAAACTTAGTATTTCAAATCAACAAATTAATGCTATTACTAATATCAATAGAAATATAGTGTCAGAACTTTACTTATATTATCTATTACTAACAAAAAAAGATTATTTCAATAGCATAGGAAAAAATGGAACAACAATGCCCATAATTAATAAAACACTATTTGAGAACATAGAATTATCTATTCATTCTATTGAACAACAACATCACATAGTTAACACTATCCTTTATTTCATCTCTTTTTCTAAAATATCTTTAACTTTTTCTTCTAGTTCCTTACCCTCCTTTATTAATTCAAACAATTCTGCAGAAGCTTTTCTAAGTTCATCTTGAATCTCTTTGGGTGACAATTTATTAGATTCATCTACTCCTACATATCTTCCGGGATTTAAAGAATAATCATTCGATTTTATTTCTTCCAAACTTGCTTTTTTACAAAATCCTGGTATATCTTCTAATGTATTATACTTAAAATCTTTATATGCTTTAACTATTTTATTAATATCCATCTCTTCTAATACTCTTATTTTTCTAGAAATAAGTTTACCCATAGAATCAGCGTTTATAAATAAAATATCAGTATTGGTTTTTCCTTTGTTTAATATTCAACATTGAACTGAAATACTAACATTTGAAAATAACTTATTGGGTAAGGCTATGATTGCATCTACTGCCCCCGCCTCAATCATTGCTTTTCTAATTGTATAATCATCTTTTGTATTGGATGTAGTTGCACCATTAGGCATAAGAATTGCTGCTTTTCCCTTTGGAGCAAGTTTAGAATACATCAATTCTAATCAAGCGTAGTTGGCATTATTTGTATCTGGTTTTCCAAATAATCATCTTGAGTCACCCTCAAGAGATGGTTTTCAATATTCTTTTAGGTTATAAGGTGGATTAGCAATAATAAAATCTGCTCTTAAACTTTTATGTAAATCATCAGTAAACGAATCACCATTTCTTTCACCAAGATTTCCTTCAAGTCCTCTAATCGCTAAATTCATTTTCGCCATTTTTCAAGTTCCTGGATTTGATTCTTGTCCAAAAATAGAAATGTCATCAACTTTACCTTGACGCTCTTTTACAAACTTAGAGCATTGAACAAACATACCTCCTGATCCACAACATGGATCGTATACTCTACCTTTATATGGTTCTAGAATATCAACCATTAATTCTACTAAAGATTTTGGAGTAAAGAATTCACCACCTTTTGTTGGAATATATTTAGCAAATGCTCCAATATAAAATTCATACACTTGACCAAAAAAATCACCTTTAACGTCCTTCATATTTAAATTATTGGTAAAAAAGTCTACTAATTCACCTAGTGCTATTTTATCCAAATCACTTTTTGAATAAGTTTTTGGCAAGATTCCTCTTAATTGATTATTGCTTTTTTCTAGTTCAATAAAAGCTTCATCAATTATTTGTCCTAAGTCGTCTTGTTTTGAATGTGTTGCTATATAATCTCATAAAGCTTTTTTAGGAACAATAAAAACATGATCAGATATATAGTAATCATCATCGTTTTCTCTATCGTCTTTGAATTTTGCTAATTCTTCATATTTTGCGGTGTATTTATCGCTAACATATTTTAAAAATACTAATCCAAGAACTATATTTTTATAATCGGCAGGATCACATTTATCTCTTAATTTTTCAGCAGCTTTTCATAAAATATCTTCTTTTATAATTTCTGACATATTCTTTTTTCCTTTATCTTTTTTCAAATAATTTGTTTTTATTTTTTAATAAAAAGAAAAAAATACACAACAAATTTACTAATTTTGATATATCTAACTTCTTTTTTTTATTAAAAACATTACTTTTTTGTTTTCCACTTTAACAACACAAATTATTTATTAATATATCAATTATAATAAACAAATACAGGTTGCAACAAAAGTATTGTATATTCTCTCTAGTATATTTTTAACAAAAATATTCACTGTATTCTTAATAAACACAAATATTTAAAATGGTTTTAAAAATGTGTGTTATTTCTCAAACAAAATGTCACTTTTGCAACCACTTTTAATAAATATAAATTTATTATAAATTTTCTTTTTTAATTTTGTTTATATTTAGAAAAATAAAGAAGCAAAAAGCGCTTTTGTTAACAAAAGCCACATTTATTTATGTATTTATTAGAGAGTTTTGAATGATAATAGCTAATCTTTGAAAATGAGATTAGTTATTTTTCTCAAATTGTTTTACTGATATTTTCATTAACTTCTTTTAGCTGTTCAGATATCTTTTTTAACAAATTCATAGCTTCCAAAGAAATGTTATTTGTTGCATTACTTGAATTCAATAAAGTTTTAATTTTTTCAATATTATTATATGAAAATGATTGATTTATCGAATGAATTTTGGTTATTTTTCGAATTCCTTCAATACTTGGATCAAGATTATTTTTAATTGCATAAATCATATCAGGAGTAAGTTGTTCACCTTTTGGTTCTCTTGCTTGATATCTTTTGTTATTAGCAATAAATTCTATAACACCATCACTATTAATAACTGATTTAACCATTCTTTTTTCTAGCATCATAACCCTGTTGTTGTGTTCATCAAAAGGAGCATATCTTTTGTTGTTAAATTGAATTGTTCCGCCTAAAATTTTTTCTATCAATTTTTAAATCCATTTTCATTTCATTAGCTGAAATTGGTTTTCTAAACACATTAATTTTATCTTCACATGTCTTTTTAAATTTCTTATTATAAAATTCGACAATTTGTTTTTTGTTTTTTTGAAGGTCTTCAATAGTTGTTCAACCTTGTTGATGAAAATAGAGAGGATAATTTTTTTGACAAGTGTCAAATGATCTTTCTACATTTGGTTTAAATTTAGGATTGCTTGAGTAATCTAAATCAATATTTTTTTCGCTCAACGTTTCTTTAAAGGCGGTTTCAGTAAATTCACTACCTCACATTGTTCTTCTTTTATCAGATAATACCGCTTGGGGAAGACCATATTGTTCAAAAACCATTTCTAACAATTTTTGGTAACCACGATTTGTTTCTTCTTTTTCTATTCATATTCCAAGCAACATTTTGGTTCCGGAATCAATAGCATGATAAATAGTTATCTTTTCTTTTGTACCAAAAAATCTATCATTGCAATCATCAACTTCTACGCATTGACCAAAATCATATTTTGATTTGTTGTTTAAGAACAAAACCAGTTTTTCAATTTTGTTTAAATATTTTAAATTGTCTTTATAAATTATTATGTTTTCTACTTTATTTTTTTCAATTATATTTTTAGTAATTCTTATAGCTAATCTTTTGGTTTTACGTTTAGCATAAGGACTACAAAAACCATTTCTTAACAAGTTTTTATAAAAAGTTGAATACTTGATTTTTGCTTTTGTTTCCTCGTTTAGTCCTTTATAAAAATCAGAAAAAGTAACAATTCTACCTGTTTTTTCACCATTAAGTTCTTTGTTTATTTTTTCGTATTCTTTATAAAGTTTTGACAATAAAGTTTCATCAACTTTTTTAGCGTTTTGATTATTTGTATTTTTATGAAAAAGCTCAAACTTTTGCTTTGTTTTTTCTTTTTCAATTTCTGAACATAAAGCAATTAACTTTTTCCTATACCTGATAATAGTTCTAATTGATTTACCTAATTTTCATGACAATCAAGAATTACTTCTTTTTCAATTGTGTTGAACTATATCTAAATTAGCTTTTAATGAAGTTGCATAATTCTAATAATACATAACTCACCTTCCATATTTATTTTATTAAATATTAAAAGTGACATTTTGTTTGAGAATCGATTGCTTATTAAAGATAAAGTAAAATTTAAAATACTTTTAAAAAAATGCAGTATGATTATTATGTATGAAGGCGTCGTGCACAGGTTAGTAAATAACAAATCTGAGAGTTGTATATAAACCGCTAAACTCCAGCAATGGAGACGGCAAGAGGGTATCTTTGTTTTAGGTATCGCTCTTTTTGTTTGTTTTTCCTGAGTTTTTAAGTTACAAAATTAAAAAAACCATTTTACCCTTATTTATAGACTAATAAGGAAAAAATGGTTTTTTATTTACATACTAATTTTTGAAAAAATTTTTTCAAAAATTTTGTAATTTTCGTAATTTGTTAAATTTGAATCATTTGTATGGTATTTTCTATCCATTTCATTATCTCCATAATATGAAATGGTTACTGTAGCAGATTCAATAGCATCAATAAAGCTTTTGTTTGTTACTTTATCCAAAACGTCATATTCTTCTTTGATTTTGTTGTTGAGAATAAATAAAGCATATTTAATTACAACAAGAGCTAAAAAACAAAGAACAAAATGGCCGAAAATGTGATTAGTTGAATTAACGAAAATTGGTCTAATTTTTAAAGCGTTTTTAAGTGTTCTAAAGTTTTCTTCAATTTGTCATTGCTTATGATAGATAGCAACAATTTCTTCTGGTTTTAAATCATTTCTTGAAGTTTCATAAACATAAATTCCATCATATTGTTGATCTTCAACAATTTTTTTCATAATCCAATTTGAATTGCAAATTACCAACTTAAAAACTCAGGAAAATATCAAATAATGTTTATCAAATAACTATTGAACATTGAATTAAAATAGACTCCTGCCTAAACAGTTGAGTCTATTTTATTTTTCTCATCAACGCCTAAAAAATCATTGTATTTTTCTCTTATTTGTTCAATAGAATAATGAAAATCTTTTTGCAAAATAGCTATAAATTTCTTCATTATAAAGTAATATTGATCATCAAAACTATCAAAATGACTTTGGCTATTTCAAATTGCTATATTAATCATTCTTAATAAAGCAAATTTTAAAAAATGTTTTTTAGTGCTAAAAAGTCTAGCTATACAAATTATGCTAATTTGAGTATTTATTTTCATAATAAATTTTTTATTTTCAACAAAAAAAGTCATTCACTTCAACTCATATGGATATTTACTATCATCAAAAGCTAAAATGTTGTCGAGAGATTTGTTAAATAATTCGTTTTTATATTCTTTTCTTGTTTTAACGAAACGAATAATAATTTTTATGTGTGTTAAGAAAGATAAAAAGGTTCAAAAAATAAGAAAAAATAAAAACAATGATAAATAAATTTGATAAGGTTTTCGAGATTTTTGTACTATAGAATTATAAAAATCTAATACAAATCAAAAAGCAGAAGCAAAAAACACTAATATAGTAAAGATAAGAGATATTATTGCAAGAATAAAAAGTTTCTTTTGATTTTTCCAATAATGAAAAATATAAATTTTTCTTTTTGTTTGGCTTAACATATATAATGTTTTAAAAATTAAAGAAGTTGAAACAGCCATAATGATGGCAATTAAAATATAACCTATCAATTCAAAAATTATATTTTTTCACATAATTAGCCTAAATTATCAAATTTTGTGTCATTTGGTAATGCTCTTATATATTAACCTGTAATTTTATTAATTAATATTCAGCAATTTATTGTATGTATTTTTTATGTCTTCTATTGAATATTTAAAAAACTTTTGAAATAGCTCTATAAATTTTTTCATCATAAAGTAATATTGATCATCTTGATTTTCAAATTTTTCTGAATTTTTAAAAAGTGATATTACAATCATTGCTAATATAGAATTTTTTAAATGTTCTTCTCTTGATTTAATTTTTTTTCTTGATTCTAACATTTTAATAATGTTGCTAATTTTATTAGGAATTTTGCCATTATATAAATAATAGCGCATAGAAGATAATGAATAATTATATTTATTTTCATCAAAAACTAAAATTTCATCAAAAGATTTATCAAATAATTTGTTAACTTTTTCGTATTTTTTTATTGCTTTAATAAAATAAATGATAGTGACAATATGAACTATAAGAGTTGGTATTAAAGCAAGACCTTCTATTACTAAGAATACTATCAATATATTTTTACTAGGATAAAACTTTGGTAATTTGTAAATTAAAAAATATGTAGATAAACTTGTTATAGCTAAAAAAATAATTAAAATAATAAGAAAAGACATTATTTCTAATTGAAAATGTTTTTTAAAATCTTTTCAATAATGAAAGATAAATATTTTCTTGTCAGCTTGTGTTTTCATTATTCATAGTGTTTTAATTGTGGCTAATGAAAAAATTAATAAGCATGCAAAAATTATTCTATAACATATTTGATTAATATACATAAAAACATCCTAGATTCAAATTTATTGAAAGTATTAAAAACTATTTGTTTTTAATTTTAACAAATTTTTTGTTATATGAGCTTTGATATTCCCACCAAAAGGTATTTATTATAAAAAAATCAAGGCTTTGTCCTTGACTTTGTTTTATATGCTTTCTTTTTCCTTTATTTCATTTTGTTTTATTAATATTACTATCAATCCTATAATAGCAGCAGGAGGTATTATAAAACCAACAAATAAAATAATTTTTGTTTTAAAAAAAACAATACATTTTAATAAATAAAAAAAGATTGTTATATGAAGAATGTAAGCTCCTAGAAAAATAATTGCACATATAACGGATAAAAATTTAACCGTCGTTCACTTTATACCATTTGAAAATCATTCAAAAATATTTCAAGCATTTTTATTAGGCTGTTCATTTTTTAATGAAATTAACAAAAAAGTAAGCATAATTGCAAAAAATACTAAAAATAAATAAAGTAATAATGACCATAAAGCCATACTTTTTATAGTTTTGGAATTCATCTTTCTCCTTTAAAGTATTTTATTTAAATTAGTTTATCACATTCGTCTTTGTTTTATTATTATGAATTCTAAAACAAAATTGCACACTTGCATTCTAAAACAAATTTTCACTTTTGATATTTAATAAAATGAATATGAAAGGTGAGATATGTATAATTCAAGTTTTGTTGTTTCATTAAAAGAAAGTTTAAATATCATTCAAAATAATTGGAAAAGAAAAACAAATTATTGGTTGCCAAAAAAGATTAAAAGATCAATCAGAACTGTTATTGAATATAAAAAGAAAATTATCTTGTTTTGTTCTGAAATAGATAACAAGAAAGAAAAACAAAAATTTGAGCTTTTTCATAAAAACATAAATAATCAAAATGCTAAAAAAATAGATGATTCCTTGCTAACAAAAAAAGATACAAAGCAAAAGAACCAAAAGGAGAGCAACTTACTCCTGAAATAATTTATGCAATAAAAAATAACCTTGACCCAAGCATTGAAGGTGTTCAAAAAATTAGCAAAATTCATTTAATTAATCAATCATTTTCATATGCAAATATTGAGAAAATAAAAACGTTATTGAATTCAAACGATGCTGAAAGTAAAACTTCCATTGAAGCTATCAATTTATTAAAAAGCATAGCTGAACAGCTCAAAGAAGTTAATGAAAACATTAAAAAAACAATTTGAGAAAAATAACTAATCTCAACATTAAGATTAGTCAATAACATCAAAATTCTCTTTATTAAACACAAAAAATATGTTGGCTTTTGTTAACAAAAGCGCTTTTTCGATTCTTTTATTATCAAAGTATGACCAAAAAATCAAGAAGATAACTTATAATAAGTTTATATCTATCAAAAGTGGTGCAAAAGTGCAATTTTGTTTTAGAAATAACATTTTTGTCCATTTTTATTACATAATTTCTAAAAAATGCTATGTATTCTCAAACAAATTGATAATTTTTTGTTTTTGTAAAGATATAAAAAACTCACAATTTTCATTGTGAGTCTAATATTTTTATCACGTATAATTCAATTTGAATAGTTTAAAGAGTATTGGAGATTTTAGAAAATTTTTCTAATTTCTAAAACTAAAAAAGTAATTAATAAACACATTAATAAAAACATAACGCAATGGTATAACAATGAAATTTTTTCAGAAAAGTTCCAATTATTTGACCATGCAATTAATATAGTTATTATGAACACAGCATATATAATTGCATATAAAGTAAAAAGCATTAAATTAATCTTTCTTCATTTCCTTAATTTTGGAACTATTGAAGAATCTATATATAAAAAAATGCTAAAAAACAGTATAAGAATAAATGCAACAAAAGAAAGAGAAGCAACTGTAATTGTTGGGTTGACAACTAAAAAATTATTTTTTTCTAAGATGATAAGTATTGTTTGTATTATAGAAGCTAGGGAAATAAAGATAAAAAATGATAATAATGAATATGCTTCAATATTTAATATTTTTCTACTTTTTTTATTCATTTATTCCTTCCTTTATTTGTTTGTTTAATTCTAATAAAAGAATTTGTCTTACATCTAATTGTTCATCTTTTTGTTCGTCTTTTTGAAAGTCTTTAATGTATAAATCTATATATCTATTTTCAATAATCGAATTGTTATATTGTTTTTTAATAAAATTTTCTTTTTCTATTTTTGATAAAAAGAATCTTTTTAGTGTTGAAATTTCTTTATCTTTGCTTGATGATGCTTCAATAAATTTGATTTCAAGTTCTTCTTTATTTTTTACAATATTGTTTATTTTGTTAGAAATGAGTTGAATTTCTTTGTTATTTTGTAATTCTTCAAACAACTCATCAAAGAAAAACGATAATTCATCTATTGTTTCATTTTTTTGAATATTGACTTTTAAATATGTTAATAAATTTTTTGCTTCTTCTGAATTAGTTAAGTCAAAGCAATAAGTATTAATATAATAAGATATAAAGAAATTAGATAAATAAAGATTAGCAAAAGCATTAATGATTTTTTTCATTTTTCAAGTTTTTATTTTACTAAATAAAAACGCCAAATCTAATAAACTATTTTTGATTTTTCTTTCTGATACATCAACTTTATTTTTTTCTAATAAATAAAATCTAAATAATTGATGAATTTTCATTGCTACCATTCATTCTATGTTAGGAATTTTTATTTCTTTAATGGTTTTTATGTATTGACTAGGAATGTATTTAGCTATTAAAACTTCAACATTTACATTCTTCTCATTTTGTAATTCTAATTTTGCACATATATTATCAACAAAATTAATTTTTATATTTTCTTGTTGATTTAAATCTTTAAAATTTGAATTTAAACTCATCGACATAAAATCTAGATCATTTGTTTCTCTTCAATAATCAGCGTATTTTAATGCAATTGATTTACTTCCATGAATAATAAAGTTATTCTTTTGCATATATTGTATAAGTTCAAGTGATTTCTTGTCATCAGTTCTTAAACTTTGTTTAAGTTTATCCAATATAGTAAATTTAAACAAAGTGAATAACTTAACTTTTAATCATTTTATAGATCTAAAAATGTTAAATTTATAGTATCTATTTAAAAGTATAGATGCTAATGAACTTAAAAATCAAATGATTAACAAATAACTTATAAATACTAATGATATTCAAACAAAAAATGACGAAAACAATCCCATTGTTTTTATCTTTTTTATATCAATTGATTTTATTAATGTTTGATTTTTAAATATTAATTCTAGTTTTAAATAAAGATTGATAAAAAATAAAAATAAAGATAAAAACATAAAAAAGTAATATTTTAATAATTTCTCTTTTATATATCTCTTTTCAATCATCATTTCTATTTTCTTATCTAGTATCATCCTCAACCTCATTCCTTATCTCTTAAATAAGAATTATATCTTTCTTGTGCTAACAAGTATTTTTCTGTTACTTTCTCTAAAGATAATCTAACTTTTTCTTTAGCCATTGGTAAAGAAATAAAAGATGCAAAAGATGTTTTAAATTTATTAAGTGTTTCTTGTGCATAAGTAAGAGCGTCTTTTAATCGTGTAATATTTTTTGTTTCTGATATTGATAAAATATAACCAAAAATTTCACAAACAAACTCCTTAGAATAATCCAATTCTTCTTCTTTTTGTCTCAACAAGTTTAAAAATGCTCCAACTGTAAATCCAAGCTTTATAGCAACATCAACATAAGGGACACCAGTTGAGTTAGCATCCATTGCTGCTCCAAAAAAATCAGTCATTGCTTCACCTAATTGTAATACTGGGTCTATTTTATATAAAAAAGATTTTATTTTTGCTAAAACATCTTTTGTCCCAGCATGAAAATTATAAAAAGTCTTGATTTTTCAATATATTGTATGATTAATAGATTTTCAATCATCTTCATCAACAAAATCATTTATGTCTTTTTCATTTGTAACTGAAAATGCAACAATATTTCCAACATTTTTTCTTAAACTCTTTTTTTCAATATTTTTTACTTTCTTGTAAAACTCATTTCTTAAAATATCAATTTCTCTTTTAAAATCCTGATGATTTTGCATTTCTTTACTAAGATTTTCACAATTTATGTTATGCGTATAAAACATTTTTTCCTTGAAATTATTTAAAGTAAAAGTATTATATATTTTTGTGGTTTTTAGGAGTGCGAAAATGAAAATATTTCTATATTTAAAAGGGATATTTGGTATAAAAAAATAAAAAAGCAAGCCGGTTGGCTCGCTTTATAATTGAATGAATTTGATGAATTAAAGAACTTCGATTGACCCACCAGCAGCTTCAACTGCTTTTTTAGCAGAAGCACTAACAGCGTGTAAGTTAATGGTTAATTTTTTAGTTAATTTACCATTACCTAATAATTTGATTGGTAAATTACGTTTAATAATATTTTTCTTAAATAAGCTTTCAGCATTAACAATTTCATTGGTTTTGTAGTTTTTTTCTAAAGTATCTAAGTTAATTACTTGATATTCAACGTGGTTAACATTTTGAAAACCTCTTTTACCAATTCTACGGAATCAAGGAGTTTGACCCCCCTCAAAACCTAAACGGTGTCCTGAACGTTTGTTTTGTCCAGATTGACCTTTACCAGCTTGTTTACCTTTACCTGCAGCATGTCCTCTACCAACACGGTGTTTTTCTTTTCTAGAACCTTCGGTTGGTTTTAATGAATGTAAATTTCTTTCCATAAGAGAACTCCTAATTTAATAAGTCTTTGACTTCTTTATTTCTAATGCTTGCAATTTCTTCAGGCATACGCATAGCACGTAAAGCTTTAACAGTTGCTTTAACAATGTTAGCTTTTGAACGTGAACCGTAAGTTTTGGTGTAAATATCTGTATAACCAGCTAATTCAATAACAGCACGAACTGTTCCAGAAGCAATAATACCTTTTCCTTTTGGAGCAGGTTTTAATAATACTCTAGATGATAAGAATTTAGCTTGTTGTTCATGAGGTACAGTAATTTTGTTAAAAATAGGTACTGAAACTAAATTGTTAGTTGCGTCTTTAACTGCTTTTTTAATAGCATCAGGAACTTCGTTTGCTTTTCCGTGTCCATAACCAACTTTACCTTTGTGATCGCCTACAACTACGAAAGCAGCGAATGAGAATCTTCTACCACCTTTAACAACTTTGGTTACTCTAGCAATGTCAACTACTTTTTCAGTTAATTTTAAACCAGTGTCAAAGTTTTTTGAATGAAATGAATCATTACTACTTTTTGGTTTTCTGTTTTCAGAATTACGGTTTTTATTTTTTTCTCAAATTTGGTCTCTGTTTGGTTTTTCAAAATTAGTTTTGGTTGCTTCTTTTTTAACTCTATTAACTACTTCTTTTGTTCCGGTTGAATTAGTTTGTGCCATAGGTTTTTTAACTTCTTTTTTTTCTTGATTTTCCATAATTAGAATTTAACTCCTTTAGCATTTTCTCTAACTGCTTCAGCAAAAGCTTTTACCCGTCCATGGTAAATGTAACCTGAACGATCAAAAACTAAAGTTTTGATTTTTAATTCAGTAATTAATTTAGCCATTTTTTCTCCTGCCATTTTAGCAGAAGCGATATTTCCGTGATATTTACCATTTTCTAATGTAGAAACACTAGCTAAGGTATGTCCTTTAGTGTCGTCGATTAATTGTGCATAAAAGTTTTGATGTGATTTGAAAACGCATAATCTTGGTTTTTTAGCAGTACCAGAAAGATGTTGACGAATTTTCAAATGTTTGTGTTTACGTGCTTCATTTCTTGAAACCATAACTTTTCACCCTTAAAACCGCTTTTATTTAGAAGCAGTTTTCCCTTCTTTACGACGAATTTTTTCACCTTTATATGCAATTCCTTTTCCTGAGTAAGGACTAGGACGACGCACATCACGAATAATTGAAGCGAAATGACCAACTAATTCTTTTTCAATTCCAGAAATTGTAATTTCTGTTGGTTTTGGACAAACCACAGTTAAACCAGCGGGAATTTCTAAATTAACTAAATGTGAGTACCCAACAGCTAATTCTAAAATATTTCCTTTTAAAGTAGCTTTGTAACCAACCCCTTTAATTTCTAATTCTTTCTTAAAGCCTTCTGAAACACCTTTAATCATATTAGAAATTAATGAGTTAGTTGTACCATGAAGTTGTTTTGTGTGTTTTTCTTCATTGGCTCTAACTGTACTTATTTTGTTATTTTCAATAACAATAGCAATTAAATTTGAGAAATTTTTTGTTAAACTACCTAATTTTCCTTTAGCGGTGAAGTTAGTTCCTTCTTGTAATGAAACTTCTACACCAGCAGGAATTGTTATAATACGATTTCCAACTCTAGACATAGATAATTACCTATCAAATGTAAGCGATAACTTCACCACCTACATTTTCCTTTCTAGCTTGTTTTTCAGTCATCATACCTTTTGAAGTAGAAATGATTGCTGTACCATAACCTGAAATAACATTAGGTAATTCATTAGTTTTAACATAAACTCTTAAACCAGGTTTTGAAACTCTTTTAATATCAATGATTGCACTTTGTGAACCTTTGTATTTTAAAGCAACATCTAAGAATTTTTTATTATTTTCAGTTTTAACTTCAACTGCTTGTATATAACCTTCTGCTAATAGAATATCTAGAATTTTGGCTTTTTCATTTGAGTAAGGAATAGATACATTTTTATGTTTTCTTTGATTTGCGTTTTTAATACGCACAATCATATCTGAAATAGGATCAGTTATAAACATCTTATCAACTCGCTTTCTTCATGCCTGGTATTTTACCTTCATGTGCTAAATTTCTAAAACAAATACGACATACTTTGTATTTTCTTAAAACAGCATGTGGACGTCCACATAATTCACAACGTGTATAAGCACGTGTAGAGAATTTAGGATGACGTTTTGCTTTTACTTTTAATGATTCTTTCGCCATTATTTTTCTCCTTTAACAAAAGGTAAACCAATTAATTCTAATAAACTTCTAGCTTCTTTATTAGTTTTAGCAGTAGTTATAATTTGAACATCAAGTCCTTTAATTCTACGAATTTTGTCAAATTCAATTTCAGGGAAGATAATTTCTTCTTTGATCCCTAACATGTAGTTTCCTCTACCATCAAATGATTTAGGATTCGCACCTCTAAAATCACGAATACGAGGCATTGCTACATTGATTAATTTTTCAAGAAAATCTCACATTCTTGAACGTCTTAGGGTTACTTTACCACCCATAGGCATTCCTTCACGTAGTTTTCAAGAAGCATTTGATTTTTTAGCTTTAGTTTCAAATGGTTTTTGACCAGAAATTATAGTTAATTCATTAATAACTTCTTCAATAGCTTTTGAATTTGAAACTTCTTTTCCAGCAGTCATATTTAGAACGATTTTTTCAATTTTTGGAACTTGCATTTTTGAAGAATATTTATAGATATTAATTAATTCTTTTACAACTTTTGTGTCATAGTGTTTTTTCAAATCCATAATTAAATTTCCTTCTTAGTCTTTCTTGCGATTCTTGATTTAGTTCCGTTTTTATTGATTTTGGTTCCGATTTTTGAAAAAGTTGCTGGAGTTCCTTTGGTAGCTTTTTTAAGCAATAAAGCTACGTTTGAAGCATGAATAGGTGCTTCAAAAGTTTTAATACCACCTTCGGTATCTGTTTGAGAAGGTTTTTTGTGTTTAGTAACTTTGTTGATGTCTTTGATAACAATAGTATTAGCTTTGTGGTTTAATGAAACGATTTTACCTACTTTGCCTTTTTCTTTTCCAGCAATTACAATAACATCATCGTTTTTACGTAATTTAATTTTGTTCATAAAATCTCCTTACTATAAAACCTCAGGAGCTAAAGAAACGATTTTACTATATTTAGTTTCACGTAATTCTCTAGCAACTGGACCAAATACCCGGGTTCCTCTTAATGAACCATCTTCTTTTACTAATACTACAGCGTTATCATCAAATCTAATGTGTGAACCGTTTGGACGGTTAATTCCATAACGAGTTCTAACTACTACAGCTTTTACCACTTGACCTTCTTTAACAATTCCGTTTGGTAAAGCTTTTTTAACTGAACAAATTACAACATCACCAATATTTGCAGTTTTCTTTCTTGAACCACCCAAAATTCTAATTACACCAATTTCTTTAGCACCAGAGTTGTCAGCAACGTTTGCTTTTGATAATTCTATAAGCATTAGTTTGCTCCTTCAATAGCGTGTTGTTTAATTGATACTAAACGGAAGTGCTTGGTTTTAGATAATGGTCTAGTTTCCATAATGATTACAATATCGTTTAACTTAGCTTCATTTTTTTCATCGTGAACTAAGAATTTTTTACTTGATTTGTAACGTTTTGAATATAAAGGGTGGGCTTTGTAAGTATCAACTTCAACAGTAATAGTTTTGGTTCCTTTAACAGAAACTACTTTACCCATTAAAGTTTTACGAGTATTTCTACTTTCCATTATTTAGCCTCCTTTTGTCTTTGATTTAGAATGGTTAAGATTTTTGCGATATCTTTTCTAACTGCTGATATTTTGTGTGATTGGTCTAATTGACCAGTTGAATTTTTAAAACGTAGAGTTCATAATTCCGCTTTTAAATCAACTAATAATTTGTTTAATTCATCGGTTGATTTTTCTTTAATATCTTTAAAAAGCATTAATTATTACCTCCTTGTTGTTCTACTTTAGATTCACCAGTTTTTTCAAGTATCTTTCATTTAACTGGTAATTTGTGTCCACCTAATCTTAAAGCGTCATATGCAATTTCTTTTGAAACGCCTGAAACTTCAAACATCACAGTGTTAACTTTAACAGGTGTATATCATTTTTCTGGATTACCTTTTCCAGATCCCATACGAACCCCAATAGGTTTTGAAGTTTTAGCAAAGTGAGGGAAGATTCTAATGAAAACTTGACCTTCACGACCCATACGTCTAGTAATAGCGATACGAGCAGATTCGATTTGTCTAGCATCTACTAAGTTTGCTGTTACTGCTTGAAGTCCAAATTCACCATAAGCAACTGTGTTTCCACGGAATGCTTTTCTTTTGTCATATGGTCTTAAAAATGGTTTACGGTATTTAGTTCTTTTTGGTTGAAGCATTTTTATCATCTCCTTCCAAAATGTCACCTAATGAAATTCAAACTTTAATTCCAATAGCACCATAAGTGGTTCTAGCAGTTGCTGTTGCGTAGTCAACTTTTTGTCTTAAAGTGTGTAATTTCATTAAACCTTCAGAATATCCTTCTGTTCTAGCCATATCAACACCGTTCAAACGACCTGAAACAGAAGTTTTAATCCCTTTCGCTCCTGCTTTTAAAGCATCACGAATAATTTGTTTTTGAGCAATACGGAAGCTTTCACGATTTTCTAATTTAATTGCGATAGATTCTGCTGCTAAACGAGCATTAAGTTCTGGTTTTTCAATTCCAACAACTTGTAAATTAATATCAAGATTTTTGTTTTTTAAGTATTTTTTAAGTTGTAAAGTTAATGCTTCAATGTTTTTTCCACCTTCTCCTAAGATAACAGCAGGTCTTGCAGTATTAACATATACAGTTATTTTATTTTTTTGGTTTCTTTTGATTTCAACTTTACCAATTGAATATCTACGTACTAATTTTTCGAAGAACTTGTAAATCTTTGCATCTTCAACTAAGAATGTTCCATAATTAGCTTTTTCTGCAAATCAAACAGTATTATGGGTTTTTGTTATACCATAACGAAAACCATTTGGATTAACCTTTTGTCCCATAAATTATTCTCCTTTTTCTTCCAATGTAATTGATAAATGTGAAGTACGTTTTAAAATTTTAAATGCTCTACCTTGAGAGTGTGGTTGAAATCTTTTTAAGGTTGGTCCTTCATTAACTAAGAGTTCTTTAATAAATAATTTTGTTGCATCCATCCCATGGTTGTGGGTGGCATTAGCGATGGCTGATGATAACAATTTTTCAAATAATTCTGCTGCTTTTTTATCGGTATTACGTAAAATCCCTAAAGCAATACGTACATCTTTTTTTCTAATTAAGTCAGCAACTAATCTAGCTTTTCTTGCTGAAATTCTTTGCATATAAACATGTGCTTTTGCTTGTGGCTTATTATTTAATGATTTTTCCATAAACTATTTTTTACCTTTATCAGCACCATGACCTGAGAATGTTCTAGTAGGAGAAAATTCACCTAATTTGTGTCCTACCATATCATCAGTTACATATACATCAATAAATTGTTTACCATTATGTACTTGGAAAGTTAAACCAACAAAACTTGGGAAGATAGTTGAACGTCTTGATCAAGTTTTAATAGGTTTTTTAGGTTGTTTCTTTTCAACAATAGCTTCAACTTTTTTTAGTAATGATTCATCAGCGAAAGGTCCTTTTTTAAGACTACGAGCCATTATTTAGTGTCCTTTCTTCTTCTTATAATTAATTTATTTGAAGACTTCTTAGTTTTTCTTGTTTTAACCCCAAGAGCTTTTTTACCTCATGGAGTTAATGGAGCCTTACGTCCGATAGGTTGTTTACCTTCACCACCACCATGTGGGTGATCTACAGGGTTCATTACAGAACCACGTACAGTAGGTCTTACACCTAAGTGACGATTACGTCCAGCTTTACCAATGTTTACAAGTAAGTGTTCTTCGTTTCCTACTTCACCAATGGTTGCACGACAACGCGCTAATATTCTTCTGGTTTCACCAGATTTTAATTTCAAGACAACGTATTTTCCATCGTCATCTTTACCTAAGATTTGTGCTGAGTTACCAGCAGATCTAGCAATAACACCACCAGCGCCAGGTTGCATTTCAATATTGTGAATGAAAGTACCTTCTGGAATGTTTGCTAATGGTAATGAGTTTCCTAATAGGATATCGGTTTCATTACCTGAAATAATTTTTTGTCCAACTTGTATTCCTTTTGGAGTTAAGATATATCTTTTTTCTCCATCAGCATAAACAACTAAAGAAATATTTGCTGATCTATTTGGATCATATTCAATAGTTTTAACTGTTGCAGGAATGTTGTCTTTATTTCTTTTAAAGTCAACTAGACGGTAGTATCTTTTAACTCTTCCACCATGATGACGAACTGTAATTTTACCTTGGTTATTACGTCCAGCACTATATTTCAATTGAACTAACAATGATTTTTCTGGGCTATGACCGGTTAAATTATTTTTGTAATCAAGAGCAGACATGTTTCTACGACCATTACTAGTTGCCTTGTAATGTTTTATAGACATATATTTGCATTCTCCTTGCTTAAAAATAGATGTGGATTTTTCTTCTAAGCAAAATAATTTCCACTAATAATTATTCTTCTTTTTTGGTTTTGGTAGTTTTTGTTGTTGAAGCTTTGGTAGTAGTTACTTTTTTAGGTTTTTCTTCTACCTTTTTAGCAGTACTTGCTTTAGGAGCAGCAGGTTTTTCAGCTTTGGTTTTTGCTAATTTTGCTGCAACTTTTTCTTCAACACTCTTTTCTTTTGCTTTTTGTTCTTCGGTTTTAGCAGTGTCTTTTTTCTTAGTTTCTTTCTTCTTGGTTTCTTCTGGGTAGAAGTTTATTTTTTCACCTTCTTTTAAGAAAACATAAGCTTTTTTGTATCTGTTTGTAAAACCATTGAATCTACCAACACGTTTTGGTTTTTTATCAACTTTAATTAAGTTAACTTTTTCAACTTTAACTTTAAAAATAAATTCAACTGCTTTAGCAACTTGGAATTTATTTGCGTATCAATTAACTTCAAAAGTTACTACATTATTATTTGCTTGTAATAAGTTAGTCTTTTCAGTTTGGATAGGTTTTTTAATAATTTCTGTTAATTCCATTATTTAGCTCTCCTTTCCACAATTTCAAGACCTTCTTTTGAAATAACTAATACATCAGCACCAATTAAAGCTTCAACACTTACTGAACTTGGTCTATAAATAGCTACATTTGGTAAGTTTCTTGCTGAACGATAAACAATTTCATCATTTGTAACAATTAAAACTGTTTTTAATTCATTAACTTTTAAAGTTGTTAATTTTTTAAGAATTTCTTTGGTTGAAATTCCTTCAAGTTTTAAGTCATTAACTGCGATTGCTTTTTCACTAGCTAACATAGTTAATGCTGATCTTAAAGCCAATTTACGAACTTTTCTATTAACTTTAAGTTTGTAGTTTCTTTCTGGTGTAGGACCAAATGCTCTACCACCACCTACAAATACTGGTGATCTTAATGATCCAGCACGTGCTCTACCAGTACCTTTTTGTTTTCATGGTTTTTTACCTGAACCTGAAACTTCAGCACGGTTTTTAACATCGTGTGTTCCTTGACGTAATGCAGCTCTATCTGCTACAATGGTGTCAAAGATTGCTTGTTCGCTAACCTTTTCAGCAAAGAAGATTTCTTTAGCAAGTTTTGAATTATCAAAATTCAATGAAACTTTCTTAACTTCTTTCTTAGCAACTTTTTTAGGTTCTTTTTTAGCGGTTGGTGCTTTAGGAGCAGCAACTGGTTTTTGAACTTTTTCAACAGCAGGTTTTTCTTCTACCTTTTTAGCAATACTTGCTTTAGTAGTTGTTGCTTTTTTAGGTTTAGCAGTTTCTGTTGGTTTTTCTTTTTCAACAGCGGTTTCTTTAGCTTTAGCAGTTGCTTTTTTAGCGGTTGTGGTTTTAGGTGTGGTTGCTTTTTTAGGTTTTTCTTCTTTTTCTTTTGTTTCTTTTGGAGTAGTTGTTTTTTTCTTAGTGATTTTTTCAACAATTTTCTTTGCTTTTTCTGCTTGTTCAACTTCAATTGAAGATGATGAAGTTAAAGCATCAATTAATTCATTTACGGCTTCTTTAACTTTTTTAGCCTTTTTAGCAGCTTCTTTTTCTTTTTCAGTTGGTCCTATAACTTTGGTTACAGTTTTTTTCTTAGGAGTTGTTTTTTCTTTTTTAACTTCTTCAGCCATTATTTGTCTCCTTTAGTTTCACTTTCCAACTTTGCTTCAGCTTCTTGAATCAATTTAGCAAGTTCACTTGAATTGGTTCCGACTGTAACTTCAATATTGAATTTTTTAGCTTTTTCCATCAATTCGTTCATTCTAACAACTTCTTTCATATCAACAAGTTTAATAGCTTCGTGTGATGGTAAACCTTTAACAGCTTCTTTGATGGTTACAAATGAGTTTTTAGCTCCTGGAATTGAACCTTTAATCAAGATTAAATTGTTTTCTAAATCAATTTTAACTATCTCTAAATTTTGAACTGTTGTTCTAACATTACCTAAATGTCCAGGCATTGTCATACCTTTAACAACTTTATTACCACTAATGTCCCCTAAAGAACCGGTTTGTCTAACAGGTTGTGAACCTCCACCACCACCATGTGATTTAGGTCCAATATGTTGGTTTCATCTTTTGATTGTACCAGCAAACCCTTTTCCTTTTGAAGTTCCGGTAACATCAACTAATTCACCAGCTTTGAAAATGTCAGCTTTAATTATTTGTCCTAATTCGTAACCTGACATATTACGAATTTCTTTTACGTAGCGCTTAGGTGTTGTTTTAGCTTTTTCAAAAGCACCTTTTTCTGGTTTGTTTGTTCTTGATACTTTCTTTTCGAAAGCAGCTAATTGAATAGCTTCATAACCATTGTGGTCTTTTGAAAGAACTTTAGTAACAACATTAGGTTGAACTTCAACTACTGTAACAGGTATAGCAAAACCTAGTTCAGTGTAAATTTGAGTCATTCCAACTTTACGTCCTAAGATTCCTTTCATAAGTTTCCTCCGTTTTTTAAAAACTATAAATGCTTAAAGATTTAAGCAACTGTTGCTTGTTTGAAAACAAGTCAGATTTTATTTTGTTGTAATTTGAATTGAAACACCTGAAGGTAATTCATATCTTTTGATTTGATCAAATGCTTTTTCATCAAATTCAGTTATAACAACTAAACGTTGGTAAGTTTTTGATTCGAATTGTTCACGTGATTTTTTGTTAACATGAACTGATCTCAAGATGGTAACTACTTCTCTTTTGGTTGGAAGAGGAATAGGTCCGCTAACTTTAGCCTTGTTTTTTAAAGCAACTTCAACAAGTTTTTTAGCAGCCAAATCAGCTTGAGCATGATCAAAACTTTTAATTTTGATATTTAATTTACTCATTGTTGTATCCTTTCGTTCTTAATGAACTTTACTCCGCAAAAATTTCTTACTAAACCCTCTACAACTTTGATCTAGTAACAACCTTTTGTTTCATAGTAATAGTTGCGTCTTCAATTGTATTACAAAATGATTTTTTTAAAAGCAAATTCTTATTAATATTATTTACTTTAATAAGTACATATAAAATTAAGCATATAAAAATATACTTATATTAAGCAAAAAGTCATTTTTTAGGCTTTTTTAGTGTCTTTTTTTAACTTTTTAATTTTTTAACTCTTTTAGGAAAAAAGAGACTATTTTTTAATATTTTTTAGCAAAAAGTAAAAAAATTTTAGAAGTAAAATAAATAAAAAAACTTAATACACAAAAACCCATTATTTTGAAGCATTTTTTTTATTTTTGTTATAAAAATGGCCTTATTTTTGTAAAAAAATATCTTTGTTTACTATTATAAAATATAAGTATAAGATACAAATTAATATTCTATTAATAGTAAAATACTTTATAATAAATTTAATTTATTATTGCAGTGATAATAAATAACATTCTTCCAATATATTAATATGTTTAATAAAAATGAGGTAATATGGCTAATATAAATATTTTCGCTTTGGGCGGACTAGATGAAAATGGTAAAAACTGTTATGTTTTAGAGTATGAAAATGACATTTTTGTTATTAACACCGGAGCTAAAGTACCAATCAATTCAAACAATGGTGTTGATACTTTAATACCTAATTTTAGTTATCTAGTTAAAAACAAAAACAAGATCAAAGGCTTATTTATAACCGATGTTAAGAACGAAACCTTTTCAGCATTACCATGATTTTTAATGCAAATTCCTGATGTTACAATTTACACTTCAGCATTTAACAAGATCTTAATTTTAGATAGATTAAGCAAGTATAAAATCGATAAACCAAATTATAAAATCGAACTAATTAATAAACCATTAACTATAAATGATGTAACTATTAACACCTTTGATTTAGCAGGTTCAATGCCTGGTCATTTTGGTTTGGATTTTGTAACCAAAGATGGAGATATCTTATTTTTAAGTAATTTTGTTGAAGGCAATTTAGGTTTTTATGGGAATTTGAACTTCAATAAAATTAAAGAAAACATAATCAAAGATAGAAAAGTATTAGCGCTAATGGTTGATTCAGGAATGGCTAACCATTCAGGAAGAGCTATTACAAAAATTGGTATCCCTAGTTCTGTAAAAGAAGCTTTTGAAAAAGCAAAACCTAATGAAAGAATTATAGTTGGAGCATACGATGAAGAAATGGTAGCTATTAATTCTATTTTAGATTTAGCTAAAAAACATAAAAGACCAGTAGTAGCATATGGAAAAACTTATGGACAATTGCTTTATTTAATCAGAAAAATTCACCCCAAGGTTGAATTCCCTGAAATCATTGATTACAAGCTTTCTAACAAAACCGAAAACGCTGTAATTTTAATTACAGGAGCAGTAGAAAGACTTTATTCACGTTTTTTAAGAATAACCGATAAAAACGATGTATTTTTAACCTTAAAACCTTCTGATTTAGTAATTATGATTGCTCCTCCTATTAACGGTTTAGAATCTTTACTAGCCGTTGCTTTGGATGAAGTAGCAAGAATTACTCCAAAAATCGTTGAAGTTAATCAAGATGAATATTATCGTCATAGACCTGCTAGAGAGGATTTAATTAATCTAGTAAAAACTATTAAACCACAATATGTTATTCCAGTACAAGGACTATATAGATATTTAGTGGACGCTGGCAAATATATGCGAGAAGCATTAACGCTTAATGAAAAGCACTCACTTATTTTACAAAATGGTAAAGTTGCTCATTTTATTGATGGCAAATTATCTTCAACTAGTGGAAAAGTAAAAGAAGTTGGAGATACCATCATTGATGGTTTTGGAATTGGCGATATTTCTTCGGAAGTAATTGCTGAAAGAGAAGTTTTAGGTAGAGAAGGCGTTATTTTAATTAGTGCTTTATATAATTCTAAAACTAAAAAATTAGAAGGAAAACTTCAAGTTAATTACGTTGGTGTAATAACCAAAGAAGAAAAAAAATCAACTACTGAATTGATAAAATCAATTATTTCTAATATCTTATTAACCGAAACTTTTACCGGTATCAAAGATATTCAAGAAAGAGCTAGAAAAGTTATTAGAAAAAAAATATTCAAAATTATGGATAAAGAACCAATGGTAATTGTTACTTTTACCGGTGTTCAATAATATACTAAAGTGTTAAAAATTAGTATGTAAATAAAAAATCATTTTTTCCTTATTAGTCTATAAATAAGGTGAAAATGATTTTTTTATTCTTTTAAGTCCGAAACTAAAAGTGATATTGAGATAAAAATCAAAAACTGTGAAACACTAAAAAATATGCTGTTTAAAGTTCTTCTAATTAAAAATATACAATATACTTTATTTAATATTGATAACAAAGTATATAGATTGTAATCGAGTGTAAAAACAAAAAAGTTTTGGTTGTCCCTAAAACACCAAAGTATGGAGAAGAAATGGGTGAAGTCGGAAAATTAAGTATCAAAGAATTGATTAAGATTATTAAAGAAAACACTTTGTCAAGGCAAGATGTAATTGAAATTTTTGATCAAAAGTTTGATGAAAAATTTGACAAAAAGTTTGATGAGAAGTTTGATGAAAAATTTGATGAAAAAATTAAACCAATTTTAGAAAGACTTGATAGATTAGAATCATTCCACAAGAAAGAAATTGAAAATTCACAAGAAAAATAAATTTTGTGAATTTTTTCTTAACTTTTTTTAAAGCTACAATCACTTTTTTATATTTTAATTTTTTAATATTGAAGAGCAATTCTTAAATAAAGATTAATATCTAGTTTTTAATAAATAAAAAATAATTTATAAAGAAAAAATGACCTAATATAAGCTTTATACACTATTACTCTTTGTGCTGTTATTGTTGCTACTTTTGTTAGTTGCGCTAAAAACATAAAATAGAAACATTAATTAAATTAAAAATGAAGAAAGCTTTTAAACACAAAACAAACAAAACTAATTTAAAGCACACTTAAAATTAGTATGTAAATAAAAAATCATTTTTTCCTTATTAGTCTATAAATAAGGTCAAAATGATTTTTTTATTCTTTTAAGTCCGAAAGTTAATTTATCTTCTTTTCTAAAAATGTTAAAAAACTATATATATCCGCTCTGTACTTTTTAATGTTAAAAATTACTCTTGAAATAAATAATAAAAGGTCTTTTTCAAATTGTATTGCTTCTTGTTCTGAGTGGAATTCTATTGCTTCATCGATTAAAAATAGTGATTTATTTTTAAAAGCCATTTCTAACATTTTGTCTTCAATTGCTAATTTTAAATTCACTTTTTGATTTTCAAACAAAGCATTTTGGAATCTATAAAATAGCATTCTCTTGTGTTGTCTTAAAAATATTGAATAGTACATTTTAGAACTTTTACTATCGTGTTCTTC
Organism: Mycoplasmopsis hyopharyngis; assembly: GCF_045276885.1. Taxonomy (NCBI): domain Bacteria; kingdom Bacillati; phylum Mycoplasmatota; order Mycoplasmoidales; family Metamycoplasmataceae; genus Mycoplasmopsis; species Mycoplasmopsis hyopharyngis. Next base: position 169,855 of record NZ_CP174164.1, on the reverse strand, counting down.
AATAAAGTTCTGATCAACAATCACATTTAAATCATCTACTTCTAATTCAGTTCCAAATAAAGTGGTATCAAATAAAGCGAATGTTGGTAAAACATTTTTAACCTCATTAATAGTACCAAATGTGTCAATTAATTGTTCTAGGGTTTGTCTTACTATATTTGAGTATAAATCTAAACAATACTCATTTGTTTGCTCTTGTACAATGTCTTTGATAGTCTTTTTTGAATTTGCTCTTTTAATATTACTTTCTGTTAGAGGTAATAATTTATTGTCAATAATTTTGGTTACAGTAGCAAACACATTTAATACTAATTCGTCACCATGAGGTGTTCTAACTTTAAAATTTTGATCAATAATTTTTGGTTCATTTGCTCTCATCCCAATTAAAAAATCGCTTTTTCTTTCTGAGGCAAATAATTTCATTTTAGATCTAGGGAAATAAATGCTTTCTTCACGAGTTTTTTTGTCAATGTAAAACATTTCATATTCAACATCATCATCAGCAGTAACAATCCGATCCGGATTTGTAGAAGCTTCTTTACTAATAAAATACTTTTTAAAAACATCAATTTGGTTTTGAACTTCTTGTTGATTGATTTGATCTATTTTAACTTTATTTCAATAAAGTTCTGGATTTTGAGTAGCATCGAAATCGGTCAAACCAAAAATCATATATCTACATTGGATTTGCTTTCTATAATCAACAATTAGTATGTCTATATTTCTAATAAAATCAGGAACATAAATCAAATTGTTTTCTTTAATTGTATTTTCTATTTGTTCTTTAAAAAAACCTAAATTAAAAGCATGCGAAATAATAAATGCAGCTTGTTGTTCTTTTTCTATTAATCTAAAATTAGAAAATTCATCATCAGGAAATAGAGACATAATTTGATCTCATTGTTCTCCTTTGATAACGTATTTAAGTTCAAAATTTTGATATTTATGATTATTTTTCATACTTAACTCGACCTATTTTATCTTTTTGAGTAAAAATAAACTAACAAAATAAGCACGGTTAAAGCTGCAATTAAACTTAAAGCAAAAACAATCAAAATAATAGTAGAGTTAGTTCTACGTTTTCTATAAGATTTTAGAACTTTGGGATCGCTAAAGCATTCCTTCATTACTTCTTTAACCTTTATATCTAAGGTTTCTTTAGATAAGCGAGAAATATCATCTAAATCAATAACTTCAGTTTTATTAAATTCCATTTGTTGGCTATTATTGATATCTTGTGATCCTGTTTGCTTATTTTCTAATTTATTTTCTTCATTATTCATATTTTTAAATTTTACCAAAAAAGGTATAAAAAATGGTGGAGATGTCGGGAGTTGAACCCGAGTCCACACAACAAACTATTTACTAAACTTTTTACAGTTTAGAAAAATTTTAGGCTTAACGAAAATTAAAATACAAATTTTTCAAAAACTCTAATAATCACGACATCGTTAATTCATTATAGCTAAGATGTTTTACTATAACTTATCTCTAAAACCCATTTAATAAAACCGAGAAATTTTACCAAACGACTTGTTTAGCAATTAAGCAAAAACAAGATTTGAAGCAACTTGGTTTTGGTTTACAAAAGCAAGGTGTGAATATTCTTCATATTCACTGGTTTTTTTAGTGTTTGCACTTAAAAAGCCTAGAAGTATTTAGGTTTACAAGACCACTGATTTAATAAATATCTATTGCATGTCGAAGCCATTACACCCCCACAAACAATTACATTATACATTATTTTTAGCTTCTTCGGTAGCTGGTTCAATTGTTGGCTGTTCACTAGAATCTTTTAAACTTTTGTATGTTTGAATTAAAATATCTAATTGTTCTTGTCTTGATAGATTTTCATCAAGCACTAATATTTGTTGTAAGTTTTCAAACATAGGATCTTGTCTAATTTCAAATGGAATACTTGCCGTTTCTAAAACATCATTGTCAAATAATTTAACAATAACTTCAAAAGCGATGTCTTTTAACATTTTTTCAAATTTCTTTGTTCCTTCTTCGGTATAAACTTGGAAAGGATTTTTTTGTGAATATTGAACTAAATTAACATTTGAACGTAATTTATCCATAGCATCGATATGGTTTTGTCAAAATTGATCAACTACATCTAAAACAGCGTTTTTTTCAATATCAAAACAATAGTTTTCATTAAAACTAGTTTTAATTCTTTGTCTTCAATCTCTATATAAATCAACTAACTTTTCGGTTATATATTCAGGTAGTTCATCTTCTTTGATAACTTTTAATTCTTCAAAAGAAAACTTATAATCAATTGCTCTACCTAAAACTTTTTTGTTTAAGAATTCAACAAATTCAGCATATTTAAACAATCCTGTTTTTTCTCTAAATCTATGGTTAGATACTAGTGAAAAACAAGCATTGATAATCATTTTTACAATTACAAATTCAATGTCTTCATTTGATAGAATTAAATCTCTTTGAGCATAAAATAAATCTCTTTGTTGTCTAATAACATCATCATAATCTAAAACAGATTTACGTGAATCATAGTTCAATCCTTCAATTTTCTTTTGTGCTTGATTATAAAATGATTGTAAACTTTTTGAAGTTATTTCCTCATCACCTTCAGTTCCATAGGCTTCTTGAATCATTTGGAAGTTTGAAAATCTTTGCATCAATTGATCATCAATTGAAAGGAAGAATTTTGAAACTCCCGGATCACCTTGACGACCCGAACGTCCTCTTAACTGGTTGTCAATTCTTCTACTTTCTGCTTTATCTGTTCCTAAAACATATAATCCGCCTAATTCAATTGCTTCAGGACTTGGTTTAATATCAGTTCCCCGACCGGCCATATTGGTAGCAATAGTAACTGCACCAACTTGACCAGCTTGTGAAACAATGTCTGCTTCTTGTGCATTTTGTTTAGCGTTTAAAACAGTATGAGGAATATTAGCTTGGAATAGTAAATTATGTAGTAATTCTGATTCTTCAATTTGAGCAGTTCCTACTAAAACTGGTTGTTTTTTTTCGTATAACTCTTTAATTTTTTCTACAACAGCAACTCATTTGGCTCTTGCATTTCCATAAATTGAATCAGGTAAATCTTGTCTAATTAATGGTCTATTTGTAGGAACAACGTTTACACGCATGTTGTAAATATTAATAAATTCAGATTCTTCAGTTTTGGCTGTACCTGTCATTCCACAAAGTTTGTTAAACATACGGAAAAAGTTTTGATAAGTAATAGTTGCTAAAGTTTTGGTTTCTGGTTCAATTTCAACCATTTCTTTTGCTTGTAAAGCTTGTTGCAAACCTTCTGAATAAGCTCTACCTTCCATAATCCGGCCTGTAAAGGCATCAACCAATTCAATTTTTCCATCTCTAACAATATATTCAACATTATTTTTCATTACTTTATGTGCTCTTAAAGCATTTTGCATTCTATGTACAAGTTCTGAGTTTTCAATATCATATAAGTTGTTTATATTAAAAAACTTGTTTGCTTTTTCAATCCCATCATGGGTTAAAGTAATTGCTTTTGATTCTTCATCAATCGCATAATCATCTGGAGTTAAAGTTCTTACAAACTGATCAGCAACATAATAAATTTCAGTGCTTTCAGCTTGGCCACCTGAAATAATTAAAGGGGTTTTGGCTTCATCAATTAGAATTGAATCTACCTCATCAACTAAACAAAAATAAAGACCTCTTTGAACCTTTTCACTTAATTGGCTAACCATATTATCTCTAAGATAATCAAAACCTAATTCTGAATGGACACTGTAAGTGATATCACAAGAATAAGCTGCTCTTTTTTCTTCTGGTTCCATTTGTGCTTTATTAATTCCAACTGTCATTCCTAAAAAATTAAAAACTTGACCCATTTCTAAGGCATCACGTTCTGATAGGTATTCATTAACGGTAGAAACAATTACATTTTTACCAGTTAAAGCATTTAAATAAACAGGAGCAATAGAAGTAATGGTTTTACCTTCTCCTGTTTTCATTTCTGCTACTGAACCTAAATCTAATAAAATTCCACCTAACATTTGCACATCAAATGGTCTTTTCTTTAAAATTCTATCTGTTGCTTCTCTAGAAACAGCAAAAACTTCCGCTCTTATTGATTCGAGCGAATAACCTTCTTTTAGTTTATTTTTAAATTCAATAGTTTTGTTTTGTAATTCTCTATCGGAAAGTAAAGAAATTGATGGACCTAATTCATTAATTTTTTTAAGGGTCTTTTCAGCAATTCTCATTTCAGTTGATTTAAAATTAAATAATTTCATAATGTTTATATTTTATATTAATATATGTAATGTATTGCTAAAACTCTTTAAAGAATAAATTAATAACCCTTAGTTTTGCTTATTCTTTAAATATTTTGCAACATTCTTGTATGTAATTCGATGCTCATTTATTAAACCATATTTACCCATAGCTTGTTCATGGTCTTTTGTGCAATAACCTTTATGCTTTTCAAAACCATATTTAGGAAATTCTTTTGCTAATTCAATCATATAATCATCTCTATAAACCTTTGCTAAAATGGAAGCAGCAGCTATTGAAATGCTTTTTTGATCTCCCTTAATCAAATTAATTTGTTCATATTCACAAGTAATTTTTTCAAAATCAGTTAGAACCAAATCTGGAATATTTGTAAAACTTTTAATTGCATTTTCCATTGCAAAAATGGAAGCATTTTTAGGATTTAATTGATCAACCATTTTGGAAGAAATAACTTGATAGTGATATTCAATTGCATCTTTTTGAATGATTGAAACGAGTTTACGTCTTTGCTTGTCAGATAATTTTTTAGAATCATATATTTGGTCATTTTGATAACCAGTAGGAAATAAAACAGCTGCAACTACTAATGGGCCGGCACAACAACCACGCCCCACTTCATCACAGCCAATTATTTTTAACTTATTTTCTTTTTGTAATTCGTTTTCTATTCAATTCATTTTAACGTTTTAACCTATAAATAAGTAAAATACAAAAATTATAGTAATTTAATTCCCTCTTGTTTTAAGTTTTCTAAATCTTTTTCTGGTCAAAAACCTACTTGTACTTCACCAATGTGTTTTTTCTCTAATAAAAACATTGATAAACGACTTTGACCAATTCCTCCGCCGATAGTAAAAGGAAGTTTGTTTTCTAAAATACTTTTATGATATTCACGTAAATCAGCATCACTTACATTCATTTTTTCTTTTTGATCCATTAAAGATTTAGCATTAACTCTAATTCCCATAGATGATATTTCTAATGCTTTATCTAATTCAGCGTGATAAAAAATCATATCTCCATTTAGATTTCAATCATCATAATCGAATGAACGTTTTGAATGAGGAATGTTTGATTTTGCTAATTTATTACCAATGCCAATGATAAAAACTGCTTTGTGTTTTTTACAAATTTCTAATTCTCTTTGTTCAATACTTAAATTTGGATACATGTTCTCAAGTTCTTGGGCAGTAATAAAAAATATTTTTTCTGGTAATTTTTTCTTTAATGCTGGAAAGGTAAAATTCAATTTATTTTCAACATATCTAATTGAATTGTAAATTTTATTAACGACACCTTTAAGAAAGTCAATGTTTCTATCTTGTTCTCTAATTACTAATTCTCAATCTCATTGATCCACATAATATGAATGAATTTCATCTAGATCTTCTTCTCTTCTAATCGCATTCATGTCTGTGTATATACCTTCATAAATATCGAACATATATTTTTTAAGTGCAATTCTTTTTCATTTAGCTAATGAATGAACAATTTCGAAAGACATATCAGGTTGATTTTTCGGATTGAAAGACACAGGTTTTTCTCCTGATAATCCATCATTTATTTTTGAATGTGAATCAACAAATAAAGGAGCAGAAACTCTAACAAGATTTAAGTTTTTATTAAGTTGCTTTGTAAAAGCAAACTTTAAATCTTGTATTGCTAATTGAGTTTCTTTAATATTTAGTTTAGGTTTGTACATATGACCTTTCAAATTTAATTATTGTTTAATTTAACAGTTTTAAGATTTTCTTTCTTTAATTTATTTAAAATTTCTTTTCTTATACTTCCTTCAAAATTTTCAAAAGGAGTTTGTGAATTAAATAAAGCAATAGTGTTACCATAATATTTATTATCATTAGACGATGTTTCTAAATAATTTATACCAACAAGGTTAAATTTTGAATCTATACACATTGAACCACTTGAACCACCAGTTAAATGACCTTCTTGATCAGTTAAATTTTGCAACATTGACAATTGCATAATTGTTTGTTTTGCCATTCCGTGCGGGATATCATTTCTATATGGTTTTATATATCTTTTTCATTTATCAAATGTAGAATTTCAATCTTTGTTTTCTGCTTCATTATATCTAGTTCAAATGCTATTTATAGCAGAATCAGGAATTATTCTATTTTTAGTAACTACATAACCACCTGTTGATTTAAGGTTTTTGTATTTGATTTTATAACTAACAATATCTTGAGGAAAACCACCAATATATTGAGTTTGCATTGGAAGAAATTCTTCATCTTTTCCTACACCAACATATCAATTAGCTTCTTCAGGTTTATTTAAAATAGAATATAAATTTGGAAATAATGATTGCACATTACTTTCTGTCATTTGTAATTTTAAAACTACAAAATCGGCACCAGCATTCTTGGTTTTTCCTATTCTAGTTTGTGAATCAATATCATATAAATATGTTTCAGCATCTGCTTTTTGTCTTTTTACACCTGAAGAAATAAATCTAGGAGTATATCAATTCATATCTAAATATTGTTCTCAAGCATTTGTACCTCATTGATATTTTACTTCTGTACCAGCAGCACTTAAAGCAAATGGAGATTCTGGTTTACCAAAAATAAATCTTCCTTGTCTTTCGTTTAAGGGTTTTAAATTATTAATAATTTCATATTTAATATTATTTTCAGCATAAACAGTTTCTTTTTTATCAGTAGAATGTCAAAAACCACCATATCAATTTTTTGAAGCTACGCTTTCAACATAAGGGTCGATAAATGTAAGTGATTTATCAAAAATTTCATTTGTTGTGGCAACATGAATATTTGTAGCTACTAAAAATTCATATTTTCCTTGTTTTTGTAATTCCTCATTTGGAATTCTATCTATCAGTCAAGCTGTACCGCCGGTATCAGAAAAGCGCAAAGAAAATTCACTACTAATATAAGGATGTCTTTGATATTGTCATGAACGAGTATTTAAACTAAAAGAACGTTCATAAATATATTGATGAAAATCATTATCGCTTTTTAAATAATCACTTGTGTTTGATTTTAATTTGATGATGTATTTTTGACCATTAGTAGTTGTTAATAAAATTTCTATGGTTCCTTGTCCATCATCAAAATTAACTTTAATTTCTTTTAAGTTGCTAATGGAAAAAATATTCTCAATATCTTTAAGTTTTAAAAAGTATAAAAATTGACTTAAATTTGATGGTAAAAATCCAAAAGGATTCTTTTTAACAATTTCTTCTAAATTAATTGTTTTTTCTTGTGCATTTGTTGCTTCTGCTTCTTGAAAATTTTCTAAGTACTTCTGTTTCATCATAAATTCAGATGAAAAATTTTGATTAAAGTATTTAATCTTTTCAGCATCTGATGAACCGTAATCTCCATAAATACCAACGTTTGTTAAGTTTTTGAAAAACTCATCAGACATTTTTTTGCTTTCTTCAACAGATACAAAATTATTAAAATCAATTCCTTGACCATTGTTGTAATTTTTTAATGTTCATAAAAAATTGTTCAAAGAAGCTTTATATAAAGGAGTTTGATATCAAATTTGTTTTGGACTTTGGGTTGTTAATGTTTGTTTAGAAAAAATGTGTTTGTCTTTAAACAAATCAGAATTTTCTTCTGGTTTATATAATTTTTCACCATTGAATGAAAATTCATTTTCTTGTTTGTTTTTAAAACCAGTTAATTTAAGGAATTTATAATTTTTGCTGATAGCAGAAGTAGTTTTATCTTTTAGATAAACTTTAACTTCAAGTTCATTAAAAATTTCATTTTTTTGTAATTCAATTTTAGTGTCATATTTTTCTTTAGTGTAATTGTTTACTAAAATATTTTGTTCGCTAAAATCTTTTAAAAGAATATTGAAAGGTTCAACATTTGTAGAAATTTGAAGGCTTTCTACTTCTTGTTCCATTGTTTTAACTATTAAAAAGTTACCAAATGAAGCTTGTTTAAACTTTTTGCTTTTAATTGTAGTATTTGGTTTATATAATCAAACTTTAATAGTTACTGTTTTAGTAGCTTGTTCTTTGAAAAATTCCATTTGAACTTCATATTTAGAACTATCGTAATTTTTAACTTCAAATTCATTTGGTGACACTTGTTCAAAATCTATTTGACTAGCTAATAAATTAGCTTTTAAAGAAATGCTAATTTGGTCAATACTTTTGTCCATTTCAGCAATTTCTTGTTGAATTGGATCTACAGGCTTTTCTGGATCCTCTGGTTTTTCAGGTTCAGGTTCGCTAGGTTTTGTAGTAGGTCAAATAAATTCTTGTGTGATAAAGTTAGTAGTTTTTTGATTAGTTTCTTTGTCTACTAAATAAGCATTAATGATTATTTTTGAATTTTGAGCATCTCTTTGTAAAACTATTTCATGTTTAAAAAATTTGTCATTGTATCCAAAAATGTCAAACATTGAAGAATTAACGTCTTCAAATTTAATGGCATTTTTATCAATATTAGATTTTAAATCTATTTTTACTTTTTTTAATTCATCTTCAATTTTAGGTTTTAAATCTTGTGTTTTTTTATGCTTATCTGTTTTACAAGCAACAGATAAACTTGTTATAAAACTTAAAGAAGAAAAAACTGAAAGTGTAAGTAAAAATTTTAAACTCTTTCTTTTCATAATAACTCCTTTGATAGCATTATATACAAATAATGTGCTCTGGGCTCTATTAATATTAATACAAAATATTAGTAAACTAAAAAATAATTAAGATATTAAAAATATTTTTTTAATTCTTTTTTTACTTTTAATAAGTATTTTTATTTTTTATATTATAATAAATATGCTTATTTTTAAAAGCAAATGGAGGGGTAGCGAAGCGGCCAAACGCGGGTGGCTGTAACCCACTTCCTCACGGTTCGGGGGTTCGAATCCCTCCCCCTCCACCATTTTGCCCCATAGCCAAGCGGTAAGGCATCGGTTTTTGGTACCGACACGCGTTAGTTCGAATCTAACTGGGGCAGCCAAATCATTCATTGACTCAATTGTAATAGCTAAAAAAACTTGTAAATTCCCGATTACAAGTTTTTTTCTTATTTTTGTAATAAATTATTTCTTTGCTTTAAAAACTTTTTTCTTTCTTTAGTTAAAAACTGGTCTGGAATTTTTTCAAAGTTTTTTTCAATTTCTGTACTTTTAGCATTTTGAGACCAAATAATTTTTCCGTTTTCTGAATCATAAGTAAAAACATTTTTATCAAACATTTGATGAACATTAGGAGTTAGATTTAAAAGGTTATCATCACAATCAATTTCTTGTTTTGCTTTTTCAAGAAATTTATCTGTGTTTAAGTTTGAGAGTCCAATTTTTTTATCATTAATTTTTACTAATTGTAAAATTTTGTTTCATATTTCATTTTTGATATCGCTAACATTTTTAATATGAGCATTTTCAGGTTTGATGTTGGAATTGTCAATTGTAAAAACTTGTACTTTTCGTTTGCTAGCACTATTTCTATAAGTATTAATTTTTGCAAAAACTTTTTGTTTTTCTAGAATCAATTTGCCTATTACATTTTTAATTTTATTTTGTAAGGATTTTAATTCTTCTCTTGTTTTTTGCTCTTCTTTTGTTAACAAAACAAACATATTTTTTAAAAAAGCAAAAATTGGTTCCTTATTTTCATCACAACTAGATTTTATAAATTCAATGTATGTTTCTTTAGCTTCTTGAACATCTTCATTTATTTGATCAATATAAGAATAAGTTAAATCTTTAATTTGGTCAAAGAACATTATAAAATTACCTGCTTCATTAGTAGATATATTTTTTTCATTAGTTATTTGTACTTGTGCATTTTTAGGACTTGAAAAACTACCTGTTGGGTTATTACCAGACAATATTGCAATAATATTTTTAAAAGTACTTTTGTAATTTTGTCTAAATCATTTATTGAGTTTGATTAATTCATCGTTTTCTAGTTCTTTTATTTCATTTCTGTTTTCTTTTGTTCGCGCTTTTTGACAAGTGTCATTTCCAAAAACAGCTTTAAACAGTGATTCTCTAGCTCTAAAGTTAGAGTTTTCTAATCCGAATCAACTTTCGGTAGTTAAAAGATCTAAATTAACTTCAGAAAAAGTTACATATCATTTTAGTATTGAACCATTTAATTGATTAACAAAAAAGTGTAGTGTACCTTTACAACTAGCAGATTTTGTTTTTGATTTTTTGGTAGCAAATTCATATGAATATTTAGCAATTTCTATTAATTTAGACATTCTATTATCTCCTTAAATATTTCTTCTAGCGCTTCAACACTTATTGAATTACCACATAAAAATAGCATTTTTGAAGCACTAACTAGGTTTGTGTTTTTGACTTTTAAATAATCTTGAAAGTCAAAACCCATATATTCAAAGGCTTCTGATTCTTTTATGTAGCGAAGTATGTTTAGTTCTTGTGAATAGAATTTGATTCTGCTATTAGCACCAGATGCTGTTAAAGTTGGTCCAGTACCATTAATGGAATAAATATAATTTTCAGAGTTGAATTTAGTGTAATTTTTTAAAGCTGCTTTAATAATTCCGGCTTTGGTTTTTTTAAATTCAGTTCTTGAATATTTAGTTAATAAGTCTAGAGTTTTGTCATCTTTTGTGAATTTAATAATGTCACTTAGTTGTTTATTGCTTGTTTTTGCTTTGGGAAAGACAAAAGGTTTTTTCAAATGTTGTTTTAGAATTGAAACACAAAAAACACGTTCTCTATTCTGAACGCTTCCATAGTCTTTTGAATTTACTATTTTTCAATTTGAAACATAACCTAATTTGTTTAGCTTGTCAATTCAATTTAAAAATTGACCTTTAAATTTGTTGCTACCTAATGCTTTGACATTTTCTAAAAGTAAAACTTTAGGTAAGTTATTTTTATTATTTTCTAAGATTCTTTCTACTTCAAGTAAAAGACCTGATCTTGTGTCTTTATTAATTCCTTTTTGTTTACCTTGTTGAGAAATATCTTGACAAGGAAATGAATAGGTAAAAATATCAATATTCGGTGGTAAAACTTCTAAGTTAGTTATACTAGTTGTATTTGAATATTGGTATGTCCCCCCCCCCGTGAAGGTTTTTACTATGTAAATATTGTTGATTTACAAAGGCATAAAGATAAGGGAAAATTTGTCTTAGTTTGTTTTCATTGATGCGGTTGAAATAATCTTTTGATACTATACTTTTACTATTAGAACTAAAAAGATGTTGGTTTAATATTTGTACCATTTGTTCTTTTGACATTTGCTTTTCTTGTTCTAGATTACCATAATGGATACTAATATAACCAATAATGGCATCAATATAAAATTCACAAACACCTATTTTTTCTACATTAATATTTTTTGTTTTTGCAATTTTGTCTAGGGCTTTAGCTTGTGAACCAATTCCAGCAAATGATTCGTATAACCTAATAGTTTTCATTAAATTATTATAGCGCGTAGTATTTTTAACCTTGTATTAAAAAGCAATAAAAAACACTCATAATTTTTTTATGAGTGTAATTTATTTGATTTATTAAATCAAATTATTATTCAATAATAACTTCTTCTTCAGCTTCTGTTGAAGTTGTAGTTTCTTCAGCAGTGGTTGTTGAACTTGGGTTTTCTGCAGAATCAGCCATTGTAGCAATTAAGCTTTCGAATTGTGAAATTCTTTCTTTTAATTCTTCAATGTTCTTTTCTTTGATTAAAGCTTTGAAGCTTTCGATTTCTTTGTTAGCTTCTTCTTTTTGTTCAGGAGTTAATTTGTCATCGTATTCTTTAATCATTTTTTCCATTTGGTTTACTAATGATTCAGCACGAACAACAGTTTCAACTTCTTCTTTACGTTTTTCATCAGCTTCACGGTTTGCTTCTGCTTCTTTAATCATTTTTTGAATTTCAGCTTCTGAAAGTTTTGATGAATTCTTAATGGTAATTGATTGTTCTTTTCCAGTGTCAACATCTTTAGCAGTTACTTTAGTAATACCATTAACGTCAATGCTAAAGCTTACTTCGATTTGTGGTTCACCTTTACGAGCACGTCTAATACCGCCTAAGTTAAATTGACCTAGCAATTTATTATCTCTTGCCATTGGTCTTTCACCTTGTACTACACGGATGGTAACTTCTGTTTGGTTATCAGCAGCAGTTGTAAATACTTGTGATTTAGTTACAGGGATAGTTGTGTTTCTATCAATTAAAGGAGTTGAAATACCACCAGCTGTTTCAATACCTAATGTTAAAGGAGTAACGTCTAATAGTAAAACATCGCTAATTTCACCAGCTAAAACCCCCCCTTGAATAGCAGCACCCATAGAAACAACTTCATCAGGGTTAACTGTATGGTTAGGTTTTTTACCTAATACTTTTTCAACTAATTCTTGAACAGCAGGAATACGTGTTGATCCACCAACTAAAAGAACTTCATCTAAATCTTTAATTTTTAATTTAGCTTCTGCTAAGGCATCAGCAATAGGTTTACGTGTTCTTTCAACCAATGGTGCTGTCATTTTTTCGAATTCACTACGTTTTAATTCGAATTCTACGTTGATTGGTTCTCCGGTTTCAGCTACTGCTAAAAATGGTAATGAAATAGTAGCAACAGATTGTGATGAAAGATCAATTTTAGCTTTTTCAGCAGCTTCTTTTAATCTTGCCATAGCCATTTTGTTTTTTGAAGCATCGTATTTGTGTTCTGATTTAATTTTTTCAATTAATCATTTAACGATTTCGTTATCTCAGTCGTCCCCACCTAAGTTGTTATCACCTGAAGTAGAAAGAACTTCGAATGTACCACCTTCTAATTCTAGAATAGAAACGTCGAATGTACCTCCACCAAGGTCATATACAAGAACTTTTAAGTTCTTATCTGTTTTATCAACACCAAAAGCTAATGCAGCAGCGGTAGGTTCGTTAATAATACGCATAACTTCTAAACCAGCAATACGTCCTGCGTTTTTGGTTGCTTCACGTTGAGCATTATCAAAGTAAGCAGGAACTGTAATAACTGCTTTAGAAACAGTTTTACCTATTTTCTTTTCAGCATATGCTTTTAAATGTTCAAGAATTAAAGCAGAAATTTCTTCTGGTTTGTAATCTCTTCCATTAGCATGAACTGTTTTGCTAGTTCCCATTAATCTTTTAATAGAAGCAATAGCATCTGGATTGGTTTCAATTTGTCTTTTAGCAACTTCACCAACAGTTACTTCACCATTTTTAAAACTTACAACAGAAGGAGTAGTTCTTTTTCCATTTAAGTTTTCTAATACTACAGGTTGTCCATTTTCTATAATAGAAACACAAGAGTTGGTTGTTCCTAAGTCAATCCCTAAAATTATTTCTTTTGCCATATTTTCTCCTCGTTTTTTTAATATGTATATATAAGTTTACCACATAATTTAGCACTCTAAGCATAAAAGTGCTAAATTTTTAATTTAGTATTTTTTGGTAAAAAAAACTAACCATTTTCTGGCTAGTTTTAATAAATTATTCTAATTTACCAAATTTTAATGCTTTTAATATTTGGATGATATTAGCTTCGCCTTTTAAAATAGGATCTTTTTCTTTGTAATAATATGAATAATAAATTATTCAGTCTGTATTATGAACATCATGTTTAGAATTTGTGTATGAAGCATATTTATCGCCTGTTCTAGATTTTTTCATACCCGCTAAATAGTATGGTCTAACTGTGTAACTATTTGTTAGATTAACATAACGTAATGCTTCACCATTATATTTTGATTTTAGCAATGCTAATTTTTCACCTGTAAGAGTTTTAACAAAGGCAGCATTTATTGCATCCTCAATTTTAGATGATGCTAATGCAACAGCAGGACCAACTAAAATTTGTCAACTAATATTAGCATATGAATTATTTATAACCATTATCATTAAAGTTGTATAAATTCTTTGAGCAGCTTTATATGCAAATGATTTCTTAGCGCTTTCCGAAGATTGATAGTTATTTGAAGCAACTTCATCTCAAAATTGTTTTGCTAATGGGGTAAAGACATCAGTGATGATATTTTGAAGTTCATCAATTTTTCCTATTAGACTTAACATTTCACTCATATCAACTTTGATATTTAAAGTTTCTGTGGTTCTAGAACCCATTGGTGCTGGAAAAATAGATCTATCATCTTTATCTGGTAAAAATGTCTGTTGATCAATTTCAGCAACTCTTTCTTTGTATTTCTTTAATTCTTCTCCAAATTTACTATTAAAAATGGTTGAATATAATTGTGAAGAACCATCAGATGCTTTTAAATGTCAGAATAAGAAGTTAATTACTCTAGCAAATGATTCAGAATCAACATTTGAAAATACAATTTCTGATCTTCTTGTATTTGTTCCTTTAGATTCTTTTGATAGCTCTTCAATCGCTTTTTTAATTGAAATAGTTTGATCATCTTTAGAAGTAATAAATTTAATTGCACCTTTTATCGCAACAGTTTTTACGTCAGCAAAGTAATCAGCAATATTCTTTTCTTCGGGTTGCAAGCTTTTAATGTTGTCAAAAACATTATCAAGAATAATATCTAGTAAATCGGTTTTAAGAACGCCTTTAATAAAGGTATCTATGAAGTTAGCAAAATATTTTTGATTATGAGATACAGCATCAAAATTAATGCCTTTAGCTATAAATGAATTTCCTAAAGTTTCTGCTAGGAATAGACCAACAAATTTCGAATCTTTTAACGCAGAAGTGATCATATTCTTTAACGCCACTTTTGTAGTATCGAATTTTGTACTATTTAAGAATTTATGAATAACTTTTGATCATAAATTAGCATCTTTATAATTGCTACTATTGTCAACAAATTCATCTATTAAGTTTTTAAATATTTCTTTAAAATCATTTGAACCTAAAACAGATTTTAATAATTTTTTAAGTTCTTCTACTGCTCCAGCAATTTTTCCAAATTTTTCTTCAAATTTTGCTAATTCAGCAATTTTATCAACAGATTCAGGTTTTGAACTAAATGCTGTTACAATTTTTTCAATATCCTCAATTATTGTTTGTTTATTGTCTTTAATAGATTGTAATTCAAACAATTTAATAAATGTTTGGGGGTTTTTGTAATCTAATGCACTAAATAAAGTGTTTTTAATACCTTCTAGTAATTGAGCAAAAGTCACATCATTATTTGATTCAATATATGTGGCAAATTTTTCTACAAATCCAAAGTTGTCTAAAACTATTTGTAAATCTTTTGTTAAATCTTTAAATAATTTTTTGTTCTTGTCATCATCAAATTCAAAACCAAATTTCTTAGCATAAGAAATAATTAATTGACTAACTACTTCTCCTGTTTCATCATATTTAGAAATATTAGTGATTAATGTTTTTAATTTGTCTTTTAAATTAAATGTAGCTTTATTGTGATTAATGAAGGTTTTTAAAAGATCTAATATTGTTTTTGAAGAAACATAATGATCACTATTTATTATTAAATCTTTAATCATAGGATTTACTAAATCATATAATGCTGATTCTTCTGTTAAACGTTTAAACAATTTTGAAAATTCCTCTTTTTTAATTTCGTCTTTTAAAGAAGCAGGAATTTTTCCGAAAACAACTTCATCTAATTTAAATTTGTCACGAACAAATAAGAATATATTTTTTAATAATGTAGGAAAATCTTCAGAAATTTCTTTTATTTGTGGTTTTGACACTAAAGCCTTAACCAATTTAACAATTTCTTCCATATTTGTAAATTTAGTTTTTGATTCATTTACAAATTTATCAATTTCTGTTTTTGGATTAAACTGAACTGTTTTATCAGTTAAACTCTTTAAGAATGTTTTTAAGAAATTCTTCAAGAAATTGAATTCGCCATCTTTTTCTAATTCAATTAAACCTAATAGTAAATTGGAAGCAACTTTTTTAATTTTTTCATCATCTAAATTAGAATCTAATTTTAATTTCTTAAATACATTAACAAATGATTTTTTAACTTCTTCATCATCAACTAATGTTTTTACGATCTTATCCAACAATGAATAAATATTATTCTTTTCGAATAACTTATCAATTAAATCACTTGGGGTTGTTGCATCTTGATAATGATCAAGATTGTCAATAATTCCTGTTACAAAGAATTCAGAGATATCTTTGTAGTTTTCTTCTTTTAATAATCCTTTAACAATGGTTTCAACATCTTTTTGTTCAACATATTCAGAAACTAAAGGAGAAACTTTAGATACTATTGTTTCTTGTAATTTGAATTTATCTACAGCATATTTAATTGTGTTGGTTAAAATGGTTTTTAAAGTTTCTTTTTGGTTAACAAACTCTTGGTTTTGTTTAATCATTTTTGGTATTTCTACAACAAAAGTAGCAACAAATTCTTTGTCTTTGAATTTGTTTTCTAATTCCTTATAGTAGGCAGCAAAAATTACTTTTGGATCAAGATTTTTACCATTTTTACCTAATTGTGAACACATAACTTTAGCAAAAGAACCAACTAATTCTAATTTGCTATCAAAGTAAGAAACAAATTTAAATAATGAAGCAATTAGTTTTTCTACATTAGCATCTTGAGTGTCTTTTAAAATCTCTGGTAATTTATCTCTTAAAGTTTTTTGAGCTACTTTTGAAATTGCATTAACAATTGGTTCATTTTTAACAATTGCTGTAAATAATTTTTTAGTTATAGCAATTAGTTTGTCATTATTTTCTTGTTTACTAAATACTTTTTTAATGATTTCATTAAATGAATTAATTGCTTGTGCTTCTTGAGAAGTTAATGAAATAATTGATAATTTAACAAATGAAACTAATGAATCTCTAATTTCCTTATCTTGTAATAAAGCAGGAATGGTTGTTTTTAATTCTTGTTCTTCAATTCCAAAAGGTTTTAAAAAGTCTTTGATTGTACTTGAAATTAAATCTGTTTTTGTAGCAGCAAAATCATAAGTGTTTTCAAAGATTTTACCTATTGTTTCAACTTCATTTTTGAATTCTTGTTCTTGAGCAAAAATCTTAACAATTTCTAATAATGTTTTCTTTAATTTGTTTTGATCAGCAAATTTAGTTTTTAATGCTTCAAATACTTTGGTAGAAAATTCAGACATATTGAATTTCAAACCGTTTGTTTTTAACTGTAAGGTGGTTTGTTCAATTAAAATTTCAGATAAACCAATTTGTTGATCAACAACTGGAATTTTAGTTAATAATGCACCAAATACTTTTGCAAATTTTTCTTTGTCAACATCTTTAACAATGGTGCTTTTGTCTTGTAATACTTTGTATAAAGCATTAACAGCAACTGTTGAAATTTCTTTATTTGATAATAAAGAATTAATAATCTTTTTAGCAAATGGTTTTAATTTGTTTGCAATTTCTTGATCTTTTGCAAAAGCTAATTTAACTAAATCATTAAAGTCTTGAATTTTTTCAATTTCTGCTTTATCTTGTTTAAACATATATTTAAGAGTTTTTGAAGCAAGAGCAAAAACATCTTCGTTATTTATAACAAAGTAAACAAGTTTTGATAATTGTTCTTTTGTTAAAAAGTCTTTAACATATTGATGTGAAAATTCACTAACATTGTTTGCTAAACTCTTTTTGATATCTTCTTTTGATAAGATGAATTTAACAATATTATTAATTAATTTTTCTAATTCTTCTTTATGGTTTCTTAAACCATCATCCATTAACATTGATTTAAGAATCTTGATAATTTGTGCTGGGTCAGCAAAATTAGCAAATTTAGTTTTTAGTGAAGTAATAATTTCATTGATATTAAATTCTGAAAAATTAGATTTTAGTAAAGAAGCAAATAATGCTTTAACTGTACTTGAACTAATATCTAATTCTTTGTCTTGTTTTAAAACAAAATCTAATAACGCTTTAATAGTTGGGTTGAATTTAGCTTCTTCAATACCTTCATTAAACTTATGTTTTTTAGCCAATGATTGAATTAATTGTTGTGTTTCAGGATAATTAAATACCTTATTAATAAAGGTTGAAACAAATGAATTGATATTAGCAGAACTATCTTTATCAAATAATTTATCGAACAATTCTTGTGGAGTATTTGATTGTTCGTAAATAGCACTATTTTTAACTGTTAATTCTAATAAATAATCTGTGAATAAAGTAATGTTTTCTTTGTTTAAAAAAACTTTAACTGCTAAAGAAATTTCATTTTCATCTAAATAAGCAGAAGCATTTTCTTTTAACATTTTAGTTAAAAGAGCTTCAAGACCAAATTTGTCTTTTAAGAATGTTGAAAGGTTTTGAGTTAATGTTTTAATAGAATCTATTGATTCTTTTAATTCTTGGTTTTGAGCAATAATTTTTCCAAAGCCTAAAACTACTTTTCCATATTCTAACGATTTTAAGTGAGTAGAAATTTTGGTAGATACGTTTTTGGTGAAATTACCAATGTCAAATTTAAATCCATGAGTTGCGACTTCAGCAAATACTTCTTGGAATACGATAGGTAAAATTTCAAATTTTTCAACGAACAATGATGAAGAATTGATTAAACCAGAAATTAATTTTGTGGTTTGTTCATCTGTTATACCTTTTACTAAATCAGGGTAAGTTGTTTTAACAAATGTTTTTAAAACTCTTGCTAAAACTGGTTTAATAGCATTATCTTGTGTTAATTCAATAATCAATTTTTCCATTGATTTAGTCAAATCACTAAAATTGTTTGATTTATCGAAGATAACTTTAACTAATTCTTCAAAGGTTGAAGCATTAGCAAATTTTTCACCTTGGTTTTTCTTTAAAGCAAAAATACTATCAACAAAGTGTTTAATAACATCGCTTAGGTTTGAAGAATTTAAAACTTTTAACACCAAAGTTTCTAAATCAGTTTTTGAAATGTATTTTTCAACATTTTGTGGCAATCCTTTTTGAATTCCTGCTTTTAACAATTGAACTACCATTGGGTTTTTTGGTAAGCTAGTTAAAAATTTTGAAAGTACATCAGCAAATTCTGCGTGATTACTTGTAGCAAAATCACTTCCTATTAATTCTTTAACTAATGTAAAGATTTGATTGTAATCAAATATTTCAGTAATGATTTGTTTTAAATATTCTGGTTTAATTTTTTTAGTTCCAACAATACCATCAGCATCTCAATCTTTTGAAGTAATGTCTTTTTGAATCTTATTCATTGCATTAGCTAAAAAATTACTTTTTTGGAATCATGCTTGGAATAAATCTAAATTCTTACCATTTTCTTTTTCAAAGAAATTTGCTAAGTGTTTATCTGGATCGATTTCAAGATACTTTGGATTTTTAAATAAGTTTTTAATAGTAATGTTTAAAGATGCAACAATTCCAAAAGTAGCATCATCATTCATTCTTTTTCCAAAATGATTTTGATCTAATTGATCTTTAACACTTTCATATATGTCATCTTTTGATTTGAACATAAATTCATCATTGTTTGTTCCAAATATTTTTTCAAAAGTTTCATCAGAAGTTTTAGTAGGCATTTCCAAAATTCAATCATTTTGATCTTTAGTACTAAAACTTAAGTTATCAAAATGGTTTTTAGTAATTCCATATTTTTTAGCAACTTTATAACTTAAATCAACACCCGCTGACATTTTGATAAATAATTCAATTGCCATTTTTTTATAACCAAAAATAGATGGATGAATATCCAAAATCATTGGTGTTAATTTTTCTTGATGTTCTTTTCAATAATCTGCATCATAAAGATTAATAAAATTGTTTTTGTGTAAGATAGCACTTTCTTTAATTTTTTCAGTTAATAAGTTAGCAAGTATTTTATCTACTGAAACTATGTCTTTAATGCTAGCAGGTAAAATATCATTAATCATTAATAAAATTCTTTGCATTGGTAAAGGGTAACTAGCAAAAACAATATTTGCTTTTGGATTAATGATTTTTAATTCTTTTGAAATAGTTGCTAAACGTTTTTGTAATAAGGTTCTTACCACTCTCATAACTTCAAGAACTTTAGGAGTAATTTCCTTTAATAAAGTTTCTTGCGAAAGAGTGTTTTTATCCATAAATTCAGAAATAATTTTTGAAATATCTGTATCCATTATTAATTTAATTAATAATTGGATTACATCATTCGCACCTAAAGTAATGGTTATTAAATTAGATTCTTTTATTTTCTTAAGAATTTCCTCTTTAGCTTTGGCTTTATCACCATTAAATTTATTTTTAACAAAATAATCTAGTTTATCTGTAACTGATGTAGCATAGTAATTAACTTCATCAGCATCATTTTTGTCATATTGAATACCTAAAAGTTCCATTCAATCAACAATTGTAGAACCAGAAGCAGAATAGTTGTCAAAACTTTCTAATTTACCTTCTGATAATTTGCTAATAAATGAAGCTAAATATGCTGGAAAAGAAGCACCAGTTACTTTTCCATCCTTAAATTCTCCCGGATAATCTTTTGGTAATTCACCCGAAAAACCAGCAGATATAGAATCTCCAAAAGCAAAATATTTTACCTTTTGGTCTTTTCTAATAAGATTGCTTGATTGATCTCTTTTTTGTACTAAATTGGCATCAGGATCTTCTATTGGATCAATAGGTAAAATTGGATCAGGTATTACTGGTGGTTCTACAACAACAGGTGGCTTAGGAATAACGGCTCCACCTTTGTCAAAATCACTATTCTTTGTTTTTTTGAAAGGAATAAAGCTAATACCTACTCCTAAACCAGCTAAAGCTAATGCTGAAAAAACAGAAGAAAGAATGATTATTTTTTTCTTCTTTGATTTTTTATTTTCATTTGTGTTCTGTTGCATAATTTATAAAAATACTCCACGTTTTTATGCTTAACATTCTTCAATCCATATTGTTCGTTTAAAATGATGTTAAAATGTCGCTACAATTATAAAACAATATTTAATATATTAATAATAGGCTTAGAAAAGCATTCAAACATTATTGAATATTTTAGAAATTGAAAATAAAAAAACATATTCCCCTTATTTATAGAACAATTCGGAAAATATGAAAATATAAATATAAGAATAATATGGTAAAAATCAACCATAATTGACTTAAACTTTAAAAAAAACACATTTTTTTATTTGCTGCAAATAGAGTAATAAATAAAAATTAAAAATCTTAAATGAAATTAAATTAACCAACATGATCAAGTTTTGTAAACAACATTTACCTTGTTATTTAAAAAGATTATTTTTCTTTCCGGAAAGAATCTTCTCCGTATTTTGAAAAATAGTAAAATATTGCTCTTTGACTAATATTTAATAAAACTTTTTTCATTTCTTCAATACTTCATTTTTCTTCTTTAAAGTAGAAACAACCTCTTTTTGTATGTTCTGTATCCATTAAATAAATTTTATTTAATTCACCGTATTCTGCTATTGTTACTACTCTATCTAAAATTGTTGATTTACTATTAAAATCTCAACCATATCCAAAACAAACAAAAGGAAAAATTTTCTCATCTTTTAATCATGTTCTTAAACCGATAACATTTTTTCCTAACCTCTCAATAGCATTACCACAAGCTTGTGTTTTACCTGTTATTTCTTTAATTTTGTCATTTGTTCCTTGCTTTTTTGCTTCAGAAATTAATATTGGTAAAAAGATATCTTCTTGAAAATTCTTTATAAATAGAATTCCGCCATCTGGTTTTATATTACTACTTTCAAAAGTATAAATCCATTCTTCTTCTGGGAATTTTTGCTTTAATTTTTCAACAATCTCTTTTAAATTAATCGAACTTTCTATTTTTATTTCTAGAAAAGGGAATTTTTCATTTAAACTTTTTAAAATAGATTCAACTGCTTTTTTAAGTTCATTTTCTTGTTTTTCTGAATCGATGGTTAAACCTTGCCCTCCATGAACTTGTTCTTTTTGGATTTCTGACAACTTTTCTGAGTTAGACATTATTTATCCTCCTTTTTTGATTCTTTTATCATTCTTGAAGGTACAAAATTATTTAACGCATTGTTATTATCTATATGAACAAAAATTAAATCCTTTGGTAAAAAGTCATTACCACAAAAATACGAAGTATTAAATGAAGATTGATTTCCGTTAAAAGAAACTCTTTTATCAACTATTAACATTTGGCATGGATTATCAGCAAAATAATGTCCAATTTCCTGATAATTTAGACACATTATATTCGCTAACATTGCTCAAGGTTTTTTCAAAGAATTTAATCTCTTAAAAACATCAAGTTTTTTTGAAAAAGGTGGATTTGATAAAGCAATATCTCACAATTCTGGTTCATATTTAAAAAAGTCTTTGTCTTCCCATATATGAGAAGAAACATATTTAAAATTATTTTCTCTACAAAAATAAGCAAATTCACTTTCCTCTGTATCGAAAGGCAATCAAATAATTGGTTCTCTATTTAATTTCTTTCTCAACTTATTTACTAGCCTATATATATATATATATATATAGCGTCTACTAAAATTTTTGGTGTGTATAGTTCATCTGTTTTGTTTTTTGTGAAAGCAGATGCTATTGAATGTGCCATTTTTTCTCCTTAATTTTCACTTATTAAATTTAATATATCATAAAAAATGATTTTAAATTTCTAATTTACATTCCTTATTTTTTCCTTTTAAAATTTTAATTAATAAAAAAATTTGTTTTATTCTATTTTATAGACTAATAAGAAAAATATTATGCTTAAAAAGCTTATTTATTCTAAAACAAAATGTCACGCTTTTTTCCTAAAAATTTAAGCAATATGAAACATATTTTTCAAAGCTAATGGCGCCATTAATTGACTTAAAATCGCAATAAAAAAACTTATGATTTTCTTTTGGATATCATAAGTTTTTTCTTTATTAGAAGTTAGATTTTTCCATATTTCAGTGCTTTAGCAATTTGAATAATATTTGGTACATCGATCATTGAATCTTGTCCATTGTAATAATATTGATAGTAGATTATTCAATCGGATTTATGGATGCTATGTGTTGAATTTTCATATGAAGAATCATAAAGTTTATTGTACCAACTATACGATTCTATCATTCCGCTTAAATGTCAATCTTTAACTTCATAATTTTCAGTTAGATAAATATAACGTAATTTAGATTTATCTTTATATTTATTCATTATGTTAGACCTATATTCTTGATTTGTTAGAAATTCATCTCTAAATGCTTGAGTTACTCCCTCTTCAATTGTATTAACCATTGTTTTGGTTGGAACTAACGCTTTATCAACTGTGTTACTAATAATAGCTGACATTAATCCAGCATACAATCTTTGGGCTGCTTTATATGAATAAGCTCTTTTTGCGCTTTCAATTGAAACAAATCTATTGTAAGAAACTTGTTTTCAATATTCTTTTGCTAATGGTCTAAAGATGTGAGAAATTATATTTTTCAATTTGCCTAATAATTTATTGTATTTAAACAATAATTGTCAAATGCTTCCTGGATCAACTTTAATATTTAATGTTTCAGTTGTTTTTGATCTCATTCCCGAAATTATAAAACCATCATCAGGATCTGGGAAGATAGTTCTTTCTTCAATTTGTTTAACAAGTTCGGGATGCTTTTTCAATTCATTTTTGTAATTGTCAGCAAATAATGAACCGTATAAACTCTTATCATCACCAGTTAGTTTTGAATGTCTAAAGAAGAAGTTAATAAAATGAGCAAATGCTTCTGGATCTACATTTTCAAAAACAGTTTTTGATCTCATTCCCGAAATTATAAAACCATCATCAGGATCTGGGAAGATAGTTCTTTCTTCAATTTGTTTAACAAGTTCGGGATGCTTTTTCAATTCATTTTTGTAATTGTCAGCAAATAATGAACCGTATAAACTCTTATCATCACCAGTTAGTTTTGAATGTCTAAAGAAGAAGTTAATAAAATGAGCAAATGCTTCTGGATCTACATTTTCAAAAACAGTTTTTGATCTATCATTTTTCTCTAGTTCGTCCATTACTTTTGTAACTAAGATAGTATCATCACCATTTGATATAAATTTGATTGCTCCTTTAATAGCAACTGTTTTTACATCTTGTAAATAGTGCTCAATAATCTTTTCATCAGGTCTTAAATTCTTAACATTTTCAAATATTCCATCAATAATTATTCCTAGAATATCCGTCTTGACAACACCTTTGAAGAAACTATCTAAGAATCTACTCATATATGGTCTTACTCTATTAACAGCATCTTCATTGTAACCTTTTAGAACTAATGAGTTACCCATAGTTTCGCCTAAGAACATACTGATGAACTTAGAATTGTTTAGCGCTTCTGGTATTAGTTTTTTCATTGCATCTTTGATTTTTAGAGCATCAGTAGTATTTAAGAACTTGTGAATTACTTGTGATCAAAGAGTAAATGAACTATAATCACTATTTTTTTCAATCAATTGATTTGCAAAACTTAGTAATATTTGTTTTAAATCTTCAGATTTTAAAATAGTCTTTAATAAGTTAGCAAACTCTTGCTTACCATTAGGGAAGTTTTTATATTTTTCATCAATCTTAGATTTTTCTAAAATCTTATCTACTGTTTCTGGATTTTGAGCAAAAGTAGTAATCATTCTATCAATATCATTGGTGATTGTATCTTTATGTTGTTCCATAAAGTCCATACCAAATATACCGATTAGTATTTTTGGATCTTTAAAATCAATTAAACTTACAACCGAATCTTTTAATTTGTCAAAGAAATCAATTGGTTCTGAAAGTAAATCAACATTAGTTTTTACAAAGTTTACAATGTTGGTAATTAATCCTAATTTATCTAAAACATTTGGAATGTTCTTAGCTAAATCTTTAAAGAATTTTTGGTTAGCTTCATCTTTAAAATCAAATCCATAATCATTTGCTAAATTAGTTAAATATGAAGCAAATAAGTTTTGAGTTTCTTCATAATTAGCAATAGTTGTTAATAATGTTTTGATTTTTTCGTCTAGTTTATAGGTAGATTCATTCTTTCCAATGAATACTTTAAAAATATCTTTAAAGTCTTTTACCGAAACATAATTATGATTATTTGTAATCATATCTTTAATTGAAGGTTCAACTAAAGCATACACATTTGGTTCTTCAATAATCTTGTTAAAGATTTTAATATATGATTCTTTGTCAAGATATTTACTAAATTTTTCAGGTATTTTACTGTAAGTTAATTCAGGTAAATTAATTTTTTTGCTTACAAAAATAACTAAATTCTTTATTAGTGTTGGGATTTGTTCTACCGAATTTTTAATTGGTTGCTTAGAAGCTAAGACCTTTAATAACTTAACAATTTGAACTGTGTCAGTAAATTTAGTTTTTAATTGTTGAGCAAAATCTGCTATTTCATCTTCAATCTTAAAGTCTTTTCCTTTTAATACTAAACCTTTAAATAAAGTTTTCAATAAACTACTTAAATAATTAAAGTCTGTTTCTTTATCTAATTCAACAAAACCTAAAATTATATTTTTTGCTAAATCAGGAACTTTTGCTTCTTCAATTCCGTTTGTTAATTCTAACTTTTTGAAAATTGCTGTAATTGTTGTATCTATTTGATTATTTTCAAAAGTATTTTTGATTAATTTTTCAATCAATTCATAAATATTATTATGTTCAAAAAGTTTATCAATTATTTCATCAGTGGTGTTTAGATTTTGATAATGTTCTGCATTTTCAATAATAGCTTTTATAGCAAAATCGACAATTGCTTCATAATTTTTGTCTTTTAAGACTGCTTGGATTAATGTTTTGATATTTTCTTGTCCAATATAGTCTTTAACAATTTCTAAATCTTTAATTTTTTCAATTATTGTTTCATTTAATTTCAATTCTTTATTTGAGAATTTCAAAATGTTAACAAGCAATTTTTTAATCGATTCTTGATTTTCTTTTAATTTTGGAGATTGAGGAATTAACTTAATAATTTCAGTTGCTAATGAAACCATTAATTCTTTATTTTCAACTTTTGTTTTTAATTTTGAAGACAATGAAGTCATAAATTCTTCAATATTAAATTTAGTTCCATTTTTGCCTAAATTATCATAAAGCGATTCTGAAAGTAATTGAATAGCTTCTAATTTATTTTCAATAATAGGAACGAAATTGAATAATGATAAAACAATTTCTTCTACTTTGTTGGTATCAATACCTTCGAAAATTTCATTGTATTTTTTGCCAACAACTTTAACAATGATTTTTGCAAATACTTTCTTACAATTTTCATTTTTAACAAAGATATCAAAAGTAGTTTTGATTTCAGTGGTTAAAGTAGTCTTAATATTTTCTTTGCTAAAAATAACTTTTAATAAATCAGAATAAGTTTTAACATCTTTTAACTCTTCTGTTGTAAAAGCATTGATACTTAAATCAATAATTTTTAAGAAAAATTTCTTAATTTGTTCATTTTCAAAAACAAATGTTGAAACCTTTTTAATTGTTTCTTCCTGGTCAGGAGTTTCTAATAAATTAGCTAAAGATTTAGAAATAGTATCAATGATTTTGCCTTTTGTTGATTCTTCAAATATTATCTTGTTATAAACATTTAAGATTAATTTTTGTAAAGGTGTTGAAATTTCTTTGATATTTGGATTAGTTATCAAGAATTTAATAAAGTCAATTGCTTTTTCTTCATTAGTAAATCTTAGTCTTAGTTCTTCAACAATTTTAACCAATTCATTTTTTATGTCAAAACTTGAACCTTGATCTATCAAGGAAACTAATAATTTTTCAACAAAATTATTTATTATCTTTTCTTTTTTATCATATTCAAAAATAACTGACAATAAATTGCTTGTGAGTTTTTTAATATCCTCATCGCTTAAATCTGTAGCTAAATTATTCTTTTGTAATATTTCTTTTAATATTGTTTGAGTTTCTGGATAATTTGAAATTTTTGATAATAATTTAGAAACCAATAAACCTAAATCATTTTGAGGATCTTTAAAGATATTTGCTAATAATTCTTTTACTGAATTTGCAGAAACATATTCTGAACCTCTTGTAAAAATAACATCAATTACATAACCAAAGATTTCTTGACTAATTTCTGGTTTAAATAAGATCTCAATTACTTTTTTAGCAGATTGTTCTTCCATAAAGGTTCTTAAATAAGGAACAATTGCTTCTTCTGCTTTTTGCTTTAAGACAAGTTTTTCACTTGTGAAAGCAAAAATATTTGAAACTAAAACTTTAATTACATTAGCTTCTTTTTTGAAAATTGGGTCATTAGCAAATAATTTAAATACTTCTAAAGTAAATTTTTCTAATTGTTCAGGTGAACCGAACTTTTCTTTTAATACTTTTAAAATTTGTTCATTAATTTGATCAAGTTTAAATTCTAACCCATTATCTTTAAATTGGTCAAATACTATTTGACAAATAGCGGCAATTAATTGATGGTTTTGATCAAGAGTCTTAATTTTACCTAGTAAAGCAACAACAAGCGAATTGAATTTTTCTTGTTCAACATTTTGAACAATGTTAGAATGTTTTTTAGCAACATTGTAAAGAACATTTCCTATAATGTTTTGGATTTTTGGTTCTTTAATTAATTTATTAATAAATTTAGTTACAAATGATTTTAAGTCACTTGTGATTTGACTATCTTCAAAAATTACTTTTACTAAATCATTAAAGGTGTTGATTGTATTTACTTTATCTTTATTAAGAGATAACATATTTTTAATTGACTTACTTAAGATAGAATGTAAATCTTGATCCCCTAATAAAAATTCAATAATTTTTGTATATTCTTCTTGTGATAAATAGTCAGCAACGCTAGTATATGAAAGAGAACTAATATTGCTTGCGACTGTTGATTTTAATTCTGGTTTATTTACAACAAATAAAGTTAAGTTGTTTAAAAACTTTTCAATATTTGCAGCATTTTGTCTTAATTTATCATTTGTTAAGATTGACTTAATTAATTTAATTAAATTATTAGGAGCAATCATTTCATTTAACTTACTTGTAAATGATTTTAAAATTAATTCAACATCAAATCCACTAAAGTTAGAACTTAATAAAGAAGTAAATATAGTTTTTACTAAATCAGTACTGATGCTTAATTCTTTATCTTGTTCTAAAACGAAATCAAGCAAGCTCTTAATCATTGAAGTAAATTGTTCTTGTGCAATATCTTTGTTTAATCCATACTTTGAAGATAATGAATTAATCAATTGTGAAGTTTCTGGATAATCAAAAATCTTGTTTACAAATTTGGTTACAAAATTATTTAAATTATTTGAACTCGAATTGTCAAATAGTTTATCAAACAATTCTTTTGGAGTTTGTGATTCATTATAGATTTCTTTTTTATTGATTGTTAAATCTAGAACATAATCAATAAACATTTGAATATTTTCTTCTTTGATTAAAATGTTAGATAAAAGCTTAATTTGTTCATTATCAAAGAATGAACTTGCTTTGACTTTTAAAATGCTTTCAAATTCTTTTTTAACCTCGAATTTTTCTAAAACATAATTTGAAATGTTAGTTGCAAATGTTTTAAATGTTGCAATATTTTGTTGTAATTCTTGATTATTAGCAATTATTTTTCCAGTGTCTAAAATCAATTTTCCATAGTCTAATTTCTTGAAATGTTCACCAATTTTTTCACTTGAATTTTTTACTAAATTACCTATATTAAAGTTAAATCCGTTAGAAGCAACTTCTGAAAATATCTCTTGGAAAACAATAGGTAAAACTTGATTATTTTCTAATATTGTAGTTGATGAATTGATTAAACCTAAAATAACTTTTTTAAGTTCTTCTTCATTTGTATTTTTTAAAAATGAAGGATATTGCTTTTCAATTATTGAATAAGTAGTTTTAATTAAAATTTCTTTAACTTCTTGGTCTTTAATAAGATCCATTACTAATGAATTTAAGGTGTTAATTAAATCAGTGAAATTATTCTCTTTAGCAAAAAGGATTTTAGTTAAGTCTTCAAAGGTATTTGCTGACTCAAACTTTTCAGGATGATTTGATTTAAGAGTAAAAATACCATTTACAAATTTTTCAACTATTTTTGGTAAATGATTTGATTTAAATAATTTAACCGCTAACACTTGTAAATCTTTTTTAGAAATGTATTTTTCAACACTTTCTGGTAAAGCTTTTTGAATGCTTCCTTTGATTAAAGATTCAATTTTTGGATTTTGAGAAAGTGAAACAAAGAAACTAGTAATGGTTTTGGTCAAATCATCAGAATTGGTTGTAGCAAAATCACTTGTTAATAATTCTTTAACAAGTTTAAAAATTTGGTTTTGATCAAAAACTTCTGCAAAAATTAATTTTAAATATTCTATCTTTAATTTTTTAACACCCGGTTTTCCGTCACCATCTCAATCTTTGGTAGTAATATCACTTTGAATTTTGTTAATTGCATCAATAAAGAATTTACTATTGCTAAATCATTTTTCCAACAAAATAATATTCTTACCGTTTTCTTTTTCAAAAAAGTTAGCTAAATGTCTTTGAGGATCAATTTCTAAATATTTAGGGTTTTTAAAAATAGCAAATATGGCATTTTTAAATGTGGCAAAAATACTAAATGCACCTTCTTCAGTAATTCTTTTACCAAAATTTTTGGCATCAATTTGGTCTTTGAATTGATTAATTAATTCATCATCTTGAAATAGGAATTTTTCAAAATCATTTGTAAAAATTTGAGAATAAATATAATCAACATTTTGACTAGGTAATTCTATTATTCACTCATTTTGGTCACTAACATCAAGTGTTAAATCATTAAAATGTTTTTTAGTGATTCCATATTTTTTAGCAACATCATATGTGAATTTTGTTCCTGATGATATTTTCAAAAATAGCTCCATTGCCATTTTTTTATACCCATAAAATGAAGGGTGAATATCTAATGCCATTGGGGTTAATTTTTCTTGAAATTCATTTCAAAATTCAAAGTCATAAACATTAACAAAATTGATATTAGTTTTAATTGCACTTTCTTTAATTTTTTCAGTTAATAATTTTGAAAATAGCTTATCAATAGAAATAATACTTTGAACTTGAGGAGGAAGAATTTCATTTACCATTAACAATAATCTTTGCATTGGTAAAGGATAACTTGCCAAAATCACATTTGCTTTAGGATTTATTTTTTTAATATGATTAGAAAGAGCAACCAAACGAGATTGTAATAAGCTTCTAATTGTTGTTAAGATTTTAGTTACATTAGGTAATAAATCTGAAATTAAAGTTTGTTGTGAAATCGAACCTTTTTCTATAAATTCATCAACAATTTTAGTTAAATCTAATTCTAATGCTAAGGTTGATAAAATTTTAATAACATCATTAGCACCTAAGGTGATAGTTATTAAATTAGATTCTTTTATTTTATTAATAATTTCTGTTTTGGTTTTTTCCAAATCATTAAACTTTTGCTTTAAACCATTGGTTTGTGAAAGTTCATAGTGTTTTTGCTCTATTTCATTTTTAGAATATTCAACTTGTAGTAAATCAATTCAATCTACAATAGTTGATCCAGAAACAGCAAAGTTATCAAAACTTTGCAATTTATCTTTTGAAATTTGATTAATGAAATGAGCTAAATAAGCAGGGAATGAAATACCTACAACTTTGTGATCTTTTAATTCACCTGGATAATCTTTAGGTAATTCACCTGAAAAACCAGCAGATATTGAATCTCCTAATGCTAGGTATTTAACTCTTTCATATTTTCTAATTAAATTAGAAGATTGGTTCTTTTGTTGACTTAGTTGTTCTTCTTCTTCTGTTTTTTCACCTGGTAAAACAGGAGGAACTGGGATGGGTTCTGGTAATGGCGGAATTATTTTATCATTGTTTGGTATTCCGTTTCTTCCTGGATCAGGAAGAATGGTTTTTTGTTTACGTGGTATAAAAGATAAACCTACACCTAATCCTGTTAAAGCAAGTGCTGATAAAACTGAGGAAGCAATGATGATTTTTTTCTTTTTTGTTAATTTAGATTTTTCCATAATAGGGAATCCTCCAAAACTCATCTTTAAAAGACAAATTTTATTCCCTTACATTATAAAGAAATTTATAGAAAATGCATTTTTTTATATTTTTCCACTTTTTAGCAAAAAATCAGTTTTTTAACCTTAAAAATGACAAAAAGACACTTTTTAGATAGTTTAATCTTTTGGTTAAAAAACATAAAAACAAAAAATAAGCAATAAAAATTATTTAATAAGGATTTAAAAATGATGTCATATCAATTAATAGAATTAGATGTTAAATTTTAAAAATTTAAAACCTATTTTATTAACAATAGATTAATTTTAGCTTTTAACTTCTGGGCATTTTATCGTTTTAATAACAATGTTTTTTCCTAAGTATATGATTTAAAAATTTAGCAGCTGTATATTTGCTTAATTTTCTAAAATTAGTATGTAATAAAAAGTGCCATTTTTTACTTTTTTACCTTTAAACAAGGGGAAAATGGCACTTTTTGTTATTTTAAGTCAGAAATGAAAAGTATGTTTATTGCTAATTTATTTAACTAGTTCAAAAACAATTCTTTTGCTGTTCTCTATATCTTGTTCTTTTAATGCAAATTTAATGTTAATAATTGAATCAGCATCTTTGTCTAGTTCTTTTTTAATTTGTAAATAATTTTCAAAAATGAAATTTGAAAGTGGATCAACAAAATATGTTTCCAATAACATAACTAATCCTCTTCCTCCTAAAACACTATTGAATTTGCTAATGATAAAATCTGATACATTTTTATTTTGTTTTTCATCTTTAGCAACAATAGAATATCTTTTTTCTTTTAACACTTTTATGATTTTGCTTATTTTGTTAGTAATAATACTTTCACATATTGCTTTGTCATCTTTGGTTATAGGATTGAAAGGAACTATGTTTTTAATTCCAATTCTATTTAAAATTTCAGGTCTATTTAGTTTTATATTAAAGTAATCAATAACTGATTTTTTGTAATGTTCTCTTATTGCTTGCTTGTCTTTTGTGTCTAGCTTTGCATCAGCACCAATATTAGAAGTAAAGATTATGAAGGTTTCAGAAAAATTAACTAATTCACCTTTTGATGAAGTCAATCTACCATCTTCTAAAATTTGTAAAAATTTATCTAAAATTTTTCCGTTTGCTTTTTCAATTTCATCAAACAATAGAATTGAAAAAGGTTTTTCTAATACAGCGTTGGTCAATTGCCCGCCGGCTTCATAACCGACATATCCTGGAGCAGAACCAATTAATTTTTGATCTGATTCTTCATGGTTATATTCTGACATATCAAATCTAATGATTTTGCTTTCACTACCAAAAATAAATTCACTAAAAGTTTTAACAATTTCTGTTTTACCAACCCCTGTTGGGCCTGCTAAAAATAATATTCCTCTTGGTTTATTTACTAAATCACCAGATTGAACTACACCTTGTAAACCTACAAAAGATCTTATTAAAGTGTTTTTAATAGCAGATATTGCTTCATCTTGTCCTAAAACTCTTGATTTAAATTTTTCTTCCAATGCAGCAATGCTTTTATATTCAATATTTTCTCATTCTGATTCTTTTTTATCAAAGTTAATTAATCTACTTAAGCTTTTAAAATCTTTAATTTTATTTTTTTCATCTTCTTGATTTATATTGTTTTTTTGTAACACTTTTATGTATTGCAATATTTCTCTAAAAGATAAAGAATCAGTAATAGAAATTGCTTGATTAAATATTTCTGAATCTTCTGTAAAATCAGGAATAGCTCTTTTTATTAGAGGTTTCATATATTGAAAGAATTTTTTTCTTTCATCTTTACTTGGTTTAGGAACATTTATATATTGAACTTCTTCATTATTTTTAAAAATAATGGATGAGAATAATTCGCTATTTTTCGTTATAAAAATAAGTTTAATTTTCGAATCTAGAAAGTTTAATGGTGATTGATTATAAAAATTTGTTAATAATCCAATCAAACGAGCAATTTGATTAAAAGTTGTTTCTTGATTTTTCTCACTAAATATAAATTCAGACATATCAATAATGTAAGCTTCTTTTATATTACTGATGCTCCTTGGTTCTTTAATATGAGTTTCTAATCTAGCAGATATTTTTCCAATGAAATCACCAATAGAAATTTCTGGATTGTTATTAAATTCGTCTTGTTCTTCTTCGCTATCTTTGATTTTTATTTTACCGTCTTCAATTTCAGCGTTTGTAAATGAAGGAGAATAATAGAGAATATTTTTATATTTTTGCGAACTTAAAAACATTATTAAATATTCTGAAAAATTTTGATAAGAATGTTCAGGTATCGTGCTATCTAAATCTTCATTAAAATCAATATCAAAAATTTTGGGAAAAACAAAATCTTGGGTATTCCCTTTAAAAATTAAAATGTTTTTTGCGTTGAGTTTAATTTTCAATTGTTTATTAATCGAATCTATAAATGACATAATAATTAATTTGCTACCTTTTCTTTAATTTTTGAAATACTTTTGTATAGAGGTTTTTGATTTGTAAAACTTCTTATTATTTTTGTTGAAAGTATATTTACTTCATGTTCTTTCAAATATTCTCATAATTTTGAACTTGTTTGTTCACAACAATGATCTTTGTAATCACCTATTTTATAGGTTATTATGAGATTTTCATCTATCCTTAAATTAAATGTTTCATTCGCTTTATTTTTAAAATGATAAATAAAGAAAAAATTACCAAATTGATCAACATCTCTTTCTATTTCGCCTTGTAAAAAATATGATCTTGCTTCTTTTAAACCTGTTGCAACAATCTTCTCTAAGTGCAACATTTTTTTATATGTGTATTCTTTAGAATTTAAATAAATGTTAAATTCATTTAATTCTTGGTAATTATTAAGTTTGTTTAAATTATTCTTAAAGAAGAATTTAATTTTTTTACTTTGGCTAAATTTTGTTTCAATATCATTGATTGTTGTAATTGTTGCTTTATTTTTAAACTCTTCATCAGCATTTTGTGTAACTATTTTATCAATGATTTTTGATATATTTTCATCGGTTAAATTCTTTCCTTCGTTTTTTAGTACTTCAACTGCTTTAATGAATAAATTACCATAATTGTTAATCCAACTACTTATATTTAATTCATTTCTTTCAGAATATTCAAAAGAGCTATATATTTTTTCATTTGTTATGCTAGATAGTAAGTTTGAAACATTTTTAATCAATTGATCTTTAAAATTTTCTATAGCGTTTTTTTCATTTCCTTGAGTTGTTGAAAAACTTAAATCTTTGTTTTTTTCAATTTCTTTTAACCGTTTAATTTCACCTATTAAAAATTTTTTAACACCTTCATTATTTAAATTATTAATAGCTTCAATTTTTTGAATTGCTTCTTGACAAATTAGAGATATTTCTTCTTTATCATATTTTGATAAACTGACGCTTACAGTAACTTGATGACTCATTATTTTTTATCCTTTCATATTTGCTTTTTTGTTTTTGCATTCCTCAATAATATCTTTGCATTTTTTAACTAAGTAATTTAATTCTCGATAATTGTCTTGTGCTTTTTTGAGATCAAATAAACAAAATTGTTGTTTTTTCATAATGCTCTCATGTGTTCATTCATTTCTTATTTTCTTAAGCTCAAGTAATGGTTTTCGATGTTCCTTTTCTTTTGTAATTTCCAAGATTTTTTCTATATATTTTTCATAAAAATTTTTGTCTTTTATTTTTCCAAACATTTTAACCATATTTGCTTCAATTTCTTCTCAACTAGTATTAATTGTTTTTTTATATAACTCAGCTAGTCAACTAACATTTTTGTTTTTTAATGTTTCGAGACTTTTTTTCATTTGATTAAATTTGCTTATTTCAAATCCCATTAAATTTTTTCCAATGTCTATTGAATAATCGCTTATTTTTTTATCAAAGCTATCTAGATCAATATTTTCTTCATCACCATCAATTTTTTCTATCAAATTAATATCATCTTTTATGTCTTGTTCTATGTTTTTGAATTTTTTATATAGGTTTGTGTTTTTAATAAAATGATAATTTTCTTCAAACTCTGGGTTGATGTTGTATTTTTTAATTATTCATTCAAAACACTTAGGTGAATTTTTTTCAAAATCTTCAATTTTCTCAAAAACATATTTTTTAATTTTTTCATTGTCAAATTGATCTTCAATTATGTTTTTATATAAATCTCATAATTCTGTATATTCATTTATTTGATATGAATTTATATTGCTTATAAAAAATTCATAATTTGTATTTTGGAAAAATTTGTCCGAATTATATTTGTTGTGTTCCAATAGAAAATCTAGTATTTTTAAAAATTGCGCTAGCTTTTGCTCTTTTACTTTTTCATATAGCTTATTTATTATTCTATTTTCAATTACTAAATCATTTAATTCTTGAATATCATCATATTCATTAGTTTCATTGGATAAAATATCATTTACGGTTTTTTCTACTATTTCTTGATAAATCTTTTCTCTTTCAATTGTAGATAGTTCTCTTGCGTAGAATAATGGTATATCACTAGAAATTAGATAATTACCTATTGTTTTTAAATCTATATTAATTTGACAAATTTCGTAAATTTTTTCATTTCAATAAAATAAATTTTTGCTTTCTAGTTTCTCTATTTTTTGTGACAACTCAATTTGTTGTGTTGCTTCATCATACTTTTCATATAAAACTAGGATTTTGTCTATTTCTTCAATCTGTTTATTTTTTAGTTTAGTTACATTTTTAAATAAACTATCGTCAAATTCATTAAAAGATTTTTCTGCTATATATCTTTTTAAATAATCAAATTTTTTCTCTTTTTCTATTTTTTCTAAAATGGCATTTTCAACTTTGTTTTTAGACAATATTTCAATAGTTTTTTGATCAACTGCTCTAAATTCAAATTCTATTTCTTTGTCATCTAATAAACAAAAATCTGATGCTAAAATTTCTGAAAAAAATAAATCTTTGTTTTTTTCTAAAAAATTCGCAATAATTTCGCCTTTGTAATCAAGCAAAATTTTTTCATTAGGATTTAGTGGAAAATTTTTTCTTATTTCATCTTTTGTTATTTGATTTTTAGCATTTTCAATAAAAATATCTTTTTCTTTGTTATTGGAATCTAATATTTCATCAATAAATGATTTAATAAAAATAATTTCTTTTTGTTTTTGTTCCTTTTTGATTCCTGTTGGATTATTATTATCAAATTTATTCAAAATTAGCTCATGCAATTTCACATTACCTATGAACAATTTTGAACAGTCATCATCACTTGCATCTGTAATTTTAAAATATTCTTCATTAACTAGATTCTTGATTTTTTCAATAATGAATTCATTAAATTTTTTGTTTAGACCTAATTCTTTTCTAATTGTTTCAATTAATTTTTCTTCTAAATTATCTTTATTTTTGTATAGTGCTAGCAAAAATAACAAATCGAGTTCTTCTAATTCGGTTTCGGATGATTCTATATATTTAATATGAGTTTTTTGAAACGGTAAGGGTAATTTAAAATTCTTTTTCATCATAAATTGTTTTTCCTTCTAG
The DNA here is from genome assembly GCF_045276885.1 of Mycoplasmopsis hyopharyngis. Taxonomy (NCBI): domain Bacteria; kingdom Bacillati; phylum Mycoplasmatota; order Mycoplasmoidales; family Metamycoplasmataceae; genus Mycoplasmopsis; species Mycoplasmopsis hyopharyngis. The sequence goes on along the minus strand of NZ_CP174164.1, from coordinate 133,172 downwards.
TCATTTAGTGTTAGGTCTTTGGTTTTCTCCTCACAAAATATATTCGATTAGTAATCTTCTTCTCTTAAATGTCGATTCAATTTGATGATAGTAATCAAATGCTCCCACAAGAAATAACATATTCTTTGTTCTTGAAGCTGCTACATTTATTCTTTCTTCTTCAACTAAAAAGTCTAAATTACGTTTATCAAGCTTTTCAATTTTGTTATTTTTTACAAACCTATTTTTGGCTCTAACAAAATCTACTATTATTATTTCTTTTTCTCGTCCTTGGAAGTTATCGATAGTATTAACCTTTATATTTAATTTTTTCAATTCAGATTCTTCTAGTAAAAATTTAACAATTTTTCTTTGAGAAACAGTTAAACAAATAATTCCAATTTTGTCTTTCAAAGATTCAGGCGAATTTTTTTCGACAAGCATTTTAACTATTTTTATATCTATATAAGCATTGTATTGATTAAATAGTGAATCTAGAGGTTCTTTATATTTTTCAAATTCTTTTATACACAAAACTTCTTTTTGATCGAACGAATCGGATTCTGCTTTTCCTATTAGGTTACAATAAGAATTTGCTAAACAAGAAGTGTCAATATAAAAAATTTTATTTTTGTCATCATTTAAAAATTTGTAGTTTTCAAATTCATTATCTTTACGTATTGTTTTTAGCTCTTCTTCGCCTTTGTAAAATAGATTTACTAAACCTTGAATGGTTGAATTAAATCTATATTGTTGATTAAGAAAATTAAAGTTTTTATTTCTAGTAACATTAATTTTCTTAATTTTTGATATTTGATTTTTGAAAAATGGAGTAATAAATAATTCATTTACTTTGTCAACGAATTCTTTCGATGTATTCACCCCCCATTCTATACTAATTTTTTGTTCGTCATCATTTTCAAATATCTCTTCTAAAAATGACTCATCATCTTTAAAATCAGTAACAGGTGGTAATTGTTTATAATCTCCACACATTATAAATTTATGCGAAATGTTTATTCTTGATAAAATTTCTGGAGTTGATGATTTAGAAACTTCATCCATAATTATGGTATCGATAGGGTAATCAAATCATATATCTCTATTTGTGTCTTGATTTGAAATATTTAATTTTGTATCAGAAGAAGTGGTAAAGCCTAGAACATTAATAAGATCATTTTCATCTATAAATTTATTAAATGATTCTCTTGCTTTTGATTCAATAATAGGGTCTGTTGGTTTTTTATTTTCTTTGTATATTTTTAATAATTCAATAATTTTAGAATTTTCATTAGGTTTAGTATTTTGTTCTAAAAACTTTAGTATTTCTTTAAAATCAAAAAACATAATTTTATAATTTTGCGATACTTTTCTTATAAATTCAATAATCTCTTTTTCATCAAAAGTAATTTGAATTGAATTTTCTCTTTCAAATATGTGTTCAGCATAGTAAAAGTTTTCTGAAAATTCTTCATACCTAGTATTTTTAAATAAACTATCTATTTTTTTATTTAAGTCAATTACTAATGTATTTTTGTCAAACAAATCTGGAGTATATATGCTATACCACAACTTGATTGGAATATAGTGTTTATTAGTGTTTTGTGTCAATTTTTTTATTTTTATTTTGTATTCAAGAAATTTATCGGAATTAGCATTTGACTGTTTAATCTTATTTTCTATTTTGGCCAAAAAGTTTTTATATAGATTTTTTGTACTAAACTTATTTCTTTCTTCATCTTCTGTTTCTGTTGTTTTAGATTTTTTGTAAATTATAATGTTCGGATTGTCATTATTTTTTTCATCAAATCTTTCTAAACAATTATTTATAGCTTCATGTGTTGAAGAAGTGATCAATACGTTTGAATCTTTTTCAACATAATGTTGCATAGTAGCACATATTGTTTGTGTTTTTCCTGTTCCTGGAGGCCCTTGTAAATAAAAGGTATCATTTGTTGAAATCATTCCTTTTACACTTTCAATTTGTCTTTCATTTAAGTCTCATTTTGATTTTATTGTTTCTTCTAATTGAATATTATTTTTCAAAAAATGAGGTCTAAACAATGATGAAAGCATAAATGGATTTCTAACATAACCATTTATTGAATTAATAATTGAATATTTATATCTTTTCATTTTTGTTATTAAACCTGGATTATTGATACTTGCATTTAGGTATTCAAAATTCTCTTCAAAAGGTCTAATAGATAAAGATACATTATTGTTTTGATTGTGTTTATTTACACTAGACTTAATATTATTTTCAATTTTGTAAAAGCAAAATTTTGACTTTGTTTTTTCTGTAAAAAACTCTTTCTTTGTTTTCTTTAAATTTTCATATTTTTTATGTTGTTCTTGTAATTCAAAAATTTCTTTTTGCTTATTTTCAAAAAGTCTACTCTTTTTTTCTAATATTTGCTTAATATCAGAACTTTTGTTGTTGTTTTCTAAAATTATTTTTCGTTTATTGTCTATATTATTATTTATCTCTTCAAATATAGATTCCAAGACCTTTTTATAATCAATTGTTTGATTTGTGTTTTCTTCAGTTTTACTTTGTAATTCTGAAATTATTTGATTATATTCATTCTCAATATTTGATAATCTTTTGTTTAAATCTTTGTTGTTTTTCTTTTTAAGCTTTTTATTAATTTCTATATATTCTTTTAGTATAGATTCTTTTTCTTCTCATTCAAACTTTGTTTTAGATCAAGAATCAAATTCTTCTTGATGTTTTTTGTTTAAATTTTTTATATCTTGTAAGTCAAAATTTAATTTAGTAATCTCTTGGTTAATTTTAGTGTTTTCTTTTTCTTTGTTATTTATTTGAATCTGATTTTTTATTAAAAAATCTTCTATTTCTTTAATAAAATCTTCTTCATTCATTGGGGTATTATGTATTTTAAATTCTCAATTTTTAAATAAGTTTTCATCATTACCCATTTTTGAAACTTTTAAATTCTTTTTAACGTTGTCTGTTTTAGAGCAAACCAAAATTAGCTTGTGGTTTTTTGGAACAACATATTCTTCTTTGTTATCTTCATCAATATCTTTTATTTCTTCTTTGAAAATGTTTTCATCACCAGGTAAAGCATTGTTTATAATGAAGATATCTTTTTCTTTGTTTTTCCTTTCCAAATCAATAGACCCAAAAAATGTTTCAAATATTCCTAATTTTATTTCTTCGCGATCTAATTCTTGCTTTGTAACGCAAGATCTATAATGATTTTCATTATTAATAAAATTTTGAATATTTGTTAGTTCATCTCTATCGATAAAAGAAACGCCATTTAATGGATATCCTACACTTTCAAATGTTTCAATATTCGTGTCAAAAAATTCTATTCTAGTCAATTTTCATTCAAAAATTCTAGAAAAGGTTAAATCAAAAAATAATGAAACTGTATTTTTACCAGTATCAAAAAATAAACTATTGTCTCTTCTTTTTCCTACTATTGAAATGTTTTTTAATATTCTTTTTTCTGATTTTAAATTTCTAAAAAAATTAAAAATTGTTTCGTTTCTTATTATTTGATTAAAAATTATTATATGAGAATCTAATTTTTCAAATTCTAACAATATTTGAACTAATTTTTCCTCCACATTTTTTTCTGATACATCGAAGTATCTTTTTAATTGTTTTAGAATTATTTTCTTAATACTTAAATCTTTTTCAAAGTTATTTGAAACTGTTTTTATAACACCTAGATCAACATTGTAATCTAAGTCAATTGATCTTTTATTGTTTAATATATTGTAATATATATATATATATATTAAGTCCCAAATAAAGTCCTCTTATATAGTCCCTGGTGATAATTTTAACCAAAGACTTTATAATCTTCTATTTAAATGATAACACAAATTTAAAAAAGGGCAATATTTTGCTTATTTGCATCAATAAATATTCACTTTTGTTGATTTTTATAAGCAAAAACAACTTCGTAATTTTTATTATTAGCATATGTTTTAATGTGTTTAACATTTGTAAATTTATTATTTGGTTTAACTTGTATAACATAAGTTTTATTGTTTTTAGCTGCAATTAAATCAACACCTACAATAGCATCAAGCAACATTGATGAAACTTTTACAGAATAATCATTTTTAGTTAATAAATTTAATAAATCTTTTTCTCTTTTTTGATTTATATAGCCATAGTAAAAAACCACATTATAAACGAAAGAAAAATTATTTTTGGTATGTTGTCCCACCTTATTCAAATAATGGCCTAATTTTGCGCAAAAAGCACCACTATAAGCGTTTTTAAAATCTTCAAAAGTCTTAAAATCATTATTTCATAAAATTTCTTTAATATTTATCTTCAATTCTTTTCAATTTGGTATTTTCATATAACTAAATTGTAAATAAAAAAAATAGCTAATGCTATTTTAAAGGTAAATTTTCTTCTAATTCATCAGGTTTAAAAAAGTATCCAAATTTAGATGAATTTTTAATATTTTCATTTGCTGCTTTTAATTGTTCTCTTAAAATTTTTAACTCAATTTTTAAAGCTTGATTTTCAATTTTCAAATCTTCATCAGATTTAATAATTTCATCATTTACAAAAGTTGTTAAGGTGTTTTGCATTTTCGTTAATTTTCTATTAGCTAATTGTGAATTAAATTTTAAATATGTTGAAGCTGTAACATTTGAATTAACATGTCCTAACACTTTAGCTATTTCTTCAATCGTAGAATTTTCGCTCGAAATAGTAACAAATGTATGTCTTAGAATATGTGCTGATATTTTAGCTTTAAAATCTGGATGCTTTTTCATTACAAAGTTTTTAAATAAGTTAAATTTGTTTTTAATAGTTTTAGCAGTTCAATTAAGTTTTATACCTTTTTCAATTGCTATTTTTATTTTTGAAAATTCTTCATTATCAGAACAAATTATTTTAAAAGGTCTTGGGTTATTATTTTTAGCTGTTTTAATAATTATTTCAAAATTGTTTTCTTTCAACTTATCTCAATTTATAAATTCTCATTCAGAAACTCTTATCCCGGTAGTTAACATTATTTTAAAAATTAATTCAAATTTATAATTATTAAAGTTTTTCAATTCAGCAAATAATATATCTAATTCTTCTTTGGAATACGGTCTTCTTGTTCCTCTTTCGATTTTGTATTTATTTACTTTTTCACTAAAAGGAATAAAAATTCGGTTTCTTTTTGAAAACCATTCACAAAATACCTTAAAAACTGCTCTATAACAAAAAAGAGAATTTTGACTTAAATTTGAATTATCTAAAATAAAATTAATTTGGTTTAATAATTCATTTGTTGTTTCTCAATTTTCTAATCTTTTCAATATTTGTTTATACGTTTCTAATGTTTTTAAGCTTCTGTTATTAGTTTTGATTAAATGCTCAAATTGTTCATAAAAAATTTGAAGTTGTTCTATATTTTTCATTTTATCTCCTTATTGATTGGGGAAATTACAAATTATCAAACAAAATAAAATTTTTTAGTATAATAATTATGCAATTTCTCGCGAGGTAATAAGATGGAGAAATTGCTCTTTTTTTATTAATTTCTCCATTTATGCTAAAAAATAAAAAAAGTGATAGATTATTAGACTCTACCTCTTCTTTTTCTTTTTTTCTTCTTTTGGTGAATGTTTATTTTATTAAAAGCTGCTAATGAAAGTTAGGCGAGGTAGATTAATGCTTTTCTTTTTTAGCAATAAAATTATAACATAATGAAAATAAAATATAATTTTAGTATGACGAAAAAAGAGAAAGAAGCTAAACAACAAGAAAATTATAAACAATGAATAAAAGCAAGAGATGAAGGATTAAAAAATTGAAAGTATAGAATTAAATGAATGAAAATATTTTTAATTTATTCTATTGTTTCTTTAATAATTTTGCCTGTGCTTCTTAGTGTATGTATATTAAAAGTGAATTTAATAACAATATTTTTAATTCCGCTGATTCCTTTATTATTTGGTTTATGAATAGCAATTTATGTAATGTTTGTTATAAAATGCGATTATAATAAACTCTTTACCAATTTCTATCTGATATTCCCTATAATATGACCATTTGGTTTTGTTTTGGTAGGTTTTGCGTTTCTAATAAGACTATACAAATCTTATAAAAATTGAATAAAATTAAATACAGATGAAAATATAAAATATGCTGCTTTTCATTAAAAGTTCAAAAATTAATGTTTTTTCTAATAAAAAACACCTATGAACAACGATTTTGTTTTGTTGTTTATAGGTGGTTTTTATAATATTTTAGTAAATTGTTGCTTTAACAGTTTCACTATTTTGCTTTTCTTGTTCCTTTTGGTTTTGAATAGATTTCTTTATTTGCTCTATTTCGATAGAAAAGCTTTTAATGCTGTTTTTAAGTCTTTCAATCTCTAAATCTTTTTCTTTAATGATTGTTTGAGCTTTACTTAAAAATGCCTTATATTCTTCATTATTGTTTTCAAGTTTTTCAATATAAGGAGTTCCTGATTTTGTTTCAACTTTTGTTTTAAGCAATTCAATAGTTTTCAAAGCTTGTGATAATTGTTGTTTTAAGTCTTCAATAACAATATCTCGTTTAGCTAATTCTTCAGCATGTTTAACTTGTCTTTCTTTTGTTGCTTGCTCTAATTTTTCCATTTCTTGTTTAAGATTTATAAAATTATGTTTTGCATTATAAATCTTGACAAAAAGAGCTGAAATCACCCCTCCAAGAGTAACAATAAACGGGGTTAAGATAATAAATAATTCTTTAATAAATTCGATTTTCATTTTGTCTCCTTTTTATTTATGTGTTTTTGATTATTTTGATTTGTCCTAATATTTTAATAAGTAATTTACTAATGTTGGAATCGGGAAAGTTTATTCCTATTATGACTAGAATTAATGTTAATAAAAGAAAAATTATGATAAGAGTGTTAATAAAGATTAGTGTTTTCATTAGTTTAATAAATTTTTTAATTTAGTCAATTTTGCTTTGTCAAGAATAAGCGTTTCTGAACCGTTTGCTGATACGACCCCAAGTTTAATTTTAGAAGCAAAAATAGCTTTTCCGTTTCGATCTGGCTCAATATCGAAATAGTTTGTTTCTCTGTAAAAATAACCACCTTCATTTTGGGTAAATGAAGCGTCTATGAAACAAATAGGTTCAAGTTCCGAACTTTCTTCATAACCATATATTCCAAGTTCTAATTTTTCAATGGCATGTGAATGATAATCTAAATTATCTTCTGAACCTTTATATAAAATTAATGCTTGATTTGATTGTTCAAAATTTTCTTTAATTTGTTCAACTTCTTGAATTGTTTTTTCTTCTATATTTACAAATTCCACTTGTTCGAGCCCAAATCTATCTAATAAGTGTTGTAAAAATTCTTTTTTTTGTAATTGTGTAGATTGTAGTTTATTTTTAACTCATTGTATCTCTGAAGAATACTCATTAAACCTGCTTTTAATTGAATTAAATTCATTTTTAATAGAATTGTTATTAGAAGTAATTGCGGTTAATTCTGAAGCCAAATTAGTTAATCTTGCAATAGTTTCGGTATCTTTATTAGAATTATTTTCAATAAGAGTTTTTGTTTCTTTTAATTCTTCTTTTAATTTTTTAATACTTGAAATAACTCCAATTGTATTTTGATCAGAAAAAAACTCATCTAAATTATTTTTATGTACATCTCCAACAAAAATATCAGAAATATCATTGTAATCTCTTCCTAAAAAAATAGTTGAATTTTCAACACCATTATTTCCTTTATATAAAAAACCATTATTGAACGAATATACTCCTTCGTTATCAGGAAAAACATTTAAAGCAGAAGAAAAAAAGTTATTTACATTTTTTATTCCTTCAAATGTTAAAGATTGCTCACCAATGTCTCTTTTCTTAATTTTTATATAATCAGTTGTTAGTGCTAATTCTTCTTGATTATTAGCTTCAACAATTTCGATTAAACCAGGTTCAATTTTTGTTGTTTCATTATTATTTGAAGTATATAAATAAGCGTCTTGGTCTCCTTTTTTTGTGAATTGAATTTCTAAATAACTTTCATTATTTTTTGATTCACCTGAAATTATTCCTGTTTCAACAAATTTATTTAACATTAATAAATGTTCAGGAGTTAATTTGTTTTTAGATAGTTCTTTAATTTCCTCTAACCCTTCTTTAATATTTTTAATATCTATTCCTTGAAGTGAATGAATTCCATTAGAATCAATAAACCCTAAACCTTCTGCACCTAAAATAGAAATAAAACTTTCCCCGTCTTTTTCTGTTTTCGCAAAAATTCCAAAATCACGTGATTCGGGATCAAAACATATTCGAAGTCCCTTATTTGTTTCTTCACTAGAACCTAACTCATTTTCATTGTTTACATAATTAGAAAGAAATTTTTTAATAACCTCTTTTAAGTTATCTTCTTTTTTGTTATTTAAATCATTAATTCTTTCACTGATAGAATTATTTTTTAATTCTTGTTCTGATTTAAATTTAGAAAAAGATAATTTAAGATTTTCATCTGATTCAAAATTATCATTTAATAATTTTTCAATTTTTTTATCAAAAATATCTAATTTTTCAATAACTGAAACAATATTTAAATAATCTTCTTTTATATTAATTTTTAATTCTTCTCAACTCGGATATGTTAAGTAAGCAATTGCTTCAGCAGATAATAGACTTTGAAAATTATTAAATTCTCTTCCTGCTGATGCTAGTGAAAAATTTGAAGTGATTAACTTATCTCTTTGTGAAAATTCAGGAAATTTTTCATTTGCTAGTCTATACTTGATTTCTGTATAAACTGAGCTAATAAAATTTTTAACTCTTTGTTTTCCTAAAATATCAGTAATTTGTTCTATTGTAATGTCTAACTCTAAAAATTGTGTCATTTTTTGATTTATAAATAAATTACAAGTTTCAAAAACATTAAATAATAATTTATTAAATAATTCTTCTTCTGTAATATCTGGTTGAATATTTTTAATAAATTGTGGTATTTCTATTTTTTTAGAATATCAATAATTACTTTTAAACTCCTGAATATTAAAATTTAATTTATTTATTTCTTCTTTCATTTTTTTATTCCTTTTGGTTTTGAATAACTATAATTTTTGATAGTGTTTGAAAATGATTTGTAAAACATCCCTTTTTTGATTGCTTTTGTTGTGCTTTTTATAGCGTACATAGGTTTATTTTCTATAATGCTTCTTGTAAAGCTTTCAATCGGTCTAATGTATTTAAAGTTTCACCCTTTTAGTAACCCTTCTTTAGCACCCTTTTTAAATTCTTGAATTAATGTATCTTTATCTTGGCTTCAAAGTCATTTGTCTTTTTTAATCGATTCATGTATTGCATTTATTGTCCTGTAGCTGCTTGCTATTGTACTTATAAGATTAGAAAACAAAGGAATAGTTGATAAAGCGATAAACCCATTAAATCTCCTTAAAATCTTTCCTATGTCCCAACCTCAAGCAAAATATCTTAAATAATGCTTACCAGGTGAATTGGTTGTTAAAAATTCCATTATTAACTTCGAATCTTTTTGTCATAAAATGACAGGTTTCTTTTTTGTGTATTTTTTAAACCTGATAACAGCATTAACACTTTTTAAATCTCAAACACTATCACTTTGTAAAATCGTAATTGAATCCAATCAAGATGAATTTAAAGGAATTCTTTTTAACGATTCTTTTAATGTTTTTTTGCCTGCGAAAAATACTTTTTTTACTTTCTCACTCGCAAATTTATTGAATGCTTTAACAATCTTTTTTCTGGGTTTTTTAATTGCGAAATCAATAGCTTTTTTAGCAGCAAATCTTGGTGATATTAGCAAAGAAACAAAAGTTCTGATTTTAGTAAAAACTTTTGTTGTTTTATTTAAAAATTTATTTGTACTATCAAATACCTTTTTTGATTGCGTTGCAGTTTGTTTAAAAATACCTTGTGATTTATTTAAAGTTTTTAAAATTTTTTCTGTTGTTTCTTTAACTGCTTTGTAATTTGAATTTGCGCTTTCTACTAATTCTTCAGTTCCAAAAGTAGCTAATGTTTTAGCATTTGTTTTAAATTGTTTTTTAAACTTTACATTATTATCAATAATATTATCTGCTAATGATAAAACTTTATTGTGTGAACGTGCTGCTTTAAATAATTTAAACCCTTTTGCTATTGTACCAACACTATTAAAACCTACTGTAATTCCAAAATCTAGTCAATCTATTTTTCCTTCATTTTCAATTAAGTTAAAAATTAAATCTACTAAAGTATCCACAATAAACTCTAATGCTGTACCTAAACCAGGAATAGCTGTATCTATAAATTTTGCAATTATTGCGTTAGCAATAGAGATTGCAGTTTGTAATATTAATCTAACTCATTTTCACCATCAAGTTTTTTTTAATGAAAATTCTTGAAATTTCTTTTTTTGTTCTGCTTTTATTACTTGATAAGCATTTTTACTCTTACCACTATAATAAAGCATTATTTATTAAAAATGCTTCTAAAACATGTAGGGTATGCTATTCCAAATAATGACATTGCTTCATAATACATACCATAATCATTTGTAGGTGCTAATCTTTCATAATTGGCAGCATTAACGTTAATCATTGAAGCAACTGTAAAATTAGTGCAAGCAATTGCATCAATGTCATTTAAATACTTGTTTGCTATAACTGTATAACCTCCAACTGTCGCGATTGAATACTGACCACCTACAAACATTTGTTCAGCATAATTACCAACTAAACCTGCTTCACTTAATCTGTCTAACACTTCGGGTTTAACATGAATTATAATGTCTGATTTTTTAATTCCATTAATTCCTTCTTTATCATCTTTATGTTTTGTTAGTGCTGTTCCTAATGCAACTACTGCTTTTCTAACATCTTTATCAGAAATTGAATCACTTAATAAATCTTTTACTTGTTTATTTGTATCAGTTGTTTTTACTTTCTTTTCTAATTCAGATCAACAATGAGTTTCAAAATTGTCATTAAAATCTGCTGATGCTTTTTCAATTTTAATTGTTGCAGCTGCTGGTACTCCTAATAAAGTATCTGCGTGTGTGAATGCTAATGATTGATATTGCGGAGTATTTCAATTAAAACTAATTTTTGTATAATTACCTTTTTCAAATTCGCCAGGACCTGGGTTTTTCTTTTCATTTCAAGTTTGTCCTATATTTTTAATAAAAGTTGCTGATGCTTCTGAAACACTTCCTAGTGATAAATTGGTTCCTAATGTTCCGATTAATGAATATTGAACTATATAGCTATTTATTTCATTTCTAGTTTTTTGGTCTAATGAAAATGCTTCTCCTTCCTTTTGATTAGCAAATAAAGCTGTTAAATATTGTTTAAATTCCATTTTAGTTTTTCTCCTTTTTATTTAATTCGTCTTGCTCCTAAATCGTATGATTGTGTTCCACTTAAATTGCTTTCTAATGTTTCTATGCTATCTATTTTTTTAGGCTGAACAATCTCAGGAGTTATATTTTTTGATTTAGCAATTTTTAATACTTCAGACTTTAAATTTAAAAAATCTAAATCTTCAATCTTTATATCTTCTAAATCAGTTTTAGGTAGTTTTAAATTAGTTCATTCTTTTTCTAAATTATTTTTTATTTCCGCGCTTAATTTAGAAAATTTTGTTTCTAATTCTTTATTAACCTTTTCAAAATCAAGTAAAGTTTTATTTTTATTTTCTAATTCTTCATTTAGTTTTTCTACTTCACTTATTTTGTTTTGGACTTTACTTTTTATATATGTTTCCAATTCTGGTTTATCTAGGAAAAGTCCATAAACACCTAGTGCTTCCTTAAAATCTTTAGTTGAAGCGTCTTCTTTTAGATTTAATTTTTTTAAAACTTCTGCTTCTTCTAATTCAAATAATTCAGACAATTTTTTAAGTAAATTCATTTTTACTCACTTTCTTCCGTCTTTAAAGGCAGCAGTTCCTTTTTAATTTATTTAATATATTTAATATGTAATTGGGTTAAATTCTTAATGTAAGGTATTGGAAAAATAACTTTATTTATTTCAATTGTTTTTGGTAAAAACAAACCTTTTATGATTAATTTTTCAAATGGTTTTAATGTGAATTTAAATGGTTCAATATCTCCAATAGATTTTGAAACATCTTGTCAACTTGAATTATCTAAAATAAAATTATTTTTAAATAGTTGTTTAGTAATTTCTGGATAATCAGAAATAATTGAAGTTTCTTCTTTTTTTATTCAAAACTCAATTGTTGAAATTTCTACTTCATGATAATAATGAGCTAATGTTGTAGATATAGCAAAAGATGGTGAAATTAAAAATGTTGAGATTCAAGCAAATGCTATTTGTGCATTCCCCCGATTTCAATTTAGATCTTTTACTACTGCTTTAAATTCATTTTTAAATTCTTCATTAACTTGTTTTCAATTTGCTTGTTTATCATATTGAATTCATTTTTGAAAATTAAGAGGAACATTATTATTAACACTTATGTAATGTTCTGAAGCAATCCCTGACCCCTGACCTCAATAAGGCACATCCATAGGAACAATGCATTTATATACTTTTGGTTTTGAACTTACTTTTCATTCATTACCATATTTGTTTTTTACATAATTATTTAAAAAATCATTATCATATTTTTTATTCAATTCAAACTCTGATGGATCTAAAAATACTTTTTGTTTATTTTGTGGTTTTATTATTTGTCCATTTTCATCAATTGAATTTTTGTTTCCATACAACAAAGCATATGGAGAATTAACTTTATTAGGCAATATTAAATTTAATTTATATCTCAAAAAGTCAGTAGTTATTTTTGAATAATCTAAATCTATATTCACCTCTTTTAAATTGATTGGTAAATCAGGATAATAAACCGCATGTGTATTTTTTAATTTTTTTGCTGGTGAATAATCAATTACTGGAATATATCAAAAATTATATTTTTCAGGGTCATAACCATTTTCATCAATTAACTTATCATCAAAAATTAGATCTTTTGTTGTATCTATTTTCATATTTTTATTCCTTTGGTTTTAATTCTTTCTTTACTGTTTCTATACCAGTTAATTCGTAAAAATTACTCTTCAAATAAATTGTTTGTCCTTCCATTTCAAAATAAAAAGGTAGAACATATTTATGCAAAACAGAAAAACCACCAGAAACACAAAATATAGATTTTAGAAAACCAGAACACATTAGTACTAAAAAGTCTATTTGTTCTTTATTAAATTTGCTTTGATTTCTTAATAAGCTTATTTCATTATTTACGTACTCTTCAGCGTTTGTTCCGTTATATACTTCTTGTTTAAATTTTTCAACTTCTTCTTTTGATTTATTAGCGAAATTAGACAATATTAAATTTTGATTTTCATATATTTCATAAATCTTTTTAAAAAAATCTTTAAATCTTTCGTCTAATTGGTTTTTAGAATAAATAGCATAATTTAAATCTATATTTATATCTCTTACATCAATGTTGCTAAACTTTGATAAATAAGTCATAAAAACCTTATTAGTTTCTTCATTTACTTCAATAGGGTTAACTAACATAGGCAACATATTTTTATCTATAATTAGCTCTTTTTGTATTTTGTTAGGTTCTTCAATTAATGCTTTTTGAAATAAAAAGTTTTCAGTAATTTCAATATCTAGCTTTTCTGTTGTTTCGTTGATAATATTTGGAAATACCATATATTTTTTTGTATTGATATAGTCCTCTAATTTTTGACAAACAGCAACATTAACAACTTCATTTAGTTTTTCTGGCGAATAAGTGGTATTAATACTTTCGACAATATAATATTCATTTTCAGTAGTTGCATTTTTTAAAATCAACATCTTATTTGATAGATCTATTTTTTGATTAAAAATAATTGAATATTTAGCATCTGAATCTATTTCTTCACTTAATGGGGTTTGATTATATGATAAATCACTAATCATTCCCTGGGTTTTTTCTAATTTAGATAAATCAAAATCAATAATATTGATAGAACCAGGAATAGTGCATAATTCATATATAGGAACAACTTTTATGTAAAAGGTTTGTAATACTGATTTATCTACAACTTCATTAATTTTCGTTATTTCCATTATCTTCCTCTTGGTTGCTTTCTGATTGCATTAATTGGTTTTGATTAATAACGCTTCCATCTAAATTAACTGCATATTTTTTAGCTTCTGTAATTAGTCATTCGGTGGAACCATATATTAAAACCTTTTGAACATTTAAATCTGGGTAAAATTGATTTAAAAATTCTTTAAATTGCAATTCTCTTAAGTTTGCTTTTGACTCTATATAATCTTCAAAATCGGAATTTAATGCTTGCGCTTCTACATTATGCATATTCTTAGTACCAAAATCATTTGAATCTTGTTTTAGAAAAGCAAATTTTTTTATTCAACTAATATTTTTTTCAATCTTTTGAATAACAATTTGTGATTGTGAATTAGATTGTAATATTCTTAATGGGTCAAACTCATACATTTGTAATTGTGGAGATATTCCAATAAATCTTTTTTCTAAATCTTCCAGACCTTCTTGTATTTGCTTTTTGATTCCATTGTTATCAATAGCAAATATTCAGGGTGCTGATAAATAAGAATCTTTAATCAAAACCTCAATATCTTTATCTAATAACTTAAAGAATTCACCATTAACTAAATTTAAATCGGGTTGCTTTAATGTATTGTTGTAAAAAATTTGATATGGAATATCAATATATTTGGTTGGCTTATATTCATAATAATTGAATAGAATTTCTTTAGCTTCTTGATCTGACACTTTGTCAGATTTAATGACCGAATAATCAAAAGTTAAAACATCATTTTTATATTCAAATGTTTCAAAAATATAAATGGGAGTTTTAGGTGAATTAAATTCTAATCTTGTTTTCAAAAATTTTAATTTTCCATTTATTTCTATGAAATCTAATACATCAGCAACTAATCAATTATTTCTTAATGCTGCAATTCCCTTTTCATATAAATTTGCTTCTAACTTTTGTAAAGTTAATAATTTATCAGATGATATTAAAAAATTAGTTTCTTTTTGATTGTTTGCTTCAATCTTTGGAAAATTACTTCATAAGGTTTGAATTGTTGATTGTATTCCGTATTTTAAAAATTGATCTTTTGAGTTTATTTTTTCTTTTTTAAGTTTAATTTTTTCATTAGAAAAATTTAATTTGAATTTTTCTATAGCTTCCTGCGTTGTCATTTAATTTCCTCTTCTTTTATATAACCATTTAAAACCAAACGAATTTCGCGCATTTGGGAATAATTGAATTTTGGGTTGATGTATTTAGATATGTCAAGACCTTCTTTTAGACCTTGACGAATTTGGAACATTTGGTATCAGTCATATTCAGGGTCAGCATATCAAGACACGTCAAGTCCTTCTTGGAGACCTAGACGAATTTCGTCCATTTGTTTGGGATTGAATTTAGGAACTGCATATCAAGACACGTCAAGATTATTTTTAAGACCCTTTCGAATTTGTTCCATTTGGTTTGCTGAGAATTTAGGTTTAGCATATCAAGACACGTCGAGACCTTGTTTGAGACCTAAACGAATTTCACGCATTTGATGTCAATCAAATTCTTTATTAGTATATTTTGAGATATCTAACTTTTGCTTAAGACCTTTTCGAATTTCGTCCATTTGACCTCAGTCATATTCAGGGTCAGCATATCAAGACACGTCAAGTCCTTCTCGAAGACCTAGACGAATTTGCAACATTTGGTCTGCTGTGTATTTGGAATTACAATATTGTGATATATCTAAACCTACTTCAAGACCCACACGAATTTGGAACATTTGACTCGCATCATATTTTGGGTCAGCATATCAAGAGACATTAATATTGTTAGATAAACCCACAAAAATTTCTCACATTTGGAGTGAATCATATTTTGGGTCAGCAAATCAAGACACGTCAAGATTATTTTTAAGACCTGCGCGAATGAGTCACATTTGAGTTACATTAAAATTTTGTTCATTGAGATTGTTTTGCCGAAAATATTGATTTATTCTCATTTTTTCTCCTTATTTATGCTTTTAAGACCTGCGCGAATTAAAAACATTATTAATCAATTAAATTTTGATTTTGCATATCAAGACACATCTAAACCTGCTTCAAGACCTCAACGAATTTCAGACATTTGTTGTCAATTGAATTTGGATTTAGCATATTTTGACACGTCGAGACCTTGTTTGAGACCTCAACGAATTTCGCGCATTTGGGAATAATTGAATTTTGGGTTGGTGTATTTAGATATGTCAAGACCTTCTTTTAGACCTTGACGAATTTGTTGCATTTGTTCAGCGTTAAAATCTTCTTGGTTTAAATTGTTTTTTTTAAAGTATTCTTCTACTGTCATTTTTCTCCTTAAAGTTATTCATAAAAGTTATCTTTTTCTAGGTTTTGAAACAAAATAGCATATTGGTATTTAAATAAAATACTACAACTCATTTCAAAAGCATTTATTACATCGTATATCTCTGAATTAATTGATTCATCTCTTTTTTCTATTTTATCTAGCGCTTTATTTGTGTCTTTAATTACTACTTGTTTTGCTAAACATTTGAGTAATATTTGATTGTTTGGTAAAAAATTAATTAAATTGTTTTCAAATATATTTTTTTGTCACATTTGTCTATCTACAATGCCAAATTGTTGTGTTGGTTTTCTTACTGCTTTAGTAGCAAAACAGCTAATTTTATTTTCTTCAAACAATAGATTAAGTGCTTCAATACTTGCATGATTGTCGCAAAATAGTATTGATGTCTTACTAAAAATAAAGTTGCTGTTGCTATAACCATATGGTAAATATTTTTCAATATCTTTATTTTGCTTTTTAACTATTTCTATAATTTTGTTATTTATAGCTTTGTTTTTTCAATAAGTATTTTTAGGTATTAATTTTTTAATATCTTCAATAACATTAATAACTATTATTCTTCCATCTTTATGTAATGCTACAGACACAAAAGCCGCATTATCATGAATTCCAGGATCGTAACCATGATATATTCCTAATATCTCATTGTTTACTAAATATTGATGAAATTTATTTTTTGATATTGTTTTGATTTCTTTCCTAATATTTCCTTCTTCATCAAAAATAATATTTTTCATAAAATAATTTAATTTAGTATCTTCAAAGTTGAATGCAAAACCAATTACTGTAATAACTCATAATCGATAATTGGTTTGTTTTAATAAATCTAAATTTTTTTGTTGTATTTCGGAAAAATATTTTTTAGGAATAAAGTATTTAGAAAACATAGTTACTATAATTCCTAATTGATTGCTAAAGTCTTTATTTTCTCTTTGAATATAATGATGTTCTAATAATTCATTTAAAACATTTTGATTAATTGATTCATCTTCTTCCAAAATCTTTATTGCTTCTTGATGATAATTTTTAATTAAGAAGTGATTAGTTGTAAATATGTTGTACAAAAAAGTTACATTAACTTTAAAACCTTCTGGTGATACTTCTCTTAAAACAGTATTAGCAATTAACAAAGGAAGTTTTTCTTCTTGTAATGAATATATTTCTTCTAATTCATGAGGTAATTTATTACTATCTGCTGTGTCTTCCAATGGTTCATCTATAACCAATTCACCAAATCTAAAGTTAGAATTCTTTAAAGTAAACCCTTGAAATGCTTGAATCTTTTCTCAATTTTGGAAATATATTGCTCTATCAATTCCTCCATCATCATACTTCCAGTAAGCTGCTTCATTAGTTACATAAAAGTATTCTCTAAAATCTAGTTTATGTTCCTCCGCTAAATAAAACAAAACTTTTTCTAACATTGGTTTTAAAGTGTTTCTAATATGATTAAATTGATTTCTACACCATACACTACAAAAATTATTTTCATTGACTATACGATAAATTGTTTCAATCATTCGACTAAAAGATTTTGAAACACCTTTTGCACCTGAATAAATTTTGTAAAAGCAATCGGATTTAAAAGCAGCATATGTTGGGTTTGCTTCTTGGTCTGTATAGTGTAATAATTCTTTAAGTTTTTCTTCAGTAAATTTTGGTGGTGCAGATAATGTATTCATCAGGTCTCTTTCTTTACTAACTTATGTTTAAGTGTCAATATTTAGAAATTCAACTTATTTAATGCCATTGTATTAGTCTACTAGTATGTATGTATATATATCTATCTATTTCCCTTTAGGGGAATAGAATATATACATACTAGTGATACAATTAAAGACTTTTAATTATTTCATTTCACATAATTCTTTAAGATAGTATTCTTGTGCTCATTGTTTAACTTCAGGAAGACAATTTTTACAACAAACATAAACATTCCATACCTCTAAGTCTTTTGTTGTTTTACATTTAATACATTTACTCATTTTTTGTTCCTTTGTTTGGTTTTGAAATAATTGAAAAATTATCTTTTTCAAAAAACTTTGCTTGTTCTGTGTGAAAAACAAAACTTGATGTATTACATAAACCATTTCTGTTTTTAGCAATGGTTAAAAATAACTCTAAAACAGAATTATTGTTGTATATATTTGGATCTTGTGAATATAAAAACATTATTACGTCCGCATCTTGTTCAATGCTGCTTGTTCCTTTTAAGTCGCTAAAGGTAGGAATTACTGTTTTGCGTTTTTCATATTCTCTACTTAATTGCGCTAAACAAAAAACATTTATATTATTCATTTTTGCTATTTGTTTAAGCTGTTTGCTTGTATATTCCTGTGCTTTATAATCGATTGAATTTATTAAATCACTGTCTAAAAGTTGAAAATAATCAATAAATAAAGCTTTAACTTTTATATTTTTTTCTTTTAGTTCATTTAGCATTGTCGTTATATAACTGGTATTAATAACTTCATTAGAATCATTATCAAATATTAAAATTCTTCTTGATTCAAAATTTTGTTTAATTCTTTCCAATTCTTCTTTAGCTGCTTCTGAATTGTTAATATTATTAATTTCATTTTTTGTTAAAAAATTGCTTTCAATTTGTAAAAATCTTTTGTAAATGTCAACCGCTGATAATTCTAAACTCAAAAATAAAATATATTCATCTGGTTTCAATTGTTTAGAACAATTAATCATTATGTTTTGTAATAATGTGGTTTTACCAACCCCCGGTCTTGCTGCTAAAATGTATAATTGTCTATTTTTTAAACCATCAGTAAATTTGTCAATGGTTTTAAAATTTGTAAATAATTCTTTATCTCTTTTTTCTAATTCATTCATAGCTTTATATTTTTCGTACAGATTAGAAAGTTCATAAATGTTTGAACTCATTTTAATAAAATTTCCTTTCTTTAAATCACATAACCCATTAAATATCGCGGGGGTCAATTTTTTTCAGATAGGACTACATACTTTACATGCTAATTTTGGTTAATATAGTCCCGAATTCCTTCATTTTGGGAACTTTATTGTTATATAGTCCCTAACAACTTTGACAATTTGATTAATACATTAAATTAGTGATTTACTTGAAAAACATAGTTAAACTTTGTAATCGCCTCTTGCGCGCAATGTGTAGGTTTATATTATTATGTTCATAATATGAACATATAATATAACCCACAATGCGCGTAATAGATTTATAAGATTTAAAAAATGTGTGTTAGGTAAAGAAATCTTATTTATTTGTGTTTAATCAAATTGTCAAAATAAAATAATGTGATTTAAATTCACCGTTAGAAGATAAAAAAGATAAATAAAAAAGTCCTTTTTAGAGGACTTAAGGACATAATATATATATATATATATATATATTTTCGAATTTTTTAAAATTTTTGATTTTTACAATTAATTCTCTTTGTTGTTTTTTAGATTTTTAAAAGAAACAATTATTAATTTAATGCTTATTAATTTTAGAAAAAAGCTGTTTTTTGTTGTTAATTAACACTTAAATAATGTGAAAATTTTAAATGTATATTATAATTTTTAACACCAATAAAAAACGAAAGGTTGATATGAAAAAAATTTTTAAAAAAGCAGCAAATATAGCTTTAGCATACATTATCTTAAGTTTAATTTCATTTCCTATTATGATAATGATTTTAGTTTTTTCCTTCTTGCCAGCATTACACGCAAGTCATGGCGGAACAACACAATTAAATGGACTTTTAATTAATAATATTGTTGTTGGAACTTTATTTATTCTTGCTATTGGTATAACAAATTTTGTGCTTTTAATTATTACTATGGTGAATGGTTTTAGAATCGAAGACAAAATAGGTGCTATTTTGTGTTTGGTTGGTTTATTTGTTTTTCCTATATTAGTATGAATAGGTGCTATCTTAATATACATAGGCCTTAAGAAAAAAGTTAATAGTTTAGAACAAGAAAATAATGAACAATTCGAACAAAAAAGAAACTATATATAAAATTAAAAAATAAATAAAGAGGATTGTTTTAAACAAAAAATTAGACTCGTAATTGAAAAATTGCGAGTTTTTTTGTTCTAGTTTTCTTTTTGTAATATTAGAAAACACAGAACTGTAAAGCTAAAAATGGCTTTCTTTTTTTATTGTTTATCATAACAAAATGAACTTTATTAATGTATATTAAATAAGACTTTAGAAATTATCATTTTAGCTATTATTTTTATTTATGTTAATACTATTTGAATGGTATTCATATATTGTATTTCATTAAAAACTAATAAAAAGAATTACTATATTTATAAATTCGCAATGAATTATTTTGTAAAAAACGAAATCAAGATTAAAAATTTTGTTTTTAAAAAAATTATAACTTTTTATCTTTTGGCTATCTTGTCTTGTTTGCTTGCTTCACTATTATTGGTACTTTTCGCAATTTTTTATTACTTTTATATAGAAGAATTTTTAAAGGAGATGTTATTTATTTATGTTCCTGCAAATGGCTCTTTATTTCTTTTTGAAATCATTTACTCACTTATGATCATTAGTAAAATTTGTAAGTGAAAAAGTAGTAATCAAAAATTACTGGATGAAAGATATTTAGAAAAACAAATTGATTTAGACAATTCTGAAAAGCAATTTGATTTTAGTTCTTCAAAAAATAAGTTGCGATACTGATATAAACAAAAATTTCGCAAAGAAGAATTTTATTGTAAATATCCAACAAAATTAGAATCTTTACCTTTAGAAAAACAGCAAAAAATTATTTATCAAAATACTATTTTAAATTTTGATAATACATTTTATGGTGAAAAGGAAAATATATCAATCAATATGTTTAAAGATATTTTTCTAAAATACAAAATAATAAGTACATCAAACAAAAATAAAAAAACGGACAAACCGTTTTTTTATTTAAATAAGTTTTCTAATTGTTCCAAACTAGTTAAAAATATATTTGCAGCTTTTGTAGCTTCTATATATTCATCTTTTGTTTTGTATTTTTTAGTTTTCATTAAATCTATTGCTTGTTCTTGAATTTTGAATGTTGGTTCTATAGTTGCTCACATAGGTGATTTTTGCGCTTTTTCTTTTATTGAATTAAATCTGGTCTCTATTTTTTTAACTACTTCTTCAAATTCTTTTTTCTCTTTTGTCATTTCACAAGAAGCTGAAAGAACAACTGGAGCAATTAAAGCTGCTGATGAAATAGCAAACAAAATTATTTTCTTATTTTTCATTTTTTCCTAACTTTTAGATATATTCCTTGTTTTATTAACTTATACTAATTATTATATAAGTAATAATAAGATCAAGTTAAAGAAAATTAATCGAGAATAAAATATTTAGTTTTTGTAATATTGAAAAAATTTACAACTCAATTTTTTTTGATTAAAAACATGTTTTTTATTGTATTTTAAAAGAAGTAAAAATTAAACGTTAGTATGTGATTAAAAAAATCATTTTTTACTTATTGATGCATAAATAAGTAAAAAATGATTTTTTATTATATTTAACTTTGAAATGAAAACATTAAAGAATGTTTTTTATCATTTTTCAATTAATTGTTTTTGTCCATCTTTTTGTTTTCCACAAACTGCTAAAATAAAATCAACTAGAGCTCATATACCAAGACCACCAGCAGTTAATAATTTAGCTACACCAAGACCAATTCTACCACTGTAAAATCTGTCTATTCCTAAACCACCTAAAAAGAATGATAACAATGTTAAAACTAATCTACTTTTATTTGACATTTTTTCTCCTTATTTTATTGTTTAATACTTTTAATGATAAAAAATTTTAAGAATAAATCAATATTAATCATAAGATTATGTAAAATTTAATATTTTTGTCTATTCTCAATCAAATTAACAATGATTTTATTTTGATTAATAATTTATCTTACTAACTCAAAAACAATTTATTTAGCATTTTCTTTGTCTTATTCTCTTAATGAATACTTAATGTTAATAATTGAATCAGCATCTTTATCCAATTCTTTTTTAATTTCTAAATAATGTTCAAAAATGAAATTTGTAAGAGGATCGACAAAATATGTTTCCAATAACATAACTAATCCTCTTCCACCTAGTGCAATATAGTCAAAATGCTTTAATAGAATATACAATTTTAATGGTGTTAAACACCAAAAACAATAATTATTTAAAAAACAACAAACTTTTCGTTAAAAGTTAAAAAATATGCTGGTTAAATATTAAACAGCGAGTCAAAGATATATGCTTTGTATACAAGAACTCAAAAAATGTTTTATTTTTTATGTCTTTTAAAATAAATAAATCGATGCTTACTCTTAATTTTATTAATATTAAGGAATATTGGCATTCAATTTTTATAAAAAATGAAAGGAATTATTATATGAATATTGACAAAACTAATGCAATTAAATTATGAAAAAAAATTTGGTAGTGATAGTAATATTGAATTCGATTTTTCAGGAAGACAAATGAAAAAAGAATATTACAATATGCAAAACCAAAATGAAGGTTGAAATATAGACCATATAAGACCATTATGAGAAAAAGGCACTAATCAAGAATGTAATTTAGAAATAATGAATATAAAAAGCAATGCAGAAAAATCGAATCATTATCCACATTTCAAAGCTAATAATCAAAATTGAAAAGTTGTAAGAAATAAGAAAAATTACAAAATAGTTAAAGATGATAATTAACAAAGAAACTGGTTTAAAGCTTTGAAATAAAAAATACAGAAAATCAAATACCTTAGTAAAAGATTTTGCTGGAAGAGAAATGGCAAAAGGATTATATGGAATAAATACAAAAAAAGGTTGAAATATAGACCATATAAAACCATTATCTTTAGGTGGAAGCAGCAATGAATCTAATTTATAGTTAGTTAATATTGAAACTAATTTAGAAAAAGGTAATTCATTCCCTTTATTTAAAACCAATAATAAAAAATTTAAAATAATAAAAGTTGATAATCATTATGAAGTTAAAGCAAACAACAATGAAAATATTAATGGAACACTATATGATCAAGATGAAATAGATTTTATGGATCTCGCTTCTGTTGAAAGACATTACAATGACAAAATTGATATTATTTGTAATAAAAAATTATTTTCTGGATATGTAGATATCATTATAGAACAACCAATTTTAAAATATCCTGAAATATTTGCCAAAATATTCACAATAAACGAATTAACAACTATATCTATTTATAATGAGGGGGACTCTTGTAGAATAAAATGTTTTTATGATTTTGTTAAACTCCAGATTAATTACAATAACATTATGGATTGTTGCATAATTGCTAACACATGATTGTCTAACTGTTTGCAACAAAAACTAATTAGTGGCTATTCAATAATTTATGAAGGAGAATGTTTTAATTTTACAAATAACTATCATATTAATAGATATAACCTCAAAAATTATGGTTGTTTCAGAACAACAAAAAACAATATTTCAATTAATTCATTAATTTTTAATAATTTAACTAATAATAAAACCAAAGAATTATTTCAAAAATACTCATCAGATAGTTATTCCGGTAATGTTATTTTTACAAAACTAAATGAAAATTTGAGTAAAAAAAAATTAAATTTCTTTTTTAAAAAATGTGTTATTATTATTTTGTATCAAATGCGTCGTACACAGGTGAAAACTTGAAGGTTCATAAGGAATAACTTTATGGCTGTACGTAAGTCGCTAATCTCCAGCAATGGAGACAGAAAGAGGGTATCTATGTTAGATATCACTCTTTTTGTTTCTTTTTAGATTCTTAAATTTAATAACACATCATTAAAATATTCTTTCTTAAAAAAGGAGATATTGAAATGAAGTTTGTTTGAAAAAAAGAAGAAAAATATTTTAATCTGGAAACTAATTTTTCCAAAGAAGGTAAAAAAATTAGAAAAAATGGAAAACCTATTTCTCACCCTGTAATTGTTTTTATGACTAATATAGATGTTTATTTTTTAAATGCTAGGTCAGCAAATAAGAAAGAACAAAACAGTAAAAATTTAAAGGTTTTTGAATTATTTAAGATAATAAATAGAACAAAAATTAACTTTTTTGTAGTTTTTGATTTTTACAAAATTATTCGAATTTTAAGATCTGCTAAATCTTTTGAAGATTTTTCTAATGAATTTTATATTTTAGTAATTTGTAATTTCAATCAAATTCAATATGCAAACAAGAAATTTGTGCTTTCAAATTTCGTTTGATTGTGAAACAATAGAAAAGCTATTTATGAAAATTATTTAAAATAAGTTAGATAAATGTTTTTAAAACTAGTTTTTTCACAAAAATAACCTAGGTTTTTTATATTATAATAAGTACAATAAAAATTTAACTATTCATAACTACATTAAGGAGCACTAATGGCAAGAGAAGGTTTTACTTTATGTTGTTCAGATTGCAAAATGGAAAACTACATTAGCAAAAAGAATAAGAAAAAACACCCAGAAAAAGTTGAAATAAGTAAATATTGTGCAAAATGCAACAAGCACACAAATCACAAAGAAAAGAAATAATTTTTGATAATGACAACTTGTTTAATTTAATGAGTTGTCTTTTAATTTACTAATTAAAATTAAGAAGGAAAAAATGAAAAAATATCCATTGAATACCATAGAAAAAAACATTGAATGTTCTTCAACAGAATGAAAAAAAATCAAAAATGATATTTTAATGTCAGCTATTAAAGAAAAGAAACAAACTAGTCCAAACAATATAATGACACAAGCATTAATGTTTTTTCAAACTAGATACGCACATGAAGTAGTTGCAGAATCTAAAATAAATGATGAAAACAAATATTATGTTTTTACACCATATTTTAGTAACGAAAAAATGACACAAGATGAATGTAGTTTTAATATCAAATTCCAATATTTTGATTTCGACAAATTATCAGAGCAAGATTTATTTAAATACAAGTTTTCTTTTGTACCAAAAATTATGAGTGATAAAGAAAGAGAAGCAGATTGAGAAAGAATGAAAAACAATTTCACCATTTTAAAAGTTGCAGAAATGATTAAAAATGATGACCTTATAACTTGTGAAATTATTCCTTACTCTCAAGGTAAAGAGCTTATTGAATATAAAAATAATATTGTGGTTAAAGCAAATTCAAATGAAAAAGGTTTAGCAAAAGATTTAATAGATCATAAAATAAATGATGTTATATCTCATTCTGAAAGTCCAGAAGAAAAAATTCAAATCACTATTTTAAAAATTGAAAGACCAACTAATATTGTTCTAACTGAAGAAAACTTACATGAAAGTGGTTTAACTGAATTTAAAAACTTAAAAGAATTAAAAAGCAGTTTTACTAAAGACAATAAGTGAATTAACTACAATTTTGAACTTGGTAGATTTTTAAATGAATTTATAAAAAACTTTTCATCAAACAATGAACTTGAATTTGATATGGATATTTTTTCAATACTACTAGAAGAAAATTTAGATCGTTTTTTAAGTAAATTACCTGATGATAAATATAAAGAAATTCAAAAAAGCTTAATGGCTGAAAATGGTAAAAGCCCTTTAATTAATGAATTATCTATTGATTTAAAAGAAAACATTTGAAAAGATATTATTACTTCATTTGTTAAAAACACTAAAAACTTTACTTCTGTTTCAAAAGAAGAAGTTGAAAAAGAAAAAAGATTTATAAATTTAATTTATTCACCAGAAAAAATTAATCAATTAAAAATCAACGAAGAAAGAATTACTAAAGCAATTTTAGATAAAAAAGTATCAACCTTTTTATTAGAAAAACTTGATCCTGAATCTTTTGCTAAAATCAATGCTTTAATAGAAGAATAACTTCTTATTTGCTAGGATATATTTATCCTAGTTTTTTAATCAAAAAGGCTAATTATTAAAAATATTTTTTATTTTTTCAAATTTGTAAATTTTTGTACATATATAAATGAATGGTAAAAAGTTATTGTTTATTTTTGTACAATAAAAACAAAATAAAAAATATTTTTGCTGTTTGATACAATAAAAACAAGTTAAGAACAAAATATCTAGTTTTATATAACAACTTATCTAAAAAGGAGAATAATTAATTTATATGAATTATGCTAATATGACACCTTTTGTAAAATGAGTTGGTGGAAAAAGACAACTTATAAAAGAAATAGAAAAAAGATTACCATCTACCTATAACAATTATTATGAACCATTTGTTGGCGGTGGTGCAATTTTGTTTCATCTAAAACCTAAAAAAGCGTTCATAAATGACATAAATAAAGTCTTAATAAATTCATATAAAATCATCAAAGAAAATCCAAACGAATTAATTGAGACATTAAAACAATTAGATAACCAAGAAATTACCAAAGAAAAATATTATGAATTAAGAGAAAAATTCAACAAAAAATTATTACAAGAAGAATTTGATATTGAAACTGCTAGTTTGTTTATTTTTTTAAACAAAAGATGTTTTAATGGTTTATATAGAGTTAATTCCAAAGGTTTATTCAATGTTCCTTTTAACAATAAGTCAAAATGTGATTCTTACAACAACGCAAACATTATCAATATTAGTGAATATTTAAAAAATGTAGAGCTATCAAATTTAGATTTTGAAGAATCTTTAAAAAACGCTAAACCTGGTGATTTTATTTTCTTTGACAGTCCATACGCACCTTTAAAGCCTACTTCTTTTGAATCGTATACTAAGGAAGGTTTTGAGAAAAAAGACCACATTAGATTATCTATGCTGTTTAAAGAATTAGATAAAAAAGGTTGCTTTGTAATGCTAACTAATCATAACACTAGCCTAATTAGAGAACTTTATAACGATTACAGAATAGAAATTGTGGATGTAAAAAGAAACATCAATAGCGATGGTAAAAATAGAGTTGGAAAAGAAGTAATAATTACAAATTATTAAAACTAGTTTATTTAATAAAGAAAGAGATAATGATGGAAAACATTAATTTGATAAAGGAGTTTGTTGATAATTTGCTAAAGTCAAATAGAAGTTATGATTTTTTTATAAATTGAGAAAACATTAATGAAGTTAGTGAAAATAGCATTGAATTAAATGCTTTGAATTCTTTAATAAATTGTGAAGATTTTAAAAATAAATTTTTTGAATTATTAGATAAATTACCAGAAGTAGTTACTATTTTTCCTTTATTGTTTGCTTTAAGCAAAACTGAAAGAGACAAAATTAAAAAAGGAAAAATGAAACTTCAAATTATCGATCACATCAAAGGAGCATGTGAGGTTTTTGCTTTTGATAAAAACAAAGCAGCAAATGGTTATAGTAATGATGAAAAAGAAAAATATTACAACTTCTTTGTAAATATGGGACTAAAACATCTTTTCCAAAAGATACTAAAAAAGAGTGTTGTAGATTATGTTACAGGAGTACTAGTTGGTTTAGATTCTAATGGAAGAAAAAATAGAAGCGGAACAGCATTTGAAGATTTGTGCTTAAAAGCTATTTTGCCTCTTTGTGAAAAATACAATATAACTTTGTTAGTTCAAAAACAATTTAAAGTGTTAGAACAATATGGACTAAAAATTGGGCAAGATATAGCAAATAGAAAAGCTGATTTTATCTTAATAAAAGATAATGTTGTTATGAATATTGAAACAAATTACTATTTTGCTAGTGGTTCAAAACCTGAAGAAATAATCGATAGCTACATTAATAGAAGTGTAGAATTAAAGAAAAATAACATTCATTTTAGTTTAATAACTGATGGAAATTGTTGAGATAATGAAGGCAAACATCAATTAAATAAAGCGTATATTTCATTAATGAACTATAAAATGATAGAAAACGGCCATTTAGAAGAAAGATTAAAAGAAGTATTTAATTTAAATTAAAACATACAAATATATAATTTTAGTGGTCACTCAAGGAGTGACATTTTGTTTTAGAATTGATATCTCATATTATCATTTGATACCCCTTTGGTAAAATTTAATTTTGTTATATAATAATAAACGCAGTTTATTGAATGAACAATAGACTGCCTCTAACTAGTGGGAGATATCTAAATTATCATTAGTACCACATTTATTGAAAGGATAAACATGGCAGCTAAAAAAGAAGTTGTTCGTGTTGCTAAATTACAATTTAATGCCGGTCAAGCAAAACCAGGTCCAGCTTTAGCTGGGGTTGGTATCAATATGCCTGAATTCACCAAAGCATTTAATGACGCAACTCGTAGTAGAGGTAGTGAACCTGTTCCAGTTCAAATTACCGTTTATAAAGATAAATCATTCGATTTTAAATTATTCACCTCACCAGCTAGCTACAAATTAAAAGAAGCAGCTAAAATTCAAAAAGGATCAGCAAATTCAAAAACTACTATTGCTGCAACCATTACATTGCAACAATTAAAAGAAATCGCTGAATATAAATTGCCTGATTTAAATACTGATAGTGTTGAACAAGCAATGCACATCATTGCTGGTACAGCAAAAAATATGGGTATTTTAATTGAAGGTTATAATGATGTAGTTGAAGCAAAAAAACAAGCATTAAAAGCACAAAAAGATGCGCAAAATGCTAAAGCAAAAGAAGCAGCAATTCAAGAAGCTGAAGCTAAATTAAAAGATTCTAAAGGTCAATCAATCCAAGTAAAAACTATTGGTGATGAAAAAGCTGAAGCTAAAGCTAAAGAAATGACTGAAGGAGAAAACTAATGGCTAAACATGTAGGTAAAAAACTTCAATCAGCTTACGATTCATTTGATAAAAACGCTATCTATGAACTTGATAAAGCTATTTCATTAGCAAAAGAAAATGCTTATACAAAATTTGATTCAACTATCGAACTTGTAATGAAACTAAATCTAGACGTTAGAAAAGCAGACCAACAATTACGTGGTTCAGTACTTTTACCAAATGGAACTGGTAAAAGTGTTAGAGTGTTGGTTGTAACTAATAATGTCGAAAAACAAAAATTAGCTAAAAAAGCAGGTGCTGACATTGTTGTTGATGGTCCAGCATTAGAAACCAAAATTAAAGAAGATGAATTTGACTTTGATGTTATGGTAGCAGACCCTGCTATGATGCCTTTATTAGGAAAATACGGAAAGAAATTAGGACCTAAAGGTTTAATGCCTAACCCTAAAACCGGTACAGTTTCACCTACTCCTGAAAAAACTGTAGAAGAACTTAAAAAAGGTAAAGCAAACTACCGTACAGATAAAGCAGGTATTATTCATACTATTATTGGTAAATCAAGTATGAAAACTGAAGCTTTAGCTGAAAATGCTCAAACCATTATTAATTTAATTAAAAAATTAAAACCTGCAGCAGTTAAAGGTGCATACATTCAAAACATCGTTGTTTGTGCAACAATGGGACCTAGTGTTAAGGTTAAAATTGAAAAATAGGTTATAAGCCTATTTTTTATTTTGCCTTTTAAAGTAAACAAAAAAAGACTCTTGCAAAAAGAGTCTTTTTGAATAATTTGGTTAATTAAAAGAATTTTGCTCTTGCTTGTTCTTTTACTTCTTTTGAAGCAATAAAAGGAATTCTTGTTGTATAACCTGCTTTAGCAGCAACAATCATTTTTGCTGGTCAAGCGAAAATAGCACTATTTCATTCGAATACAGTGTCGTTGTATAATTCACGTGCTGCTGTGATTTCTTTTTGTAAATAAGCATTTTGTTGCATAGCATCAGCGATTGAAGCATGAGATTTTAATTCTGGATAGTTTTCAATTTGAACTGCTAATCCTCTCATAACAGTATCCAAACCACTTGAAATTTCATTTCTAGTTGTTTCAGTTGGATGTACACCACCTCTATATGCTGCAACTGTAGTCATAACTTCTTTATCTAAAGAAACTGCTTTTTCAACAATTCCTACAACGTTTTGCATAATTTGAACTCTATTTTCTAAATAGTTATCAATTTGAGAAGCATTATGTTGTATTTTTTGTTGTAATTGTTGTAAATATTTTCTAGCACCAATTTTCTTGAATAAGAAAATAATTCCTGGGATTAAGAATAATCATAAAATAATTTCAAATAATAATGAACCAAAACCAACTTTAGCAGGAATTTGTTTTGCTATAACATCAACATTTCTTCCCTCTTCCATTTTTGGACCATTTAATTCGTCTAATTCGTTAGCCATATTTCTCCTATCTATAATTGCTTGTTAGTGTCTATGTTCAATACTCTAACAATAGATGACTTAGCATCATAAATTTTACCACTTTCTAAATCTGCTCTTAGCTCTGGGGTATTCAATGTGTTATTATATTCATCTTGTCATGCATTTCTATCAACTTTATAGTTGTTCAAAGGAATAATTTCTACTGTTGAATTTTGTTCAACTCTCACGTACTCTGTTCAATGAACTGGAACATCATGTATATATCCGTCACCACCATGAACTGGAATATAATCAATTCTATCAAACGTTTGATAACCTCATGAATTAACATTAACTAAATCACCTTTATCTGTTTTTTGAATAAAGCTTGTTTTAATAATGTCATCAGTTTTTGATAAATCATGCTTGAATAAATGAGATAACTTGTTAATAATACTTTCATGTTCACATCTATTCAATCTTGGTGAATCATAAACATCTTTATAAATATGTTCATGTGTTTTAGTTTGTTGATAAATAGGAATTGAAAATATAGGAGCAAAAGTAAAGAACAAGTGTCTAAAGAATTCCATATTGTAGTTGTAAAAAGTTTTAGATATTACATCAAAATCATAAGCATAAAATGATGTTGTATCGTCAAAATCAATATCAAATTTCTTAAGATGTTCTGGAACAACAAGGTTAAGTTTACCTTGTTTTTTAAACATAAAATCATCCCCAAATCCAACACCATTATCTGAAAGTAATTGCATTAGATTTTTTTGTGCTAAAGGAGTGAATAAAACTCTATAACCTTTTTCATCATTTCTGTTTTTAGCATATCATGCTGATTCAAATTCTTCGTTAGCCAAAAGAGTAAAATTGCTTTTTCCTATTTGCTTTTCAGCGAATTTTTTCAACTCTTTTGTAGTTTCTTTAACATATTTTTCTTTTTCTCTAGCAGTTAGTAAATGAAAATTATGTGATTCACGTTTAAATGATAATTGTGGTTCAACATCTGAACCTAATACTAAATAAGTATCGCGTTCATAATAAGGACAAGGTTTAGATACTTCTGCTCATAATGTTTGTGTTCTTGTAATAGTAGAAGTACCATTTGAAGTTGAAACTGTTTCTTCTCAACTAATTACTAATGTTCCGTGGTATTTTTTAGTACCCATTGTATGAACTAAATCTTTAGTTAAAACAAATGGATTGCCATATATTTCACCTGATAATAAATGTAATAAAGAAGTGTCATTATTATCCTTGTGTTGAAAACCAAATTTTGTTTTCAATTCATCAATTCTTTTGTTATCAAAATATCTATCTAATTGTAAAAGTGGTATTGATAAAGAGAATAACTTTTCTTTAATTCCATGAGCAAACAATGAATTTAAAGGTCTCATTTGTTCTGTTGCTTGATCCGTTAGTTGCTCAACTAAAGTTTCTTGCACCTCTTTTCTATTCACCGCTTCTTTCTTTTTAGGGATAGTCACCAATGCTAACACACAAGAAAAAGCAACGACAAATATTACACCTAATATAATACTTAATATACTAGTTAATAAATAATTTTTTGTGTGAGTGTTTGAATACAAATAAGCAAAATATGAACCAATCAAAATTCCAATCCCGCCTAAAGATATTAAGATACTTAAAAAAGTATTTAGATTTGAATATTTTGCTACATCCTTTTTAGCTGATTCTAGTTTTATTTTTTCTTGATTAATCTTTTTGATCGTTTCTTTATTTTCGTCGATATTAACTTGTGATTGATCTACTAAATCTTGAAAATATTTTAAAACATTTTTAGAATGCTTTTCTCTTAGAGATTCATATTCTCTTAGAGGCTCAAAGATTTTATCATTTTCCATAAATTACCTTTCTTTATAAATAAAAAAATATCAATAATAATTATATTATTATTATTATTTTTTCAAAAATAGAAAATATCACATTAGCCTATAAAATAGACAAATATGACACTTATTTAAAAAAAGAGATAATTGAGTAATCATTAAAATATTCTAATTTTATGTCTAACTTTTAGTCAAAACATTCTACATGCAATGCTAAAAATTTTAAGGTTAGTTTTACCAAAAACATTAAACATTATGGTTTTCGAAAATTGCCTAATTATGATTTTCATAGCTTTAAATTTGGTTATTTTTCTAAAATCAATTATGTCGTGAATATTAAGTTTTTTCAAAATTTTGTAAAGCACATTTTCAATGTATTTTATTACCTTTTTTTGTTTTAATAACAAGTGAATTTTGTTCATTATTTTGTTCAAATATTTTCATTCTTTAAATGAAAGTTTTTCTTGATTTATCTTCAAAAAATTAGTAATAATGTATGAAAAATCTTCTCTATTTTCTATACTAAACAATGCTATATGCTCAACTGTAAATCTAATTAATTTTTTAATTTCTTGTTCATATTCAATAATGAAATATTGGAAAAAATCATCCATTTTTTTGTTTTTTCAAATGTTATTATTTTGTAAAAAGTCAACAAACAATTTAGTAAGTTTTTCGAATTGTTCAACAATATCCTTTGAAAAACTCATTGAATTTATTAATTTTGACATACTGTTGTCTTCCAAAATTAATGAATTGTGATTTTTAAAATCTTGATTAAGTAGTTCTATCATCTTATTGAAATTTTGCTTAGAATCTAATGTTAATGTTGATAATCAATCTTTAAATAAAAGAAATATATTTTCTTTATTTTGATAAAAAATATTATTTAGATAATTTCCTAATTTTTGCTTTTTATTAGCTTTATAGATACTTTCACATTCGATTAAAATCTTAAAAATTGTCTCGTTGTTAAATAAAAATTTAAAAAAATAAATAATGTTTTCATCAGTAGCAATATTGTTTTTGATAAAAAGGGTTAATTGAGAATCACTAGGGAAAAGTTTTAAAATGAAAAATAGTTTTTCTAAAAATATAGATGACAATGATGTGTAATCTTCGTGGCGAATAAACATATTTTTAGAATCATAATTTTTTAAGAATTCTCTTGTCTCTCTTTTGAATAAAGCAAAATATGGATTTTGAACATTATTTTTTCTTTCCAATCACGCTCTTAAAATATAAATGATATGGTTAATATTTTTTGGCATTTTAAAAATCTTGATTTGTTTTTTTTCTAATTCATTAAATCTTTTATCAAGCTTTTTCAATGAAAGTTTATTCAATTTTTTCAAATATTTAAAATTACTATCTGAAAAGATAAGTTTTTTATCAATAAAAAATGTAAATAAAACTCTTGCGATTTCTTTATAACCTAATTCTGTAGGATGAACATCAAATAAGTTCTCACACAAAATGTCGGTATGATTTTTTCAAAAGTCAAATTTAAAAATCTTTAAATAATGACATTTTTCATCAATTCGCGAATCACAAATTGTTTTATTTAAAATAAGATTAATTTCCTTAAATAAATCCTGATAAACAATAGGATTAATACTTTTTAAAATATTTTCGTAAGATACTAAAAATGATAAAAATGGTGGAATGTATGAAAGTAAAATAATTTGAGCATTAGGATTAAGCGTTCTTATTTGACTTAACATTTTTCTATATTGCAAAGTGATTGTTTGACTAATTCTTTTTAATTCTTCAAATAATTCTTCTTTTATTTTAAGTTGTTTATAAATATTTGGTTCATTTATAACACGTTTTATTAAATTAAAAGGAAATGAGCATTGATATTCATTGCCACCAATTGAAATAGTAATAACGTCACTATTTTTTACTTGTTCAATTAATCTATTTGAATTGATTGTAAAAATTTCTTTTTCGCTTAAAGAATCATCAACTTGTCAAATATTGTTTTGAACTTTAACATTTGCTATTTGTTCAATATCTTTGTTTATTTTGATCAAGTTGTAAAAATCATTACTAGCTTCTAAGTTTTGACTTAGTAGATTACTAATATCGTTGATTCTCATGACTGAAGCAGAAAAATTGTAATAATCAAAGTTATTTCAAAATTGCTCTTTGTTGTTTTCTAAACAATAGTTTTTAAGTAAAAGTGCAAAATAATCAGTATAACTATAACCAGAAACAAATTCTTGACCATTTTTATAGCCACAACTTCCACAACCAATTTTACTATTAAAACCTTGTGCTATCGAATCACCAAGAGCCAACAGACGTACAGAACTTTTTTGCATATTTAGAATATTATAAGTGTAAAAATAAAAAATAAACCCGATTAATTCATTAATGAATTAAAAAATTGGGTTTACTTTTTGTTTCTAAATTCTTCAATTTCTTTTTGGCAATTGTTCAAAATGTAGTCTAAATCTTTATCTCCACGACCAGATAAAGTTACTAAAACATCAACTTCTTTATCTTTATTTTGTCTAGCAAACTTTATTGCATAAGCTAATGCATGTGAAGATTCAAGAGCAGGAATTATTCCTTCTTTTGAACACATCATTAAAAATGCTTCAATAGCTTCTTTATCATTAATACTTACATATTCAGCAAACTTGTTTTCTTTTAAATAAGCATGTTCAGGACCAACACCTGGATAATCTAGCCCTGAAGCGATTGAATAAACTTCAAGTGGTTGGTTTTGTTCGTTTTGCAATAAGATAGATTTAAAACCATGTAATACTCCATCTTTACCAAAAGATAAAGTAGCAGCATTTTGACCTGGTTGGTCACCTTTTCCTAATGGTTCAACTCCTATTAATTTTGTTTCTGTAAACAAGAAAGGAACAAATGAACCGATTGAATTAGAACCACCACCAACACAAGCGATTAAATATTCAGGCAATTTATTATATTTTGAATAAAACTGTTCTTTTGCTTCTTGTCCAATGATTGATTGAAAATCTCTAATGATTTTAGGAAATGGATGAGGTCCTAATGCTGAACCTATACAATATAAAGCATTTTTATATTGTTTCTTATATGCTAAAAATGCTGAATCAACCGCTTCTTTTAAAGTTTGGTTTCCGTGAGTTACTTCAACAATTTTTGCACCTAAAATTTTCATTTTTTCAACATTTGCTTTTTGTTTTACAATGTCAACTGCACCCATATGAATTTCGCATTCTAACCCAAAATGAGCAGCAGCAATAGCAACAGCAGCACCATGTGAACCAGCACCTGTTTCAGCAATTAATTTAGTTTTGCCTAATGCTTTTGCTAATAAAGCTTCAGCCATACAGTGGTTGGTTTTGTGAGAACCACCTTCGTTTTGGTCTTCTCTTTTAATGTGAATTCTTACTTTTCCAAGAGATTTACTTAAGTTTTCACAATAGTAAATTGCTGTTGGACGTCCTTGGAAATTCTTTCTTATATCTTTAAGTTTTTCTTGAAAGTCTTTACTTTTAGCAATTTTTTCATATTGATTAGCTAACTCTTTAAAAATTGCTGTTAATTCATCATCGAGAAAAATTCCACCATATTTGCCAAAAAATCCTTCGTTATTTGGGAAAGTATTTAAATATTTTTCTAATTGTTTTTCAGTATCTTTCATTTTTTCCTTAATACACATCATTATCGTCTTCAAAGTCTGTGTTTATTTGTTTTTCTAAATTATTAAATTCTAATGTTAATGTAAAATTATTGCTTTTATCACCATCATATTGATTGAACATTTGTTTATTGTCTTCATTTAAATCACAATCAAAAATTAGGGTTTCGGTTTCTATAGTCTCATCAAAAAGTTCATTTTCTTGTGTGTGAGTTAATGTGTCAACAATAATTTTATTGTCAGTTTCTTCTAGTTCGTTTTCGATAATTTTTTCACTATTTCTAGAAGATTTTTTAATCCATTCTTTTACTCATTTTAGTGGCCCAACAACAAAATGCTCATCATTTGCATAATAAATATTTGAGTATAAATATTCATATTCATTGAAATAAATATCATTAGAAACAACATTAGATTTTTTCAAATTCGCCTTTAAAATAGTGTGAATAGGAAAATTCATAATCTCTTCTTTTGTTCCAAATTCAATTAATTTATTGTTATGAATTACAAATATATTGTCAAACTTTTCTAGCATTTCTTTTTCTTTAACTAGAACCAATTGGGTTGTATTATTGTTTTTACATAATTCATTAATAGAACGCCAAATCTCATTTTTAATATTATGGTCATCTATTTCCAAATCTTTAATAACTAACAATTCTGGAGAACTAACCATTTTACTTGTTATTAAAAGCTTAATTTTATTAATATAATCCAGTGAAGAAAAAGGTCTAATTAAATTCTTGTGTTTAACTGATGTTTTGGCATCTAAAAATAAAATCTTAAATAGCAATTGATGTTCTTTAATATATCTTTTTAATTTGTAGATATTATCAATATTTAAAAATGCATCATTAATTATTTTAGTAATAAAATTGAATTTTTTATTGTACTCGTTACTTTCTTCTGCTACTTTTAAAAAATTAATTAATTCGTCATTTGTTTCATTGTCAATGTCTTGTCAAATCATTTTTTTCAAGAATTTAAGAATAAAATTATTGTTTTTAATAATTTTGTTTTTAAAATTAAAAATTTCATTAAAAGTTGTTTTTATATCATTGCCATAAATTTTTCTAGAATTAAAATATTCTTGTTTTAAATTTTTGTTATTCCATTCAGTAATTGCTTTGATATTGTCAATTTTGCTTTTAATTTTTTTAAGTTCAAAATCTTTACTTGTTTCCGGTTGCTGATATCTGCTATGGAATAAGTGCTTTTTCAAATTTAAAATGTGTGAATTAATTTTTTCTTTAATAGTATCGAAGTTTGTTTTTGATCTAGAAATGTAACTATCTAATGAAAAATAGAAATTTTCTTCAATATTTTTTTTGATTGAAGTATGTAAACTATTTTCACTAGTAGCACTCAATTTATTTGAAAAATTAATACTAAAAAGTTTTTGTTCAAACTCCAAATTTTCTACCATTTTATCAATATCATCAATTGAAAGGTATGTCATTTTTTTGTAATTCTTTTTTATTAATTTATAACAGTTCAAATTCAAATATGCATTTTTAATTAAGTATTTTTGCATTGAATTTAGTTCCTTAAAATCGCTTGCTTTTTTATGAAAAATCTTTGCTTTTTTAAGATATGAATTCCAAATATGTTTGTAATATTGTTTAGCAATTTCTTGCTTTTGCTCAAGCATATTTTCTAAAGAATTGATTAGCATTCTTTCATCTCTAATAAATAAACTTTCACGTAAATTCTTTTGAGATTTTTCTTTGATTTTTTGTAAAGCGCTATATTCACTTTTATAAACTAAAAAATCTATTTGTTCATCTGTTAATTTAGTTGAAGATTCGTAAATCTTATTGACCTTATCTCCAATCTCTTTTAAAAAGTTTAATTCTAATTCAACAATTTCTTTTTCTTTTTCATCAACAAATTCAAAATAGTTTTGTAGTTTTTCAATATATCTTTCTTTTTCTTTATTAGTCTGGCTAAAAATTGCTGAAAATACTTCACTCATTTCTTTAAGAGTTTCTCTAAAAAAATCTTTTAATTTTACGTTAAATAAATAGCAAATTTTTAGCAATTCATTTTTAACAAAATATGAGTTTTCATTAAATAGTTTTATGATTTGATTTTTTCTTTTTGTGTCTATTTTATAGACTTTTTTGTTATTTTTTAATTGTGCTAATAATGGTATTTCATTATCTTGTGAATCTAAATTATTTAAATCAAAATATTTGATCTTATTTGAGTTTCTGTATATATTAGTTGAAATGTTAACAAGATTATTTTGTTTGTCATAAATAAAATAATTAGTTGAAGAGATTGTTTTCTTTAAAAAATTTGTTAAAGAAATATCTTCAACCAAATGATTTTCACCGATTAAATAAATAGCATTTTTCTTATTAAAATCAATGGTTAGCAAAGGTATACTTAAAAATTCATCTATATTAACAAAGTTATATAAATGCTCAAATTTAAATAGTATTTCTTTGTTATTTTTCATAATTAAAAGTATATATTTTTTTGTTTTTTACGAAATATATTTATTACGCAAATAATAAAACGATTATTTGTTCATATCAAAAATCATTTTGCAAACATTTTCCATTTCTTCAGTTTTGTTTTCGAAAAAAGTATTAGCAAATTGTTTAACTTTTTCAGAAGCTCCGAAAGGAAAAACTACATTGTATTTTTGATTCATTTCTTGCATTTTTAATAAAAATAATTCTCTAGCTAAAATTGAAGCGGCTGCTACTTCTAAGCATTTATCTTCTGCTTTTTTGATTAAAATAATATTTTTTTGAACTTCGGTAAAATTTGCTCAATTTTTATTGAACATTAAAGAATAATATCCTTCAATACTTTTTTGTGTTGAATATTGATCTATAACCACAAAATCATAATCTTTTACTTTTGCTTCTAGGGTGTTGATGGTTTTTAAATGAACAAACATTTTTAAAGCATTGGAATTGTAATTATTTTTAACCAAGGAATTAAAACCTTTTGGATAAAGTAAGTTAGTTGAAAAATGAACCAATTGTTTTAATATTGGTGCAATTTCCAAAATCTTCTTATCAGTAAGTTTCTTAGAATCCTTTACTCCTAATTCCAAAACTTTATTTCTATTTTGTAAGGGAATATAAACAGCAGCGGCACATAAAGGTCCAAAATAATCACCTACGCCTGATTCATCAACTCCTATAACTTTTTTGTTATTTAAAAAAGTTAAATCTTTTTCATTTGAATCAATGAAAATCATTTTAATTTTCTTCTTTACTTAACATTTCTTTTACTGATTCTCTAGCTTTTTGAACCATTGATTCAGGATTATCAAGTAATTTATTAATGAAGTCACCAACTCCACCTTCTCTATTGGTTTTTGTTAGTTTAAAAACAGCATGTTTTTTAACTTCTTTGGTCGCATTTCCAACAGCAGCAGAAATTGTAGCAACTTTGAACATAGGTACATCATTAAAACCATCACCGATTGCTACTGTATGATCTAAATCGATTTTGTAATATCTAGATAATAAAGATAAAGCTCTTCCTTTATTTACAGCAACATTAGTAATGTCAAAAACAGGAGTTAAACCTTCACCTTTTGACCAATATGAAAATTCTCCAAGATCTCCATATTTTGCTCTTAAATATCTTCTTAATTCTTCAACATTAGTTGTAGGTTTTACATCAAAAATAATTCCTGTTGGTCTTAATGGAATTCTATTAATGTCAATACCAACTACAAATTTTGCACTAGTAGCAAATCCGAAAACTCTTTCTAAGTCTTCATCACGGTGTTGTAATTGTACTCAACCTGGTCCTTCAATAGCAATGTTTGAAATTTCTTTTTCAACAACTGGGTCACCTAAAACATATAACATTTCATTTAAATTCAAATAGTGAATGTATGGAATAAAGTTTTCATCTTTTGGATGGTGGATTTGAGCACCATTGTAATTACATACAACAGTATCTAAACCTAATTCTTCATAAATAGGTTTTGTACTTCTTCAAGGTCTTCCAGTTACAGCACAAACAACGTGTCCTTCTTTTTGTGCTCTTTTAATAGCTTCAAATGTTTTATCATGGATAACACCAGTAGCACTTGATGCTAAAAGTGTTCCATCTAAGTCAATAGCAAATAAAAATTTGTCTTTTTTATCACTCATTTTTTTCCTCATCTTTTAGTTTAAAAATAATTTTTTATGATACATAATGAATTACATAGATCAATATTAATTTTTATCTCCATAATTTTAACATTTTTTAAAAATTCTTTTCCACTATAAAATAAGACGAAAAAGAAAAACCTGCTTGATAGCAGGTTAATAAAAACTTCTTTAGGATTAAATGTTGAAAAAATATGATACTTTCTTTTCGAGTTCTATAGTATTGTTTGAAGATGTAGAAATATTCATTTTGTATTTTAGTTCAAAACTAACTCTTTTAGATTCTGAATCGAAGTTGGTGAATTTTAATTCTTCTAATTCAAAAAATACACTATTTAATTCAAATTTTGGATCATTGTTATAGATTTGAACTTGTGATAAAACGGTTGGATCTATACATTCACTAAATAATCTACCTCCAGCACTTAATGCAAAAATTGAATGATTTTGAACTTCTAATTTTTGTGTCACATTGCCTTCATCAATAGTTCTTACAATAGAAAATTCTGGATATTGCATACTAGTTTTTAGTCAATTCTTATCTAAAATTTTATTGTTGTCTTTTAGGTATTCTTGTTTTACTCTTTTAATAAAGTTATCTACAGATGTTTTATTTGTTAAAAATTGTAATTGGAAACTTTCAAAAGTGTCGCTAGAAATCTTCTTAAAACCTTCAATTTTTACTTCTTTTGGCTTTGAGTAATATTTACGCCCTTCTTTTTCTATCATTAAACTAAATGATATATTTATATTACCTTCAATGTCATTTGTGGTTTGAGTTTCATTACTAAATTGAATTTTCGAATTGCCATCATTGTAATAATTTTCTTCTTTATTTTCGTAAAAATTATGAATGATTCTTCCAGTAGTTCTAAAAGCATGTAAATAAGATGAAGCATATGTGTCTTTTATTTCTACATTTTCTTTTTTAACCACATTATTGTTCATAATGTAATCTAAAACTTCAACATATGTATAAGTAGTGTTAGAAATTTTTATTGCCACTTTATCAAAAGTCTTTGTTGCTTCTGTTGGTTGAGCAGCATTTCTTCCCATTTTTTTATATTTTAAAGCTAAAGCAAATGAAGCAGTGTCGTGTTCAGTACCTGTGATTGCTAATTCTCTAGAAAATGAATAACTTTGGTTATTCTTCACTAATTCAAACAAATCGATTTTGTTGTTTTCTTTATCATAAGCATAAAGTTTTAAATATTCTTTAGCTTGTTCGCTTGGTATTTCTTTAAATTGTTTTTTAGCTTTGATTAATTTTTCTTTATCAATTTCTGGAGCAACAATAAATTCATCATTAAAAATGTTTGAAGATTTAATATTTGAAAGTTCAATTTCTTGTTTTCCAAAATCTTTTGTAGAAGTCTTAATATTAGTTTCGAAAACAATTTTTCCTTCGAGTTCATCATATGAAACAATTTTTGTTTCTGTAAGAGTTACTTCTGAATTAGAAATATTTGTAATTTGTTTCAAGTTTTCTTCTAATGATTGGCTTGATTTAACATTAATAAAATTACCTAATTTAGCAAATTTGCTAAATGAAACACCATTGCTAATTCCTGCTGCTTCTGTTCATTCTGCAATTGGAAGAGTTTTGAAATCTTTAAAAGTCTTAGTAATAACTTTTGAAGTTAAGTTTTTTTCTTTTCATTGCAATTTGAATTGCATTTCAACTTCTAGATCAGATTTTTTAGTAAGGCTAACTAACTCGAAAGTAAGTTTTTCTGATTGTAATTCATATTTATAGTTTTCTAATTTTAAAGCTTCCTCGATAGTGTATTTTTCACTTTCGATGGTTACTTTTAAGCTTTGTGCTGCTTTATCTAATTCCTCTTGATAATTTACTTCTAGTTGATCTTGTGGATCTGGATCAGGGTTTGGTGTAGGGTTAACTACTTTTTTGAAATTAGTAAAGGTTTTAGTTAAAGGAATAGAATCGAAGTTATATTTTTTTGAATGAAAGTGGTAGCTTACAAT
Organism: Mycoplasmopsis hyopharyngis; assembly: GCF_045276885.1. Lineage (NCBI taxonomy): Bacteria > Bacillati > Mycoplasmatota > Mycoplasmoidales > Metamycoplasmataceae > Mycoplasmopsis > Mycoplasmopsis hyopharyngis. The sequence goes on along the minus strand of NZ_CP174164.1, from coordinate 91,116 downwards.
TACTTTATCTCCTTCTATTTTAAGAGAATCTATTTTAAATTCTGGTTCGAATTTACCATTTTTATCAAAGGTAATTTCATAATTGTTAATATTTAAAGCTTGATCAATAGTGTATTTATTAACATCAATGTTGATAGGAAAAGTTCTAACCAATTGGTTAAACTCAATAAGGTTCTTTTTATTGTTATCACAACTAGTAGCAGAAATTGCTAAGATAGGAAATGGTGTAATTGCGGCCATAGAAATTAATATTAGTTTTTTATTTTTATTCATAATTCTTTCTCCTTTTTACTTGGTCAAAATATTATAAGTTATAAACATAATAAATATTGATATTTTATTTAGTTAAAAAATAGGTGTTTTTTTGTTAATTTTTTCCTTTTTTCTAAAGAAAAACAAAAAATGAAAATAAGCAAGTATGAAGATAGGAAAACAACAAGATGTAAGAGATTGTGGGTTAATTGTGATTCAATCATTTATCAACTATTACTTCGATAAATGAGTTGATATCGATTTTTTAAAAATGCAAGCATCATATGGACCTAATGGAATAAGTTTAAAGAATCTAGAAGATATAGCAAACAAAAACAATCTAAATTTTGATGCTTGCGAAGGCGATTTAGAATCATTGATTGGTTTAAAAAATAAAGAATTACCAATAATGATTTTGATTTTAGAAAACGGAATTCATCATTATGTAATTCTGAAAAAGATTAGCAAAAAAGAAGTTTTAATTCTTGATCCAGCACAAGGAGAAAGAATTATCGAATTAAATTATCTTAAAGAGATTTATCAAAATGTGGCTGCTTTTATTAGCAAAAAAAGTAACAAAGGGATAAAAGAAGAAAAATTAAGCAATAAAATTTCTGGAATAATAAATGTTAAAAACTACACAATTGGTTTAATTATTTCTTCATTTTTAGCAACGATTTTAAGCTTTACTGCTAGCTTTTTTATAAAAATAGTCTTTGACTATATTTTGCCTAACCAACATAAAAAGTTATTGATTTTAATGTTTATTAGCTTTTTATGAATAAACATTATTAGGTTTATCAATGACTACATTAAAGGTTATATTATTAAAAAATCTCAAAACTCCATTGAGATAGATTTAAATAGATATTTTTTCTATAAACTTCGGTATTCGAGACTAATAGATATTTTTAAATTAAATAATGCTGATTTGATTAGACGAATGAGCTATATTGAATCGATTGCAAATTATCAATCAACATTTACTTTTGTAATTTTGTCAGATATTTTTACTATATTAACTTCTACTATTGCACTTATTTGAATTAACTATTGATTGTTTTTAATTGTTTTACTTGTTGCTTTCATTTCTGTAATCATTAATTTTTTATATCAAAATATCATTAAGCAAAAATTTGACAAATTTATGCATGTCAGTTTAGCAAAAGGAGTAAGTGACTTAGACCACATTTTGGCAATTAAAGAATTAGGAAATGTAGATTATAAAAATTTTATTGCTTCAAGACAAATACAAAATTACAATAAATACAAAAATGAAGAGTACGAGATTTTTAAAACTACAAGTAGTAAAAATCTAGTTTCAAATATCTTGGTTGATAATCTAAACTTAATAATTGTCTTTGTTTCCTCTCTTTTTATTTTTAAAAATAAAATGTCATCAGGAACCTTAATGATGTTTTTGACTAGTACTTCATTCTTTTTGTCACCTTTTAATACCATTATCAATTTGTTTTTAAAATACAACATAATTAAAGAACAAATTAAATTATTGAATTTTGTGTTTAATTTTAAGGAAGTTGAACAATTTGAAAATGGAATTTTAGTAGACAAGGTTAATAGTATTTCTTTACAAGACGCAACATTTTATTATGAAAAAAATAAGAATGTTTTAGATATCAACTTTTTCACAATTGATCAAAACATTCAAATTCAAGGGAAAAATGGAGCGGGAAAAAGTACTTTTTTAAACATTATTGCTAATAACTTTGAACTTTCAACAGGTACATTAAAAATCAATGATATTGAGTTAAAGAATTTACATTTACCATATTACAAAAACAATATCTTTTATTCTCATCCGAATATTTATTTACCTGAAACCACTATTTATGATTATGTTTGCTTAGGCAATAAGGAATTAAGTACAACATTAAATCAAAATTTAGAAAAATATAAATTAACTAATTTGCTATCAAGAATGAAAATCGATCTAAAAACAAATATGAGCAATAATGGTAATAACTTTTCTAGCGGGCAAAGACAAATGATTATTATCTTGAGATTGTTTACTAAAAAATTCCCATTAATTCTTCTAGATGAAGCTTTTGAAAATCTAGATGTGCAAGCAACAAATGAAATTTTTGCTGCTTTAAAAGATTTTCAAAACCAAGCATTATTTATTGAAATTAGTCATAGTAAGAAATTTATTTTTAACAATAAGGAGGTACAACTTGAACAAATTAACAAAATTAAATAAAATGATTTGATTTTATATTTTGATTATTATTGGACTCTCTATTGGTTTGTTATATTTTATCTTTACTTATGAAATTGATAAAAATGTCGCAGTTAAATTAGAGGTTATTGAAAAGAATGAATTTAATGTTTTAGCAGAAAATGAATTAAGTTATTTGATTAAGAAAAATCAAAATGTAATACTAAAATTTAATGACAAATACTATGATTTAAAAATCAAAGATTTTTCAGTTAATAAAGGTGTTTTAAAAATTAATTTTTTAAACACACCTAGAGATTTAAAGTTAATACCCAATACTTTTATAAATGGAATTTTGTCTTATAGCAAAACTTCAATATTTAAGGAATTAATGAAATTTTAGACATTAAAAAAGCAAAAATAAAACTCATATTGCTATGAGTTTATAAATGTAATTGAATAGTATATAATAGTAGTTGAGCCGACATCGAGATTTTATCCAATGTCAAACTACAACTGTATTCAATATGGTTGTTTTTTATTCTTTGCTTGCGTTTTCTTGTTTTTGGAAATCATCAACAAGTTTTTTAGCTTCAGATAATTTAACACTAAAGAATGAAGTAACTCCACGGTTTTGCATAGTAGCACCGAAAAGATTGTCAACTCTACTCATTGTTCCATGTCTATGGGTAATAACTAGGAATTGAGTTTTTTCTTTTAATGCTTGTAAATATTCAGCATATCTAACAACATTAGATTCATCTAATGCTGCTTCAACTTCATCTAAGATACAAAGTGGTAATGGTCTTGCTTTTAAAATTCCAAATAGTAATGAAATAGCAATCAATGATTTTTCACCACCAGAAAATAGTTTTAAGTTTTTAATATTTTTGCCTGGAGGTTGCGCTTCAATATCTACACCTGAATCTAAAATGTTTTTAGGATCAGTAAATAGTAATTTAGCTTGTCCACCACCAAACATAGTTTTAAAGACATTATTAAATTCTTCATTTACATCATGGATAATGTTAGTTAATCTTGTAACAATAATTTTATCCATATCAGCAATAGCACTTTCTAAAGTTGCTTTAGCAGCTGATAATTCTGCTTCACTATCAGAAAATTCTTTGAATCTTTTTTCTTCTTCTTCAAGCATTTCTAATGATTCTAAGTTAACGTGACCTAAAGCATCAATTTCTGAACGTAATTGATCAACAATTTCTTGTGCTTGATCTCTGTTCATTTCAAGTTTTGCTTGTTGAGCAGCAATTTCATAAGTCATCTTGTAATGCTTTGCTAAACGTTCTCTTGATTGTTCTAATAAGATTGAAGCTTTTTCTTTTTCACCAATCTTATTAGCATAAGCATTAATCAAGTTTCTTAATGTTTTTTCATAATCACTCTTTAAGGTAATGGTTGAATTAATTTCGCTATTGATAGCAGAAAGTCTTTCTGTTTTTGCTCTTAAAGTAGATAATATAGCATTCATCTTACTTTCAAGAACTTGACGATCAAGTTCAGTTTGAGGTGCGTTTTCAATTGAAAGTTTTAAATCTTCTTTTGAATTTGAGATTTCCTTAATTTGTAAAGTATAATCATCAAATTCTCTTTGTAAATTAATTTTTGTAGAATTGATATTTGCAATTTCATTTTTAAGTTGTGAATCTAATTCATAACCTTCACGACGGAAGTTTGAAATTTCATTTAATTTAGTTTGTACAGAACTAATTTTTGCTTCAATACCTGGAATTAAGTCTTGAATTTTTTTCATTGTTTCTTCAAAACCTAAAAGTGATTGGTTAGTGTTTTTAGCACCACCGACCATAACCCCACCAGCTCTAACAATATCACCGTCAGTAGTAACTACCATGTATTTTCTTTCTAAAACTGCTGAAATTTTGTTAGCAGAAGAAATATCACTAGCTACAACAACATTTCCTAAAAGGAATTTGTTTAAGATTTCAAATTCTGGTTTAACTGAAACTAATTCGTTTGCTATAGCAACAAATCCTGGGTGGCTTTGAATTGCTAAAACATAATCATCTCTAATTAGTTTAGGTTGAATAGAAGTTAAAGGTACAAAAGTTGCTCTACCTCCATCATTTTCTTTTAAGAAATTAACTGCTTTAACAGCAGTTTCAGCATTATCCACAACTAAGTGTTGAGTAGCATTAGATAAAACTGCATCAATAGCGGCTATATATTCAGGATTTACTTTAATTAAATCAGCAACGGTTCCTTTAAGACCTTTGAAAAATGATTTATTTTCCAAAATGGTTTTGGTTCCTTTAAAGAACAAGGTGTTGTTTTCCTTTTGTTCTTTCATAATGCTGTAACGAGTTTCTAATTTAAATAAATCGCTTTTGTTTTTATTTAAACTAATGTTTAAAGCATTGATTTCATTAGTGTATTGTTCAATGGTTTTATTGTTTTCAGAAATTCTATTATTTACATTTTTAATTTCTTGATCATAGAAAGAAATTTTAGCAGCAGTTGAATTTAACAATTCTTTTAAAGTTGAGATTTTTTCAGCATTTGTAGCCATCATTTGACCAGAAGCAATAAGTCTTTGACGTTCAGTGTTTCTAGCAATTAAAATGTCTAAATTAGCAATTCTACTTTTTAATAATTCATATTGGTCTGAAAGCATTCTAATTTCTTTTTCTAAATCAACTTTATATGTTGAATTTTGAGAAATTTTAATTTCTGCTTCATGAATTCTGTTCTCAAGATCTTTTCTAGTTTCACTAACTCCATCTAATTCTTCAATTAAATCTTGTTCGATTTTTCCATAAAATTCAATGTTGTTAACTAATAAACCTAATTCAACCGCTTTTAATTCATTATTTTTTTCAATATAAACCTTAGCTTTTTCTGCTTGTTTTCTTAAAGGATTAAGTTTTCTTTCAATTTCAGAAATTACTAATCTTACTTGTTCCAATCCTTCTTCTGTACGTGCTAATTTAGATAAAGCTTCTTTCTTTCTAAACTTATATTTTGAAACACCAGCAGCTTCTTCAAAAATTGCTTTACGATCTTCTGGTGTAGCTTCAGCAATATCACTAACTGTACCTTGTGAAATAATTGCTAATGAAGATTTTCCAATTCCGGTTTCCATAGCAATATCTTTAATATCTTTTTGACGACAAGGTTCACCATTTAAAAAGTATTGATTATTCCCATTTCCTCTTTCTAAAACTCTAGAAATAGTAACTTTTTCATGGGGAATATTGTTATTAGCATTTTTATTGTCAAATGTTAAAGTAACAACCGCTTTATTCAAGGGTTTAGCGGTTTTAGAACCTGCAAAAATAACATCGTCCATGTTATCTCCACGTAGTTCCTTTGCACTTCTTTCCCCTAAAACTCATTTGATAGCATCATTGATATTACTTTTTCCTGAACCATTTGGTCCAACAATACCAGCAACTCCACCATCTAAATTAAGAGTAATAGGGTCGGCAAACGATTTAAAACCATGAGCTTCTATTTTTATTAATTTCATTACTTACCTCATATTTTATTTATGTATTAATTTTATAAATATTTGAAAAATTGTTTATACATAAAATTTAAGAAATTTTTCTCTTGAATGTCAAGATCATTTCGTATTCTGGCTTGTGAACAAATGATTGTCCGTATCAATTTGGTTTTGATTTTTCTTTGTTGTGTTTCATTCAAAGTTCATTGAATTCTTCTTGATTGTTGTATTGTTCAACAAAACTATAAGAAACGTTTGCTTTCATTGTTGTTGATACTAGTTCCCAATCTTTTTTAGCCATTTTATTCAATTTTTCTTCTGTGTCTTGATCGTTGAAACTTAAAACTACTTTATATTCAAACATATTATTTACCTACTAACTTTCCTAAAGCATCGAGAGCAGCATTTTGCTCAGCTTCATTTTTTGATTTTCCTTTTCCTATTCCAAAGATAATACCATCGTGTATCACTTTAGCTTCAAAACCTTGCGAGCCAATATTAACATTTTCATAGTGAACAGGATTTTTCGACATTCCTTGACCTTGTATGTATTCTTGAAATTTGCTTTTTGGATCTTTAACATCGAAATTTTTTAATTGCTTAATTGTTGATTCCAATGTGTTTATTACAAACTTTTTAGCTTTTTCAAGTCCTGAATCTATAAAGATTGCAGCGACTAATGATTCATAAATATCAGCAGCCACTTTGGTTGATTTTAAAACTTCATCGTGTGTCATTCCAAAGCCAGTTAAACAAAATTTTGTTAATCCTAATCGATGGGTAATTTGTGATAAAGTTTGTGTTTTAACAACTTGTGATCTTAAAATGGTTAATTGACCTTGATCAAAATCACTTAAGTTTTTAAATAGATATTCAGAAACTATAAATTCAATAATCGCATCACCTAAAAATTCTAATTTTTGGTAATTGTTATGAATGTTTTTTTTATCAAAAGAACCATGAGTAAAGGCTAACCGATAAATTGAATAATCCTTAATTTCAATGTCGAATTTCTTTAACAAATCAGAAATTGAGTTTTCATGAACTTGTTTATTCATTTAGTTTTCCTTTTGTTCTAATTCTTGCTTAACTTTGTTCAAGATATCGTTTTCTAAAGCTAATTTGATTTGATTTAAAGCGCCAATATATGCTTTTTCATCACTACCACCATGACTTTTGATTACTATTCCATTTATTCCAGCTACTCAAGCAGCGCCAACATTTCTATAATCTAAAGTTTCAGCAACATCAACAAATGCTCCTTTAGCAAGTAAATAACCAAATTTTCTAATTGGTTTTAGCATTATTTTAGATTTCAATAAGTTTTTAAAACTTAGCATTGCTCCTTCTAAGCTTTTTAAAACTAGATTGCCACCATAACCGTCAATAACTGCTACATCACAAAAACCATTCATTAAATCTCTTGGTTCAATATAACCTTGATAATTTAGAGAATTATCAGCACATATTAATTTTGCTGCTTCTTTGGTAGTTTCTAAACCTTTATATTCTTCAGTTCCTATATTGATAAGTGAAATTCTAGGAAAATCATTGTTTAATAAAACTTTAGCATAGACATTAGCGATTTTTGCTCATTCATACAAATAATTGCTTTTGGTTTCCAAATTGGCACCTACGTCTAAAAGTAAGAATTTTCTACCGATAATAGTTGGCATTAAAGGCATAAAAGCTGCTCTTGAAATACCTTCTAATCTCTTAACTCTAAAAGTAGCAGAGGCTAAATAAGTTCCACTATCACCAGAAGATAAACAAGCATCGATTTCATTGTTTGCTAACATATCTAGAATTTGATTCATTGAGGTGTTTTCTTTTAAGCTATTTCTTAAATTTGTTGTATCAGAAGGAACGTTAGGATTATCAATGATTTCTAAATTTAAGTTTTTATCTTTTTCAGTAATCAATTGTTCAATTTCAATCTTATTACCTACTAAAATAATTTTGAAATCTTTGTTATTTCTTAAAAAAGTTAAAGTGGCTTTTACAGCCGCTTTAACTCCATTATCATTTCCATTTACATCAAAACCTATTTTATACATATAAACTCCAAGTCTTTTTATTCAAAACCAATTATGAAATTGTAATTAGGTTGATTACCATTTATAACATCAATTTCAACATCAAATTGAGAATCGATAAAGTTAACTAATTCATTAGCATCAATTTCTGAAGAATCATTACCATAATAAATTGAAATCATTTGAACATCGTCATCAATGATTTGATTTATAGCATTTTTAGCAGCAGCTAGACAATCATTGTTTGCTAAAATAATGTTCCCATCATGAATAGCAATATATTGTCCTTCTTTGATTTTAACCCCATTAATTTTGGTGGTTCTAGTTGCTTGTGTAATTTCTAATGTCTTAACCATTGAAATTGCTTCGTCAATTAATTCTTTGTTTTCTTTTACAGAAGTTTCTTCATTGAAGTTCAATAAAGCTGTAACTCCTTGTATTTGACTTCTTGTGTTTATAATATGAACTTTTTTATCAGTTACAACTTGTGCAGCTTGTTGTGCTGCTAAGAAAATGTTTGAATTGTTTGGTAAAACAAAAACATTTTTAGCATTAACTCTTTCAACTGCGTCAATAATATCTTTAGCAGAAGGGTTTTGGGTTTGACCGCTTTCAATAATTTGATCACAACCATATTCTTTCATCCGGTTAATAAAACCTGAACCTAAATTACATGAAACAATCCCACAGTTTTTCTTAGTAGCTTTGTTTAGAACTTCATTGGCTGTTTCTTTATTATTTAATAAGTCATTTTTATTTCTTGATTCATTTGCTTGAAGCATCATATTTTCTGATTTAATCTTGACAAATTCTCCATACTTTTGAGCAAAGTTTAATAAATTACCTGGTTTTAAAGTATGTCCGTGAACTTTTAATAAGTTCTCATCATTAACCACTACTAAACTAGTTGCGTATTTATTAACTTCTTCAACAAATTTACTTTTATCAAATTTCTTTGGCTTAGCTAAATCAACAATAAATTCTGTACAGTAACCAAATTCACCTTCATATACTTCATTGTCATTTATTCAAGTTGAAACTTGATTATTTTCGTTTGAGATTTGAATGTCCTTACCTTTTAATGAAGAAAGCATCCCTTCAAAAATAGCAAATAAACCTTCAGCACCTGAATCAGTTACTCCAACTTCTCTTAAAATCTTTAACTTGTTAGGAGTATTGTCACAAGAAATTCTAGCTTGTTGAACTATTTGCTCAAAAATTTCAACAATTGGTTGTTCACTCAAAGTTTCTAACTTTTCATAAACTTCTCTTATAACTGTTAAAATTGTTCCTTCAACTGGTTTTAAAACTGACTTGTAAGCTTTATCATAAGCCGATCTGATTGCTTCTTTAAAATCAGCAAACTCTAATTTTTCTTTTTCAGCACAACCTAATGCAAAACCTTTAAAAATTTGACTTAAAATAACACCTGAATTTCCTCTAGCACCTAAAAGCATATTTTTTGAAATTTGATTTGTTAAAAAACCGATATTTGACTCGTTAGAAGTGTCATTTTTTATTGCGTTTAATGCTGATTCAGCTGTAGAAGACATATTCCCGCCTGTATCACCATCTGGAACAGGAAAAACATTTAAAGCATCAATGGCGTTCCTCTTGTTGTACAAGTTGTTAGCGCCAGAAATAAAAATTTTCTTAAAAAGCTTGGCATCAATAAAGCAAGTCATTATTTCATTAGTTCTAGTCATTTGTTATTCCTTCAATAAAAATATTAAGTTTGTTAACGTAAGCACCATTTTTTTTCATTACATATCTTAAAGTTTCACCAATTTGTGATACTAATTGTTTTACATTTGTACTCAACAAAACAATTAAAGTTATCATGAAATCAAAACCTTTTTCAGTTTTCTCCACCTGGAAATTAGGTAGTTTTTTGTCTTTATCCTCTTCTGGTTCATAGACAATTTTTTTAACACCAGGCATCGATTCTAAAACATCAATAAATATCTTTTTTGCCTCTTCAATTTGCATTTTGAGCCTCACATTTAAGTTTTGAATAATTCATTCGTATATAAAATTGTACAAAAAAGTACAAAATTAATATTTTTAATTATATATTATTAACTTATTTATTAGAAATATAATATATACAAATGGCTAGTGAAACAATTAAAAATGGCATTTTACTGTCTATAAAACCATATTCAGAAAATGCCGATCATTCCATCATTGAAGTGCTTACTCCTAGCGAAAAAATTTCGATGATTGCGCAAGGTGTTAATAAACCTGAATCAAAAAACAAACCAAATTTACAAGTTGGTTGTTTAATTGAATTTACTTTTTTTAAGGCTAGATTAAATAACAAAATGAGCAAACTTAAAAAAGCAAACTTAAAGTTTCAAATTGACTTATTTCACTATAATACAGGTTTATTGGTAAAAAAAATAATGCTTTATTTATCACAAATAAATTCACATTTTCATTTAGTTTTTAAAATTTACAATGACATTTTGCCTTTAATGAATAGTGAAAATCCTGCAGTTTTGCTAACCTATTTTATTGCTAATACTTTGAAATGTTTTGGTATCCAACCTACTGTAAACGGTTGTGTAGAATGTCAAGAAAAAAATGAAATTTCAGATTTTTCATTCAAAGAAGGGGGATTTCTTTGTGCTAAGCATGAGCTTTTTCCCAAAGAAATTAATTATTTAAAATCCTGCTTTTATCTTTTTTTGAGCATTAATGACTACATAAAAAATGTGGAAAAAAACACCAATCAAAGAATTTATGTAGAGTTATTAAACCATCTAAAAAACAATGGGGTTTTCATTAATTGAGAAGAATGAAAATAATACCATTCAATTACAATATAATTATTCATATTAAAACACTGTAGGTAAAAATGAAAAATATATTTATTTTTAACAAATGAAAGAAACAATTAGAAAAGGATGAACTTCTTCAAAGAGAGTTCAAAAAATTCAATAATAATAAACCTAGTGATAAAGAATTTGCTAGAAATTTTTTCATTGTTAAAAATAAAATTGTTTCTAAAATCGGCATAGGTTTTAACTTAATCAATGAATTTACAATGACAGCTATTGCTAAATCTTTTATTCATTTTATTAATTTAAAAAATCAGAACATTAAAGATGAAAAGAAGAATATTTTTATTAGTTTTACTGATAATTTGAAAATTAAAAAATATATTGATATCTTTACGAAAAATATTACTGAAGCTGGATTTGAAAACATTGTTTTTGAAAAAAATAATGAAATTCCAAATTCATTAAAAACTTTTGCTTCTATCAAAAATAACTGTTTAGCAATTGTTGATTTTAATAATTTCTTTGAAACAACCAAAGGTTTTGAAATAAGTTTCTTTCATAGTGATGGTTTAGAATTCAACGACTCAGAAATGCAAATTTTGCAAGCTAAAATTAAATCAACTGATTATTTCAACTTGGAACTTTCTAGCAAAGGTGTTGCATTTAACTATGACAAATCTTTTTTAGAATACCAAAACAGAATGAAGGAACAATATATTCCTGACAACTTGCTTTTTAACAACAAAAAGATTTCTTTTACAATTGATATTCAATATCCAGATCATAAGTTTTTTTACAACTCATTTTTACAACCATTACATACCAATATTAAATTAATTGCTTCTAAAAAATTTGCTTCACACAAAAAATTTATTCAGTCTGATAGTCACAAAATTTTGAATTACTCATCAATGAACTATCTAAATAAAGATGATGCAATTTTTGCTATTAACGATGGAAATAAAAGCTTCAACTTTGCTATTAAATATAAAAGAAGGATGAAGTATTTAACTTCAGATGAAATTGCTGCTTTATATTTAAACTTTTTATTAAATGAAGATCCATTATGAAAAAGAGAAAAATTCAATTCTCCTTACATAATAAAAAATGTGATTTCAAGCAAATTAGTTAATAAAATTGCTGAAGAAAACAACATTGAAGTATTTGAAATTAATGACCAAAATGAGATTCAAAAAATCAAAACAAAACAAAAAAATAAAACCTTTATGTTTTCTTATTCTAACCACAATGAATTTAACACATATAAGAATATAAATAGTTGTCCTGATGCCATTAATTTTATTCTTGAAGTAATGCGGATGGTGTCTTACTATAAGAATGAAAATAAAAATTTATTTGACGTATTAACCTATATTTATGATAAATACGGAAAAAGACATACAATTAAAAAGCAATACCAAATCGATGAAAAAAGCTTCCAAAGATTTATTCATTTTTCTAAACAAAGTGAAAAATTTGGTTCTTACAAAGTAGCAAATAAATGGGATTACAATGAAAATCCTATCAACATAAATAACAAAAAAGTTTATAAATTTGCCCTTGAAAATGATGCTTCAATTTTCTATGAATATAAACCTTATTCAAAAACTTTAACTATATTTACTGATATCCGTGCTTTAAGTAATTCTAATGATGACATCATGAAAATGACTTTGGAAGAAAAGGAAATTCAAGACACAATTATTGAAATAAAAGAAGATACTTTTGACACCAAAAATTCAGTTACTACATATATAAAATATGGTTTTCTATCTCTTGCTTTTGTTGCTATTGTTATTTGATTAATTCTATCTGTATTTAGTTTGAAAGATAATGACTTAGGTGGTGAAGGTTCCTTAGCATTTTTAATTAAAACCAGTGCTAATTTAATTTTCCAAGATTGAAGAACCAGAATTTCGTTCTTTATTATTCCTTTTTCAATTGTTTTATCTTTAATCATCAACAGCTTTTTAATGAAGCGACTAATGAATTATCAAAATGAAAAAGTTAAATGGTATGACCTTTTTGTTTCATCTGCAATCGGAGTTATTGTTCAAAACATTACTCCTAAATCCATTGGTGGTGATATTGCCACATATTGGTATTTAAGAAAAAAGAAATTTAGTCGTTCTAAATTATTAACTACAATGGTTTCTTCAACCATTATGTGACAAATGGCTAACATTGTTTTAGCAATGACTATTATTCCAATTGGTATTTACTTTTATTGGGGTGTATTTTCTAACCCAGGTAATAACATCAAGACCAAAACCTTTACTAGCTTTTTAGTTTTAGGTTTAATCTTTGATAGTATGATGGCTTTCTTCTTTTTCATTTTAGCAATTCATAAAAGATTCCAAAAATTTGTTTTGAAATGATTTGTAATCTTTTTAGAATGATTACCTTTTATTAAAATTTATGATGCTGATGCACTAAGAAATAAATACGAATGTGAACTTTTTGAAGTTCGAAAAGGTATGAAATTAGTTTTCAGAAATCCGCTTAGATTTTTCGAAATACTATTTTACAAAATCCTACCTTACTTTATTACCGGATTGCCACTATTAGCTTACTTTGGTGAAATACTACAACCTAACTTAAAAGGTGGATTCTATTTCAACATGATTGCCGGATTGTCATTAATTCGTTCTGCTAACTCAATTTCACCAACACCTGGGGGAATTGGTACTTCAGAATGATTATCATTAGGAATATTCGAATCATTATTAAATGATGGTTATAATGGCTTAGATGTTAAATCATGAGCAAAAATAATAACCTCAATTAATACTTTAGGAACCGTTTTAATTCCTTCATTACTTTCTGCTTTATTATTTATGAATGTAATAATTATTCAAAAAAGATATGAAATTTTTAGAAAGAAACAAATTATTGATTCGCTAGACAACAATTCAGGTTCACAAACAATTCAAAGCAAGAAAACAAATGCTACTATTATTAGTTTAATTTTGTGAATAACAACTTTAACCTTAGCAACAGCAGCCTTTTTCTTCTTGCCGGTAACTCCTTCGTTCTTTTAATATTTACAAGATATTTAGCTTTTGAGGCTAAATATTTTTAAATGAAAAAATATGTAAAAAAATCGATAAACAACATTTACTTTATAAATAAAGTATCATAAAATACCTTGTTATTTAGGGCACGGAGCCATATTATGAAAACTAAATATTTATTTTCTACCTTTTTAGCTGTTGCAGCAATTTCAGCTTTTCCATTTTCTTTATCTAGTTCTTGTTCAAAAGATAAGCAACTAAAAGAATATGCTGATAGTATTGAATTCAAACTTAAAAACTTTGACCCAAATAAAACTTATACAAGTAATGAATTAAGCGCTTTATCTTTTAATAATTTTGACATTAGTTTAAATGGAAACTACAAAGGTGGAGCCATAGAAGCAGAATTCGACAATAATTTGAAAGTTGAATACGATCCAGTAGCAAAAAAGATAAAAGTTTCTTTCACATTAATTGAAAAGAAAACAAATAAAAAAATTAATTGCTACTTCTACTTAAATCAAAGCATCAAAATTGAAGGTGTACCAGAAGAACCGATAGATCCTGAAAATCCGCATAACCCAGGAGGCCCAGGTAATCCTTCTACTCCAATAGTGGTTGGCAATATAGTTTATGATTCATCAAACAAATATTATGCTTCTTTAGAAAATAAAAGCGGTAAAGAATTATATGATGCGATTTTCAAATTACAAAAGTCGCACACAGGCGGAATTGGAAGTTATGCTGATCTATACCAAGCATACAAAACTGCTTTTCTAGATAAATATTTTGAAAAAAATAATTCAGTATTAGATGTTTACAGTGAAAATCCTAATGGCAATGACCCTTACGAATTTAAACACGGTGAATGAGATGGGGCTGGAGGTCATCCTAGACCTGGCGGACAAGCAAATGCTGAAGGTTGAATGTACAATAGAGAACACGTAATTCCTCAATCTTGATTTAACAAAGAAACACCAACTAAACACGATCCTCATTTTGTTTGACCTACAGATAAAAAGGTAAATGAATGAAGAGGGAACAAACCTCATTATTATGTTTCAAATGGTAGTGTTACAACCTCATTAAACGGTACAAAGTGAAATAATAATTATTGTGAACCAATTGATTATTTCAAAGGTGATATTGCTAGAGCATACTTCTATTTCCAAGCAACTCATAGAAATGGAATGTCAAAAGGTGGCGATACTGTTTTCTCAAGTGCTTTCCCTTATTTCAATAATAACTTCTTAACGTGCTATTTAGATTGAGTTAAAAAAGATCCAGTTGATATTATAGAAATTGATAGAAATAATGCCATTGCTGAATTTACTAGCGGTTTAAGAAATCCATTTATAGATTATCCAGACTTACCAGAATTAATCTTTGGTAATTCAGGAAAAACCTTCTCAAATAAAGGCGTTGCAGTAGGTGTTCAATAACAATCAAAAGCTCACATAAAATTGTGGGTTTTTTAATCGCTTAAATAATTTATGCCAATGTATAATAAAAATATGAAGAGTAAAAAGACAATATATTCACCATTAGTTTCTATACTAATTCCTTTACATAATAGTGCTCAATACTTTAGTTCAACAATTTTGACTATCTTAAATCAAACATATCCAAATTTAGAAATCATATTTCATAATGACTGTTCTACTGATAACACCAAGGAATTAGTAGAACAAATAATGAAAAACGATCCAAGAGTTAAATTAATAGATTCAGAAACAAATGTTGGAATTGGGATATCTAGAAATAGACTTATAGAAAAAGCTCAAGGTGAATTTATATTTTTTATTGATAGCGATGATGAATTTGTAAACAACAAAGTCATTGAAAGATGTGTTAAGCATCTAAATCCTAACATTGATATTTTGTCAACTCAATTCAAGTACCAATTTGATTTAAAATTTGGTAAGCCAATAATTAATAATATGGTTAAGTCTTTAAAAATTAAACCAACCGCATTAGAATATTACTTAGAAACCACCACCTTTTCTTGAGGTCATTTTATTAGGTTAGATTTTTTAAAAAGTTGTGATGTAGATTTTGGAAAAATACCCAAATATGAAGACATAGCAGAAATGGGAAACATTTTTTCAAAATGTAAAAAGTTTAAAAAATTAATGCTTTATTCAATTATCTATCATAGAAGAAACGATACCTTATCAGCATTCGATGATAAGTTTATTGAAAAAATCGAACATATAAACCAAGCTTATAAATTAAGTTTAGAAATGTTATACAACAATATCAAAAATGATTTTTCATTAGAAAAAATCAATAAGATGGTTAACTTTCTTTTTATGGAACATTTGAGCCTAATTAGTGTTTATTTTTTAAGTATCAAAAACAAAGAAATTAAATCAAAATTCAAAGATTATATTAATCAAATCTTTGAACAAAAAATTTTAAAAATATATGAAGGTTTTAATGTAAAAATTAGATTTCACAAGATATCTGATTTCACCGTTTTATTAACCAAATCTTTATACAAAAGAAGCAAAAATAAATAACTATCATTTTTTGTTTTTGTCTATTTAATAGGTTAAAAAGTAAAAAAGCAACCTTTAAACTAGGATAAAAAAAAGACTCGCAATTTTTCAATTACGAGTCTAATTTTTTGTCCGGGGTATGCTTTTTATTTTAGATAAATTAAATAGACGATTAAGGAAATTGATAGTAAAACTATCCCAATGATTATTCCTAAATATGAAAGGAAATTAGCTTTAGTTATATATTTGCTTTCGTATTTTTTATCAAGTAATGAAATTTCATTTTCCATTTCTTTTTCTAAAGTTTTTTTCTTTTCAAAATTAGGTTCTAGCATTATTTTTTGTTTATATTTAGAAGTAATAAAATTCTTTTTATTCTCTTTTTTATTTGTGTTCAAAGGATGGAAAAATCCTGAAGTAATAATTAAAACAAATGAATAAAAAGTAATTATAAAAGTACCTGAAACAGTAAAAGCGTCAACAACAGATTTTAATTGACTTCCGCTTTTAACTTTTAGTTCATAAAAATATGAACCTAATCAAAACGCTAATGATAGTACTAAAACCACAACAAAAATGATGATAGATTTTAAATTAAAACTTTCTTTAAAATAAAGTTTTGAAGGACGCATTATTTTTTAGTTTCTTTTTTTCTTCTAGTGGTTTTCTTTGGTTTTTCTTCTACTTTTATTTCTTCTGTTTTGTCAAAAGCAAAATCATTAACTTCAACAACAGAAGTTTTATCTAAATCAATAACTTCTGTGTAATTTACTTGCTCATTTACATTAGCAGAAATGTTGCCATCATAAGGAAGATTTTTATCAACTAAATCAGAAGCAATAGTATTAGGATCAATTTGTTCAATGAATAAATTGTTAGAATTTTGACTAGTTCATTTAGTTAATTGTTCTTCGGTACCATAAATATAATGATTGGTTTCTATCTTATAGTATTTTGGTACATTTGGAAATCTTTGTTCTTTTAAGTAATCTAATTCAAAGTTAATATTTTCAAATTTTTCATTTGCGTTTGAAATCTTAGGAATAGCTTTAAATAAATTAATGGTGTAAGGATGAACCGGATTACTATATATAATTTCAGTTTCACCGCTTTCAACAATTTTACCTAAGTGCATAATTTCAACTCTATCAGCAATGTATTCAATCATACTTAAATCATGTGCTATAAATAACATTCCAATATTTTTGGTTTTACATAACTTTTTCAATAAGTTAACAACTTGGGCTTGAATAGAAATATCTAAAGAAGCAATCGGTTCATCAGCAACTATAACTTTTGGTTGAGTAATTAAAGCTCTAGCAATAACAATTCTTTGTCTTTGTCCACCAGAAAATTCATGAGGATAACGATAAGCAAATTGTTTTAACAATCCAACTTCTTCTAATGCTTTATAGATTTTTGTTTTAGTTAATAAGTTTGAAAGTTTTCTTTTAATCAAAAACTTCAAAATGAAATTTTTGATATATCTATTAGGAATCTTAACGATGGTTTTAATAAATGAATTAGCTTGAATACCTAATAAAAATTTAATAACTTTAGTATCTTTAATTAAATATTTGTTTTCGTAGTCAAATGAAAGTAAGGTTTTCTTCTTTTTAAATACTTTTTCTTTGTATTGGTTAATTAAAATACTTGATTCAGCAACTTTACTTTTTTGTTTTTTAGCCTTAAGCTCTTGTAAGTCAGAATTTAATTTTTTCAAAAAGTTTTTAAATTCTATATCAAATCTTTGATTTGTAAAAGTTTGTTTGTTTTTTAAAGATTCGTATAATTGTCTTTCTAAAACAATTTTTTCTTTTAAATCTTGAACTATAGATTTTTGTTTAGAAACAAACTCTTGAACTGCTTCTTTATGTTTAGCAGCAGTTTGTTCTAATCTAGCTTCTGCTTCTTTTAATTCTTGGCTAGTAGCACCATTTTGTTTAAAGGTTTTTGATGCTATTTGTTTTTCTAAAATTTGCTTTTTAAAGCTATCAATTCTGTCATTTAAATATGAATAGTTTTGAGTGTTTTCAATAACAAATTTTGACAAATCAAAATTGAAATTTTGTTCAATAATTTTGTTAATTTTTTTACCAATTTTCCTATCGGTAAGTGGAATACATAAATTTTCTTTGTAAAAAAGTTCTTTGTATTTTTCCAATTCTTTGATCAAAATTTTGATTTGTTCTAGTGATAAGTATTTGAATTCTTTCTTTGCCTTTTCAATAACTAATAAAAGTTTTTTGTTAAGCAATTTTTGTTTCAAATTGTAGTATCAATATTCAAGATCGTAGGTTGAATTTTTGGCAATATTATTTAGTCTGATTTCATTTTTGTATTCACCAAGAAAGTTCAAAAATGCACTTTTGTTTTCTAAACGAAATTGTTTTTTTTCTTTTATTGCTTCTTTTAATTCAATAACTAAATGATCAATTTCTTTAAAAGCTTCATAAGTTTCATTTGACATTCTAGTTAATGTCAAAGTCTTTTCATAATTTTCAATTGCTGCTAAATATTCATTTTCATCAATATCTAATTTTTTGTCTCTATAAGCTTGTTGACTTTCAAAATAGTATGCCATCATCTTATTTAGATTTGAATACATATTGTTGATAATTTCAGATTCAATATTTTGCTTTTCTTCAAGATAGTCATATAAATTATTAAAGTTGTCTTCATAATTTGAAGTACTATCATATTCAAATGATTTGAATTTTTCTTCTCATTCACCAAAAAATTCTTTTGATAAATCATTGATTACTTTTAAGTTTTCTAATTCCAAATTAAGTACTTTTTCAGAAAAAGTATAATGAAACATTCTTTTTACATCATCTCAATCTTTAAAAATATCTTTAAGTTGGTTAGAAATAATTTTATTAACAATTAAAGGTTCAGCCAAAATTGAATAAATATTTTTTTGTCCATTTAAAGCAGCGTGTGGATCTTGAAAAATCATTTGAATGTTTTTTCTTAAAAATCTTCGATTGTCTTTTGAAATAGTTTTACCACTAATTATTTTGTCAGATAGTTTTACAAAACCATTGTAATTTTCATAAAGTCTTAGTAAAGATCTTCCCACTGTGGTTTTACCAGAACCAGATTCACCTATTAAACCTACAATTTCACCTTCATGCACATTAAAAGTAACATTATCAACAGCTTTGTTTATAAAACCATTATTGATAAAATATTTTTTTAAATTTTCAATTTGCAAAATAGGTTTCTTACTCTTCATTTTCAAACACTTTCCTAAATAGTTCTAGTTTATTTTGTAGGTTTTTATCAAGTTCAATCTTTGGTGCTTCAGGGTGTAATAATCAAGTTGCAGCAGCATGAGTTTTAGAAATTTCAATCAAAGGCGGTTCTTTGTGAAAGTCTAATTCTAATGCATATTCATTTCTAGGAGCAAATGGATCACCAATTGGTAAATTGGACATATCCGGTGGGGTTCCTTTAATTGAATAAAGTTTATCTTCTCTATTTTCAGGTATAGCAGAAATTAAGGCTCAAGTATATGGATGGGCGGGATAAGCAAAAATATCTCTTTTGGTTCCTCTTTCAACAATTTTCCCAGCATACATAACATAAATATAATCACAGAATTTAGCAACTACTGAAATGTTGTGTGAAATCAAAATGATTGAGATACCCATTTTGCTTCTAATTTCTTCGAATAACGCTAAAACGGATGCTTGAACAGTTGGATCTAAAGCAGTTGTAGGTTCATCAGCAATAATTAAATTAGGTTTTAAAGCAACTACCATAGTAATTACAACCCTTTGCTTCATTCCTCCTGATAAAGTATGAGGATAACGTTCAAAGACTTGTTCTGCTTCACGAATTCCAAATTGTTCTAAAAGAGAAATTAAATATTTTCTTTTTTCAACGTAAGATTTATCTTTTCATTCTGGATTGATGTTTAAAGCATCTAGTAATTGTTTTCCAATTTTTCTAGTTGGATTTAAAGAGGTTAAAGGATCTTGAGGTATATAACCAATTTTGTGTCCTCTTATTTTTAGTCAATCTTTTTCTTTTTTATATTTAGTTAAATCGATTTTATCGATTATCATTTCGTCCGCTTTAGTTAAAGTGTTGCTATTAACATTAATTAACGCTTTAGAAGTTACTGATTTTCCTGAACCAGATTCACCAACTAAACCAACAATTTCAGCACGTTTGATGAATAAATCTATTCCTATAACAATGTTTAAATAATTATTTTTTGAAGTTTTAAAGCTAACTTGTAAATTTTTTACCACTAACAAATATTCATCATAATCTATGGTGTTAAGATTATTTTCTTCTCGATTTTTGCTTTCTTTGATATCTGTAATTTTTAAGTCCATAAATTTCCTTATCTTTTGTTAGTCATAACTCTAGGATCTAGTGAATCATGAACTCCTAAAGAAATAAAATGTAGTGATAATGATAGTGATAATAAAATTATACAAGGTAAGGCTAAAGTTCAAATGTTTTTGCTTGCTGTCGCATTAGCATCAATCAATATTTGACCTAGGTTAGTGCTATTTTCTGATTTGAAAAATCCAAGGAAACTTAATGAAGCAATTGACATAATAATTGCTGGAATTGTACGTACATAACTAGTTGCAATTTTTCCTAAAATTGCTGGTAAAGCATGCATAAAGATTAATCTTGCTTTTTTAGCACCAACTGATTTTGAAGCAGTTATATATTCTTCATCTTTAACAGTAATCATAAACATTCTGGTTCTACTTACTGGTCCTGCTCAACCAACAAAGATTAAAGCAATTATTAAAGCGGCATCTGTTGAACCAAAAATGGTTACGAATAATAATAATCAAACTAATGAAGGTGGAGATAAAAAGATATCGATTAATCTCATCATTATAGTGTCAATTCATTTACCCGCATGGTAACCTAAATAAGCACCAATTGCCACACCAATAATAGTTTCAATAGTAGCAACAATTAAAGCAATTTTAATTGAATTTCATGTTGAATATCAAGCAGTAGTTCATATATCAGCGCCGATATCATCAGTACCTAAAATACTTGTTTTTCATTCAACTTGGTTAACTAATTGTTTAATTTGGTCTAAACTTAAGATTGTTCCATTTTTCTTGTTTTCTACAAATTGTTGTCATACTTTTGATAATTTAAAAAAGTTAACATGATTATAAGTAATTAAATCTTGGTTGCTGTTTAAAGCTTTTTCTTGAAACTCAGTTAAAGAAATAAAGTAATTGTAATATTCTTTGAAAGTTGGATTATCTAATTCTTGTTTTCATTGCTCAATTTTAGCAATTACATTGTTAGATAATTTTTCAGAATGAGTTAAAGGTAAATACGTATATTTTTGATATGCTGGAGGCAAGTATCTAATAATATTAATATCCCCATTATCTATTGGTTTTTTAGCTTGGAAAGGACTAGTTCAAGAAATAATAATTCCCATTAAAATCAAGGTTAAAAAGATAATAATAGCAATTATTGAAACTGGACTAGTAAAAAATCTTTTGATTGTCTCCTTTCACATTTTTTTAGGTTCACCAGCTATTGTAGTTTTAAATTCAGCATCATTGATTTTTCTTTTCAAATATTGGTTTAATTTAGGAGATAACGAATATTTTTGGTTAAACTGCTGACTATTCATTTACAACTCCTTTTTTAATATTTGCTTCAATTTTTTTCAATTCTTTTTGACGGTGTAAGTATGCTGAAAATCATAACTTCAAGTTATTGCCGCTATTTTCAGCATAAGTAATTCTTGGATCTAAAATTACATATGAAATGTCAACTAATATTTCAGTCATCAATGATAAAGAAGTGAAAAAGATAGTTGAAAACATAATTAAGTTAATTTCACCATTAGGAAAGGCTTTCGATAACACTGTTGAAGTTCCAGGAACTTGTCAGTATATTTCTATAATAATACTTCCTGAAAGTAAATAAATATATGATGGTATCAACATTGCTGCCAATGGGATAGAAATGTTTCTTAAAACATATTTAAAGAAAATAGCAGTGCTTGATAACCCTTTGGTTTTGGCTATCAAAACATAGTTTGAAGTTAAAATAGTAATAACCTGGTTTCTAGTGTAAATTGTATAACTAGATAATGAACCTAAGGTAATAACTAAAATTGGATTAATTAATGACAAGATTCTGATAGAAATTGGTTGTCTTAAATCATCGAAAGGAAAAACTTTAAATGGTAATCCAATTCTTTTACCTATATTGATAAATATAGGTGCAATAACAAATGAAGGTAAAGCAATAAATAGTAAAACAAAACTATTTATTGATGTATCTAAAATTTTTCCTCTTTTATAACCTGAAATAGTACCTAAAAATATCCCTAATACTGCTGCGATTAAAAACGCAGGTAAAGAAATAGAAATTGAATATTTTAAAGGTTTAAAGAAAATAGCAGGAATAGTTGGTAATTCTGGTGTTTTCTGAATATTTCAAGTTTGTCCTCAATCGCCTGAAAATACATTTTTTAAATATATAAATAAACTAATGAAAACTGGTTTGTTGAAACCAGCTTCATCCAGTTTTGTTGCTTTTTCAGCAGGACTAAGTTTACTTCAAGTATCCTGTAAAGAAATTTGAACAGGGTTTGGAGCAAATTTATATACTAGTACATAAACGAAAACGATAATGACTAGCATTGCTAAGAAAGCAAACGCAATTCTTTTACCTAAATACTTAAACATTTTCTACTATAGACGCATCTTGGTAGCTTAAAGTATTTTGACTAGGACTTGTTGGGATTACATAATGAGGATCAATTAACGCTTCTGAAAAACTTGAGAATTGGTAGAACTTGGTATCTGGTGAGATTCCGATGTAGTTTGACAATTCGTGAGTCAATTGAATTAATTCTTCATTAGTTTTAGATTTTTGGAAAGTAATTCAGAAGTTTGATGATAATGCAAATGGTTCGAAACTTTCTGGGTTGTTTTTAGTATCAACAACTACTTTGCCATTGTCTTCTTTAGCGAATGGTAAGTACGCATAATATTCATTTAGATATTTGTTAGGTAATAAATATCATTTTTCAAATGGAAGACTTGGTTTGAATTTAAGACCTTTTTCTTGAGTATTTTCATCGTATCATTTTTTGAATGCTTCAGCTAATGTTTTAATTGCTGGGAATGCTTTAAAAATGTTAGTAACTTCTGTAGTAGATTTTTGTGCTTCTAAGAATGATAAAGTAGGTATGATGTGACCACCAGCTCATGACATACCATCAAAACCTGAACCTATACCATTATAGTCATAACCTCATGCTTGATAGTTATAGTTAGTTTTACCATCAAATCTTAAGTTGTATAACTCTGCTTGTGTTGTAACGTTTAAGAATTTAACATTTAATCTTGGATCTAATTCATTAACTGCTTCAACATATTTTTTATACATATTTGCATAAACATTACCTAAGTTTAGATATGGTCAATAAACTGATCATTCTATTTTTTCGGTTTGTGGAATGCTATTTTCTTGATAGTACTTATCAAGTAAAGTTTTCAATTCTTGTTTAGCGGTTTCATAAACTTTTGTTCTTCATGGGTTACTTGAATGAGATATGATGTATTCTTCACTATCTTTGTTAGTAATAGAATCTGTTTTGGTGTAATCATTTTTAATTCCGTAGTAAACGTTTATTTTGTCTTCTACTTCATTTGGTGTAGTTTCACCATTATTGATTTTTCCATCTGAAGCAACTTTAGCAATTCATGCTTGGTTTTTTTGATCTATAAATTTAGATAAATAGTTAAAGTTTATTGCTGAGTTAATAAGAGTTCTAAATAATAAACCTTTTCCTCCTACAAACTCTTTAGCTACAGAAGGTGCTTCACCAGCTGCAATTTCTGCAACTGTTTTACCATACATTAGTTTTGCATAATGGTCATTATAGCTATATTCTTTAGCATCAGTTACTGGTTTTTCTTGCACTACAAATGGAACACCCATTGGTAATAATGTATATTGAATTTGTAATTGATCAGTGTTGTAACCTTTTCTATAAGTTAAACCATATTTTTTAGGATTACTATTTACTTGAGTCTTTACTTTTTCATCTAATGCTGCATATTTATAGTAAGTTGTTAAACCTTGCTCATAAGCATCTCATTGTTGTTGATCGAAGATTTTTGGATCAACTTCTGATGAAGCGTGTGAAACTACAATAGTTTCTACTTTATCTTTTCTTTCAAGAAATTCTTTATCTCAAAAATGTTTGTTGTAAACAATTCTTTCTTCATTTAATTTTGTGTTTGTTCCATCATAAATGTATGGACTAACAAATAAAGTGGTGTCTAGATGTTGACCATATCAGTAAACACCATATTCTTTAACTTTGTTTGTAGCATTTTTAAGAACTTCATTAGCAGTTGTTAATTGTTGATCGGTTCCACCAAATTTTTGTATTGCTTTTGGTTGAGCAGCAAATTCTTTAATATATTCACTTGGTGCTGGAACTAATTCTAATGAGGTTGATAAAAATCCATCAATGGTTTCTAGTCATAAACCTTTTTTAGCTTCATCTTTTTTGGTGAATTCTAATGTTTCTCTTTCTTGACCATTGAATGTAACTTTTTTAATAAACTCTTCTTCATTTAAGAATTTTTCTGAGTTAATGTTATTCAAGCTTAATAAGTACTCGTTAGGATAAGTTTTTCTTTCAGAAAATGTTTGTGATTTAGGTTCTAAAACTGCTCTAATTGCATCATCAATTTCTTTGGTTCCACCATTTGTATGTCTTAATTTAGTATTTAACAATTTTGTTCTTCATCATGAGTAGTAAAAGTCTTGTGCTTTTAATTCATATTTAGTAGCTTGATTCTTTGAATCCACTCATTTGATACCTTGTCTAACTACTAGTTTAATGTCTTTAACTTCTTCTTTTTCTAGCAATTGCTCAAAGAATTCGCCATTAATAGATTTTTGATCTTTTGAGCTTGCTTTAACTGCAGTGGTTTTGTAAAAACCAGTAGCATCTTTTTGTGGCATTACTTCGTGTTTGTCATTGTCAAAAACGTGTTGTTTATTATCTTTAGTAGTAACCACAATAGCTTCTGCTAACGCTAGTTTTCTATATCAGATAGAAGGTTTAATAACTACATATTTTTTAAGTTCTTTGTTATATTGAACTTCTAATTTACCTTCGTTTTTAATTCTTATTAAAGTTTCAACAGTTGAACGTCCTTCTTCTCTTATTGGACTCATTGAACCATATGACGCTGATTCATCATATCCATATCCAACAGGTGATAATTTTGAGTTATATGAAATAACAACTTGTTTATTTTGATATGCAGGAACTATACCTCCACATCTTGCCGCTACTAGAAAAGGAGTAGCCAGCACTGCTGCTGATAATACTGTTCCTCCTAATCCTCATAATAATTTTCTTTTCATTTTTACCTTTCTTATACTTATATATAAGTATTTTATGATTATTTGATTTTAAATATTTTCTTTCCTAGTTCTATTCATTGTTTGATTAAATCATCGACAAATTTAAATCCATCTTCATAAAATGTTTGGTCATTTAAGTCGATTCCATTATTTTTTAATATTTTTAAAGGTTTGTCTATGCAACCAGCAGATAAAAAGTTGTTAATGTATTCTTGTAAAAATTGTGAACCCTCTTTTTTGTATTTAACAAAGAAATAATTTGCTGCTAGTTGACCAATTGCATATTTATAAACATAAAAGTGATAATAATAATGTGGCACATCTACTGAGGCAACCATATCAAATGGTTGGTATTTAGTTTTCTTAACACTATATTTTTTTGAATTTTCAAAATAGATTTTACTAATCGCATCATATGAAGAAGAAGGTTGACCTTGTTCGATTGCTTTATAAAGGTCAAATTCATAATTTGCTCATTCAACTTGACGCATAACTGTACCAATAAATCCTTTAATCATAGAAGTTAAAATCTTAAATTTAAATTGGATGTTATCTGATTTTTGTAATAAATAGTCATATAACATTAATTCATTATAAATAGATGCTATTTCTGCTAGAAAAATTGGATATTGTGAATTTTCAATTGGTTGATTTTTATCTGAAAAATAAGAATGCATTGAATGACCTAATTCATGTGCTAGTGTTTCTACTGACCTAAGATCTCCATCAAAATTCATTAGAATATATTTTTTATTTATTCCATAGCTTTCACCAATGGAATATGCTCCTGATAGCTTTCCATCAACACTCATATAGTCAATCCATCTTTTTTCGATCGCTTCATTGATTTTGTTGCTATATTCTTGACCATATGGTTTTAATGCTTCTTTAACTATTTGTTGCATTTCTTCAATAGTGTAAGAAGATTTAATTTTTGTTAGTTCTCTATAAGAATCATATTTGTAATTAAATTTTTCTTTGAATTTGCTTTGGTAAAAGATTTTGTAGTATTTTGAAAATTTACTAAATATGGTTTTTTGTTTAGAAACATTAGTAAATAGTTTTTGTAACAACTCATCAGTCATTTGGTCATCTTTAGTGAGCATTTCAACTGTTGAAGTATATTTTCTAATTTTGGAAATTGTAACTAAACGATTAAAATGTTGAAATAAGATTTGAGCCAAACTTTCTTTATGATCATAAATTGCTTTAATTCAATTTGTCCTGGTGTTTTTCCTTAAAATCTTGTCATCTGATTTCATTAAAGAAACTTGGTTAGCTCTTGTTAGTTTATGTGCTTTGTTTTTAGAATCTTTAGGATAACCATAATCCATTTCACTATCAGTAATAATAGCAAATATAGATTCTAAACTTGGTTCTCCGATTGATGATTTTACTAAGTATTCTTCTACACTATCTTCTAACTTGTGTTCATATTCTGCTATCGAATCTTCGATTGCGATTTTATAATTTTTTAACCTTGGATCTTCTTTCCATTGTTTCATTTTGTCAATATTTTTATAAAAGCGATTTAATTCTGAACCAAATTTTGTTGATAATTCATTTTCTAACAATTCTTGCTTTTGCATTAAAGCTAAAATTTTAGGATCAGATAAATTGACATTGTGGGCATTCGATAAATAGTTATTTATCCTATTTGACAATTCTTCTAATTGTTTTCCAATTTCAATATCTGCTAAATATTTTTCAATATCTTCATACTTTGTGTCTTTGTTTTCAATCTTAACTAAATAAATATTTTTATATTCTTCTAATAATTGGTCAATAGTTTTACCTTGTAATATATCTTCTAAATCGAACCTATATTGTTCAGGTACATCACTATATTTTTTATATTGCTTTGGGTTCATATTACTCCTTTAAAAACAAAAAAGAACTATACGCCTATAGTTCTTACAAAGATAATAAAAATTTATTAAATTTATAGAACTATAGCACCAACAAATTCTTGTTGAGTAACAATCTTTTATGCTTTGTTACCGTCATAAATGTTTGCTTCATTCACAACTCGGCTTTTGTAACCTTTTTATAGTTTCCTTGCATGCCTGCTCCACTATATACTCTTTCCAAAAGCTCCTCTATAGTTTTTTAAAAAAACAGGCATATTACATTAACACCTGTTTTTATTTTAATACTAGATAAGAAAAATAAACTCAGGTTTAAATTGAAATAATCATCGAAATCATAGCGATGATATTAATATTAAACTTCTTGTTCATTGTTTCTCTTATTGTTAACATAATGTAAAAATTATAAAATATTTTAAAAATGATTTTTATTTTATTTTTCTTTCCATTTTTTAGGTGTTTTTTACAACTATTACTTTGCTGTACCTAATTTTCGCAAAGGAATTTAAATAAAAATTCCCTCGTTGAAAATTGAGGGAATTAAAATCGTTATTTTAATAAAACTTAGGCGGTTAATAATAAATGAGAAGTTTCTGGTAATGAAAATTCTAGTTTTTCTTTTAATAATTGATTTTTGGTTATTGTTGTTCTTTTTAAAATTAAATCTTCAGAAGTTATATACAAGTCAAAACTTAGTTTTACCTTTTGTTTTTGTGATTTAAAAATGATTTCAAATTTACTTTGCGAAATATTTTTTTCAATAAATTGATATTTGAAATTCATTTTAGCTTTCACTTGGTCTGTTTTTAAAATGTTTTTAATTTGTTCTTTTATGTTTTTTTCTTCGTTTTCAAAATTGAAAAATATTTTCTTATCACCATTTTTGAATAACATAAATTTATCAGTTGTTTTTGTTTCGTTCACAAAAAGATCATTATTTTCTAACTTAATAATGTTTTCGAAAAATCTTTGATTTTCATTATTTTTTCTAATTGCTTGTATTTTGTATCAAACAATAAAAACAAGAAAAACTAAATGAAATTGCTGAAAAATAAAATAAATTATAAGTGAGTTTATGTTTACAAATCTTTGTAAATCAAATAGTACCATTTCTCCCGCAAAAAAGAGCATAAATAAAATTTTAAAAATGAAACTCAACAATACAAAATTGAATAAAACTCATTTAATATGTGTTTTTAAATTTGTACTTCAAATAAATAAAATATATATAGCAAAAATTGGTATTACAAGCACTCATAATTCACCGTAAAAAAACGCTAGCACTATGAAAATGAACTCTCTCTCGATATTACTAGAATTTTTTGTTGGTTCAAATAAAAGTGAAAAAAGATATCCAAAATATGAAAAAAACAAGAAAAATATGGCAAAAATAATTACAAATCAAAATAAAATATTTTCTAATAATTTTTTACAAATATATTTCATTACTGTTTTGCCTCCATTTTTACTGTTTCATTATTCCATTTTCCATTATTGTTATAAAGAAGAATTAGATTTTTACTTTCAATATTTCAATCACATTTTATTATTAATGTTTTTGATTTGCTTGTATAACTAATTTCAAAATTCAAAGCATCTTTTTTAACTTTTTTAATGTTCAGACAAAATGAAAATTCATCTTTTTCTTCTTTACTTAAGGCTTTTTCTAAATCAACAAAATAAAGTTGGTTGTCTTTGGTATCAATTAACAATTTTGAATTTTCAAATTTTTCAGTTGAAAAAATTATTTCATTTGCTTTGAAAAATTCATTTTCCTTAGAAGCATTAAGTTCTAATGATTTTGTAGTTTGTAAAAATTTAATTAAAGTTAAATGTTGGTGAAGCATATCGCTAACAATTCAAATAAAAATTCCGTATATAAAAGTTATTGCAAAAAAGTATATTTCAAATGGAAACATTGACATTCAAAGACTAATTGATATTAAATAATTTTTAACATAAATTGGGGAAATGTCTTTTTTAAAAAAAATAAAACTAAAGATTGGCACAATAATAAAAATAAAAGCAATACTTAGTACATAGAAATTTACTTTCTTTCTTATTAAGTTATTAGAAAGACAATTTATAAAATAAAGAATTATATTAGCTGATATTGTTAACGCTCAAAAAGTAACAAACATTGAATATGTTATATTGTGAAAAAGAAGTTCTTTTGTTTTTCTTGTTAAGGGAAAAACAAAACTACTCAAAAATCCTAAAAGATAGATAATAATTAAGAACGACAATGTTAATGAGAATAATAACGTCTTATTTTTATTCAATTTTCTCATTTGCCAATTCCTTAGCACTAACCATTTTTCCTTTATAAGCAAAAAATGGTTTTGTTACCCTATCTTTTTTAGGGGTTTTGTCCATTATTGTGAAGTACATTCCAATTACTCTTGTTAATCTAAAATCAAAAACTACTTGTGAGCAATCGCTTCAACCAAAATGAACTAAATATTTATCGCGATGAATTCTATTCCGTTTGTTATATCATTTTCCATACGCAACAATTCCGTGATTCATTGCTTTGTTATCATTTTCATGATTTGACATAGTACCAGCAATTAATATTGGGTGCCCTTTATAAAGTTGTTTTCAGGGCTGTTGTGGAAAGGTGGGAAAACCTCAGTAACTATATTTATCATACCCTACATCGATAGACATATATTTTTTTAATGTTTTAATTAAGTCTCATAGTGATTTCAAACCAAATCCATACTCAAACCCATGTTTTCACAATTCTAATGAAAAACCTGGAGAAACATAAGGAATTGCTGGTAATTTTTTTCATCTTAAAAGTTGAATTGTGTCTTTACCTTCTTCATAAATTTCTTGATCATAATACCAACCTTTTTTATTAGGACTAATTATGTATTTTTTTTCCATTTCTTCACTTATTCATTTGGAATTCACAAACAAGTGTTGATATTGTATTAACATAGATAACGCATTTAACATACACATGCCATTGGAATCATAATACGTTTTACCTTCTTCAATGTGTTCAGGTTTTGGTGGTTTGGGTTGTTTTCAATATTTTTCAAAATAATAATCTTTTTGTTCAGCATAACCAAACATATTAACATTATTTCTAAACCATCATGAATAAGGAACTTCATAATCAGCTTTTACAACTTCTTTTTCAGGGTTAATAACATAATTAGGCACTTTCTGCGCTAATTCATCTGAGATGCGGTCTCATTCTTCTTCGATTTTTTCCCGTATCTTTTTAGCAGGAGTAATTTTATTTAATGAGTGTTCTAATAAATTCTCTTCTATTTCTTCTTTTCTTTGTTTTAAAAGTTTTAAATCAATAGATATTTCTTTTTTATTTGTGGTAGGGTTTAAATTACGAGTTGAAAGTAATGCGGCAGGTTTGGGTTCTCTATTACTTATTTGATTTTTTATTCAAAATGGACTAATATAATAATGTTCTATATTTTCAAATTCCTCTTCTGAAATTTTTGTTTGAAAATTCATTTCCATTGAAATTAGCGTGTTTTTCTCCATAACACAATAACCTCGATCTTCAAACATAAAAAGAAATAGATCAATTTTTTCCTTTGTAGTAGGATCAATCATATAAATTTCTTTTCAATTTTTGATCGATATTTCTTTTTCTAAATCTTTTAAATAACTTTTTGCTTCATTTCTTACAGTTTGAACAAGTAATTCTAAATTTGTTTCGTTTTCATTCTTTTTTTGTTCGTTTGTTAAATTAGTACTCAAAGTCGGAACAACAAACAGAGTGCATGCTGCTACAAGTGGTAATAATTTTTTTATCTTCATATTTCTCCTTTTTATTTTTACATTATTAAATAAATACTTGAAAATTATATTTACTTTAAGTAAATATCTTAAATAAATGAAATATTTCCATTTATTTAAGGCTTTTTTTCGGCTTAAAAAACAAAAAAGATAGGTGCTATTTTACCTATCTTTTGGTTTATTTTTTTGGTTTTTCTGAAATTTCAGTGATTGCTTCTTCAATGATATCCAAGCTATTATCGATTTCTTGCAAATCTTGTTTCTCGTTAATTTCTAAGTAATCTTTGCTAAAATCTCCAAGTTTTTGTCATCAATGTCTTTTCTTGCTATTGATTAAAAATTTTAAAAAGAGAAAAATTCCTTTTGGATCATCTTTTATTGGAGAATGATTTTTTCCTATCATTACAGATAAAACATCAAGATTTTTACCATATTCTAGAAATTGTTCGGTACCAATTAATTTGTCATTTTGACCAATGATAAAAATTAGTTTATCTTTGTGTTTAAAATATAGTTCGTCTAAATAATTAAGATAATCATTATTTAAAACACAACCACTAAGTAATGTAACTCATTTTCCTTTTGAAGAAAATGAATCTAATAACGCTCTACCTTTTGAAAACATTTTGGCACCAAGAGAAATAATTTTTCCTCACAAAAATGAAGTTTTGCTTTGAGGTTCAATAACACTTCTTAGATTTGAATAACCGCTAGTTTTGGTCATTGATGGATTAATAGTTGAAAGCATAATAACTTTAGAAACTTTTGGATCATTAGCTAATTCTAATGCTACTGCTCCTCCCATTGAGTGAGCAAATATAATTACATTTTTGGTTTTGATGCTTTCTAAAACTTTTTTAGCACATTGAATTCAATATTCAATAGTGATGTCTTGGGTTGAAACTTCCCGACCAAAGTATTTACTTCCTGGTAAATTGATTGCAATGGAATTAAAAGGAAGATCGAATTCTTTTAGTTTTTCAATAAAATCACTATTCGAGTTTATTCCATGTATGAATAAAACAGTAGTATCTAGTTTTTTATCCTCAATTCAAAGAGGAACTTTTTCATTGTCTAATTCAGTATATTTAAATTGCATATCTCCTTTTCTAGTCTAGATCTAATTCATTTGGATGAATTGTTTCTTTATTTTCAATTATTTTAGCTATCTTACCATTTTCAATATGAATAACTTTATCAGCAATAGGAGCCAATAGTGGGTTATGGGTAACCATAACAATAGTGGTTCCTTGCTCTTTGTTAGCTTCATATAAGTATTTTAATACTATTCTAGTAGTGTTTTCATCTAAAGCACCTGTAGGTTCGTCAGCAAAAATAACTTCCGCATTTTTAGCAAGTGCTCTTAAAATAGAAATTCTTTGTTGTTGTCCCCCTGACATTTGTGAAGGGTATTTGTCAATAACTTCTTCCATTTCAAATCTTTTAAATAAATCAATAATGTCTACTTTTTTGCTTTTATCTTTTTGTAAATAAGCGCCTGTTTCAACATTGTTATATCCATTTAAATTAGAAAGCAAGTTGTAATTTTGGAAAATGAAACTAACGTTTTTGCGTCTAAATTTAGTAAGTTGAACATCACTTAAATATGGCAAATTAGAATCACAAACAATTACGTGACCTTGTGAAGGTCTATCTAAACCGGAAATTAGGTTTAATAATGTTGATTTTCCAGAACCTGATTTTCCGAAAATCATTGAAAATTCACCTTTGTTTAAAGAAAAAGAAATGTTTTCTAAAATTCTAGAAACTTTTTGGCCATCTAGATAATATTTGATTACATTCTTAACTTCGATAACTCTTTTTTCCTCATTTTTAAGATCTTTAAATTGATCTTTTTTTCTTTTTCTTTTAGCAGCTTTGATGAGGATTTTTTGAATCTTTGAATCTACTTTAAAAATTTTATTTTTAATGTTTTTATCAATGATGTCAAAAAGATTAGAAACATTAATTTTCTCTTTTATTTTTTTAGAACTTAAATATTCTAATTCTTCTTCTTGTTGTTCAATGTTTGTTGGTGTTTCTTGATTCATATTAATCCCGTCCTTTTAACAAGTCAATTGGTTTCATTTTATTAATGCTTAATCAAACTAATAATGAAGTAATAATAAAGATTGAGAAAATAACTAATGCAGCTCCACCTATATGTAATGCATTAAAGTAAATAGGTAAAGAAATTGATTGTTTAGCTAAAATAAAGGTTTTAAAAGCATATATTATTCCATAAGTTATTGGTACAGATAAAATAATAGTAGCAATGATAAATGGAACGAAGATGGTAAAGAACATGTTGATTTTTTCTTTCCGGTTGTATCCTAAAATTGATCATATCGCAATATTCTTTTCATTTTCAGCAATGATGATGTTAGAAATAATAACTAAAACAATTATTGAAATAACGAATGATATTCCGATAATAATGGTAATAACATTTTCAGCAACATTGGCAATTTGGTTGGTAAATCCAACTTCAATACTTTTAGCATAAATTGAAGCACCTAAAGCAGTATACATTGTTTGGTTATAAACATCAGCAAATGAAGCAAGTACTGTTTTAGCTTGGGTCGCTTTAATTTGTTCATATTGTGAATCAGAGTATTGAATGTTTTTGTCATTAGA
The DNA here is from genome assembly GCF_045276885.1 of Mycoplasmopsis hyopharyngis. NCBI lineage: Bacteria > Bacillati > Mycoplasmatota > Mycoplasmoidales > Metamycoplasmataceae > Mycoplasmopsis > Mycoplasmopsis hyopharyngis. Next base: position 57,180 of record NZ_CP174164.1, on the reverse strand, counting down.
AATAAATTTCATTATTTCATCAGGATTTAAATTCAATTGTTGTTTTAAAATACCCTTATCTTTGTTAAAGATACTTTCGAATACGTCTTTAACTTCACTATCAGACATGTTTTCGAAGTTAAACAAATCATTTCCTGATCAATAACCAGAATTTGAATAAATAGAAGTAGAACCAACTAATTGTTGTGGTGCATTACCTTTGGTCATAACACCATTAAATGGTAATTGACCATTATTGGTTAGAGAATCTAATCCAGTAATTTTGTTAACAATCTCTCTAGAAGTTACAAATTCATTTCCAATGTGTGTGTTGCTAATTCCAATAACTTTGAATTTGTATTTGTATTGTTGATTAAATTTGTCATAGATTTTGGTTAATATTTTATTCTTGTATCTATCAACATGATTTTCAATGCTAAAATCAATTACATCATTTTCTTTAACTTTGTATTTGTTAGCTACAACATTATTGATAATAATTGGATATACCTCATTAGTAGTTTTTATTTTTAATAATTTTGCTAATAAGTCATTTCCTTTTTCATCAACGATTTTAACTAATTTATTTTGTTCATTAAATCCATAAATAATGTTGCTTGTACCAAATTTTGTATTTGCTACTTTAGCATATGAATATAATTCATCAACTTTTGGATTGTAGTATACTCCACCAAAACTAATAAAGTAATCATTAACAACTGGTAAAGTAAATTTACTTTGGTTATTTGGATATAAAACAGTGTTTAAAACCGCAGTTGATTTACGAGCGAATTCAGAATAATTTTGTGAGATTTCATATTGAATTTTTTCTCTAATTTCTTTGGTTTTAGAAGCGCTTAATTTTTCTTCTAGTTTTTGTATTTTTTCTTGCTTATCATCTTGAATTTGGATCTCTTGACCAATTTTCTTATAAGCATCAATCAAGAATTCACGATATGCTCTTCTAGTATCATCACCAGTTTGAATATCTTTGTTTTCTTCAAAACCTTGTGAATCGTATGTTATATAAACAAATTTTGATTCTTTTAAGGTAGCACCTAAAACATATTTGAAAAATTCAGCTTTTTTAACTTCGTTCTTTTCAAGTTTGTCAATTAAGTATTTATTAATTTCGCTTTGAGGTTTGTTTTTAATCAAATCTCATTCTTGTTCTTTGATTCAAACAAAAGAAATATATTTGCGGTTTTCGTTGTATTTGGCTTCATATTCAATAGGATATTTTTGATCGTGATAGAAATAGATAACCATTTTTTTAATATAGCCTTGATTTTCGCCAGTACCTTTTTGACCATCTTGGAAAGCCATTAATTCTGCAGCTACCCGGTGACGTAATTGATCAACTCTTGCTTTTTGGGTATCAGGCATTGAGTTGTAAGCGGTTTGTCATGGGTCGATTGCAACCCCGGTGCTTACTTTGATGTTAACTGAAAACTGGGTTAAAATGTGTGAATCACCTAAAGTAGGATTTCCGTTTTTGGTAGGATCACTATTGATGATTGAAGACATTCCTGGTTTAAAGTAATCATAGCTATGTTTAATTGCTTCTGAAGAAACACCAATAGGAACATAAAGATTATTTTGTAATCCTTGGTTGTCAGAATTATAAAATGTTTTATATTGTCCCGATTCTCTAGTTGGGGTTTCTAAGTCGGCTCTAAAAGTATATTTTCTATGTTGGTAAGTATCATTTAAAGTATTTTTGAAAACAGATGAGTTTGCTAATGCAAACATTGAAGTTACGGCTACTAAAACGATACTTAAACCAAAGGAAATTAATTTTCCAATTCCATTAAAGATTAATGAAATTGAGAACTTACGTTTAACATTTCAATTCTTAATTGATTTTTTAACCTTGTTATATACCTTACTTGGTTTTAGTTCAGCGCTTCCAGAAATTAAATCGATTGGTTTATGACGTAATGAAGAAAGTGAAACTATAATGATTAATAAACTCATTGATATAAAAGGTACAATAACTGTAAATAGTAATGAAAAGATGTTGAAGTTAACTACTTCTTTTGGTAAGGTTCAATAAGAACTAAATAGGTTTAAAAATACAAGTTGTAACCTATTACCAATTACATAACCTAAAACTCCGCCAATGATCGAAGTAACCATTGCAAAAACAGTAAAGGAAATCACAATTTTTAATGGTGAATATCCTTGGGCTACTAAAATACCTAAAACCCGGTATTTTGAGCTAGTATATCTTTTAATGATAAAGGTGGTAGAAATACCAATTAAAACTACTAAAAAGGAAATACTAATAATTGAAATTAAATTAACTGAGTTAATCATCGCACTAATAGTAGAAACTCTTAATGCTCTTTCAGGGTTGATTGGGTCAATTTCAGTGTTTTTATAGACTCTTTCAAGTTGGTTATTAGGAACATTTTGTTTAATAATTTGTTGTAGTTCTTGTTTTAATTGGTCACTATTTTTATCTTTTTCATTTGGATTTTTAACCAATAAATAGTTTTTAATAGCATTAGCAGCATAACCTAAACGAATTCTGTCAAATCCTTCACTGTTTAAGAAAACAAGTGCTTGACTAGAAACATTAGTTTGTAAATTGTTTTCATCAACTACTGGGTATAAATAATCGACAGTGGTATCAGCACCAACAATTAAGAACTTAATTCCATTAACATTCAAAATGTATTTTGAATCTAAGGTGTCTAAAAATTCTTCTAAATCAATTGGGTTAGTAAAATGTTGAATACTTCCAGTATAAATTGATTTGTTGTTTCTTTCCAAGTAAGCATGATTAACTTTGGCAACATATGATGAAGGTGATGTATAAACAACTTCATTATGTGGAGTTGATTCTAAAATGCTATTTAGAACTTCATTAATCATTTTTGGAAAATCTATTCCGAAAAACGAATTATCTCCTGGAATATTAAATTTGTCAAAAAATGGTTTGTCAAAACCTAAAGTTTTTCTACTTTTTAATACTTCACCATCTTGGAAAATGTTTTCTTCATGGTTTTTAATTGAGTATTTAGTCTTAATTGATGAAATAAGAAAATCATAAGCGATTAAGTTTTTGTAATTCTTTTTTTCGTTGGCTAATTCTTCAAAATTGATAATTTTTTCTTCTAATAAATATTGTAAATTAGCTTTTTTGTTTAACCCTTCTTTAGTAGTGTTAGCAAAATAATAAACTAAAAATTGAGGAAATACTTGGCGTAATACGCTATTAAAAATTGCAGAATTGATACCAAAATAATCTGAAACTCTAGCAGCTAAATTGTTATAAATATAGTCAGAAACAATATCTTTTACACTTCAAAAACTTTCAGTAGATAAATAATTATTTAAAATATTTTCAACTACATAGTAATATAAACCATTATCAATATTAGGGTTAGAAACACCTTCAGTTAATTCAGCATTAGCACAAATTAAAGCTAAGTTTCTTATAAGTTCAACTTTGTTTTTCTTTAATCAATCATCTTTATTGATTTCTGGATATTTTGCTATTAATTTATTTATTGCATCAAGAACATATTTGTCATCTGCATCTTTAGCAAAAATTCTTTTGGTGGTTTCTTGTAGTTTTACTAAACCAATAGTGATACCTAATTTAGTACTTTCGTGAAGTTCGATATTTTCGTTTGAAAAATCATCTAAATCTTTATTGTTAATGATTTTTTTAATTTCAGCATCGTTTGCTAAATTTAATAAATCTTTAACAAATTGAATAGAACTTTTACTTGTAGCATTATAAGGGTTGTGAGCAACGGTGTTGATTCAAAAACTAATTAAAGAAATATTTTCTAAACCAAAAGTGTCAGGATTGGTAGAAGATTTTAAAAAGAAGTTAAGTAAATTCTTAATGTCCTTAATCATTGGAGCATTAATATTGCCGTCTCAATCCTTTAAATATTTAATTCATTCAGCAATAGTTCAAGAAGATGAAGTAAAGCTTTCGTGGTTAAGTCTTAAATTAAATTGGTTAAAGAATTTGTTCAAATTCAATAATTGAGCAATAATTGTTTGATAGTTCTTTTGTAATTCTTCATTGGTGTTGATTTTAAAAATTTTCTTAACCAATAAAAGTTCTTCTTGTGCTAATCCAAAATCTTCAAATTTTACTTTTTCTTTATTTTGGTTAATTTTTTCTAAAACTACATTAAGAATGTTTTTTAAATTAGTTACATCATTAAAAATTGTTTTATTAGTTTTGTTCTCAATTTTTAAATTTGAAAGATTAATCAAATCAAGCAAGCTTAATCTTTCACTATCATTATCAGGAAGAATTAAACTTCTTCCATTACCTAGATCAATTTTTCTCCCCGCATCTGATAAGTTCAACATCTCTGAAATGTTCTTTTTGAATTCTCTATTTGAACCAGGAACATTAAACATTGCTTTAAAAAATGCATAAATGTAATCTTCATCTTTAATGATGTTTTTTCTTAAAGGAACTATTTGATAATGCGGTTTGTTATCTTTTGAACTAAGATATTTAATTCTTTCTAAAGAATTAGTAAATTTGTACTCATTGTTTTCAAAAAGTATCTTTTGAATTTCATTTAAAAAGATTGATAAGTCAAAATTGTTAACAATGTTTACTAATGAATCTTTAACGTTTTTGTATGATCTATCTTTGTATTTATCAATTTTGTTTAAGATCAATTCGATATCTTTTTCATTTTTAGGAACATATAAAGTAATTAATCTAGTGATAATACTTTCTTTGTTTTTTAAATTGAATAGAACTGAAAAATCTATGTTTCTAATTAAAGTAGATAATGATTTTTTAATTTTCTTTTGATCAATAGAATTTAAGAATCAATAAACTCAATTATCTTTTGAAATTTTGTTAGTGAATTTATTGGTGGTTAATTCATTAGAATTAAATGGATTATTTATTTGAGCTTCTACTTGCTTATCAGCATATTTATCCATTCATTCTTTTGCTTGACTAAACACTTTTTTGAAGTCAAAAGAATCAACAAGTTCATTTAAGAATGTTAATACTTTAATTGGATCATGTGAGATTTTAACAATTTCTTCTGAAGAAAAGATTTTAGTAATATCTATGTTTAACATTTGTTTAAAGATGTTAAATAGTTTATTTAATTCTTTAATTAAAAAGTTCTTTTGTTTGTCAATAGTAGGATTTACTTTTATGATTTCTACTGAACGTTTAAAAATTCTAAGTAAAATTGATTTAACAATATCACCATTTTTGTTGGTGGTTAATTCATAAAATAAATCAATGACTATTTTTTCAACTAGATTTTTATCAATTTGTGAATTTAATAAAACATTGTAAAACTTATGTTTGTTTAAAACTTTTGTAGCAGCTTTTACCAATTCGTACATTTGTTGTACAGTAATAAATTCATTTTTGATTAAATCTGAATTCATTAAGTATTTTTCAATGCTTTGCATAAATGATTGAATTGAGTTAGTAGTTAATATATTTTGAATAATGTCTGATTTTGGTGCTTCAAAATAAATTGGAATATATCAAATATTATTAAAGTTTTTATCTACCTTGATTCAACCTTCGGTGGTATTAATAAATTTAGTTCTAATGGTGCTTCTAGTTGCGATCATTCATTGCTTTAATTTTTCATAATCAAAGTCATTGATGAAATCTTTAGAATTAGGAAAATTAATTCAAACATCTTTTTTATTTTGAGGTGCTTTATAAACTAATTTATATTGCTTACCTAGTAATGCAACTGCTATTTTGATGTCTTGTTCTTTTGGTAATTGTGGTAATAAATTACCATCTGAATCTTTTGCGTTTTCAAGTCATTTTGAAAGTTGGATAATTTTGGTATTTTTTCTTTCAATGTAAATATTTTGTTCATAGTTGTTGTCTATCATTGTGCCATAGTGATATTCTGGTTCAATATACTTAGGATCAGAAAATAGATTTTGACTATATGCTTGAATTAAACGAGCAGCAACAATTGGATTTATTTGTGGTGATTTAAAAAAGTTAGTTGTATTTCAACCATAAATTTGAGAATTCTTTGATTGTTCTTCAAACAATTTACCGACATTTAATTCAATACCTAGAACCTTTTTGTCTTTGTCTCCGATATTGATAAAATGATAAATTTGTTTTTTATTTTTATCGTCCAAACCATCAATGGTCATAGTTTGTCTTAGACCAATAAATTGCTCTGGATTTTTTGAATGTTTAGCTAGTACATTGTTTTTAATTTTTTCAATAACTTTGTTTCTTGTTCTAGTAGAAACTACTTCCTTTAATTTAATTAATCTAGTTGAAAGAATTTTTTCATCAATTATTTGGTCAAATAATTTTTCAATTGAAGAATAACTTGTACTTTTGCTTTCAATTTCTTCGATTGAACCTATTTTGGTTCCATTATCCACTAAATCGATTTGTTTAAGCAATAAATAATCGTTTTCATTAGTTAAATTAACAATCAATTCTTTGCTTTCAGTTTTTGAATAATCTAATTTTCCATCAGCATCAAAAGGAGTAACTAGTGCTGTTTTAAATTGTTTTCAATATGAAAAACTTCAAAAATAATCATGAAATTTTTTAGTTTCCTCATTATTAGGTTTTTCAATTTCATTCATAAAATTGTAATACTCATCTGTTCATTTATCAGCCATTGAAACATTTGGATCTTCTTTTGATTTTTGGTTTCTGTTAAAAGTGGTTTCATAAAATCAACGAGCAAATTCGACTTTAACTTCATGACTAAAAATTCATTCAGCAGGAATTGAATATTGTTTATTTTCTTGTAAAGTTATTTTTTGTTCTACACCTTCAATAGTGTTATCCATATTAAAAGAAGCAAATGAAAAATTCATTTTTAATGTATCTTCTTTTGAATATTCATTAGGATTAGTTAAATTAATGAATTGAGCAGCAACAGTTTTATCAAAATTAATACATTGATAAAGGTGTTCAACTACTTCGTTGTTTTTATTTTTAAAAGGTTCGAAACCTAATAATTTCATTAAAACACTAGTATCAACGATTTTTCCTTTTTTGTTTTCAATTCAATTTTTACCTTTGGTAAATTCGAAAGTAGCTTCAGAAGTTTCGTAATTAATGAACATTGAGGCAATTTGAGAAACATAATAGTTTGTCTTTTTTTCAATTGTTCCATCAGGTAAAGTGGTTTCTTGAATTTGTTTAGATAAAGAAAAAATATCTTCTAGTTTGTATGTTTTGTCTAATTGAATATTTTGATTTTTATTAATACTTAAAATCTTTTTGTATTTTTGAAAATCGTTATCTTTTTTTTCATACAAGTCATATGTAGGACTATATTCAATATTAGGATTAGATAAATTAATGAATTTAAAGTAACTATTTTTTAAATCTTGTTCCTTTAAATTAAAGTCAACCAAATTATTTCCTTGATTAACTTCGTTAATTAAAGTATATAAATTAAATAAGTTAAGTATCTCTTCTTTTTTAATATATAAATCTTTATATTCATCAGGAATTGGTTTTGAACTATCTTTATTTAAATTTGATAATTGAATAAATGAACTATCATTTTTGATTTGCAAAATCAAAGATTTTTCTTTGTTTTTCAAATCATTAATCATTTTTCTAACGTTTGCTCTATAAATATCAGAAGTAAATGTGCTATCGATATATTCATTAGTTCATTTTGATAAATCTAAACTAAATTTTTTAGGTGTATCAAAATTTGAATCGTCATTTAATTTACCGTTATTGGTATAACCATTTTTATATGGTGAACCTTGATTAGAAAGGTTTAAATCAACAGTAACATCATGAAGTTTAGAAACTTTTTTGTAGTTATTAAATTGGGTGGTCATTGTGGTTTTTAGATCATAAAGCAATGTAAAAATTAATGAAACTAAAAATACTAAAATACTTAGTCCAACTACCACAACTTTATTTTTCTTAAGTGATCTAAATGCTTCTTTAAATAAATTTCACATAGAACTCCCTAATTTATTTTGTAAATATTTTACATATAATATTTTGTTCTAATCAATAATTATTTTTGTCCAAAACGCTTGTTTTTTAATGTTATATTTTTGATTTTAATTAAATTTTTTTATTTTTTAAAATAAAAATAAGCCTCAATTTTAGTTGAGACAAATTTATTATTATTCATTCTTTTTAGGCTTTGAAGAAGTTTTTTTAGGTTTTGGTTTAGTTTGTGTTTCTGAGTCCTTTTTGGCTTTAGTGCTCTTGGTTTTGGTTTCTTTAACCTTAACCTCTTTTTCTTCTTGCTCAGATTGTTCTTCTTTTTGAACTTGTGTAGTTTCTTCTTTAACCTCTATTGGTTCGACTGCTTCTTCAGTAGCGATTTCAATAGTTTGCTTTTTGATTTCTTCATCTAAATTAATTGCATGAATTTCAGATTCAGTAGAAGTTACAGAAATTACTTGCTGTACTTTTGTATTTGAATTATTAACTTCTTGTAATAAGTCATCAAGTGAAACATTAGCTTCAGCTGTATTTGATACAACTTTTTCCTCTTTTGGAGGTAGTTTCATATTTTTTTCGATATATTCAATTTCTTCAGCGACAATAGTTTCTTTTTCTAATAAAGCATCTTTAATTAATTCAAGTAAATCTCTATTAGCAGAAATGATTTCAATCGCTTTTGCTTCAGCTTCTAAAATGATTTTTCTTACTTCTAAGTCAATTTCATGACCAACTTGGTTTGAGTGAGTAGATTTAGCAAAATCTCTACCTAAAAATGGATTAGTTGTATCTTCTTCATATTGAATTGGTCCTAAACTTGACATACCTCATTCAGCAACCATTCTTCTTGCGATCTTAGTTGCTTTAGCAATATCATCAGCAGCACCGGTTGATACTTCACCTTTTCCGTAAATGATTTGTTCACTAGCTCTACCACCTAAAAAGCTGGTAATAACCGCGATTAATTCTGATTTTGAAGCATTGTATTTTTCTTCTTCAGGGGTCATTAAGTTATATCCACCAGCATTTCCACGAGGGATAATGGTAATTTTTTGAACTTTGTTAGCACCTTTTAATTTGATACCAACAACTGCGTGACCAGCTTCATGGTAAGCAACCATAGTAAGTTCTTCTTTGGTAATAACTCTATTTTTCTTAGCAGGCCCTGAAACAACTCTATCAACACCTTCATCAATATGACTTCTTAAAATTACATCGCTATTTTCTCTAACCGCTAATAAACTAGCTTCGTTAATAACGTTTTCTAATTGAGAACCAGAATATCCAGGAGTTCTTTTTGCTAATTGTGCTAAATCAACATCTTTTGAAATTCTTTTACCTTTAGCATGCAATCTTAAAATTGCTTCTCTTTCTTTTACATCAGGTAAACTTACTGTAATAGTTCTATCGAAACGACCTGATCTAGTTAAAGCAGGGTCTAATATGTCAGTTCTGTTGGTTGCAGCAAAAAATAATAAACCATTATTTTCTGTCATTCCATCCATTTCAACTAACAATTGGTTAAGTGTTTGTTCTCTTTCATCGTTTCCACCACCAATACCAGAACCTCTGGTTCTTCCGATGGCATCTAACTCATCAATAAAGATAATTGCAGGAGCATTCTTTCTTGCTTCATTAACTACAGAACGAACTCTTTTTGCTCCAAGACCTACATACATTTCAACAAAGTTAGAAGCAGAAATGAAGTAAAAAGGAACATTTGCTTCACCAGCAGTTGCTTTAGCTAATAATGTTTTTCCTGTACCTGGAGGACCACCTAATAAAATACCTTTAGGCATTCTTGCGCCAGCAATTTCGTATTTTTTAGGATTTTTTAAATAATCAACAATTTCTTTGATTTCTTCAATTGCTTCAGAGTTCCCAGCAACATTTTTAAATGTTTTATCGCTTTTTACTTTAACAGCAGGATTTGATTTTTCACCAATTGCTCCTGTTCCATTGTACATATTCATTTGTGCTTTATAAACAATGAAGATGATAATACCAAAAATGATTGTTGGTAACAATAAAGTAAATCACTTCATAAACACAGATTGTTGTTGAGGAATTACAGAACTTAACGAACCAGTACTTTCTGCTCCTTTTGAATTAACAAATTTTAAAGCATCTACTAAAAGTTGGCCTTCTTGTTTTGATTTATCGAATCAAGCATCAATAAGTCTAAATGGAATACCTACTTTGTAGTAAAATGATTTTCCATCTACGTGATAACGTAAAAGCGCTGATTGAGTATCAGTGTTAAAAAGAATTTGTTCAATATATTTACCATCACCTGAATCAGCAGCTGCTTCTGAAATTTTCTTTTCAAAAAAGTCATATGTAATTTCAGTTGGCTTAGGTTGAAGTCATTTGTATAAAACAAGAGAAATCAAAATTGTTGCTATAACTACAAAGAAAGTAATTACAATGATTTTTGTCTTGCTTAATGGAGTTTTTTGCTTCATTTCTACCTTTCTGTTCCTATTATTAATATTTAAATAATATTATATTATGCTAATTATCAAACTTAAAAATTAACTTTCCTTGTTTTTTAACTAAAAATATGTTATTTTTTAGCAAAAAAGTACTAGTTCTATTTTTCGAAATAATGAAATCAATAATGCTTAAAATCTTATTTTTAGTTAGATTAATACCATCAAATTTTTCATTTATTAACTTATAAATTAAAGATAATTTGTCTTTTTCAGAGCGAATTTTTGCAAAAAAATCTTGTGAAAAAATATAACTTTGTCATCTTTTATATATTCTTTCAATTCTTTTTGCTTTGATAGCTAACCATTTATTCTTTATCCTAAATTTTAAAATTAAACAATTTTTGTAAAAATTCGACGATTTTTCCAACAAATGTCTAATTGCGTTTCTTTCATATTTGTCAGAATTGTTAGTGTAATCAATTGCAAAATTGATACCATTTTTCTTATTTTTTGCTTCAATTTCTTTTTTGAAAAATTTAAATAAATAAGGTCTTTCAACATTCATTTTAAACAAAATTGAATGTTTTTTTATCCCATAATAATTGACAACTTTTTTTCTTTTTTCTTGCATTATTGCAGTTTCTAAAAAGTCGTCTTTATGTTGTGCTACTAATAATTTTTGACAATTATACTTAGTATAAATTTCATAAAAAAAATCGTATCTTTTGTTTCTAGCTCATTCTTGAAAATTATTTTTTTGGTAATCTTGTTTGCTCAAAATTAACTTTTCAAGTTGAATATGATACTTTAAACAAAAGTCTTCAACAATTTTTTGATCAATATTTGAATCGCTTCTTTGATTGTAATTTACAAAAGCAACAACAATTTGGTTGTTCCCGTATTTTTTAAGCTGGTCATTGAGCATAAACATTGAATCGGGTCCACCACTTACCGCTAGTAAAATCATTAACTACCTTTTCTTCTATTTACGTTAAATCTTTCCATTACAACATTAATGTCATTAAAGGCAAATGAAGCAGCTGCTTCTGCTGCTTTGGTACAAATTATTTCAATAATCGGCATTTGCTCTTTTGTAAAGTTCGATAAAACGTCATCTTTTAGTTCTTTAGTTGTATCTCTTCCAACTCCGATTCTAATCTTTTTAAAATCCTTTGTTTGAAGTTCATCAATAATGCTACTTAGACCATTATGTCCTGCTGCTGAACCACCTATTTTTATTGAAGCCTTACCAATTTCCATATTTATTTCATCATGAATAACTAGAATGTCAGAGGTTTGAATTTTGAAGTATTTGACTATATCTCTGATAAATTCACCAGATTTATTCATATATGTCATTGGCTTAGCAACCACAACGTCGTCAACTATGGTAAAAGCACCATTAAATTTTTCTTTGTTTAAATTATCTATTTGTCATTTTTCACATAATTTGTCAATTACTAAAAAACCAACATTATGCTTGTTGAATTTGTATTTACTTCCAGGATTTCCTAAACCAACTATTAATTTCATAATTAATATTATATATATTAAAAAAGTTGTTTTGAAATATCAAAAATTAGAAAATTATTGACTTTAACCCCCACATTTTGTTTTTTTTAATGTCAAAAAAGTTGGAAAAGTGCAATTTTTGGGGGTTAAATTGGTGGAAAAATGCAATTTTTGGGGGTTAAATTGGTTGGAAAAATGCAATTTTTGGGGGTTAAATTGGTTGGAAAAATGCAATTTTTACTATAATTAAGTTATATAAATTTAGATTTTGTTAAGGAAAAATATGCTAAAAAGAAAAATAACAAATGTAATTGAAAAGTGATTTAATGAAAGTGATAGTGCGCTTTTAATTGATGGTGCTAGACAAATTGGTAAGACAACAACCATTCGTGAATTTTTAAAAAACACAAACAAAAAATTTATTGAACTAAATTTAATTGAAAATAAATTAGCGCTCGAAGCATTTAATACAGCAAAAGATTCAAAAGACTTAATGTTAAAAATATCAGCCTTATCAAATGTCAAACTTGTTAAAAATGAAACAATTATTTTTATTGATGAAATCCAAGAAGCTAATGATGCTATTAGTCCAATTAAGTTTTTGGTTCAAAATACAAAATTTAAATTTATTTTTTCAGGCTCTTTACTTGGGGTAAAAATTCAGGAAATATTATCGATACCTATTGGTTTTCTAAAAATAGTTCAGATGTACCCAATGGATTTTGAGGAATTTATTTTAGCAATTGGTATTTCTGAAAGAATTTTGCAACACTTAAAAGAATGCTATAACAACCTAGCAAAAATCGATCCAATTGTTCATAAACAATTAATGAACTTGTTTTATACATATTTAGTAGTTGGTGGAATGCCAAAAGCAGTTGCTACTTTTATTGAGACAAATAATATGACAAAAGTCAATGAGATTTTAAAACAAATTGATTTAGGTTATGCGCAAGACATAACAAAATATGAAAAAATGAATAAGCTACTAATTAAAGATATTTACAATCTTATTCCTAGTGAATTAAATAGTCAAAACAAACGTTTTATATTAAAAAACTTAAATGAAAAAGCGAGATTTTATAAATATGAGACTTCATTCACTTGACTAAAACATAGTGATGTAGGTTTATTTGTACATAATGTTGACAATCCAGTTTACCCACTTTTGGCAAGCAAAGAAAGAACATTGTTTAAACTTTTTCTTTCTGATGTTGGTTTATTAACTTACAAAATTTTTAATGGTCACCAAATTCAAATTTTAAATGGTGATACATCTAAAAATAATTATGGCGCTATTTGCGAATCGTTTGTTGCTCAAGAATTAAAAGCACATAATTATGAGTTATATTTTCATTCAAATAAAAAACGGGGTGAAATTGACTTTTTAATAGAAGAATTAAATGAAGTAATTCCTATTGAGGTTAAAAGTGGTAAGGACTATAAAAGACATTCTGCTTTAAATAATTTATTAAGTGATAAAAGCTTTGATATTAAAAAAGGTATTGTTTTTTGCAACGAAAACATTGAACAAATAGGCAAAATTATATACTTACCAATTTATATGACTATGTTTGTTCAACCTAAACAATATGAACAAGATCAATTTGTAAATATCAATATTTCTGAATTAATTTAAATATTGTAATGAATCCAGCCTATTTTTATTGTGATTTATCATAAAAATAGGCCGTTTTATTTTTGTTTTTTATTGGTTTTAGTTTGCTTAAAAAATTGCTTTTTATATATTTTTGAGTGTTAAAAACTTCTTTTTTATATAATTAAAATTATGAAAGAATTAGAAAAAATCACACCATTAGAACAAGATTTTGCTAAATGATATACAGATGTTGTAAAGCAAGGAAATTTGATTTCTTATGGACCAGTTAAAGGAACAATAGTATTTAAACCAAACTCATATGGAATTTGAGAACTTATTCAAAAATATTTAAATGAAGCATTCAAAAGTAAAGACATTCAAAATGTTTACTTGCCACTTTTTATTCCTAAAAATTTATTAGCAAAAGAAAAGGAACACATTGCTGGTTTTAACCCTGAGTTAGCAACCATTACCAAAGTTGGTGATAAAGAATTATCAGAAGATATTTATATCAGACCTACTTCTGAAACTTTATTTGCTGAATTATTTAAAGAAATTATTATTTCACATAAAGATTTACCTGTGGTTTATAACCAATGAGCAAATGTAGTTAGATGAGAAAAAACTACTAATCCTTTTTTAAGAAGTAGAGAATTTTTATGACAAGAAGGACATACTTGTCATTCGAATGCTTTAGAAGCTAGAAGATTTGCTAGAGAAATGCTAAGTTGTTATGAAAGATTTGTAAAAAACTATTTAGCAATTCCAGTAATTGCTGGTAAAAAGACTCCTCATGAAAAATTTGCTGGTGCTTGCTCAACTTACACAATTGAAGCAATGATGAAAGATGGTAGAGCTTTACAAGCAGGAACAAGCCATTATTTAGCACAAAATTTTTCAAAGCCATACGAAATCGTTTTCAAAAATAAAAATAATGAAAACGAAAATGTTTATCAAACTTCTTGAGGTGTTTCAACTAGATTGTTAGGTGCAATTATTATGACTCATGGTGACAATAGAGGTATTATTATTCCTCCTAAAATTGCTCCTATTCAAATTGACATTTTAGAATTATTTGGTGATAAAAATCCAAAAGTACACCAAGCATCACTTTCACTAAAAGAAACCCTTTCTAGAAAGTGAAGAGTTAGATTAGATGCTAGTGAACATCAACCTGGTTATAAAGCTTCTAATTCTGAAATTCAAGGGGTTCCTATAAGAATCGAAGTTGGTCCAAGAGATATTGAAAATAATAATGTTACTATTGTTAGAAGAGATACTTTAGAGAAAAAAGTTATAGCAATTAATGATGTTAAAAAATATGTTTCTACTTTACTTAATGACATTCATCAAAACTTATATGATGCCGCTAAAAAGAGATTAGATGAAAAAACAGTCTATGTTGAAACCTATGAAAAATTCAAAGAAGAAATAGCTAAAAATAATTTTGTTATTGCTCCTTTTTGTTGTTTAGACAATGCTGAATTAGAAATCAAAGAAGAAACTGGCGCTTCTACTAGATGTATTCCAATGAAATTTGACAAGCCATTAAAAAAGAGCAAATGTATTTTTTCTAAATGTAAAAAAGAAACAAATAGATACGTTGTTTTCGCAAAATCATACTAATTAAAAAACTTCATAGCCTAAAATTGCTTATGAAGTTTTTTTGTTGTTTTTTCCTATTTTATAGGTTAATTAGTAAAATTAATTAACTAATTTTTGCTTGTAATTCATACATTCTTTTTTCATAAATTGCAGTATCAAAAGGAAGGATGTCTTGGGCATTGGCTCACATTACAACTAAAGAATTAACTAAAATTCTATGTAATGTTAGTATCTTTTCATCAATATAAGAATCATATGCGTTAAGGAAAATTTCAATTTGCTTTTCATCTAAATTTTGGCTTTCAATGAAATAAGCTAATTCGAAATTTCTATCTCCCAATGTTGCATATTCTCAGTCAACAAAATAGATTTTTCCGGTTTTGTTGTCTTTAATCATATTTGAAGTTCATAGATCATTATGTAATGGAGTGGTTTTATCCATATTAGCTAAAACTTTATTAATGATTCTATAAAAGTCATTTAAGGCTTTGATTTCTATATTTTTTTCTTTTAATATTTGTCTATATTTTTTAACTCTAGCAGCGTGGTTTGATGCTGGAAATTTAATATTAGAGTTATGAATTTGTTTAATATTTTTGGCAATTTGAATTAAATTTTCTTCTGATAAATCTGGTTTTTCGCCTTCTATTTCTTGTCATTTTATCTTTTGTTCATTGTTGCTAATTAATTTAGGCACAAAATCAAAAATAGACAATAATGAATAGTCTATTTTGTGATTAAAGCCTGTATATTTTTTTTCTTGAACAAAAGTATGATTTTGAATATAACTAACATTTGTGAAACCAGTTTCTATATACTTAATTTCTTCGTTATTTTTCATTTTCCTACCTTATTTTTTTAAAGATAATATCTTCATAAATTTTTCTGGATCAAGACTTGCTTTTCCTACTAAAAATCCATCAACATCTTCGAGCTTAAATAATTCCGCAACATTTTCTGGGCATACACTTCCGCCATATAAAAGTTTTGTTTCTTTTCCTACAATTGAATGAATAAATTTTGCTATTTCTTCTACATTTTCAGAAGTAGCGGCTTCACCTGTTCCTATTGCTCATTCTGGTTCATAAGTAATAATAATGTTTTTGCTATCAACACCTTCTAGTGATTCTTTGATTTGTTTTTTAATCACTTCTTTGGTTTTGTTTTCTTGAAATTCTTTAGAATTTTCTCCAATACACAAAATAGGAACTATCCCATTTTCAATAGCTTTTTTAATTTTTTCATTTACAACTTTATTGTCTTCATTACAATAAAGCCTTCTTTCTGAATGCCCTACAATTACATACTCTACATCTAAGTCTTTTAACATCATTCCACTAACTTCACCAGTTCTAGAGTTCTTGTTAAAATGACTAATATTTTGTGCTGCTACTTTTAATTCTTTGATTCTATTTAGTTTAAAAGCAGGAATATTAATAAAAGAAGGCGCAATTCCAAAAACTAAATTTGGATAAAGCTCTTTTTTATTTTTCTTATAAAGAAACCATAATTTTTCCAAAAATTCAGCAGTTTCAGAAAAACTTTTATTCATTTTTCAATTTCCTATAACAAATAATTGCTTCATAGTGCCTCTTTTCCGTTTATGGATTTAATAAAATTATAAAAGAAAAACAATAAAAAAAGAATTGTAAAAGTTTGCTACTTACATACAAAAAATGTACATTAATTCTCTTTTAGAAGATAATTTCCCGTTGCTTTTCTTTCTTGTGTTGGTTATTTTTTTAAATAAAATGAGCAGTGATAAAAGATATATCGAAAAATAAGTATAATAAATATGAGGGGTGAATTATTATGCAAAAATGTAACACAAAAGATAGAAGATTAAAGATTATTAAATATCTTTATGAATGATCGCCTGAAATTTTAGAACAAGTGACAAAACTACATAAATGTTTATTTTTGTATGAAATGTTCCAATTAATAGATAAAAAAGACTTTAACTTAGGCTATTTAAAAGCGTACAAAAACGGTCCTGTTTTTAGTGATGTTTTTGGTGATTTCACATACAATAATGAAAATGATAATTTTAAAAAACATTTAATAAACAAAAACTTCAAAGATAATGAGGCAATAAATATTGATGAATCTAATTTAAGAAAAGCTTTATTTATAGTAAAAACTTGTACTCCTACAGAAATATCTAATGTAACACATCATTTAGATGCATGAAAAAATACGTTTAAAGAAGACAAGGAACAAATTGCTATTCTTAAAAAAGATATCACTGATCATGATATAGAAATTTTAAAACTTATTAAAAATTCTGCGTTGGAATACAACGAAGATTTAATTATCAAAAATGTGCAAAATAAATTTTTCATTTTTCAAAAAGATATAAAGCTAAATGGTAAAATTTGGGAAAAAATTGAAAAATTAGCTACTTGTGATGACTTAATCAATCCAATATATGTATTAGGTATAGATGAAGAAGGGGATTTAATTATAGACTAATGGAATATTCTATTTATGCAATGTGTATTCCTTACCCTGGTTTTTCATCTAGTTTAGCTAAAATATCGCATTTATATTTACTTTTTAAAAATGACATAAATAATAAAAAATTGTATTGGTTTAAAATACAAACATTTAAAACAGTACTTTTATCAAAAATTTCTAATTTCTTAGTGTTGCGACAAAATGATTATCCTTTTTTAAAAAATGATAGTATTTTAGATTTAAGCAAAGTTTTTGTGGTAAATAACAAAGATATAAAATGTTGAGATAATTTATTAAAGGTTAAAAATGTAAAAGTGCCTAATTTGAACAATATTAGTCTTACTGATATAGAAGAAAATGTTCTTAATTTTGAATCTTTATTATCGTTGAATAAAGAGTTAATAAAAAATAATTAAAAAATTTTTGTTTTTTTTACTAAAAAATGTGCAAACATTAATATGGTGGTTATTTTAAGAAAAAAGATAATCACCATATTATAGATTTTCAAATTTTTTTATTCGATATTTTGTAAAAAATTTTATTATTTTTTATTTTCTTTAAACATTTTATTTTAGTTTCTCCAATTCTTTTAGTTATTGTTTTTTAAGTTTGTAATAACTTTTTTTATGTTTAAACCTCCATTTTAATTTAAATAAGTTCCTTTTTCACACATAACTAAACAGAATAATAAATCTAATTATTAAATAATTAGTAAGAAGAGCAAAGCATTTGCTCTTTTTTTATGTTCTAAATGATTAGTTACATCTTGTTTCACAATGTAAGAGCGACATTTTGTTTGAGAAACTTAATAAAATAAAGAAATTTAATAATGTATAATTTCATTAATAGGATACAAGGGTCATCAATAACTTAGAATTAAGTTAGATGGTCTAATGCTATATCTAACATAATGAGCTTCTACTCCTTCTTAATTATGTATAAATATAAGCATTGGGAGTAAACAATTGTTTGCTCTTTTTTGTTTTTTTATTCACATTGATTAAATAATTTTGTATGAAGAATAATTTAAAAGTACATTTCTTTAATTTATAATTTTAAATTATGAAATTATTTAAAGAAAGAATTCTTCCTGGACTACTTTTTACTTTCTTTTTTGTTGGGCTTATAATTCCCACCTCAATTTTTGGTCAAAAAAATAATAATATCGGTTTGACTTTTAGGATTATATTTTTTATAATAAGCTCATTTCTTTTGTTTTGTGCTGTTTATGAACTATTTTCAGCCTTTGGTATAAAAAAATATATTTCAATAATTTTGGGTATTTTATTTGCAACAACAATGTTTGCACCTTTTGAAGAATTTTTAGATTTCATCACACTCAGAAAAATTGTATCTAATGTAAATTTAGCCTCGCCAAATTATTTGTTAAAAACTTATTTAAGACAAATGATACTAGACTACCAATCAGTTATTTTTGTATTAGGTTTTGCTTTATTCTTTCTTTTTTATGAAATGAAAAATAATTATTACAATACAAAAGCTGATAAATTATTAAGATTTCTATTTATATTAATTACTCTTTATTTACTTTCAATCGCTATCAAAGCTTTTCTTTATTTTGTTTTCTTTTCATATAATTACTGAATATTGGCAATCTTTGCTTCTGCTATTTGCGATATTATGGCTTATGTTTTCGGTATGACAATGGGTAGAAAAATTATTAAAGTTGGTTTTGCTCCTAAAATCTCTCCTAAAAAATCATGAGAAGGTGTTTTTGGTGGTTTTACTTTAACTGCAATATTTATTTTAATTTTCTCATTTACAATGCCATTATTTAATAAAAATGTAGTGTACATTTTGATAGCAACTATATTTATTCCTGTTGTTTCAATTCTTGGTGATTTATACTTTTCATTATTAAAAAGAATAAACTACATAAAAGATTATTCTCAAATTCTTAAAGGACATGGTGGAATTTTAGATAGATTAGATTCTCATACCTTCGTTTTCTTCTTATTAACTTTTTTATGTGTCTATGCACTTTAAAAAATTATCAAGTATATTCAAAGTTTGCTTTTTCAAAGTAAACTTTGTTTTTATTTTTGTAATCTTGCAAGGTTAAACAATCTGAATCATATTCAAAAATAAAAATCTTCATTGTGATTTTCTTATTAGCTTTGTCAACCACAATGGTTGATTCATCAATAAACAATTTTAATTTTGGATTATTTATTCATATATTTTTTGCTAAATTGTCTTTAATAAATTGATCTTCTTGATTAAAAATGCTATTTTCAACAAAAATATTTTTTAAGCTTTTATTTGCTTCTTCATTTAAAGCAACTTGAGACAAATAATAATTGTATGTATTATGAACAATTACATTATTAACTTTTATTTTTTCATCACCTAAAGTTAATTCAAAATCTAATTGAATTCTGTCAAAGAAAATTTGTTTATTAAATTTAGAAACAAAAATACTTTTGATATCTTCTTTTGTTTTGTAATCTTTAAACAAGTGCTCTAAAACAAATAACTCATCAATAGAGTTAGAATTCATAACTTCATCATCTAATAAATATATTTTTTGATTGAAAAAGTTTTTGATATCAAACAAAATCAATTTAGCATTTTTTGGGCCACCAGGCAATGGTTGAAACTTATTAAAACTTGTTGTTTTATAAAATGTAAAACCTTCTAATTTTGCTTGGTACAAAATACTAATTTCATTTTTTAAAACTACTTTCGAGAGTAAATTAATTTCTTTATTCGAAGCGTATAGATTTTTAATTTGAAAAGCTGGCGAAAGAACATTTTGTTCATTTGGTAATCAAATGTCTCTTGTTTCTTTTTCTTGATTAGCCAATTCCAAAATTACTTCATATTTAAAATCTAGCAGACCAAACAAAACGTCTTTATATGTATTTTCGTTTACATTTTCTAAATCATTTTTTAGTTTTGTGTGTTTATCAATTAATTTTTGCTTAATAGTAGAATCTGAAACTTTGTTGATTAAATTTAATATTTCATCTAATAATTCAGTGTTAGAGTTTAATTTAATAAATAAAGATTGTTTCTTAATAATGTTTAAAATGTCTTTTTTTATAGCAAGAAATTCTTTTTGAATATTTTTGTTTTCAATAATGTCATTAGTTTGATTTTCTATTTTATCAATGGTTTTTTTGTTTCATTCAATTAAAGTATCAAACTTATTTTTATAAAAAGAAAAAGCATTTGGCAAATATTTTTTAAATACCAATTTTTCATTTTTAAAATAATTTTCTAATCATTTTTGAGTTGTGCCATCTGTTTTTACAGAATTCATTTTTTTAAGATATAGCTTTTCTAATTCTTTAATATCTACAATTTTTCATTCATTTGGATTTCGATATGCAAAATTATCTAATACATATTTTAAGATTTGGGAATCTTCATTTTGTTCAGCAAATTCTACAATATCAAGAATTTCGCTCATAATTTGTGTGTAATGTTCCTTGATAGATTTTAAAGCATAAGATCAATTAATTTTTAGAATTTCAGATAATGAAAATTTAAAATCATTTTTAATTTTTAAAAACGTATCTCAAAATTTAAATAATCCATCAAGATTAGAATTGAAATTCATTGAATTAGCATTTGTACCAAAAACATACAATTTTAAAGTATCTATCGAGCTAACAAATCTTAGTTTTTTGTCATCAAAATTCATACTTAAAATTTGGTTATTAAAAGATTCAATAGAACTATAATCAAAGTTAAAAACAAATGCTTTATCAGGTAATTGTTTAAGAATAAAATCTTGTTTGTTCTTAAAATTTAATAATGTTTTTGTAACCATATAATTTATTTTTTCACTTTGTTTATAGTGCTTTTGGTAAAAATCAAAAATCTTATTATGGATTTTTTCAATCAATTTAAGCGCATATTTTGTAAGCAATTCAATGTTAAAATTTTGACCTAGAATTTCTTCATAAATCTTATTTACCATAACAATTTCTTCATCTGAAAATTCAAAGTCTTCTTGGACTTTTTTCACTTTAATTTCTCTGTCTAAAAAAATATATTTTTGTAAGTATTTAGCCAATAAAACTTTTAATTGAGTATGATTGTTTTTAGAAATATCATCGATAAATTTTCTTTCGATGTAATATTTTCGTTTCATATTTAAACTAATAAAATCATCGTTTTTCTTTGTTAAAAAATCATCATAGTAATGACTAACTTTAATAATGTCATCTTTTAAATAATGTTTTTCAAAGTATGTTTTTTTATCATTTTTATATAATTCTCATTCAATAGATTCATATTCTCTTTTCTTGAAAAGTGCGTTGTTAAAATATAAACTATTGATCTTTTTTTGAAAATTATTAAAATTATTCATTTCTAAATTTGAATCAGTAGCTATCAAGAAATTTTCAAAATTATTTGTTATACCTTGAATTTTTTTAACATTTTTTGCATACACAATTCTGAACAAAAAAGTTAGTTCATTGTTTATTGTGATTTGTCTGTACTCATCTTTTAATAAGTAATAAAAAAATAATGCTAAATCTTTTTTTCTAGTTAGCTCTTTATTTTTTATTCATGTTTTGATTCGATAACTTCAACCTTTTCATTCAACAATCGGAAAGAAAGAATCTTTTGTTTTTAAGTTTTCTATTTCCAATGCTATTCTAAACAAGTCATTAAAAATTTCAGTTGTATTTGGATCAATAATTTTTTGGTCAATAGATTCGTTAGTTAGAACTATTTGTTCATTAATATATTCTTTAAATCTTGATAACTTAACAAAATCTATTTGTTTTTCGTTTTTATACAAATCTTTTAATTCAGCAAATCGATTTTTTATTTCGGTCAAAGCACTAGAATTTGTTATTTGATCAATCGTGCTAGCATATAAATTATCAATTAAATTTAAATATGCAATGTCATTTTCAATATACTCAAGCGCATTAAGATCAAAATTAATTATTTGTAAAATTAAGTTAGCATTTTTAACAAAATCAAAACCTTGATTAAAATTCAAATTAAGAATGCTTTTATAAAAAGATGTTAAAGAATTTTTAGTAGGAATATCGATGTTTTTTTCCAAACATTTTTGTAATTTTAAAATTAAAGCTTCTTGTCTTTTTTGAATTGTTTTAATAAAAATTAAATTATTTTTTTGTTTTAAGCTATTTTTTCGATTTTGCTTAATCAAATTAAAAATTCGCTCATTAGAAAATTTTCTATAAAACTCAGAATTGTTCATTAGTTCTAAATCTTTTTCATTTTCAAATGAAAATGGTTTTAGTCTTTGATCAATATCTTCATAAAATTTAGCTAAAGATGTGTTTTCTAAATATTGAACCTTGTGATTTTTTTCAAAATAGGTTCCTTTCAAATGATTGGAATCGTTGGTTTGTAAATAATGTAAAAAAGATGGCATTATTGACAATGCCGAAGCTCCTAATAGTAACAATAATCTTTTTTTAAATTTAAACATCATTCCTCTATTTGAACAACTACTTAATTATATTAAAATAATTTTAATTGGTCAGTATCATCAAGCCCTTTGAAAATGTTCATTTCTTTCATTAGTTTTACAACTGTTGAAGTTGTAGAAGTTCTTGCAGAAAAGTCTTCAATTGAAATAAATTGTTTTTCTTTTCTTGCTTTAATAATGTTTTCAGCAGCACTTTCGCCTAAACCTGGTATAGAAGAAAAAGGTGGAATTAATGATTTATCTTTTTTATCAATAACTCATTCTTTTGCTTTTGATAATTCTAAATTAATATTTTGAATACTAAAACCACGAGCATACATTTCCTGTGTGATTTCTAATAATCCTAAATAACCTTCTTCTTTGGTGTCTAAACCTTTTAAACTTTTTTTCTTGCTATTTAATTCTGCAAGTCTATTAGTTACTTTTGTTCCACCTTTGATGTCAATCATATTTTGAATATCAAAATCATCCGATCTTGTTGAAAAGTAGGTTGCATAGTATTCTAATGGATAATAAACTTTAAATCAAGCAATTCTTCAAGCCATCAAAACATAAGCAGTGGCATGTGCTTTAGGGAACATATATTCAATTTTTTGCATACTGTCTATATATCAATTTGGAACATTATGTTCTTTTAAGTATGTTTCTTCTTCTGCGGTTAGACCTTTTCCTTTTCTAACTTTTTCCATTATTTTAAATGAGTAAGAAGCATCAACACCATATTTAATTAGGGAGTTCATAATTTCATCCCGACAAGAAATAACATCTTTGATAGCGAAATTTTTCTTTCTAATTAATTCCTCAGCATTATTATTTCAAACATCTGTACCATGACTTAAACCAGAAAGTGAAATTAAGTCAGCAAAACTTTTAACAGTAGCAGACTTTAACATATTTCTAACAAAGTTAGTACCGAATTCAGGTAGTCCTAAAGCACCTGTTGTCTCACCACTAATGTCTGAAGGTTTTATATTTAAATCTTTAGTAGATGAAAAAATACTAATAACTTTTTCATCTTGGTTAGGAATTTTTTTAGGATCAATTTTAGTTATTTTTTGAAGCATTCTTAATGCGGTTGGATCATCGTGCCCAAGAATATCAAATTTTAAAACATTATCATGTATAGCTTCAAAATTAAAGTGAGTTGTAAATCAATCCTCATCGGTTGCATTAGCAGCATAGTTAATTGGAGTAAAATCTTCAACTTCAAATTCTGCTGGAATAACAATAATTCCTCCAGCATGCTTACCGGTTGTTCTTTTGACACCATTTAATCTATAAGCTAAATATGAAATATAAGCATTTGAAAATGAATCATTAGTTTCTTCACAATATGACTTAATGTATCCAAAAGCAGTTTTTTCTTTTATTTTTGAAATTGTCCCGGCTCTAAAAGTATGACTTTTACCAAAAAGTCTTCTAATTTCGTTGTGAATTTCACCTTGATATTCACCTGAGAAGTTTAAATCTATATCAGGAACCTTGTCAGCGTTAAAACCTAAAAAGGTTTCAAAAGGAATAGTTTGTCCATCTTTTAATAATTCAATATCACATTTAGGACATTTTTTATTTGGTAAATCAAACCCAGAAGTAACGTCAGGCAAATTTGCTATTTCAAAGTACTTACATTTTGAACATAGATAATGAGGAACTAATGGGTTAACCTCTGTAATTCCACTCATAGTTGCAACAAACGAAGAACCTACCGATCCTCTTGACCCTACCAAGTATCCATTGTCAAGTGATTTTTGAACTAGTCCATGACTTATTCAATAAATCACATCATAACCATATTTCATAATAGGTTGGATCTCTTTTTCAATTCTTTCTTCAACTATTTTTGGTAGTTTTTCTCCGTATTTTTCATGTGCATTTTTATATACTAATGCATATAATTTTTCTTTTGAATCTTGTAATTTTGGAGTATATAATTTGTCTTTAATTACTTGAATATTTTCGATTTTTTGCGCTATTTTATAGGTGTTTTCGACAACTATGTCGTCTATAATTTTTTCATCTCCAATAAATGAAAACGCTTTTTTCATTTCACTTGTGCTAAGTAAATAAGCTTCTGGCAAAACAATAGAATTAGACTTAGCTTTTTCATAGTTATATAAATGGTGTCTACTATTTTTAATACCTTTTGAATATATTAAAATTTTGTAAATTAATTCTTCTCTTTTTTCAAGATATTTAGCATCTGATACAGCAATAGGAATCTTGTTATATTCATTAGCATATTTAATTAAATCTTTAATACCTTGTTGAACTTTCGCAACAGTTATATCAGAATCTAAAATATGTTTAAATACACCTGGATGAGGAATCTCTACAAAGTCAACTTTTTGTAAAACGTTTAAAAATTCTTTTTCAGATCTATATAGAAACGCATCTCACAATGCCCCTTTTAATGTTGATGAACCAATTAAAAGGTCAGGATCATTAACTGGTAAATCTTCAACAAATAACTTTGCACCATTATAAAAATCTTCAGTTAGTGATTTTGAAATCAATTTAAATAACTTTTTTAATCCTTGTTGATTTTTAGCAATAATTGTATATTCATCAGAAAAAGCTCTTTCATATAAACTTTTGCTTGTATAACTATTTAATTCTTTTAGATTATTAATATTGTGGTTTAAAATAATTTTATTTTGCAATGCGATTCAAACTTTTGCTAAAACTAAAGCGTCATAATCAGCTCTATGGGCTTCATTAACATTGTATTCGATACCTAATTTATTTGCTAAATTTTGTAAACGATATCTTTTAGCGTCTTCAAAAACAATTCTAGATACAATCAAAGAATCTATATAAATAGTATTTGGTGCTTTCATTCCATATTGATGATATTTTTCAATTAATCAATTCATATCAAAACTTGCGTTGTGAGCAATGGCAACTTTGTTATTTAGAATATCATAGATTTTCTTCAAACCTTCTTTTTGTTCTAATCCTTTTTGTTCCAACATTTCATCAGTAATATTAGTCAAACCTTTTGTGAATGAACTTAAAGGATTACTAGTTTTTAAGAAAAATTGTTCACTTTCTTTTAATTTAGAATTCAAAATATTTTGAGAACCAAATTCGATAATGTCGCCAAATCTAGGTGACAAGCTTGTGGTTTCTAAGTCGAATGAAACAAATTCAATTTCTGAAAACTTCAAATCATTTAGCTTTCCATAAACTGCTCTGTTGTTTTTACTAATTGTTGAAAAAGTAGCACCAAAAATTGGTTTAAAATCAGGTTTATTTTTCGAATAATTATAAAAATCAGGGAAAGCTTGAACAGTGTTTAAATCAAGTATTGCTCCACCAGCTATTTTTTTATTTTTAGCACAATCAATAAATTCACTAGCTTCGATTAGACCATCCATTGTATTCATTTTTGATGAAACATGAAATTCATATCTTGGCTTTGGTGCTAAATCTATGTCTGAAGCAAAAATATCTTCAATTTTTTCTAATTTGGAAACCTTAATTATTTTTTCACCATATTTTTGAGAAGCAACTCTACCAAAAACCTTAACAAAATTGCCTTCTTCTATATCGTTTTTATCAAACTTCTTGTTAGAAAATTCTTGAGCAAAAATCGCAACATTATGATCTGAAATTCCTAATGTTCTAACGTATCATTCTGCATTTTTAACTGACTTAATTTCTTTTTTGAAAACAACACCAGAAATACATACAGCCTGATTTTCTCTCATAGTTTCAATTTCTTCAATTTTAACTTCTGTAAATGTATTATTTTTGAGTCCGTAGTCTGTTTTTTTAAAACCATTATTATTTGAAATAGTCTCTTTTTCTTCTAATTCATTTTGGATCAAATTTTTAAAATGTTTTTCAGCGTCTTTTAAAATTTCTTTATTTGGTTTTTCTTTTACTTCTTTTTCAACTTCTACTTTAGAAACAAAATTATGGTAATCATTTCTATGAGAAATCTTGATATTTACAAAACCATATTTGATAAAAGTTTTTTCTAATGCGGATAATAGTTCTAAATAATTTTCTTTTTCAGCATCGTTGGTAAAATGAAAACACAATTCATTTTCATTTATTAATGAAATTTGCTCTTGAAAATTAATTTTTTTAAGTTTGCTATATTTGGTTTTAAAGCTTAAAATAACATTTAAGTATTCTCTGATTTGCTCTATTTTATAGGCTAATACGTTAAAATGATATTTAATATTTAGCTTTAATTCTGAAACAGCTTTTATTTTTTTTAACAAAGTAAAAAAATCTAAAGCATTAGGAATTTGCTTAAATTCAATTACAAAATTTAGGCTTTTGTCACTGCCTTCTCCAATTTGGAACATTTCTGTATCTAGCACAGGATGATGAAATTTAAAGTCTATTTGCTTACAAAACTTTTCAAAAATTTTCTTACGATCCATAATATTTTCATTATACAAAGTTAAAAAATTAAGTTTAATAAAAAAGATTTTTTTCTATTTATAGGAAAACCAAAAATAATGTTTAAAATGTTATCAAGACCAAAAAACGAAGAGTAAAAAATTTTAATACACACGGTAATGTTGTTATATAATTGAAACACTATTTATTTTATTAATATATAGTCATCATAATATAACAAAAGAAAGGAATATCGATATGCCTACAACTAATCAATTGATTACTAAAGGTCGTAAAGATAAAATTAAGAAGCAAAATGCACCTGCATTAAGTTTCTCATATAACACTTTACTTAAAGAACCTCGTCCTATGGCATCGCCATTTAAACGTGGTGTATGTACTCGTGTTGGTACTTTAACCCCTAAAAAACCTAACTCAGCATTACGTAAATATGCTCGTGTGAAATTGTCTAATGGAATGGAAGTTAACGCTTACATTGGTGGAGAAGGTCACAACCTTCAAGAACACTCAGTTGTATTAATTAGAGGGGGTCGTGTTAAAGACCTACCTGGTATGAGATATCACATTGTTCGTGGAACACAAGATACTGCTGGTGTTGCAAAAAGAATGCAAGGTCGTAGTTTATACGGTGCTAAAAGACCTAAAAATTAAAAATATATTTGTTTAATCTAATCACAAAATATAAGGAGATATTATGTCAAGAAAAAAGAGCGCACCTATAAGAGAAGTATTATCAGATCCAATTTTCTCATCAACACTTATTACCAAATTAATTAATACAATTATGTTAGACGGAAAAAAATCTATCGCACAAGATATCTTATATAGTGCTTTTAAAATAATTGAAGAAAAAACAAACAAAAAAGCTATTGATGTGTTTATGCAAGCAATAGAAAATGTAACCCCTCAATTAGAAGTAAGAACTAGAAGAATTGGTGGAACCAACTATCAAGTTCCTACAGAAGTTTCAAAACGTAGACAACAATCATTATCATTAAGATGATTAGTTCAATATGCTCGTTTAAGAAACGAAAAAACAATGGAAATTCGTTTAGCAAACGAAATTATTGATGCATCAAATAAAACCGGTGGAGCTATTAAAAAACGTGAAGATACACATAAGATGGCAGAAGCAAACCGTGCTTTTGCTCACTTCCGTTGATAATAAGAATTTTTTATGAGTAGAGAATTTTTATTAAAAGATTACCGTAATATCGGTATTATGGCTCACATTGATGCAGGAAAAACTACAACCACTGAACGTATTTTGTTACATACAGGAAAAATTCACAAATTAGGTGAAACCCATGATGGTGCTAGCCAAATGGACTGAATGGAACAAGAACAAGAACGTGGTATTACCATTACTTCTGCTGCTACTACAGCATTTTGAAATGGAAAAAGAATTAATATAATTGACACCCCAGGACACGTTGACTTTACTG
Source organism: Mycoplasmopsis hyopharyngis (assembly GCF_045276885.1). Classification (NCBI taxonomy): domain Bacteria; kingdom Bacillati; phylum Mycoplasmatota; order Mycoplasmoidales; family Metamycoplasmataceae; genus Mycoplasmopsis; species Mycoplasmopsis hyopharyngis. Next base: position 28,382 of record NZ_CP174164.1, on the reverse strand, counting down.
TTGAGGTTGAACGTTCATTACGGGTACTTGATGGAGCAGTTGCTGTTTTAGATGCTCAATCAGGTGTTGAACCTCAAACAGAAACTGTTTGAAGACAAGCAACAAACTATAAAGTTCCTCGTATAGTTTATGTTAATAAAATGGATAAGGCAGGAGCTGACTTTTACGCTGCTGTTAAATCATGTCATACACGTTTAAACGCAAATGCTGTTCCTATCCAAATTCCTATCGGTGCTGAAGCACATTTTACAGGTCTTGTTGACTTAGTAGAAATGAAAGCTTTTGAATATGATGGAAAACCAGAAGAAAACGCAAAAGAAATTGCTATTCCTTCACACTTACTTGATGAAGCTAAAATCAAAAGACAAGAATTATTAGAAGCAGTTGCTACTTTTGATGATGAAGTTATGATGAAAGTTTTAGAAGGTAAAGACGTAACAATTGAAGAATTTAAAGCTGCGATTCGTAAAGCAACTTTAACCGCTGCATTTTTCCCAGCTGTTTGTGGTACATCTTTCAAAAACAAAGGTGTTAAGAAAATGCTTGATGCTGTTGTTGATTACTTACCTTCACCAGTTGATGTTTCTGCTATTAAAGGACATTTAAATGATGAGATTGTTGAAGTTCCTTCAACAGATGATCATGATTTTGCTGCTTTAGCATTTAAAGTTATGACTGACCCATTTGTTGGTTCATTAACCTTCTTCCGTGTTTATGCAGGTACTTTACAAAAAGGTAGTTATGTGTACAACTCAACCAAAGATGTAAAAGAACGTATTGGTCGTTTAATCCAAATGCATGCTAATTCAAGAAATGAAATTGATGAATGTTTTGCTGGAGATATCGCAGCTGCTGTTGGTTTAAAATCAACTACTACCGGAGATACTTTAATTGCTGAAAAAAGTAAAAAAGTAGTTTTAGAAAAAATGGTATTCCCAGAACCAGTTATTTCACAAGCATTAGAACCAGAATCAAAAGATGCTGTTGAAAAATTAAGTATTGGTTTACAAAAACTTGCTGCTGAAGATCCTACTTTCAGAACTTGAACAGATGAAGAAACTGGTCAAACCATCATCGCTGGTATGGGTGAATTACACCTTGATATTATCGTTGATCGTCTAAAACGTGAATTCAACGTTAAAGCTAAAGTTGGTGCACCTCAAGTTTCATACCGTGAAACTATTACTAAGAGTGCTGAAGTTGAAGGTAAACACATTAAACAATCTGGTGGTAAAGGACAATATGGTCATGTTTGAATTAAATTCGAACCTAACCATGACAAAGGATTTGAATTCGTTGATAAAATCGTTGGTGGTAAAATTCCAAAAGAATACATTAAACCAATTCAAAAAGGTCTTGAAGAAAAAATGGCTGCTGGTATTTTGGCTGGATACCCAATGATTGATATTAAAGCAACTTTATTCGATGGTTCATACCATGAAGTCGACTCATCTGAATTAGCATATAAAATTGCTGCTTCTAAAGCTTTAACCAAAGCAAAAGATGATTTAGGTACAGTGTTATTAGAACCTATTATGGAAGTTTCTGTTGTTATTCCTGAAGATTATTTTGGTGATGTTATGGGTGATTTAAACCGTCGTCGTGGTCAAATTACAGATAACGAAACAAGAAATGATGGAGCTCATGTTATTAAATCATTAGTTCCTCTTGCTCAAATGTTTGGTTATGCAACTGATTTAAGAAGTATGACTGCTGGTCGTGGTACATACCAAATGAAATTTGATCATTATGAAAAATGTCCAAAATCAATTTCTGATGAAATAATCAAGAAAAGAAATATCCAAAACAAAAATGATGACTAATTAAACTAAACATCAAGCGAAAAACTTGATGTTTTTTTACACCTATAAGATATTAAGAGCTAGTTTAATCTTATAAAAAAGAAATCCAATTTAGGATAGTAATTTAAGAATTAAAAATTCCATATTAACCTAATTTATAGACTGATATGGAATTTTAAAATTTTCAACTTGGAAACTTGAACTTTAATATTTAAAACGAATAAAAGAAATAACATCAAGCACAAAACTTGATATTATTCCGTCTTTTTTACTAACCCTAGTTATATAAAAAGGAGAGAGTAAAAAACCTCATCACACTTGAGGTTTTACTTTTTAATAAAATTAATGTTTAATAATTAAGATGCTTTTCAACCTGATATTATGTATTCTGCTTGATATTTTAATGTTTCTTCTTCATTAGCAATTTCATAGATAATTTTTACAGTTGTATTATTAACTTTTTGAACAGATATTGGATTTATTACATAAAGTTCAGTTAAACTTTGATCTGTAAATTGATAATCAAAATCACCTTCATGTTTGTTAATTTTTTCTTGCATTTCTTCTATTGTGATGCTTTTATGAGCTTCAGGATCTCCATCTCAATATATCACAACTTTTTTAGCAGCGTCTTTAAGAGGTTGTAACTCTTCACCTGTTGATTTTTTCAATCCTTTTATTTCAACTGTTTTTTCTTTACTTGTTACTTTTGGTTCTTCAATAGTTGAAATTGTGAATGTGATTATTACACTTGTTTCTTTTGGTGTAATTTGTAATGTGTCTTCATCAATTGCATACTCTTGATCATTAAAACCTGAAAATTCTAAAGCTTCTTCATTAACTTGGTTTGGTGTAATATTTTCTTTATTTTTGATAGTAACTTGTACTTTATCCACAAGTTCATTTATAGAATCATTTGTTGCATTTTCTTTCTTCTTAAATCCAGTAATTCTTTGTGTTTTTAATGAAGATTTTTTATTAGAAGTAGCATCTTTTATAGCGAATTTAACTTCAACTGTTGTTTCATCAATTAATTTAACAGCAAAGTCTTCGATTGTGTATCTTTCTTCATCTAAATTTTCAAAAGTGAAATCTTCTGCTTTTGTTAAAGTGTTCGCATAAACATGTTGTTTGTCTTCTTTAGTACATTTAATTGATGCTAAAACTGCTTCAATATCACCTTCAACCACTTCTTTAAAGCCTTGAATGGTTTGACTTTTAACATCTGAACTTACTTTTCCGCTTGCTTTTTCTTTCAATTTAAATTGAACCACAAGAACAGTGTTGCTTGGAGTTAAAGCAACAACTTGAACTTCGTATTTATCATCTTCTAATGAAAATTCAATGTCTTCAGCTTCCACACTTGCTGCATACATTGTTGATGGTTCTTTTATTGTTGCTGATATAGTTGCCAATTTTTCGTTTAAAGCTTTAACTTGTGTATCACTAGGTCCTGGGGTTGGTGTAGGATTTGGTGTTGGGGTTGGGTTATCTTTTGGTTTACATCCTTGTGCTGACACAGCGAACGCAGAAGCAATCGCTAGTGGCATAGCTAATCCAAAAATTAGCTTTTTATTTAATTTCATATAGACTTACTCTTTTCCTTCCTTATTTTTCATAATAAATTATATTTTTGTTTTAATCAAAAAATTATGAGAAAGTTAATGTGGAAAATTTTACACATTTTAAAATTTATAAATTGGGAGTTTTTTTTATTTGTCAAATTGTCCTATAAAATAGAGCAAAAAGTAAATTTTTGTTTAAAATTTCTAATTTATTTTTTAGTTAAAAATAAAAAAATAAGTTATTATTTTTATTAATTTATTTAATAAAAAGGTGCACAAAAATGAAATTATTTTTAGATACTGCTAATGAAGATTTTTTCCTATTAATTTGAAATAAAAATCGGCCTTTGTATGTTAAACATTTGCCTAATTATTCAAAAAAAGTAAACTTAATTCCTCAATTTGTTGAAGAAGCTTTGAAACAAAATAATTTTGAATTGTCAGACATAAAAGATTTCTATATAAACATTGGTCCAGGTTTTTTTACTGGTGTTAGAATCTCATTAGTTTTTGTTAGAACTATTGTTCTATTAACAAACGCTAATATTCATACTTGTTCAACTTTTGAAATCTTAAAATTCCAAAAACCTAATCAAAAAATGTTTGAAATCGAAGCTGCTGGTGGAAAAATTTTTCAATGGCAAAATAGCGAAAATTTTGAACCTTTGCAAATTCAAATTAAAGAAGGAATTAAAAAAGATAAGATTGATTTTGAAGAATTAACAAAGAATTTCGAAAGCTATTTACATCTTTTTAAATCACATAAAGATTTATTATCTATCGAACCTTTATATCTTAAAGAGCCACAAATTGGAAAGGTGAAATAATGAAAATTTTAGGTATTGAAACTAGTCATGATGATACTTCTTTAGCGATTTATGAAGATGGTAAAGTAGTTGAAATGTTCACTATTTCACAAATTGATATTTTTAAGCAATTTGGAGGGACAATTCCTGAAATTTCATCAAGAGAACATGTTAAAAACATTTCAATTATTCAAAAATTAATTCAAGAAAAAAACGATTTAAAAACTATTGATTACATCGCTTACACTAATGAACCTGGTTTAATTGGAACCCTGCAAATTGGTTTTTTATTTGCTAGTGCTCTTTCTTTAACTTTAAAAAAACCTTTAATTCCAATTAATCATTTACACGGACATTTTTTTTCAACTTTTATTGATAATCAAATTGAATATCCTGCGCTTTCATTATTGGTTTCTGGTGGGCACACACAATTGATGTTAATCAATAATCCTTTTGATATTCAAATTATTGGTCAAACTTTAGATGACGCAGTTGGTGAAGCGTTTGATAAAGTGAGTTCGAGAATTGGTTTAGGTTTTCCTGGTGGACCAATAATTGACCAAATTTATCAAAACAAATCTGCTTCATACAAAGATAATTTAATTAAATTTACTACCCCTCATACTGAAGGAAAATATGATTTTAGTTTTAGCGGTCTAAAATCACAAGTTATTAATTATGTACATAACAATGAACAAAAAAATAAAACCATAGACAAACACCAAGTAGCTATTAGTTTTCAAGAATGTGCAATTGACTATTTAATTCAAAAAACTAAAAAAGCTTATAAAGAATTTAACCCTAAAACTCTTGTGCTTTGTGGCGGGGTTTCTGCTAATACTGAACTAAGAAAAAGATTTTTAAAAATCTCTAAACAAGCAGTTGTTCCTAATTTAAAATATGCAACTGATAATGGAGCAATGATTGCTTCTTGTGCATATGAGCAATTAAGATATAAAAACAAAAAATAGTTTGGGATTCCTTACTTTTAATATTATTAATAATATAATATAGAATATTTATTGAAAGGTTAACTATGGCCGCAACAATCATTATGTCTTTTATGATAGTAATTTCAATCATCATTATGGTTGTTTCTTTAATTATGTCACCAGATTCTAATGGTTTTTCTGGAGCACTTGTTGGTTCAGGAGATTTGGAATTATTCAAATATTCAAAAGAAAGGGGTATTAAAAAAATTCTTAAATACACTATGTTTACTTTAGGAATTATTTTAATAATTCTCGCAGTAGTAATTAGAATCTTTTTAATAAAACAATAAATTATGGTTAATAAAGACGCAGTTTTAAAACTGTTTGAAAAAGAGAAAAAATTAAGTTTTATTGACATTGCTAAAAAATTAAAAATATCACATAAAGAAAATAAACTATTGACTAGTTTAATTTTTTCATTGATTGATGAATTCCAACTAATCAAAAATCCAAAAACATTAGAATTTGAAAAAATTACTTTTATAAAAAATGTTGTTGGAACCTTTAAAGTTAACTCTAATGGATTTTTTGGTTTTATTGATCCTTTGGAAGAAAATGGTTTAAAAAGTGAAGCAGAAAGTTTTTATGTTTCAAAAAATTATTTCAACAAAGCATTAGATGGCGATAAGGTCGAAGCAAAAATATTTTCCGATATCAATGGCAAAATTTTTGCAATGATTACTAATATTCTTAATAGAAATATTGAATTTGTATATGGGATTATAGAACAAAATAAAGAATTTTTAAATTTTAAACCAATTAATAAAAAGTTCGATGATCGCTTTTTTTCTATTAAGAAAAATTCAGCAAGCGCAAGAATTAATGATGTAGTTAAAGCAAAAATCCTTAACATTACTAACCATTATATTTCTATTGATATTATTGAAAAGATTTCAAACATCAATGATCCAATGTGTTATGTTCAAACACTTTTAGACGAAAGAAAAATTCCTAAATATTTTCCAAGCACTTTAAGTAAGGAAATTGAAAACATTCCCGAAAATATAAACAATGAAAATACAGCTTCTAGAAAAGATTATAGAGAGCAACTAATTGTAACAATTGATGGTGATGATACTAAAGATTTCGATGATGCCATTAATGTTGTTAAACACGACAATGGTACATATACATTAGGTGTTCATATCGCTGATGTTTCACACTATGTTCAAGAAAATAGTTTGATTGATTTAGAAGCTTTTAATAGAGGAACTTCAATTTACTTATTGAACCAAGTGGTTCCAATGTTACCTTTTAAATTATCGAATGGAATTTGTTCATTAAACCCTAATGAAGATCGTTTTACTTTATCCGTAATTATTAACTATGATAAAAAAGGAAAAGTAATTGACACTCATTTTTATGAATCGATTATTTGTTCAAAATACAGACTAACTTATAATAATGTTAATAAGTTTTGAAAAAATGAATTTCAATTCAATAGTCCTGAATTAGAAAAAATGCTAAATGATGCTAGAGAATTAGCAAAATTAGTAGAAAGACAAAAATATGAACAAGGTTATATTGATTTTGAAATTGATGAACCATATGTTAAATTAGATGAAAAAGGAAATGTTTTAGACATTTTAGTAAAACCTTCTGGTGAATCAGAAAAATTGATCGAAAGTTTTATGGTTGCTGCTAACGAAGCAGTAGCTCACGGTTTAAACAAATTAAACATTCCTGTTTTATTTAGAATCCATGACAAACCCGATGTAGAAAAAATTGATTACTTTAAAACTGTTTTGAACGCTTTAAATATCAATGTCAAAATTGATTTAAATGATATTAGTCCTAAATCATTCCAAAACATTATTGAAGAAATTAAAAAGAATAGAAATGATGATTTTATTAAATTGCTTTTTTTAAGAACAATGCAAAAAGCAATTTACTCACCTAATAACATCGGACACTTTGGATTGGCTTCAACTGACTATTGTCACTTTACTAGCCCAATTAGAAGATATCCTGATTTAATTGTTCATAGAATCTTAAAAGATGTTTTTATCCATAAAAACAAAAACAAAATTGAACACTACAGAAATATCTTAGCCTCAATTGCTGAACATTCAAGTAACACTGAGCAAGGTGCAACAGATGTTGAAAGAGATGTTAATGACCTTAAATTTGCTGAGTTTTATAAAAATAAAATCGGTAAAAAATTCACTGGTCAAATAGTAAGTATTTTAAAATTCGGTATGTTTATTGAATTTGATAATAAAACTGATGCTTTAGTTCACATTTCTACAATTGGAAAAAAAGATGAATTTAAAGCTAATGAACAATTTACTAAATTAATAGGTGCTACTAAAACCTACAATTTAGGTCAAAAAGTAAGTGTAATCATTGTAAACGCTGATGAAATTAGTGGAAAAGTTGATGCTGTTTTAGAAGAATTTTACCCACAATACTTAAACAACATTGCTAAAAAATATGAAAAAAGAAAATAAGATAATTAAAAATAATTTAGGTTTTGATTCCAACTTATACATTAAACAAGATAAATCAATGTTTAATTATTCAGTTGATACTATTTTGTTAGGAAACTTTGTTGCTTTAAATCATAAAACAACACATTTATTAGAAATTGGAACAAACAATGGTGCTTTATCAATATTTTTATCTGACCGATATTCAAAATTAAAAATTGATGCTATAGAAATCCAAGAAAAATCTGCTAATCTAGCGAAAGAAAATGTTAGCTTAAACAACAAAGAAGCACAAATCAATATTATTAATCAAGATTTTAATGAATACTGAAAAGAATATATTAAAACTAACAACAAAAAATATCAAGTAATTGTTTCTAATCCACCTTATTTTCCGTTCGATAAAACTAATACTAAAAAAGATGTTTCTCAAGAATTATTGATAGCAACTCATGAAATTATGCTCAACTTAGAACAACTTATTTGTGGTTGTTCTAAAATTATTGAGCAAAAAGGTTATCTAAATTTAGTGCTTCCTGTTGAACGCACCATTGATGTTATGGAACTATTAAGGAAATACAAATTTGAACCCAAAAGGATTCAATTTGTTTTTCCAAGAATTTATGACAAACCAAAATTTATTTTAATAGAATCGAGATATCAAACAGGTTGAGGAGTTCACTTTTTACCTAATTTATATTTATATGATTCTAGCAATAAAAACAAACATGAATATTTACCTGAAATTAAGCAATTATACAAACCTAAAAAAATAAAGGAATAACATGAAAACCACAAAGAAAACTTTTTATATAACTACTCCAATTTATTATGCTTCTGGTAATTTGCATTTAGGGCATTTATATTGTTCTACCTTGGCACAAACTTTTGCTTTATATAAAAAAATGATGGGTTATGATGTTAAATTCTTAACAGGTAGTGATGAGCACGGAGCAAAAATCGAACAAAAAGCTAAACTTGCTATTTTAGAACCGCAACAATATGTTGATGGTCTAATCAAAAACTACAAAGAACTTTGAAAAAAATGAGACATTAATTTTGACTATTTTAGTAGAACTACCGACAAACAACATGAAGAATTAATTGCTAACATTTTTGAACACTTTTTAAAACAAGGAATCATTTATAAAGCTAAATATCAAGGTTGATATTCAATAAATGATGAAGAATATTTAACTGAAACTCAAGCAGTAAAAGATGAACAAGGAAACTTGTTCCATCCTACTAGCGGACATCAATTAACCTTAATTTCAGAAGAAAGTTACTTTTTCAAAATGAGTGCTTTTGAAAAATGATGACTAAAAGAAGTTGATGATAATCCAAATTGACTAAGACCAATTGGTAGTGTTATTGAAATGAAAAACAACTTTGTTTTAAAAGGTTTAGAAGACTTATCGGTTACAAGAAAAAATGTTCAATGAGGTATCAAAGTAAAAAGTGATCCCCAACACACAATATATGTTTGACTAGATGCTTTGTTTAACTATGTATCTGCATTGGGATTTGATTTGAAAAAATCAAAAGCAGACTACTTAAAGTATTGACAAGAAGGAACTGAAATTGTTCATTTACTTGGAAAAGAAATTGCTAGATTTCACTTTATTTATTGACCGATATTTTTAAATGCTTTAAATCTTAAACAGCCAACTAATATTTTAGTACATGGACTTCTAAGAGATAAAGAAGGAAGAAAGATGTCTAAATCACTTAACAACATTGTAGATTTAGATTCGCTTCTTGAAAAATTTGATCCTGAAATGGTCAAATATTATTTATGCTCACAAATTAGGTTTGGTGAAGATGGAAACTTTAGTGAAGCACAATTGAAAGAAAAAGTTAATGCTGAATTAATAAACACTTATGGGAACTTAATTTCTAGAACTTTAAAAATGAAATTCAATTCATTCCCCAATGGAATTGTTTATAAAAAGTCAAATACTCAAATCCACAATGAAATTGAACAATTAATTCTACAAGCTAAAAATGACTTTATCAAACATATGGATAAATTTGAACTACAAGAAGGTTTACAAGTAGCAATAAATTTAGCTTCTAGTTTGAATAGTTATATTGATAAAACTCAACCTTGAAAACTAACCAATAATTTAGAAGAGCTTAATTTAGTAATTTCTAGATTACTAAATGGTATTTATGCTGTGTCAACATTTTTACAAATGATTTTACCAAAGAAAATCAAAGAAGTTGCTAATGCTTTAAAAGTTAAAGAATTTAGCATTGAACAAATTGATAAATTTAATAAATTTGATAATCTTATCCAAGAAGAAAAATTTATTCTTTTTGATAGATTAAAATAATTTTTTTACATTTAATAAAAAATAACTAATTAATATAGGTAGGATTAAAATATATAAGAAAGGCAAATATGAGCAAAAATCAAATACAAAGTGAATATAAAATAGCTAAACAATTTTACGATGAGTATCACAAAACTATGCTTGCTAAATCAAAAAACACAATAAACAAAGCATTTAACTATGCTAATGATGATGAATGGTATACTACAAAAGAAGATGTTCAACACTTTATAAACCAAGCTCATATATCAAAAGATAAAGTAATTTGATGTCCTTTTGACTTACCAAGTTCTAATTTTGTTACCGTATTTAAAAATAATGGTTATAAAGTAATAAGTTCTCATATTGCTAATGGACAAGATTTTTACAATTTTGAACCAAGTGAAAAATGGGACATAATAATTTCAAATCCTCCTTTTAGAAATAAACATAGATTATTAGAAAGATTGTTAAAATTCAAAAAGCCTTGAGCACTAATTTTTGGAATTCAATGTTTGAATAGTGAAAAATTTTGTGATATGCTTCAAAAATTTGAAAGACCACAGTATATTCATTTAAAGAGAAGAATGTGTTTTACAAAAGATCATTTGAATTATGATGTTATGAATTTACAAAGACCTTCTTTTGCATCTATGTGAGTATGTAATAATATGTTTAAAAAAGATATACAAGTTTGAGATGGTGTTAACTATAAAAAAGATGACAAGGAATATTGTTAATGGAAATATTAGTATCAGAAAGCTTCATTAAAAATGCTTTAAATTCCATCAAAAAAAGAGATTTAATCTCTTTACTAGAATCTGTGTTATTTGAAAAAATATATGCGCTATTAATAAATGATGGGATTTTAAGGGAAACTATTAGTTTTTCGAATATTAAATGAATAAAAGATAAAAGAGCATATCAAGGAATTTTTATTTCTGAAAAAAATTTATTTGTTTATTTTTCACAATTATTAAATTCAAATGGAAAACCAAAAAGCAGAAACACTTTTGTTAGTCAAAATTTTAATCCTATTCAAAAAATAGCTATAGAAAATAATTCCTACATTTGCTTATCTTTAAATCCTCTTGATTTAGGAACAAAAGTTCCTAGTTTTCCTAATACTATAATTAAAGATATTAGAACTTTATCAACACTAGGGGTAATAATAAACAAATCAATCAATATTGATAATAATATTTTTGATTTTAAAAGTATTGATGAATATATAAATATGAAGAATTTTTTAAAATCTAAAAATTCTTTTAATCAATCAACTTTTATTAAAAAATTTGATTTTTTAAACACAATTGCTATTTACGCTAATATGGATGGTGCTTCTGGAATAGATGCTTTAAATTCAATGAGAATGATTAATAAATTTAGAGATGTTGATAATATAAAAAATTATTGATTTTTTAATATTGGTAAAAAAACACTTTCTGAAAACTTTATTAAGACTATAAATGAAGAATATAATTTTGAATATATAGATACTATTAAATACAATAAAAATGATTTTATTGGTTTAAATACAAAAATAACTGAAAAAGATATTGAAAATGATTTAAGGAGAAATCAACCTTATTTTATTAAAAACATTTTAAAAAAATATGATACTTTAAATCCTAGCAAGTGTTTTTGTTGTAATTATATGATAACTAGTAATTTAATAGCATCACATATTTATAGGGTTGCTGACATAATTTCTGATTATAAAAACCGCAACATTTCTTTGGAAAAGGCACAAGAATACATTATTTCAGGAGATAATGGTTTTATGCTTTGTCCTAATCATGATAAAGAATTCGAAAAAGGATATATTTATTTTGATCCTAACTCAAAAAAGATGGTTGCTTCAGAAAACTTAGATATTGAAACTTTTGAATTTATTAATTTTCGAATTAATATGAATGAATTAAATAGAAATTTTATAACAGAAGAATTTATAGAGAATGTTAAAAGACATAAAGTTAGAACAAAAAATTAAGGAGAAATAAAATGATTTACTGTACCTGTAAAACTTTAAACGTTAAACCTGAAATGAAGGATGAATTTAATAAATGAATTTACGCCTTTATTAATGAAATTAAAAAAGAAAGTATGAACCTATCATATGATGGTGGTTGAAAAAGTGATTCAACTTTCGTTATTTTAGAAAGATGAAGCAGCGAAATGGCTTGCAAAACTTATTATGCTAAAAAAGATAATAAAGAAAAATATGTAAAAATAAATTCTTTTGTTGTTGAGCCTATTAAATATTTTGGTTATACAACTATCAATTAAAAAGTTGGTATTGTAATGATTAAAATTTTACTAGCAGGAACTCCTGAATTTTCTGTTCCTATTTTTGAAGCAATTATTAATTGCTCTGATTTTGAAGTTGTAGGAATTGTTTCACAACCTGACAAACAAGCAAATAGGAATTATCAAATAGTTGAAACTCCAACCAAAACATTAGCCAAAAAATACAATATAAAATGCTTTCAGCCAACTAAAATTAAAGAAATTTATGATGAATTAACCCAATTAAATTATGACTATTTAATCACTTGTGCATTTGGTCAAATCATTCCTGAATCCGTTTTGAATATTGCTAAAAAAGATAACATTAATATTCATGGATCACTATTACCTAAATATCGTGGCGCTTCGCCTATTCAATACGCTTTGCTAAATGGCGATGAATATACAGGGGTTTCAATCATTAGAATGGTTAAAGCAATGGATGCTGGAAATATCTTAGTTCAAAGTAGAATTGACATAGATGAAAACGAAACCGCTAGCACCTTATTTAAAAAGTTCGATGACCATATTGTTGCTAATATAAATAATTGAATTAAGCAAATCGACAACAAACAAATTGTAGAAATTGAACAAAATGAAGATCAAGTTTCTTTTTGCAAAAAACTTTTAAAAGAGGATGCTTTATTGGATTTGGAAAATAAAAATGCTCAAGAAATTATTCAAATCATTAAAGCTTTTGAAGCCAACCCTGGCGCATATACTTTTGTAGATGGTAAAAGATTAAAAGTTTATTTAGCTACAACTAAATTTGTTAAAAATACTATTTGTTTAAAATGCAAAGATAAAGAAATATATTTATTAGACTATCAATTTGAAAGTAAAAAGAGAATTAAGAAGTATTAGTTAGATAATCCTGGTTAGATTATCTAATTTTTATTACATAGTTAAATATATAATATTTACATTATGATTAAAAAAAGTATGCAAGATTCTTGAAAAATAGTTAAAAGAGGAAATATGTTTATGCTAGCAATTGGTTTATTGCTAGGAGCATCATTTAACTCTGTAATTTCTTCATTGGCAAACGATGTAATTATGGCGGCAATCGCTAAAATATGAAATGCAAGTTCAGTTGAAAGTTTATCAATCAATGGAATATTAATAGGTAAATTCATCGGAGCATTGATTTCATTCTTGATTGTTTCACTAATTATCTTTTTAAGTTTATTTATTTTCTTTATAATCAAAAATTTAATTTGAAAATGAAAAACTAAAAGACATCCTGAATTATTAATTGAAAAAGAAAAAGAACCAACCACTGAAGAAAAAATACTATTAGAACTACAAAAGATAAATCAAAATTTACAAACCAAAGCTAACGAGCAAACAGAATAGGTACAAAATGGAAGAATTAAACTTTTTTAACAAAACCAAATTTAAGTTTAATTTTAAGAAAGACTTTTTAAATGTTTTTAAATCATTTAAAAGTTTTTTTAATTTAGACAAACTAATTTTGGTTGACATTACTTTTGTTGACACTTATGAAATCCAAACGTTAAATAAAACATATAGAAATAAAGATTATGTAACCGACATATTGTCTTTTGACTTTGGACATGAAGATATTTACAATGATATGCCTTTTGTCGCTATTGGTGAATTGGTTATTTGTCCTGAAAAAATTATTGCACAAGCCCAAGAATTTAATCATTCTTTAAAAAGAGAATATTGCTACCTTTTTGCTCATGGATTAGTTCACTTGATGGGATATGACCATGAATTAGAAGAAGAAAGAATCCAAATGAATAATATGGTGGATCAAATAATTGCTCCTTTAAATATTACTCGGGAGGATGAATATGGAAATTAAAATAGCAAACTTAATAAATCATCTTCAGTTTATTTTGACCAATTTTACACTTGTGATGACACAGTTAAAATTTGCCTTGAATATTTTGACAAAACATTAAAAGACTGCTTAGATTTTGATAAAGTTGAATTTTTAGAACCTTCTGCTGGTAACGGTCAATTTGTTAAAGGTATTGAAAATAAATGACCAAAAAGCAAAATCACAAGTTTTGATATTGAACCTAGAAACGAAAAGATTCAAAAAGCAGACTTTCTTAATATTGATTTAAAACCTGATACTAACTTAGTTACAATTGGCAATCCGCCTTTTGGTTATAAATCTTCATTAGCTATCAAATTTATTAATCATTCAAGTTTGTTTTCAAATATAATTGCTTTTGTTTTGCCTTTACAATTTCAAAGATGAAATGTTCAAAAACAAATCAATCCTAATTTGAAATTAATTTTTGAATCTAATTGGCTACCTAAAAATTCTTTTACATACAAAGGAAAAAAATATCCTGATAAGTGTGGTTTAGGAACTGCTTCTTTTAATGTTTGAATAAAAAATACAACTAAGGAGATATAAAATGGAATTTAAAAAATTAAAAGACTTATTACAATACTCATACGCGCCTTGATCTCATTTTAGAGTTGCTGCTATTGCGATAGATGAAAATGGGGAAGAATACCCTGGGGTTAATGTAGAAAATGCTGCATTCCCTTCTGGTTTATGTGCTGAACGTTCAGCAATGTTTGGTTCTGTTGCTCACGGTGCAAAAGTTGGCACATTCAAAGAAATTCACATCATTTCTTCTGGACAAGGGATTATTTCTCCTTGCGCAGGTTGTCGTCAAGTTATGACAGAATTTATGCAAGATGATGCAAAGGTATATCAATATTCAGGCGATGGAAAACAAGTTAGAGTTAATACTATTGCTGAATTGATTCCTTTCGCAATTAGAAGTGAGCAAATCAAATAATGAAGATTTGCTTTGTTTCAATATTAGGAAGACCAAATACAGGTAAATCTTCACTGTTAAACAATATATTAGGATACAATGTTTCTATTGTAACTAATGTTGCACAAACTACAAGAGATCAAATTGTAGGTGTTTATAATGAAGAAGATTACCAAATAGTTTTTACTGATACTCCTGGAATTCACAAACCAGAATCAGAACTTGGCGAAATTCTAAACAAAAACGCTTATTCTTCACTTCAAGAAACCGATTTAGTTTTATTTTTAAGTCCAGCAAATGAAAAAATTGGTGCTGGTGATAACTTAATAATTGACAAAATTAAAAACGTAAAAAATAAAATTGCGGTAATTACCAAAATTGATTTAATTAAAGATCCGAAACTCATTTTGCAAAAGCAAGAAGAATTACAAAAAATTGGCTTTGAACAAATTGCTTCAGTGTCAATTAAAAATAATAAATCTATTGATAGCTTAATAAAACTTATAAAAACTTATTCATATGAATCTGTTCCTTATTATGACCAAGAAGCTATAACTGATAAGTCAATGAGATTTATAGCAAAAGAAATTTTACGTGAAGCAGCAATTAATGAATTGTATGAGGAATTGCCTCATTCAATTGCTACTGAAATCGAACAATTTAATGAATTCCAAGACCACATTGAAATTCATGGGGTTATATATGTTAAAAAAGCTTCTCAAAAAGGTATGGTAATTGGAAACAATGGTTCAAAAATAAAAAAAATTGGTACAGATGCAAGAAAGTCTATGTCAGCTCAATTTGGAACAAAAGTTAATTTGTTTACAAAAGTTAAAATCGCTAACAAATGAAATGATGATAAGAAAACACTAAAAAAATTTGGGTATGAATAGAAAAAATTGTCAACGCTTAAATTGACAATTTTTTTAATAAAAATCGTAAGTACCACTACTTACGACTGATGTTTTTAACCCTTACTAGACATCAAAGTTTTCGAATGAGTTTATTTATTTATAAAACTTAATAGTTATAGATAGTAATTATTTTACTGTAATGAAAAATAAACAATTATATGGAACTACTCTCGTAGTTTAAGGTGATTATGAAAATGATATTATTTGTCATTCGGGAAAGAGAAATATAAAGTTCTTTAATATCTATTAATTTTGAAACTTCTTTAAATGTCTTTTTTATATATTAGTCAAAGTATTTATTTAATACAAATTTATTAATTTGTCTTATGAATTAAAAACGTTCCGCCAATTTTGAATTCATAAGACTTATTATTATATTCCATAATTTATTTGAGGAATTCTTTTTCCTCATTTTACATTTTAACATTAATATATTTTTATTAAAATATATCTTTTGAAAATGCTGATTTTAAAAAATTTAATTTTGCAAAATCTACTTTTTTAACGCTAGTAAGCACTTTTTACTTTATAATTTTTTTCATAAACATAAAGAGTTGCTGAGCATTACCTGCGTAGAAGCATGCCAACCAGATTAATAAATTATGGTGGAAGGTTAGAATCGTTTGATTAACATGTTTATTAAAATATAAATGTGCTTGCCTTCTTATGTTTGTCAATAAGGAGGTTTTTTTGTTCAATAAAAAATTATTTACAAGCGAATCAGTTGGTCAAGGACATCCTGACAAGATTTGCGATCAAATTTCGGATGCTATTTTAGATGCTTTTTTAAAAGAAGATATTTATTCTAGAACTGCTATTGAAACAGTAGCTACAGGAAATAAATTATTAATAGCAGGTGAATATAGTTCAAATGCTAAAAATGTCAATGTGGTTGAAATAGCAAAAAACATTTTAAAGGAACTAGATTATTATCATAATGATTTACAAATTATTACTGATTTAAAACCACAAAGCGTTGATATTGCTAGAGGTGTCGTTTTAGAAAACCAAGAAATTGGTGCTGGAGACCAAGGAATTATGTTTGGTTATGCTTGTAAAGAAACACCTAGCTATATGCCAATTGCAATTTCTTTAGCACATGATATTGTTAAGTTAGCAAACAATTTAAGAATTAATAATAAGTTTAAATGAGCTAAAGCAGATATGAAATCACAAGTTACTTTTAATTATGAAACTAACGAAATTGATACATTTTTATTTTCATGCCAACATAGCGATGATTACAACGAATTAGAATTCAAAGAGCATATTAAAAACAATATTTTTAAACCTGTATGTGAAAAATATAAACTTAACTTTCCTAAAAAGGTTTTTATTAACCCAACCGGGAGATTTGTAATAGGCGGGCCATTAGGTGATACTGGACTAACAGGTAGAAAAATTATAGTTGATACCTATGGAGGTTATGCTCACCATGGTGGTGGTGCTTTTAGTGGTAAGGATGCTAGCAAGGTAGATAGATCAGCGGCTTATGCTTGTAGATGAATTGCTAAAAATTTGGTAGCAGCAAATGTAGCTAATGAAATCGAAATTCAAGTTTCTTATGCAATTGGGGTTGCTGAACCCGTTTCTATTTCAGTAGAAACCTTTAATAGTTCAAAATACGATAATGAATTTATTCTAGATATAATCAAAAATTGTTTTTCTTTAACTCCAAAAAACATTATTAAGGAACTTGATTTATTAAAACCAATTTACAGTAAAACCGCATATTTTGGACATTTTGGTAGAGATGATCTAGACTTGCCTTGAGAAAGATTAAATAAGGTTAAAGGAATACAAGAATATATAATTAATAAAACTAACAAAAAATAAGAAAGGGAAAATATGAAAAGCAAAAAAACATTACTTATTTTACCCGCTTTATCATTAAGTAGCTTTTTACCAGTTGTTGCTGCTTCTTGCACCAAAAATAATGAAGTTACTAGTCAAATTAATTCATTAAAAAATGAATTCAATCAAAGTATTAAGTTCTTTTTAGATAGCGATAAAAAATCATTTTTAAACTTAAAAAATCATAGTTTATTAAAAACAATTGCTTGAAATTACGCAAAACAGCTTACTAACACTTTAAATTATTATTCAAATTTTCTTGTAACTAAAACCAAGGAAATTACCAATAAAAAAGATTCGAAAGAAGTTGAGCAATTCGTTTTTGAGAACATAATGAAACCTGTTGCACAAAACTTTGTTTTGTTTATTAATTCGTCTAAAAGCAAAATTAAGAATAATGAAAAATTAGATGCTGAAACTAAAAAAGAAATATTTGAAATTTTGATTAAACATTATCAAGATATAGCAGAAATATTAAATCCTTATTTATCTACATCATTAAACTTTTCATCTTCATTAGATCCTTTATTCTTATCAGCAACTAAAGATTTAAGCGAATATACTTATACTGATTTTGTTAAAGCAGAATTAAAAAAAGACAATTTAGTTTATGATAGTACAACACTAGCTAAATCTTTACTTTATAGCATTAGATATAAAACATTTTTTGATGCTTGTCTTAATTTAAATGTTAATCTTCAAAATGCTTATCAACAAGTAAAACAAATTGATGATTTAAACTTAAAATATATGAATAAGTTTATTCAAAACGTTAAGGATTTTAAAGGTCTAGATAATAAAGATTCAAACGCTATTGAATGAGTTAAATTCTATGCTAAAGATTCACAATTATGAGATGAAGTTGTTTTTAATAATAAAAAACAAACATATCTAGATCTCTTAGAAAAAAGAAAAAAAGAAGCAATTTCAATATACCAAACTAAAGAATTAAATTTAGAATTTGAAAAAAATGTTATAGCAATTTTTATAAAATTGTTAAAATAAGAATATATTTTACCAACAGTAAAAAACTAAGTTTTTATTAAAACACCATAAAAGGATAATCATGAGAAAGATTGTTAGAGAAAAAAATAAAATTAGAGCAGAAAAAAGAAAACACAAATTAGCTTTAGAAGCAGCTCGTGCTAAAAGAAGAGAAGCTAGAAAAGCAGCAGCTAAATAACAAAAACGCCAGTACGGTGTTTTTTATTTAAAAGGAGCAATAATGAACA
The DNA here is from genome assembly GCF_045276885.1 of Mycoplasmopsis hyopharyngis. Taxonomy (NCBI): domain Bacteria; kingdom Bacillati; phylum Mycoplasmatota; order Mycoplasmoidales; family Metamycoplasmataceae; genus Mycoplasmopsis; species Mycoplasmopsis hyopharyngis. Next base: position 9,413 of record NZ_CP174164.1, on the reverse strand, counting down.
TATTAATTAAAAATGCTACAGTATTAACTAATAACCAAAATTTTGACATTCTTTATAACGCTAATGTTTATATTAAAGATAACAAAATCCTTTATGTTGGTAATGAAGAACAAACTTTATCAATAAACAAAGTAATAGATGCAAAAAATAATTTGGTTATGCCTGGTTTGATCAATTGTCATACTCACATAGGAATGGGAATATTTAGAAACTATGGTAATGATGTTTCTTTAGAAGAATGATTATATAAATTTATTTTTCCTATTGAAGAAAAATTAACAGCGCAAGATGTTTATTATTCATCATTACTTTCAATGGCAGAAATGATTTCTACTGGAACCACTTCTTTTATTGATATGTATTTCTTTATTGATGAAGTTGCTAAAGCAGCACAAAAAATGCAAATGAGAGGAATAATTAGTCAAGGGATTACTCATTATTCAATAGAAAAAGATTTAAAAATTGCAAAAGATTTTTATTATAAATGACACAATAAAGAAAACGGTAGAATCAAAACCATGATTGCTCCTCATGCGGTTTATACTAACAGCAAAGAAGATTTAACAAGAGCATTAAATCTAGCAAAAGAATTAAATGTTGGTATCAACATGCATCTTAATGAATCACAAACAGAAGTTAATAACTCAATTAAAGAAAATCAAATGTCACCTTTAGAATATGTTCATTCTTTAGGTTTAACAGACCAACATTTAATTGGTGGTCATTGTGTTTGACTTTCAGATAAAGAAAAAGAAATTGCTAAGCAAAAAGATGTTATCTTGGTTCATAATCCAGTTTCAAATTTAAAATTAGCAAGCGGAATTATGAATGCTCAACAAAATATTGATTTAGGTTTAAACCTAACACTTGGAACTGATGGGGTAGCTTCTAACAATTCTTTAGATATGTTTGAAGAAATGAAATTTGCTTCTTTATTAGCAAAAGGTTCTACTTTGCAACCAAAAAATTTGAATGCTAAAACTACTATTCAAATGGTTTTGAATAATGGAGCAAAAGCATTAGAACAGGAACATGAACTAGGTAAAATTCAAACAAATTATTTAGCAGACTTAATCATTGTAGATATTAACAATATCAACCATTGTCCTAATATTGACATTCCTGCATCATTAGTTTATTCAACTTCTGGTAAGGATGTAATTACTACAATTATTGATGGTAACATTGTTTATGAAAACAAAAAATTTAAGTCTTTAAACATTAGGCAATTGATTAAAAAATGTAATTTTATTTTTGAAAAACTAAAACAAAAATTGAATTAATTAAACAATAAAAAATTCCGTATTCGTCTATTTTAAAGATAAATACGGAATTTTTTGTTAATCTCAATCACATTAAATAAAGTAGTTGAAAACGTAGAAAACAACTCCAATAATCAATAAAAATATTGCGCTTGCTGTTGCTACACATGAAAAAATAAATCCGTTGGTGTTTGGTTGTTCTTTTCATTTTTTGATTTTTAAAATTATGAGTGTAATCGATAAGGCAATGGTAATTGTTAATAAAACTCAAGAAATATAAGACATTATTTTTCAATTATCAGAGATTTGATTTTGCATAAAATCTTGTCCCTCTTCAGTTGTTCAAATCAAACCAATTGTAACAATAGTTAAAAGAACAATTGCTATCGATTCTAACATTTTAAAAACAAATGGTAATGTTAAAAATATAACACCTAAAGTTAAACTAATAGCAATTAAAATTATTAAAACCTTATTTGTTTTTTGCATACTAAAATTATATGAAATATTGCTTGCTTTTTTTGTTGCTTTAAAAAATAAAAAATATAGAAAACATGTTTCTATATTTGTTCGAACTATTTAAAACCTTCTCATTTTCATTCTTTAACTTCTGGAATATCTGTACCAAATTCTCTAATGTATTTTTTATGGTAAGCAATTTTTTCTTCCATTTGTTTAACAAATTCTTGAGTATTTTCTTTCGCTAATGTTTTAGCAGCATCGATTGAAATATGGAATCTGTCCATTTCGCTTAATAAACGAATATCGAATGAAGTGGTTATATCTCCATTTTCACGGTATCCATGAGTAATTAAATTGTGGTTATTTCTTAAGAAGAAAATATCTCTTAGAACTGCTTCATAACCATGGAAAGCAAATACAACAGGTTTGTCTTTTGTAAATACTTTATCAAATTCTACGTTTGAAATTCCTCTAGGATCAACGCTTGGGTGTCTTAATTTAAATAAATCAAGAACATTTACAAATCTAATTTTTAGTTTTGGAAATGCTTTATTTAATAAAGAAATGGCTGCTAATGATTCAATGGTTGATTCTGTTCCTGAAGCTACCATAACCAAATCTGGTTCTTCATTTTCTTTGCAAGTAGAAGCTCAGTCGATTACCTTGTAACCTTTTTGTACTAATTCTTGTGCTTCTTTAACTGAAAAGAATTGGTGTCTTGGTTGTTTAGAAGCAATGATTAAGTTAATTACATCTCTTTCTTGTAATGATTTGTCCATTGTCGCTAACAAGGTATTAGTATCAGCTGGTAAATATGTTCTTACCAATTCTGGTCTTTTATCTGCTAAGTGTCCAATTAAACCTGGATCTTGGTGTGTATATCCATTGTGGTCTTGTTGGAAAGCATTTGAAGTAGCAATTAAGTTTAATGAAGGATAATCTTTTCTTCATTCAATGTCTCTTGCTTTTTTAACTCATTTCATATGTTGAGTAATCATTGAATCAACAACTCTTAAAAATGATTCGTATGAAGCAAAAACACCGTGTCTACCTGTTAGTACATAACCTTCAAGAAAACCTTCTGCTTGGTGTTCTGAAAGTTGTGAATCAATAATTCTTCCAGCAGGTGCCATAAATTCATCTAATTTAGCATCAGTTCTTTCTAATCATTGACGATTAGTAACTTTAAATAAATTGTATAAACGGTTTGATTTAGTTTCATCTGGTCCAAAAATTCTAAAGTTAGTTGGGTTTCTTTTTACTAAATCAGCAAAATAGGTTCCTAATTCAACCATATCTTGTGCGATGAATTGACCTGGTTTATCGAATGATAAAGCAAATTTAGTTCAATCACCTAAATCTAATTTTTTAGGATTTAGTCCACCATTTGCTACTGGGTTCATACCCATTCTTGAATTGCCTTTAGGTGCGATTTCTGCATAAACTTTTTTGAATGAACCATCTTTTTCAAACAATTCTTCTGGTTTATATGAACGTAATCATTTTTCTAATTCAGCAATATGTTCCATTTTTTCTGCACTTACAGGAATAGGAACTTGGTGTGCTCTAAAACTTCCTTCAACTGTTTCTTTGTTTCATTCTTTTGGTCCGGTTCAACCTTTTGGTGTTCTTACAACAAGCATTGGTCATACTGGTCTGGTTGCTTTGTTAGCATCTTTTTTTCTTGCATCTGCTTGAATTTTCTTAATTGTTTCAATTGCTTCATCTAATTTTTCAGACATTAATTTATGCATTTTTTCAGGTTCTGAACCTTCAACAAATAAAGGATGTCATCCTGTTCCTTCGAAATACATTGTTAATTCTTCATTAGTTTTTCTAGAAAGAATAGTTGGGTTAGAAATCTTCCCTCCATTTAAATGTAATATAGGCAATACAGCACCATCATTTACTGGATTAATAAATGAATTTGAAAATCATCCAGCAGCTAATGGACCTGTTTCTGCCTCTCCGTCTCCTATTACTGTTGCTGCTATAACTTCAGGATTATCTAAAATCATTCCGGTAGCATGTGAAAGAGAATAACCTAATTCACCGCCTTCATGTATTGAACCAGGAGTTTCTGGTGCAGCATGTGAAGCTGTTCCACCAGGGAATGAAAAGTTCTTAAACATGTAAGCTAAACCTTTTTTATCTTTAGTTACATGAGGGAATAATTCAGTATAGCTTCCATCAAGATATGAGTTAGAAATCATAACTTGACCACCATGTCCTGGACCTTCAATATAAAACATATTTAAATCATATTTGTTGATAACTCTATTTAAATGTGCATAAATAAAATTTTGGCCAGGAATTGTTCCTCAGTGACCAATAGGGTAGATTTTTACATCGTCTTTTTCTAAAGGTTTTTCTAGAAGTGGATTATTTCTCAAATAAATTTGAGCAACAGATAAATAGTTTGCTGCTCTAAATCAAGCATCAACTTTTTCTAAATATTCTTTAGTATCGAAAATGTTATTTTTTTTCATTTTTTCTCCTTAATAAACTTAAGTTTTTGTTTTAAAAGTGATTAAAAAAGCACCTTTTTTCTAAGAAAAACGATACTTAAAAAATGCTTAATAATTATATATTATATTAATTCTATAATATATATATTATTTTAAATACGGAGGAGTATGAACAAAACACAAAAAGCATATATTGCTCAATCTGTAATTTACAGTGGAATATTATTTACATTAGCATTAATAGGTTTTATTTTTGTTGTAATGGGGAAAAACACTAGAGATTATGGAATAGCAATAGGACCACTTTCTTTTGCTTTAATGATTCAAATTTACATTGGTTTTTTCTTTAATCCAATTTATACAAGAGCTAAATTAAGTAGCGTTTGAGCAAAAGTTATTTTGATTTTGATGACAATAGCATTTCTAGGAATAATCTTATTATTTATTTATTCAATGGTAAGTATTTCAGGCGGTGGCAACATAAATATGAAAGCTTTTTCTATTGCTGTTCTATGTTTAGGTTGAACAACAATGTTACCTTATTTCTTTGCTATCTTAGTTTATGCAATTGGACATTCTAAATAATAAAGTATAAAAAAACAAATTTAAAAACCCGTAGAAATTTAACACGGGTTTTTATTTTAGAACCTTAATTTCTTTATTAATTATTTTGTTATTCTAATTCAACAAGGAATTAAAGTTAAAAAAACTTTATACTTTTTAGATATTGTTTCTTTTTTTAAAATAAAGTATTTAGCTAAAACTTTTATTAAACAAAACAATAATATTGATATTGGAATTGAAATTCCTCAATAAATTGCTCAAATGCTTATAGGATGCATTTTTAATATACCGGAAAGAAATGCTTCATCAAACATATTATTGTAAAAAATAAAACCACCTATAAATCAAATAATCATTACAAATCATAATAATTGAATTGTCATAATTACAATAGCAAATAAATTATGTTTTGTAATAAATTCATTTTCTTCAAGTTCATATTTAAAAGTTTTAATATTAAGGTGTAAGTCAAATAACAAGAATTTCAATAACCACATAATTAATATTGGCAAAAAAACAGCCAACAAAATTTCGAAACTAACATTGGTGTTAGTTCTATCATTTCCAATGTTACCTACTAAGTAAGAAATTGGGATTAAAAAGTATAAAAACGCAAAAATACTATCTAATCAAAATAATTGTTTAAAAGTATTTTTAAATCTATTGATTATTTTTAATTTACTATTTGAAATTGTTTTATCGATTAAATTATTAAAAATAAAAGTATTCAATGTATAAAATATAAAAAATAAAAAAACAAAAACGATATTTAAAATTATCATCTTATTAATGAATTTTCAAAATTGTTCACCTACATAACGATATTCATAATATCCTATTAATGGTATTGTAACTAATAAAGGAATTAATAAAGTATAGTTTAGTATAAAAAACAAAATACTTAAAGATAAAGATTTACTATTTATTTTTTGTTTATTTTCTTTATAAATAGTTGCTATTTTAAAAATAAAAGTAAATGGTGTATAAAAATTATTTTCTAGGTGTTTTTCCATATTCTTTTCCTGATATCATTTCATTTTTGAAAGCAAAATATTTTCTTGGAGAAACTGCTTCTGATTCTTTTTATAAGTCTATTCTAACTGTTCACATTCATTTTACAAAGTTTTTCCTTTGTCTTAAAATTATAAATTTTTTGAGAAAAAAAATGAAATAGTTTCTAGTTTTTATATGAATTCCCTTCCGATAAAAGACTTAAAAAACAAATTAAAGAATGACGTGAAACAGGAAAAAAGATGAATAGTTCAGAAAATCAATTTCATTTTAGAATTTAAAAACTCGTGTTTATTTCCACGAGTTTTTTATTTAAGAACTTTGATTTCTTTATTAATTTTTTTAGACTCAACGTTTGTTGATTTATATCAATATCTAACAAAAAGAATTTTCTTATTTTCATCTTTTGTCAAATAAATAAAGAATTTATATTTTTCATTTTTGTTTTCTATTTGTAAATCATTAACGCTAATTTGGTTAATTGTTTTGTCAACTTTTTTCAAAGTTATTTCTATTTTTTCTATTTCTTTATCCAACTTTTGTTGTAAGTTAGTACAAGCAAAGGAAGTAGAAAACAAGCTTAAAGACATAGGAACTAAAAGACTTGTTAACAATAGTTTATTAATTTTCTTTTTCATTCATTGCCTCTACAAAATAAACCTTATCGTTGATTCAAACTGTATCACCTGGTTTTATTTTTGAACTTCTTCCAATCGCCAATTTATTATTGATTAATATTTTTGTAGTTTTTAAAACGCTTTTAGCAGCACCACAACTATCAATAAAACCTATTTTCTTTAGAAATTGGCCAACTTTAATAAATTCACCTTTTATTTGTATGTTCATTTTTATCTTCTTTTTGGAGTAATAATTTGTTTTAATTCAGGATCTTTTTCTGAAACAATTAAAATTCTAGAAACCTTATCATCAATGTTTAAAGTTATTTCATCATTAAAAACACTAATAGCATCTTTTAAGAAAGTAATATTAAGATCTAATTCCAATTCAAGTTTAGTTAAATTATTAAAATTAGTTGTTTTAGCTATTGATGTACCAATTTCTTTGACAAATGTTTTTAAAGTAAGTTCATTCTTTTCAATCTTCATTTCGATTTTATTTTGCTTTTCGCTTGTTACAACAGAAACTTTATCAATTAAGTTTAATAATTCATTTTTATTTATTTTTATTTGATATTTGAACTCACTAGGAATTAATTTTGCTAAATCAAAAAATTCCATATCCACAATTCTTGAAAAAATTTTAGTTTGTTCATAAACAACACAAATTTTTAATTGGTCAAAGTAAAGTTTAAATTCATTTGGAACATCAACTGGTAATAAGTCTTTAAAGTAATTACTTTCAAGTGAAAATTCATATTCATATTTATTTTCATTTTTTACTTTAAATTTTTCATAAGCTAATCTATAAGTATCAGTTGCTCCGAAAATCATTAAGTTGTCTTTAAATTTAACATTGATACATTTGTAAATTAATTCCGAATCTATTGCTACAACTTTTTCAACATCTTTTTGACCTTTTCTAAATTGTTCACTATTAACTGTAATGAATTTTTCAGGTAATTCAAATTCAATAGGAATAAAGGTTTCGGGATCAACTGTAGTTAAAGAGTAAGATGTGAATTTTTCTTTTAAGATTAGGTTTTTGTCATTGTCAAATTTTATAATTATGTTTTGATTAAATTTTTTAATACTATTTTTAAAGTATTGTGTGTTTATTAAAAATTTTCCTTCTTCAAAAACTTTAATTTTATCGTTATCAACAATAAGTTGTTTTTCAATACTTTGACTTCCATTTGAAGCAACTAAATAAATTACTTCATTTGTAACTTTAATTAAAATACATCTTAATGAATAAAAAGCATTAGCAGTATCAGAGTATCTAGAAACTATTTCTATTGCTTTATCTAAAATATTTTTTTGAATTTCAAAGTTCATTTTGGCTCCATTTTTTCTTATATAAATAATATATTTTGTTATTTTGTTAATAAGGCTCAAAAAGTAAAAAATAATGGTTATTTTAAAACATAAAGCGCTTTTTTCATTTTTTTAGTTTGTGGAAAACTATTACTTAACTTTATAAATATCATTATTAAGTAGTGAAATAGCTTTCGAAATTGATTTATCAGGTTCGTCTATTTCTTTTTCTATTTTCTTTATTGCGTTGATTATAGTTGAGTGGTCTCTATTGCCAAATATTTTTCCAATTTGTTCTAAAGAAATTTCTAACTGTGTTCTTATAATAAAGATAGCAATATGTCTAGCAAGAACAACATTTTTATTTCGACCCTTGCCTAAAACCTCTTTTTTGTTTATCTTGTAATACTTGCAAACATGTTCGATAATTGATTCTGGAGTTATGTTTTCTTTATTTTGTTGAATATCCTTAAAGATTGAATTCATAACTGCTAAAGTATATTTTGTGTTGGTTTGTTTAATAAATTCACCATAAAATTTAACTCTTTTTACAGCACCAAGTAATGCTCTAATAGAAGAAGTGTAATTTCTGGTTAAAAAAGATTTAGCTTCATTTTCTCAATTATTTGGGTCAATATCATTATTATCTAAAATAAAATCTAAAATTTTATTTCAATCATTATTATCAGGCATTTTTATTTCAAGTTGTAACCCTTGAGATAATCTGGTTGAAATTCTAGCATCAAAACTGTTAGAAAGAGTATTAGTAGGTTTATCTGCACAAATTAAAGTTAATAAATTATTGGTTATTCTGTAGTCTAAAATATTAAAAATAGTTTGAACAGTAGCTTTTTTATTCCCGATTCCATAATTTTGAAAATCGTCAAACATAACAACATCAGCCCGATGAAAAACTTCGTGAATTGCTTTAATTTTTGCTTGATTGTTCTCTTTTAGAAGTGAGGAAATATCTCTTGAAAAAATATCTGGATTTATGTATTTAACTACTAAGCCTTTTTTATTTAGTTCATTCCCCATTGCATAAAGAAAGTGAGTTTTTCCTAATCCTGATTTACTATATATAAATATAAGGTTATATTCATTTTGTTGATCAACGTTTTCAATAATATACTTTCCTAACTTAATAACTGATTCATTAAATTTAGATTCAACATAGTTTTCAAAAGTAAAATCTTTATTTAAAGATGAACTTTCTTGTTTTTTTAAAGAAGCATTTTGTTTAACTAAAGTTTTAATTGAAGGAGTTTTTTCCTCAATTTCATCAATATTTTTTATTAATTTATAGTCGTATGCTTGCTCAAAAGTATCTTTTAAAGCTTTTAGAATAACTTCTTTATATTGTTGATTTATAAAGTTAATCATAATATCAGTTAATTTTTCTGATGTGATATATACAATATTGTTAGCACCGATTTTATGAATAGACAAATTTTCAAAAAATGTCTTAAAACTCATAGGGTCATTAATGTCCATAGAAATAGAATCTAAAAAAGTTGATGTCGCTGCTTTAAACTCTATTTTTTTAATTGTTTTTTCATCTTGATATTTGTTCATAATTTAAATAATATATTTAAAAAATAAAAAAATGTTTCTTTTGTTAATTAATAATGTTTATTAACAATATATTAACAATATTATTAACAACGAATTATGCTTATTTATAGGGGAATAATGCTAAAATAACAATTTTT